>NZ_CP042819.1:0-742500 GCF_008065155.1 Octadecabacter sp. SW4 | reverse complement strand
GCAACCGCGTCGCCACCCTTGCCGGTGCGCTGCGTGCGAAAGGCGTGGAAAAGGGCGACCGCGTGATCATCTATATGCCGATGATCCCCGAAGCACTCGAGGCGATGCTGGCCTGCGCGCGCCTTGGCGCGATCCACTCGGTGGTGTTCGGCGGCTTCGCGGCCAGCGAATTGGCCGTGCGGATCGACGATGCGAAACCCAAAGCGATCATCGCGGCGTCCTGCGGGTTAGAGCCCGGGCGGGTGGTGCACTACAAACCGCTGCTCGACGGGGCGATTGATCAGGCGAGCCATAAACCCGATTTCTGCGTGATTTATCAGCGCGAGCAAGAGGTTGCACACCTTGAAGAAGGCCGCGACTATAACTGGCACGGCTTTCAATATGGCGTTGAACCCGCCGAGTGCGTCCCCGTCGAAGGTAACCACCCCGCCTATATTCTTTATACCTCCGGCACCACCGGCGCGCCCAAAGGTGTGGTGCGCCCCACGGGCGGGCACCTGGTGGCGCTGAACTGGACGATGAAAAACATCTACAACGTGGACCCCGGCGATGTGTTCTGGGCGGCCTCGGATGTGGGCTGGGTCGTCGGACACAGCTATATCTGCTACGCCCCGCTGATCCACGGCAACACCACCGTCGTGTTCGAGGGCAAGCCCATAGGCACGCCCGATGCGGGCACCTTTTGGCGGGTGATCGAAGAACATGACGTCAAATGCTTCTTCACCGCGCCAACGGCATTCCGCGCCGTCAAACGCGAAGACCCCACCGGCGAATTCGTCAAGAAATACGACCTTTCCTGCCTGAATGCGATCTATCTGGCTGGCGAACGGGCCGACCCTGATACAATCGAATGGATGCAGGATAAACTGGGCAAGCCGGTCTATGATCACTGGTGGCAAACCGAAACCGGCTACACCATCGCCGGCAACCCCGTCGGGATCGAGGCGCTACCCGTCAAGATCGGTTCGCCCACCGTGCCGATGCCCGGCTATGACGTGCAAATCCTTGACGAAGCGGGCCATCCGATGAAACCGGGCGAACTCGGCGCAATCGCCGTCAAACTGCCATTGCCGCCGGGCACGCTGCCGGGCCTATGGAATGCCAACGACCGCTTTATCAAATCCTACCTGACAACCTTTCCCGGTTACTACGAAACCGGGGATGCAGGGATGATCGACGAGGACGGCTACCTTTACATCATGGCGCGCACCGATGACGTGATCAACGTGGCTGGCCACCGCCTGTCCACGGGCGGGATGGAGGAAGTGCTCGCCGCGCACCCCGATGTCGCCGAATGCGCGGTGATCGGCGTGACAGATCAGCTCAAGGGGCAATTGCCAATGGGCTTTGTCTGCCTCAACAAGGGCGCGACCAAATCACACGAGGATGTCGTCAAGGACTGCATCAAACTGGTGCGCGACAAGATCGGCCCGGTGGCCGCGTTCAAGCTGTGTGCGGTGGTGGACCGCCTGCCGAAAACCCGCTCGGGCAAAATCCTGCGCGCGACAATGGTCAAGATCGCCGACGGCGAAGACTTCAAGATGCCCGCGACCATTGATGATCCCACAATCCTCGATGAAATCCGCGCAGCGGTGAAACCACTAGGATATGCCGGCGGCTAACAGCTTCTTCTGTTCAAAAATACCTCCCGCCGGAGGCGCAGCTTTCACCCCGTACCCCGGGCGGTTTTGCACGTCGCCGCGCAACTTTCTGAATATGAAATGCGCGGTCGCGCTCCGTTTACCGGATCACACAAACTGCTCGCGGATCAGTCGTTCTTCCAACCCGTGACCGGGGTCAAACAGGATACGGTGGGCTACCTTGGGTTCGGACCGGATCTCGACCCAGGCCACATCACGCACGGATTTACCATCGGCGTCCGACATCACCGGGCGCTTGTCCGGCTCGATTACATCAAAGCGCACCAGGGCGCTTTTGGGCAGCAAGGCACCGCGCCAGCGCCGTGGCCGAAACGCCGACATCGCCGTCAACGCCAGCACATCCGATCCGATCGGCAGGATCGGCCCGTGGGCCGAGTAGTTGTAGGCGGTTGAACCGGCGGGCGTGGCGACCAGCGCGCCGTCACAGACCAGCTCGTGCATGCGAACCTTGCCGTCCACCGAAATCTGCAATTTCGCGGCCTGTGGCCCTGCGCGCAGCAGCGACACTTCGTTGATCGCAAGCGCGTGATGTTCAGTGCCATCGATACAAACAGCCGTAGTCGCCAGCGGATTGATCACGGCTTCTTCGGCCTCGGCCAGCCGGTCCAGCAGATCGTCGCTGTGAAACTCGTTCATCAGAAATCCGACTGTGCCGCGGTTCATCCCGTAAACCGGCGCGGGCAGATCCTGGGTCGCGTGCAGGGTCTGCAGCATGAATCCATCACCGCCCAGCGCCACGATCACCTGCGCCTCCGCCACCAGGCAATCGCCATAGCGCGCAATCAATTCACCCTGCGCGGTTTGGGCGGTTGGGGCCTCGCTGGCCAGAAAGGCGATCTTGATCTTGGCAGTCATGCGGCGGCCCTTTTCAACTGTATTGACGGTTGTCCACCGATCCTGCCTGAAACGCAAGCGCAGGGCGAATGGCGGCGCAATGCGCCAACGGGTCGTTTTGTCACTTTTGGCCACGCCCACCTTACGCTAAGACACGGGCAACATTTCACCCGAGGGGCACTTTCATGACCAACGATTCCGGCTTTTTCACCGAAAAACTTGCAACCCGCGATCCGGCCCTCTTTGCCGCGATGCAGGACGAGCTGGGCCGCCAGCGCCACGAGATCGAGCTGATCGCAAGTGAAAATATCGTGTCCGCCGCCGTGATGGAGGCGCAAGGCTCTGTCCTGACCAACAAATACGCCGAAGGCTACCCCGGGCGGCGCTATTACGGCGGTTGCCAGTATGTCGATGTGGCTGAAAATCTGGCGATTGACCGCGCCAAGCAGTTGTTTGGTTGCGCATTTGCCAACGTGCAGCCCAATTCCGGCTCTCAGGCCAACCAGGGCGTGTTTCAAGCACTTTTGCAGCCCGGTGATACGATCCTTGGCATGTCTTTGGACGCAGGTGGCCACCTGACCCACGGCGCCAGGCCAAACCAGTCGGGAAAATGGTTCAACGCGGTGCAATATGGTGTGCGCCAGCAGGACAACCTGCTGGATTACGATCAGGTGCAGACCCTGGCCACCGAACACCAGCCCAAGATGATCATCGCCGGTGGCTCGGCCATTCCGCGCATCATCGATTTCGCGCGGATGCGCGAGATTGCCGATAGCGTTGGCGCTTACCTGTTGGTTGATATGGCCCACTTTGCCGGGCTGGTTGCGGCGGGCATCTATCCATCGCCCTTCCCGCACGCCCATGTGGCCACGACGACGACCCACAAAACCCTGCGCGGCCCGCGCGGCGGCATGATCGTCACCAATGACGAAGCCCTGGCCAAGAAATTCAACAGCGCGATCTTTCCCGGCATTCAGGGCGGCCCGCTGATGCATGTGATCGCCGGCAAGGCCGCCGCCTTTGGCGAGGCGCTTCGCCCCGAATTCAAGACCTATCAGGAACAGGTCGTCAAGAACGCACAGGCTTTGGCAGATCAGTTGATGAAGGGCGGGCTGGACATTGTGTCGGGGGGCACCGACAGCCACCTGATGCTGGTCGATCTGCGCCCCAAGGGCGTCAAGGGTAATTCCACCGAAGTCGCCCTTGGCCGCGCCCATATCACCTGCAACAAGAACGGCATCCCGTTTGATCCCGAAAAGCCGACCGTGACATCGGGCATCCGCCTTGGCACCCCGGCAGGCACCACGCGGGGTTTCAAAGAGGCCGAGTTCCGCCAGATCGCCGACTGGATCGTCGAAGTGACCGAAGGTCTGGCGGCCAACGGTGAAGACGGCAACGACGCCATCGAGGCCAAAGTGCGCGGCGAAGTCGAAGCCATGTGCGCCCGCTTCCCGATCTATCCCGACCTCTAGGGAATAGCTGCACAAATGCTACGCAAGGCCGCCGCTGGACACCCGGGGCGGCCTTGGTCTTTGGTGCCCCCATGAAATATCTCTCGCTTGAACGCCGCCTTGGCGATGCTGTCCGCCGCCGCCTGCCGCACCCGGTCGCCGAACTTGTGATGTTCGGGTTGAAACAGGGCTGGGCCTGCCTGTTTGGCGGTTTGATGATCGCGGGGTTGCTGGTCAGCGATGCACTCTGGCAGGATGATTGGTGGATTGCGCGTTATGATGCGCTGTTTCTCTTTGGGCTGACCATTCAGGCGCTGCTCCTGACCTTCAAACTGGAAAGCTGGCGCGAGGCGCGGGTGATCCTGTTGTTTCATGTCACCGGCACGGCGATGGAGATATTCAAGGTCAATGCCGGCAGTTGGGCCTATCCCGACGCGGGGTTGATCAAACTTTGGGGTGTGCCGCTGTTTTCGGGGTTCATGTATGCCAGCGTCGGGTCTTACATGGCGCGGGTGATCCGTATTTTCGACATGCGGTTCGCGCCTTTTCCGCCCTTCTGGATCACGGCCCTGCTGGCCTGCGCGATCTATATCAACTTTTTCGCGCATCACTTTGCCCGGGACATGCGCGTGGTGTTGTTCGCCGCGACGATCCTGATCTATGCCCGCACCCGCATCTGGTTTCGGATCGGCGCGCGTGACTACTGGATGCCCCTGCCCCTTGCCGCGCTGCTGACCAGCTTTTTCCTGTGGATCGCCGAAAATGTCGGCACCAGCACGGGGACATGGGTTTATGCGGGGCAGTCGGTGCGTGATTGGGTCAGTGTTACCAAACTCGGGTCATGGTATCTGCTGCTTTATGTGAGCTTTGCCACGGTCCTGCTGGTTTACCGCGATGTGCTGCACCCTGCCGCGATCACACCAGCCCGCGCGCCCACAGATACCAGACGCCAACAGCGAAAATTAGCAATAGATTAAAGGCGATAACGCCCAAGAATCCCAGCAACCTGCCCTTGGCGCGGTCTTTGGGGTCAACGGTTTTCAGGAAGGCAACCATATCATCATGGGCACGCCGGACGCGGTCCTCGTCCACCATCCGTGCCAGTTTCGGGTTTTGCGCCAGCACCGCCGCCTGCGCCAGAAACGCCCCGTCACGGCGCTGGCGCTTGGGTAAAAGCCGCCCGGCTTTGTGCACCTGACGGCCCAGATCGCGGCCGCGCACGCGCAAGCGATCCCGCATCAGCGTGCGGATTTCTTCGACCAGTTTGTGCAAGGTATCCGGGTCCATTTGCGCAATCTAGCGGTGGCATTGGGCGCTGGCAATCGGGGCCTGTGCGCCCTAGATTGCGGGCATGTTGAATACACTTGAATACGGCGAAGCGGGGCTGCCGAAACTGCTGATCGCGCACGGGCTTTTCGGGTCGGCGCGCAACTGGGGCGTGATTTCCAAACGGCTGTCCGACATCCGCCACGTGGTCTCGGCCGACATGCGCAACCACGGCGAAAGCCCGCGATATCCGACACAAAGCTACGCCGATATGGCGGGCGATCTGGCGGCACTTCTGGACACCCCTGCCGATGTTCTGGGCCATTCGATGGGTGGCAAGGCGGCGATGGTCATGGCACTGGCCCACCCCGAAAAAGTGCGCAAACTGGTCGTCGCCGATATCGCGCCCGTCGCCTACGGACATTCGCAAAGCCATCATATCGCGGCAATGAAAGCCCTTGATCTGGACGCGATAGAGACGCGCGCGCAGGCTGCCGCGCTGTTGCAGGTTGACGAGGAAGTGCGCGACTTCTTTCTGCAAAGCCTTGATGTGCAAGATAAAAAATGGCGTCTGAATTTGGACGTGCTGGAACAGGACATGGCGAAAATCATCGGCTTTCCCGATGTCTCGGGGCAGTTCGCGGGGCCGACCCTGTTCTTGACGGGGGCCGCGTCAGACTATGTGCAACCCGCACACCGCGACCGGATCAAGGCGCTGTTCCCCAAGGCGCGCTTTGCCAAAATTTCCGGCGCGGGGCATTGGCTGCATGCGCAGCAGCCGCGCGCGTTTGAACAGACCGTGCGGGCGTTCTTGACCAGTTAGGCAGGGCTGCAGTCAAAAACCGAGCACCGCCGATTGGCCAAGCACCAGCAGGCTGAACAGCGCAAGCGTGACAAGATAGACGATTGGCAACTGTGTCATGATGAACCTCTTTCGTTAATAGTGGTTCAACGGCTGACGCGGGCGTTTCCGTCGTCAGTTTTCGATGATTTTCTTGGCAATGATCCAGGTGACCGGCAGCGCGACAACCGCGCCAAGGGCCACGGCGATCACGATCGGGTAAAGCGTATCATACCCCATCGTCAGCCCGGCAATCATAAAGCTGCCCGCCAGGGTCGTGCCAATCACGGCGTAAAGAATAGATGCAAGTCGAAGCATAATGCGCCCCTTTGGTTGTTTCATGCAGGGTTTGGCATGTTTGGGGGCGGCGGGCTTTGATTTGGGTCAAGGTGGGGGCGACGCCTACTAGGAAGTCGCGCACGAACCGAGGGGTCCTCACCGCGCTCATTCAGGCGCTGCGCCCGAACCGAGGGGCTGGTGCGAAGCGCCCGCCCCGTGGGGGCGGTTCGGGCGCTGCCAAACGCTGTGCGTTTGGCATGTTGCAATTAGTTGGGATACCACGCAATCTGAGCGGGAGCAGTGATAGTATTGGAGCGACTTTTGGCCGACTTAACCTGGGATAAGGCAATACAAAAAGTACTTACGGCAGCAAGTGGAGCTATGCACTACACTCAAATTGCTGAAGATATTGAGGCATCTGGCTATCGACAGGTGCTTGGAGCGACTCCAGCAAATTCCGTCAATATGATAATTAACAAGTCGATTAACGAAAAAGGCGATAAATCGAAGTACGTGCGTCTTGGAAAAGGAATGTATGCGTTACGGATTGAGCTTCAGAAGAAATCTCAGGAAAAGCCTTCTGCAGAAGAAACGGAAGAAGGCGAAAAGAGTACAGGTATTATTCAATGTCTAGGTATGTATTGGAAGTCAGAAAATGTTTCGTGGAAAAACAACCCAAAGCTGTTTGGCCAAGCGACACCAAAATCGGATACCATTGATTTCTCGGAACAAATAGGAATTTACCTTCTTCATGACCGCGACAAAGTTGTTTACGTAGGTAGAGTGGATGAACCGAGGCTTGGGCAAAGGCTATTCGAGCATACCAAAGACCGCCTCAATGCCCGATGGGATCGATTTTCTTGGTTCGGACTACGTCCCATTGATGAAAGCGGGAATCTAGGAAAGTCGCAGGATAAGATTGATTTTGTATCTTCAATTTCTGCACTAGAAGCGATCTTGATTGAATCCCTTGAACCGCCACAGAATAGGAGAAGAGGAGACCAGCTGAACGCTGTCGAGTATATACAAACTCCGAAACCGTTAATTTCAGAGGAGAAGGCAAAGGCTATCGATCTAATTCTAAAGAGCCTTTAGATAATCGTCAGCGTGCCTTAGCTCCTAAATTCGACCGCAATTGCCCTTCGGTCAATCCCTTCCCCGGACGCCACAATACAACCAGCCCTAACTATCCATCTTCAGCGCCGAAATAAACGCCTCCTGCGGGATATCCACTTTGCCGAACTGCCGCATCTTCTTTTTCCCCGCCTTCTGCTTGTCCAGCAGCTTGCGTTTTCGGGTCGCATCCCCGCCGTAGCATTTCGCGGTCACGTCCTTGCGCATGGCTGACAGGGTTTCGCGGGCGATCACTTTGCCGCCGATGGCTGCCTGAATCGGGATCTTGAACATGTGGCGGGGGATCAGGTCCTTGAGCTTTTCGACCATCGCGCGGCCCCGCATTTCGGCGCGGTCGCGGTGCACCATCATCGACAGGGCGTCGACGGGTTCGTCGTTCACCAGCACCGACATCTTGACCAGATTATCCTCGCGGTAGCCGGTCAGTTGGTAATCAAAGCTGGCGTAACCCTTTGTTACGGATTTCAGGCGATCATAGAAATCAAACACAACCTCGTTCAACGGAAGGTCATACACCACCATCGCGCGGCTGCCCGCATAGGTCAGGTCTTCCTGGATGCCGCGGCGGTCCTGACACAGTTTCAGCACATCCCCAAGGTATTCGTCCGGCACCAGAATCGTCGCCTTGATGCGCGGTTCCTCGATGTGGTCCACATGGGTCAGGTCGGGCATGTCGGCGGGGTTGTGCAGCAGTTGCATCGTCCCGTCACGCATGTGCACGTGATAAATCACCGACGGCGCGGTGGTGATCAGTTCGATGTTGTATTCCCGCTCGATCCGGTCGCGGATCACCTCAAGGTGCAACAGCCCCAGAAAGCCACAGCGAAACCCGAACCCCAGCGCGGCGGATGTCTCCATCTCGAAACTGAAGGACGCGTCATTGAGGGCCAGCTTGTCAATAGCATCGCGCAGGTCTTCAAATTCGGATGAATCCACCGGGAACAAGCCGCAAAAAACCACAGGCTGGCTCGGCTTGAACCCCGGCAAGGCCTTGTCACAACTGCGCTTTTCATGGGTCACCGTGTCGCCCACACGGGTGTCGCGCACCTGTTTGATGCTGGCGGTCAGAAAGCCGATCTCGCCCGGGCCCAGATCATCGACGACCTGCATCGCGGGGCGGAAAACGCCAATCCGATCAACGTGATGCACCGTATTGTTGGACATGAATTTGACGCGGTCACCCTTTTTCAAGACGCCATCAATCACCCGCACCAGCACGATCACGCCCAGATAACTGTCATACCAGCTATCGACCAGCATCGCCTTGAGGGGCGCGTCGCGGTCGCCCTTGGGGGCAGGCAGATGCTGCACGATCGCCTCGAGGGTTTCGCGGATGCCTTCGCCGGTTTTCGCCGATACGGCAATCGCGCCCGACGCATCAATCCCGATCACGTCTTCCACCTGTTCGGCAACGCGGGAAATATCGCTCGCGGGCAGGTCTATCTTGTTGAAGACAGGCACGATTTCATGATCAGCATCCAGCGCGTGATAGACATTTGCCAGTGTCTGCGCCTCGACCCCTTGGGTGCTGTCGACCACCAAAAGCGAGCCTTCGACCGCCCGCATGGAGCGCGACACCTCATAGGCGAAATCGACGTGTCCGGGGGTGTCGATCAGGTTGAGCACATATTTCTGCCCATCAAGCGCGACATAATCAATCCGCACCGTGTTGGCCTTGATCGTGATCCCGCGCTCGCGCTCGATATCCATGCTGTCAAGCATCTGCGCCTTCATATCCCTGTCCTGCACGGTGCCCGTGGACTGGATAAGGCGGTCAGCCAACGTGGATTTCCCGTGGTCAATATGCGCCACGATCGAGAAATTGCGGATGTGATCTAGGTCAGTCATACAAGGGGATATGGTGGGATTTTGGGGGTTTGGCAATGGGATATCGTTACTGTCAATAACGATGAGTGCGCCAATGTGCACCTGATTAACCCCCTTCCCCCACTCCCCCATTTCCGCCATAATCGTCGCAGGCACACACGGGCTGACATCGCGCAAAGCGGGCGGGCCGAACATCGAGGCGGATCTATGCGTAGAGCTATCATTCTTTCGGCACTTGTTCTTTTGACATCTTGCGCCGGGGCCAACCGCGCAGGCGTTGGCAGCACGCGCGGCGCAACAGGCGAAATCAGCCGGGCCTGCCTGGCGGCGGATCGCGCGGCGGCCAATCCGGCCTTGTGTGGCTGTGTGCAGGCAGCCGCCAACCAGACCCTGCGCGGCAGCGATATGTCGCGCGCGGCTTCGTTCTTTGGCGATCCTGATCGCGCCCAGGCGGCCCGCACCGCCGATAATTCCAGCACCGAGGCATTTTGGCAGCGTTACCGGACGTTTGTGGATCAGTCGCGCGCGATGTGCAGCGTCTAACGCAGGTATCCACGCCGCGTCATGCCCCGCGCATAGGCCCAAAACACCACGATCATGATGAAAATCGCGGCTGAAAAGAGCGCGGCCGTTGGTCCAGCAAGGTCGATTATCGACACCTCCGACAGCCCGAAACTATAGACAGATGTGGCGATCAGCCCAAGCAGCGCAATGAAAAAGGCCGTGCTGGCAAAGCGGCTGCGCGCCAGCAGGAACACCGACCCCAGCACCGAAAACCACACGCCTGTCGCCCAGGTGGCAACCGCCCACGAGGGGTAGCTGGTGAAATAGGCCAGTTGTTCGGGCGTATAATTGCCCAGGTAACTTGGGACCCGCGCCTGCACCATCAGGTAGTCAAACGCCCCCATCGTGTTCCAGAGGAGCGAGAGAAGCCCTACGGCCCAAAGGTGCCACGGTCGGCGCATGTCACATTCCTTCTTTGTGGCAGGCTAACACGGGTTTGCACCGGGACAAAGCGGATGAAAACGGGCGGTCAGTTGCTCTCGCTGCCCATGTCGCCTTGATCCCCCATATCGCCCTGATCCATCGCGCCCATCATCGGCATCCGCGCGTTGTCGACAGGTATCTCGACCGTCAGTGCGCCGGAACTTTCAAACGTCAGCGTCACGGTGACCATTTCATCCTGCACAAACGGGCCGGTCAGCCCCATGAACATGATATGATCACCGCCGCGTTGCAGGATGTGATCACCCCCTGCCGGGATTGCAAAGCCGCCTTCGACTTCGCGCATGCGCATCACGCCGTTTTCGTCCTCGATATGGGTGTGCAGCTCGACGCGGGCGGCCGCATCCGATGCGACGGCAATCAAACGGTCGTCCGTGTCGCCGCTGTTGCGGATCGTCATAAAGGCCGCCCCGGACTGCGCCATCGCCCCGCTGGAACGCGCGTAGGCATCGAGGATTTCGATCCCACCGGCAAAGGCAGGCAGGGCAAAAGCCACGGCAGCCGTCGCCGCAAGAAGAGTCGTTTTGAGAGACATGTCATGTCCTTACATTGCTTTAGGTGTTTGAAATTATGTGTTTTTCAAACAAGCAACGGGGGGTCCGCGGGCCAAGGGGGCGATAGCGGGACGCTGGACATGCGCCGCAATGGCGGCGCTGGCAAAGGTCATGGCGCGCAGATTGCGCAGGACATCTGATGCATCCGGCGGGGCGCTGGTAATGATAAAGGACACCACGCAGTCCGGGCAGATCGGCGTGGCGCCAGCGGGCTTGCCCCCTTCATCGACAGGCGCTGCACCATGCAGGGCCACGCAAAGCCCCGTGCCATCCGCAACAACCACTTGCCCGCGCGCCTCGGCCATCTGCTGACTGGTGAAGGTCATCAACAGCGCAAGAACGATCGCTAAGGCGTGGCGCAAATTGGGCATGGGCATTGGTTAACATGGTCCATCAGGGGCGAAAAGCGTCAGGACGTCGCGGTCTGCGCTGCCCACGACCGTCCCTTGCGCCCTAGCGGTCCATGCGCGCGGACTGCACCAGATCCTCGTTGATTTCGATACCAAGGCCCGGTCCCTCGGGACGGTTCACCGATCCGTCCCTGTGCCAGATCGGCCGATCAACCAGATCGCTTTGCGCAGGGCCATAAACGGGCTGAAGTTCGAGTAGATAACAGGCGGGGCTGGCAAAGCTGAGCGCCTGACTGGCGGCCCCGACGATCGCCGTCGAGAAGTTATGCGCGTTGGCCTGTCGACGGTTAAGCGCACAAATCTCGGCGGCTTTGCGAAAACCCGTGATCCCCTCGACACGCCCCGGATCAAGACCGATCACATCAACCGTGCCCGACTGCACGATCCGCTGGACACCCACGGCATTCCATTCGCGCTCACCATAGGCGATGCGGATGCCGGATGCTGCGCGCAGGGCGGCATAGCCAGAAGGGTCGTCGTGGCCCAGCGGTTCTTCGAGCCAGGCAACATTGCGTTCCTCGAACGCGCGCGCACGACGGATGGCGGTGGGGACATCCCAGAAATTCTTGACGCCGAGGTCGATCATCAGATCCTTGCCCGGCCCCATCGCCGCCTGCACCTTGTCGACAAATTCCAGATCGCGCGCCTCGTCAAACCCCAAATTTGCATTGCCAGCCTTGCCAAACCCAACCTTGGCCCCGTGCAGGCCGGTGGCCGTATGGGCGGCGATTTCCTCGGCCATCTTGTCGATGCTTGCATCGGTGCCGTGCAGGCTTGCAATGGCAGGCAGGGTGTCGCGCACCGGCCCACCCAGCAGGTCAAGAACGCTGACGCCAAGCTGTTTGCCCTTCAGGTCCCACAGGGCGATGTCGATACCGGATATGGCGATCGAGGCAATTCCGGCCCCCGTGCCATACCACCAGCTATGCTGTTTCAGGTCGTGCCAAATGGCTTCGGTATGCAGCGGGTTCCGGCCAATCACGATCGGGGCCAGACCTTCGATGATCCGGGCCGTCGCAAGCGTGGCCTCGGGAAAATAGGCGCAGGATTCGCCCCAGCCGACACGCCCGTCCCGATCCGTGATCTTGACCAGACAGACAGACCGAAACCGGTTGTGATCGGTGGGTTCCTGATAGGAAACGGGGATTGCCTCGACGCTGGCGACTTTCATGGGCGGTCCTTTTCAGGTCGTGCGGGGCCGTTCAGCCCATCATGGATTTGAACGGCTCTTCGCGAACGTCGAGCAGCACCTCGTCAAGTTTACGGGCTTGGGGGCCGCAAAGCCAAGCCATAACGCTGGCAGGCACATCGGGATGCACCAGGTCTTTCTTGGCGATCTTGCTGATCGGGTTCAGCCCCGCCGTGCGGATCTCGGACTGCATTTCAGTATCGGTCGGCGGGATACCGACAAAGAAGAACTGCACATCGCCGCCGTCCAGGTCCTTGGCGAACATCATCGTCATCATGCGCGCCGCCGCCTTCGAGTTGCAGTAGGCCGTCCAGCCTTCCATCGGCGTGGTCGCGGCCCCCGTGCCGGCGTTCACCACCACCCCCTTTGATGCGCGCAGCAACGGCAGGGCCGCGCAGGTCATCCGGTGCACGCCCAGCGCGTTGATCTCATAGGCTTGGCGCAGGGATTCCGTGGCAAGCGTGTCGATATGGCCAATCGGCGCGATTGAACCTGCGTTATTAACCAGCGCATCAAGACGGCCGTTTTCGGATTTGATGCGCGTCAGCACCGTGGCGATTGTGCCGGCATCGGTGACGTCAAGATCAACAAGCGTGCAGTCTTTCAGATGATCAGCCCACGCGGGGTCTGGTGCATTCAGAATGCCCGCATAGACCTTGCCCCCGCTGGCCGCGATTTTCCCCGCAAGAACCGCGCCAATCCCGCGTCCAGCACCTGTGATCAGGATGGTCTTTCCCGACAGATCCGGGATCTCAATTGGTGATAGGTCGAACATTCTTCTTGCTTTCCTCTCGCGAATCGTCAAATTGGTATGACCAATTAATTGGTATGTGACCTGTCGGCGGAAGTCAAAAGCATTTGATCCGACCGGCACACCACTGGGAGGGGATAATGATGAACACCCGTTACGGTGTCAGCAAGCCGACCGAGGACGATATCCGCAAGGGCGGTTTTTCGACCCCTTGGGATGCGCCGATGATTCCCCCCTTTCCCTTTGCTTTCCGCAATGCCGAGGTCATGAGTGTCTATTGGCGCACTGACCCCGATGCGATGGCATTTTTGTTGCCCCCGCCCCTTGAACCGGTCGGGGATGTCGTCTGCGCGCATATCTACAAGATGAATGACACCGATTGGCTTGGCCCCTACTGCGAGGCCAACGTGATGATCGCCGCCCGCCTTGGTGACCGGATCGGTGCCTATTCGCCCTATCTGGTTCTGTCGTCCGATATCGGTGTCGCCCACGGACGCGAGGTGCATGGCCAACCCAAAAAGCTGGGCACCCCGGAATTAACATGTCGCGGTGACCTGATGGTCGGCACCGTCGAACGCAACGGGATCGACGTGCTGACTGGCACCCTACCCTACAAGCAGCGCCGGATCGCGGATGACGGGCTGGCCCCTTATTTCGACTTTACGACGAACCTGAACCTCAAGGCGGTGGATCACATCGACGGACAGCCCGCCATTCGGCAACTGACCAGCCGCAAGTTGTCTGATGTGCAGGTGCACGAGGCATGGATCGGTCCCTGCACCGTCGAGTTGCGGCCCAATGCCCAGCTTCCGGTCTTTCGCCTGCCCGTGCTGGAGCCGCTTCAAGGCGTCTATTGGCGCGCAGATTTCACCCTGGTGCAGGGCGAGGTCATTCATGATTATCTCGCGGAGGGCGCATGAGCCAGAAAGTTGTCATCACCGACTACACCTTCCCCAGCCTTGTGGCCGAAGAAGCGGCGGCGGCCTCTGCCGGGGCGGCATTTTCCGCGCATCAGTGCAAAACCGACGCCGAAGTGGCAGAGGCCGTGAAAGATGCCGATGCCGTCGCGGTCCAGTTCGCCACATTCGGCCCCTTGGCCGCGCAGGCCGTGCGGCCCGGCGCAACGGTCATTCGCTATGGCGTGGGGTATGACAACATCGACCTCGAAGCCGCCGCCGCCGCCAGCCTCAGGGTCGGATATGTTCCCGATTACTGCGCCGACGAGGTTGCGGATCATACGGCCGCAGCAATCCTGGCACTGTTGCGCAAACTGGTGCCGCTTGACGCCTCGGTGCGGGCCGGTGACTGGGCGGCTGTGAATGTCTGCAAGCCGATGAAACCCTTTGCGGAAACGACCGTCGGTTTTTTCGGGATGGGGCAGATCGGGTCTGCGGTAAAGGCGCGCCTTGTGGGGTTCGGCTTTCAGTTCATTGTCGCGGACCCCGGCCTGTCGCCCGCACAGGCCAGGGCCGCAGGCGTGTCACTGGTCAGCAGCGACACCTTGCTGGCGCAGGCTGACATCATTTCATTGCACGCGCCCGGCACGCCGCAGACAACTGGCTTTTTCAACGCAAAACGGTTGGCGCAGATGCAACCGCACGCGATGATGGTCAATTCCGCGCGCGGCCTTTTGATCAACGAAGACGATCTCGCGGCCGCCCTGGAAAATGGCACGATTGCAGGCGCTGCTTTGGATGTCTTTCAGACCGAACCGCTCCCGGCGACGTCGCCATTGCGCGGGGCACCCAACTGTCTGTTGACGCCACACGCGGCCTGGTATTCCGAAGCAGCGATTGGCCGCTTGCAAGGCTTGGTGGCCGATGATTTGACGGCGGCGCTGTCCGGTCGCGGGCCGCGCAAACCCGTTCCCGTATTGAAAGGATAAATGAATGAAACTGCTTCGTGTTGGCCCAGCAGGACAGGAAAAACCAGCCGCATTGGATGAGGCTGGAACGCTTCGTGACTTGTCGGCTCATGTCGAGGACATCAGCGGCGCAACGCTGTCCGATGACGGCCTGGCGGCCCTGCGGCAAATTGATCTTGCGACCCTGCCCGAGCTGCCGGCTGACAGCCGGGTCGGCCCCTGCGTCGGGCAGGTGGGCAAGTTCATGTGCATCGGCCTGAACTATTCCGATCACGCGGCGGAATCCGGCATGGAGGTGCCCGCGCATCCTGTCCTGTTCATGAAGGCGACCAGCGCGATTTGCGGACCAAACGATGATGTGCTGATCCCGCGCAATTCACAAAAGACCGACTGGGAGGTCGAACTGGGTGTCGTGATCGGCAAAAAGGCCAGCTACGTCGAGGAAGCCGATGCAATGGGTCACGTTGCGGGCTATTGCGTGGTCAATGACGTGTCCGAAAGGGCGTTTCAGATGGAATTCAGCGGCCAGTGGGTCAAGGGCAAAAGCGCCGACACCTTTGGCCCGATCGGCCCCTGGCTGGTCACCCGAGACGAGGTCGCAGACCCGCAAGATCTGGATATGTGGCTTGAGGTGGATAGCCACCGTTACCAGGACGGATCGACCAGAACGATGGTGTATGGGGTTGCCCACCTTGTTCACCACCTGTCCCAATTCATGACCCTTCACCCCGGCGACATCATTTCAACGGGCACCCCGCCCGGCGTCGGGTTGGGGCAAAAACCACCGGTCTATCTGCGCAGGGGACAGGTCATGGAACTTGGCATCGAGGGTCTGGGACGCCAACGCCAGACCGTAGGGCAGGCCTGAAGGCAAGAACCACGAAACCCGCGCCGGGAGGGCGCGGAACACTGGAAACGACTGACGACAAGATTTCAACGGAGGAGAAAAACATGAAATCGCTGAAAACACTTGGCCTCACGGCCGCATTGATGATGAGTGCCGCCGGTCTTGCGAATGCGCAGACCGCGCTTGAAGGCGGCGAAGAGGTCAACATGGTCCTGCTGCCCAAATTCCTTGGTATTCTGGTCTTTGATCAGGCCAATGAAGGCGCGCAGGAGGCCCATGCCGAATTGGCCAACCCCGGCGAGCTGCTGTTCGTCGGCCCAACGCCGGAAAATTCGGTCGCCGGACAGATCGAGATCATGACGACATCGGCGACCCAAGGTCAGGGCGCCGTGATGCTGTCCAACAACGCGGGTGATCAGATCGCCCCTGCCGCTGTCGCAGCACAGGAGAACGGCACGCGGGTCGTGACATGGGATAGCCCGATCCCCAGCGGCGAAGGCGAAGATATCTTCGTGGCGCAGGTCGACTTTGGCGACATGGGGGTGGTGATGGCCGATATGGCCTATTCCATCCTGGGCGGTGAAGGCCAGATGGCCGTGCTCTCGGCAACGCCCGATGCGGCCAACCAGAATGCCTGGATCGCCTCGATGCAAGCGGCGCTCGAGGATGATAAATATGCCAACATCGAACTGGTCGATATCGTCTATGGCGATGATCAGGCCGAGGTCAGCTATAACCGCGCACTCTCGCTTGTCGATCAATACCCCGATCTGGGCGTGATCATGTCACCGACAACCGTGGGCATTCAGGCCGCGGCCAAGGCGATGCAGGACGAAGGCCTGTGCGATCAGGTCAAGGTGTCGGGCCTTGGGCTGCCTTCGGAAATGGTGTCCTACACCATGAACGGCTGCGCGCCGGAGTTCGCCCTTTGGGACTTCCGCGACCTTGGTTACCTGACCTACTTTACGTCATACGGTCTGGCTACCGGTCAGCTGTCTGGTGAAATCGGTGAATCCTTCACCGCCGGTCGGATGGGTGACTTTACCATCGAGGAAGACCCCGGTCGCCCCGGTTCCAAGCGGATCCTGATGGGGCCGTTCACCATCTACACCAGTGAAAACGTCGAAGCCGCTGCCGGCTAACGGCGCTTGCGAGGGGTCGCGGCGGGTTACTCCCTCCTGCCGCGACCCATTTTGGAGAACCCCGATGACCGACCCCCTTTTGCAGCTGCGCAGCGTCTCCAAATCCTTTGGAATGACCCACGCGCTAAGTGATCTGTCGCTCGACCTCTTTCCGGGCGAAGTTCACGCCTTGGTGGGCGAAAACGGTGCCGGCAAATCGACGATGATCAAGATCATGACCGGGATTCACCAGCCCACCAGCGGCACACTTCTTTTGGACGGATCGGCAAAAACCATGACGGGGCCACAGGCGGCCCGCGATGTCGGTATCGCCGCGATCTATCAGGAACCGATGGTCTTTCCCGACCTGGATGTGGCCGAAAACATTTTCATCAGCTCAACCAAGGAAGGTATCTGGCTGAACCGCAAGCAACAGCGCAGGAACGCGCGCGATCTGATTGCCCGGATCGGCATGTCGTTTGACGTGGAACAAATCGCCAGCGGGCTGACGCTCGCCGAACAGCAAGCCGTCGAAATCGCGCGCGCGCTGTCCGAAGATGTGCGCGTGTTGATCATGGATGAACCGACCGCATCGCTGTCGGCGCACGAGGCCGCGCAACTGCGCCGGATCGCCAGCAGCCTGGCCGAACAGGGGGTGGCCGTCGTCTATATTTCCCATCGCCTGGAAGAGATATTCGAGATCGCCGACCGCGTGACGGTGATCCGCGATGGAACACATATTTCGACCCGCCCGATCGCCGAGGTCACATCGGATGGCATGATTGCCGAGATGGTCGGGCGCGAGGTCGGCAACTACTTCACCAAGGCACCAAGCACCGCCACCGACGAGGTTTTCCTGCAGGCCGAGGGTCTGACCCTGGACGGCGTTTTCGAGAATATCAGCTTTGCGCTTCATCGCGGCGAAGTGCTGTGTATGGCTGGCCTTGTGGGGGCACGTCGCACAGATGTCGCCCTGTCGATCTTTGGCGTCACGCCCGCCACCCGTGGCACCGTCACGGTCAAGGGGCAGACAATGCACATGACCAAACCACAGCAGGCCATGCAGGCCGGGATCGCCTATGTCTCCGAAGACCGTCGCAAGCTTGGTCTTGCCATGCCGATGCCGATCCGCGCCAATGTGAGCGTCGCCACGCTGGCGGATTTCCTTGGCCCGATGGGCATTCTGGATCGTGACAGGGAACGCGCCACCGCCGAGACTTACCGCGAAAGGCTCAATATCCGCACACCGGATGTGGAAATTGCGGTCGGCACACTGTCTGGCGGCAACCAGCAAAAAGTGATGCTGGCGAAATGGCTCAATATGGAACCGGACATCCTGATCTTCGATGAACCGACCCGCGGCATTGATGTCGGGGCCAAGGCTGAAGTGCATGACCTGATCCGCGCATTTGTCGCGGGCGGCGGGGCCGCGCTGGTGATTTCATCGGACCTGCCCGAAGTGCTGGCGCTGGGTGATCGCATTCTGGTGATGCGGGAGGGCCAGCAAATGGGGATCATTCCCGCCCAAAAGGCTACGCAGGAAAGCGTCATGGTAATGGCCACCGGACAGGCCGGTCTAAAGGAGGCATCGTGATGCTGCGCGCAATCGACAAACTTGGGCCACAGACCCTGCGCATCCTGGCCCTGCTGGCGGTTCTGATCGTGGTGATCCTGTTCTTTGCCTCGGTCGTGCCCAACTATCTGAACGGGCGGCTGTTCAACCGGATTTCCAGTTCGGTGGCGATCATGGCATTGATCGCGACGGCGCAGACCCTGGTGATCATCACCCGCAATATCGATTTGTCGATCGGCTCGATCGTGGGGTTCGTGGCCTTTGCGACGGGCAGTCTGATCTCGAACAACCCTGACCTTGGCCCCGTGGTTCTTGTCCTTTACGCGATGGCGGTTGGCGCCATATTCGGGGCCATCAACGGCCTGTTGGTCGCCTATGCCAAAATCCCGTCGATCATCGTCACCCTTGGCACGCTTGCGCTGTTCCGGTCCGCCCTGGTCGAATACTCGGACTCCAAGTCGATCTCGACGGCGAACCTGCCCGAATGGCTGGTGTCCTTTCCAAACACGGTGTTGTTGCAGGTCGGCGGGCTTCAGTTTCGCGCGGGGTTTGTTGCCGCCGTGGCCGTTGTGATCGTGGTGCATATCGCGCTGACGCGGCTGCGCGCCGCGCGCAAACTCTACGCGATCGGATCGAACCCCGAAGCTGCCGAAATGGCGGGTATCAACACGCGCCTGACGGTCTTTGTCGCCTTTGTGCTTGCGGGGGTTCTGGGCGGGTTGGCCGGGTTCATGTTCCTTGCAAGGTTCGGCACGATCACAGTTGTTGCCGGGCTTGGTTTCGAGCTGAAATCGGTCGCCGCATCCGTGGTCGGTGGGGTCAATATCTTTGGCGGGTCGGGCACTGTGGTCGGCGCGCTGATCGGCGCGATCCTTGTGGATCTGATCGACAGCAGTCTGGTGCGCTGGCAACTGGTCAGCGAATTCTGGCGCGAAGCCGTGCTGGGCGTCCTGATCCTGTTGTCGGTCGCCGCCGACGCCCTGCTGATGCGCCGCCTCGTGGCATCGCGACAGGCCCGTGAACACCAGCGCGCCGAAGAAAAGATCAAACAAGAACTGACCGCCCAAACACAAGAGGCGCAACCATGACCTATCTGGCCAAACTTCGGAGTTGGGAAGGTTTCCTGCTGGTCGCCCTGCTTGGCATCATCGTTGTCAATGCGATCCTGTCGCCGCAGTTCCTGACCCTCTCCAACCAGATCAACCTGTTTCAACTGTCGATCGAAAAGATCATCGTGGCGCTGATCATGACCTTCATCATCATCAACGCCGAAATTGACCTGTCGGTCGGGTCGATGATGGGGCTGGCCGCCTGTGCCTTCGGCTGGATGTTCGCGGCAGGCGTGCCCGCAGGACTGGCGATCGTGATCGTTTTGATCATCGGCATGATCGGCGGGGCGCTGAACGGGTATTTCATCGCCAAGGTCGGATTGCCGTCACTTGTGGTGACGCTTGCCACGCTGATCGGCTTTCGGGGCTTGGCACGGGTGCTGGTCGAAGACCGCGGCATCACGGATTTCCCAGACTGGTTCGACGCGCTGGGGCAACAGGGGTTCATCGGCGATCTGCCCTTTGCGATCCTTGTTTTCGTGGTGTTGTTCTTGTTTTTCTACGTCGTCCTTCAGCGCAGCGGCTTTGGCCGCAAGACCTACCTGATCGGCAACAATCGTAACGTCGCCGACTTTGCCGGTATCGACACCGCGAAACACAAGATGATCCTGTTCATCGCATCCGGGCTGGTCGCCGCCCTTGCCGGGTTGCTGTTTGCGGCGCGCGTCGGAGCGGTCCGCGGGGACGTGGCCAACGGGTTCGAGCTGGACATCATCACCATCGTGCTGTTGGGCGGCGTCAGCATCTTTGGCGGATCAGGCAGCCTTGTGGGCACCCTGCTGGCCGCATTGATCGTCCTCAACCTGCGCAATGGGATGGCCTTGATGAATGTCACAGGGCATATCCAGACGGGTGTGATCGGGATTCTCCTGATCGCGTCGGTGATCGCACCAAGGCTGAACCTTGGCTTTCTGATGGGGCGCAGCAAGGGCACAAAAACGGAAGGGGCAGCACCATGAACGCAAAGAAATCGGTATTTCAGCTGGAAGAACCCATCGCGCGACCGCCGCTGGCCGAGATCGTCGCCAAACGTATCCTCGAGATGGTGACAAGTCGCGCGCTAAAGCCCGGCGATCAATTACCCCCCGAACGCGAATTGGCCGAGATGCTGAACGTCTCGCGCCCCTCGGTGCGCGAAGCCATTCGCGGGCTGGCCATTCTGGGTGTCGTCACGTCGCGGCAGGGCGGTGGCGCCTATATCAGCCGGCTGGACGGAGAGGCCCTGCTTGGCCCGATCCGGTTCTTCCTGTCCCTTGAAGATATGAACATCCGCGAACTTTATGACGCCCGCTCGCTGATCGAAGGCGATGTGGCACGGCGCGCGGCGCAGAACATGTCGGACGCGCAACTGACCGAGTTGCAGGCGGTACTGGAACAACAGGAAGCGACCCTGGCGGATCCAAAGGCGTTCCGCGTCTCGGATTTCAAATTCCACGAGGCAATCTGGACCGGATGCGGTAATGCCTTTCTCAAGCGGATCGGCGAAAGCCTCAATTCGCTTGGTCTCGAATTTCGGCGACGGGCATCCGAACATCCGACGGTTCTTGCACAAAGCATGAAGGATCACCGCGCCCTGCTTGAAGCCTTGAAATCGCGCAATCCGGTCGCGGCGGCGCTGGCCGCTGAACAGCACATGCAAAACGTCTATCGCTCGACGGTTGCGCAAGACGTGAAAGGCCAGAAGACATGACAGCAAGGATAGGCGTGGTCGGCATCGGCTGGTGGGCCACGGTGAACCACATCCCGACCATTTCCGACTGCCCGCAGGCCGAGGTCGTGGCAATCTGCGACCTTGACGCGGACAGGCTGCAAAAGGCGGGTGCCGCATTCGGCATCACGGGGCAATACCGCGATCTGGACGATATGCTGGCAGCGGAACGCCTTGACGGTGTGATGGTGTCCACGCCCCACACCGCCCATACCGGCCCGGCAGTTGCCGCCCTGAAGGCCGGAGCGCACGTGCTTGTGGAAAAGCCGATGGCCACCACGGCGGCCGATGGTCGTGCGATTGCAGACGCGGCGATGGCGGCGGGAAAGCAGGTTCTGGTGCCGACCGGGGCGAACTTCACGTCCTATACCGCCCAAGCCGCGGCATGGGTGCGCGACGGGCGTATCGGCGAGGTGCGCCATGCCGTGTGCCAGATGGGCTCGGCGCTCGGGGATCTGTTCGCGGGCCAACCGATGCTTGAAACCGATGGTCAGATGTTCCGCCCGCCCGCATCCACATGGGCCGACCCGGCAAAGGCGGGCGGTTATGGCTGGGGGCAGATGTCCCATTCGCTGGCTTGGCTATGCCACGTCGCCGACCTGCAATTCGAAAGCGTTTATTGCATGGACGGGAAATCCGGCTCGGGTGTGGATTACTACGACGCGGCCTGCGCCCGGGCGACCAACGGCGCAACGGTTGCGCTGTCGGGATCGGCGACAACGCCCAAACACAAGGGCATGCACATGGATATCCGCATCTACGGGACCGAAGGCATGATCATGTTCGACAACGAACGCGCGCGCCTGTCGCTGCACCGGATGGACGGTGCGGACGATATCTTTGATATCTCGCCGCAAGAGGCCGAATATGACGGCACGCTGCCCGTGCGGGTCTTTGCGCAACTCTGCGCGGGCGACGCGGTGGTGAATGCCTCAGACGCCGAATGCGGTGCCCGCGTAACCGAGGCGCTGGACGCGATGTATCGCTCGGCGGCAAGCGGAGCGCTGGCGACAATAGGAGAATAGGACATGTATCTGTCACTGACCGCATGGTCATTACCATCCTGCACGCTGCGCGAAGCGGCCGATATTTCAAAAGCCCTGGGGATCAATGCGCTGGATGTGGGGTTGTTCTATCGCTCGGCGCTGGACAAATCGGCAATCCTGACGGACCCGACATCGGCGGCGAACGGTCTGCGCGATCTGGGTGTCAAACTGCCCAACTATTACCACCTCTTTGGCGAGGGGCTGGGCGGGCGCAACCTCGCGCTGCCCGGTGCGCTCGATGAAAACCTACGGGATCTCAAGCAGGTGCTGACCTTTGCCGATGCGGCCGGGATCGGCTCGGTCTTTATCCTGCCCGGCATTGTGAACCCGGGCCAGTCGCGCAGCGAGGCCGAGGCGATATCAGTCACCGCCCTGCGCGAAATGGTGGCGATGGCCAAGGATCATACCGCCAGCCTGTGCATCGAACCGCATGTTCATTCCTTTGCCGAATCCCCGTCGATCGTGCAGCGGCTTGTCGAAAAGACCGGCGTGCTACTGGCGCTGGATTATTCCCACTTTGCCTGTCTTGGCTATCGGCAGGAAGAAATCGACCCGCTTGCGCCACACGCGGGGCACGTTCACTTGCGGCAGGCCAAAATGGGGGCGCTTCAGACCAAATTCGCCCACGGCACGCTGAATTTTCCGGCGATGTTCGCCACGCTGCGGGACGCGGGGTATGACGGGGCCTTGGCAATCGAACCGGTCCACCAGGACTACATGAATACGCTGTTCGAGGACGTGCTCACTGAAATTGTCGCCTTGCGCGATTGTTTCACAAACTGGAAAGGAGACGCGTGATGGCATCCTACGCATGGGTTCTGGAAGTCCGCCCGGGCTGCGAAGACGAATACAAGAAACGCCACGATGACATATGGCCGGACATGCTCGCGACGTTGCGCGAAGCCGGGATTTCGAATTACAACATTTTCCGCCACGGGCTGACGCTGTTTGGATATTTCGAAACTGACGATTTGAAAGCCGCCCAGACTCACCTCGCGGCCTGCCCGGTAAACGCGAAATGGGGCGAGGCGATGGGCCCGCTGATGCGGATCGACGTCGATCCACGCACGAGCTTCCCCTATCTGTTGCCGCTGCAATTCCAGATGCTTTAGCCGCAACTACGGGACTGGCGCGGGGTGCGACGTGCCCGACAAAGGTTGGTGAAGAACCACGCGATTGCCTCGGACCGTGATCCGGTTCATGCTTCTGCCAGCTTCAGAAGCGATCCCAAGGGTTGCTTCGCATAGCCCGCACAATTGGCCATGAACTTCGTTCGCCGTCGCGCAGACATGCATTCTATCGCAGAGGACCAGCCTATGAGTAGAATTTTTCAAGAGCCCCACCGCGCCCTTCAGGATCAATTCGAAACGCGTCGGCTCGCTGACAGGGTTGAAGCCGAAGATCTCATGGACACGCTTGACGAACATGCCCGAAAGTTCGTTGCCGAGGCTTCGATGTTCTTTTTATCGACAATCGACCCGGACGGGCAGCCAACGGTGTCCTACAAGGGGGGCTTGCCGGGCTTCGTGCGAGTGCTGAGCGAAAGTGAGCTAGCTTTTCCGAATTACGACGGGAACGGCATGTATTATTCCTGCGGGAATATCGCGGAAAATGGCAAAGTCGGTCTGTTGTTCATCAATTTTGAAAAGCCGAACCGGCTACGGCTTCATGGCAAAGCCCGAATATCGCATAATGATGATTTGCTGGGCCAGTATCCCGGCGCGCAATTCATGGTGCATGTGACACTGGACAACGTCTTTGACAACTGCCCCCGCTACGTGCACCGCATGACGCTTCAGGAACACTCGCGGTTTGTCCCCCAGCCGGACGGCACGGCCCCCCGCCCCAAATGGAAGCGGCTTGATTATCTGCAAGACGACCTCTCGGCAGCCGAACGCGCCCGGACTGATCAGGAGGGTGGGTCGGTCACATTGCCAGACTACATGGCGGGGCTGGAGCGCGGCGAACACTGAAAGTCACGTTCAGACCGGACGCTGCGCAAACACGGCAACGCAAAAGGCCCGACGGGCGAACCATCGGGCCGGAAAACACATCTGCAAGGGATCAGGCGGCGGCCTGTGCCTTGGCGATGTCTTTCTTGATTTTCAGGGCATCGGCGGACAGTTCGGCGTCCTTGGCTTTGGCCATGAACGCATCCAGACCACCACGGTGATCAACCGTGCGCAGCGCCGCGTTCGAGATACGCAGCTTGAACGTGCGGCCCAAAACATCCGACATCAGCGACACTTCCTGCAGGTTCGGCAAAAAGCGGCGGCGGGTTCTGTTCTTGGCGTGGCTGACATTGTTGCCAGACATCGGCCCTTTTCCGGTCAATTCGCAACGGCGCGACATATCTCGTATCCTTGTCTTTCGGTAGCGCGGATCGGCCCGCGTCCCCGTTTCAAACGGCTTTGACCCTCCCGATGTGGCAGGGTCGTGAATTCGGTTCGCGGGAGTTACGAGGATTCCGTGTGCCCGTCAACCCGCATGGCGCGTGTTTTGCCGGAATCCGCGCGCAAAGTGAATTGCCTTTACGTCTTGGCTGGGAAAGCCGGATCAACCACCCCCGCCGCCGCCACCGAGGGCAGCACGCGACCCGCCGCAACATCGGCTTCGGCCGCTTCAAGGCGGGCGCGCATCGCCGGATCATCGCGCAGCCGTGCCAGCAATTGCACGCGCACTTCCTCGTGGAACCAAAAGCGGGCCTGATCCCTGCGCCGCGCCGCCCATATGCCATTGTCGCGCCGCCAATTGATCAGCGTTTGCATATCCCCCCAGGCCGCGTCCAACCCTTGTGTTTCCAGGGCCGACACGGCGATCGCCTTGGGGAAACCTTCGGGGTCTTCGGGGCGTTTGCGCATCAGACGCAGGGCGCCCGCGTAATCGGCACAGGTGCGCAGGGCCTGCGATTTCAATTCGCCATCGGCCTTGTTCACCAGAATCAAATCGGCAATCTCCATGATGCCGCGCTTGACGCCCTGCAATTCGTCGCCGCCCGCAGGCGCAAGTAGCAAAACGAACAGGTCCGACATTTCCGCGACAACGGTTTCCGACTGACCCACGCCCACTGTTTCGATCAGCACCACGTCAAATCCGGCCGCTTCGCACAGGGCCACCGCCTCGCGGGTGCGGCGCGCGACGCCGCCCAGTTGCGTCTGGCTGGGCGAAGGGCGGATAAAGGCCAATTCATCGCGGCTCAGGCGCTCCATCCGCGTCTTGTCCCCAAGAATCGACCCCCCCGAGCGTGCGCTTGACGGATCCACCGCCAAAACCGCCACGCGCAGGCCTTGCGCGGTCAGCATCAGGCCGAATGCCTCGATAAAGGTTGATTTACCAACGCCCGGTGTGCCTGAAAGTCCGATCCGCAAGGCCTGTTTTGCGGTCCCCAGCGCCGCCAACAGCTCTGCCGCCTGCGCGCGATGGTCGGCGCGTGCGCTTTCGACCAGCGTGATGGCGCGGGCCAGAGCGCGGCGTTCGCCCGCGCGCAATCGTTCAGCAAGATCATCAATCATCGTCATGCCCCTTACATCGCGCGCGACTGTGTCCATGTCTAGGGGCGCAGACGTTTCACGGTCCAGATCAACACCCCCGCCAGCACGCCCCAGAACGCGCCACTGACCCCCAGCAGGGTCATCCCGCTTGCGGCAATCAGAAAGGTCAGTGCGGGGGCTTCGGTTTGGGATTTATCGGCAAAGGCGGCAGACAGTGATCCGACAAGTGCCGGGATCAGGGCCAGCCCCGCCACGGCGGTGATCAGCACGGCCGGGGCCAGTCCGGCCAGCGTGGTGATCGCCCCCGCGGCCAGCGCCAGCGCCATATAGACCACACCGGATGTAATCGCGGCCCAGTAGCGGCGCGCGGGGTCGGCGCCCGCATCCTCGCCACTCATCATCGCGGCGGTGATCGCCGACATGTTCACAGGGATCGCACCAAAGGGCGCGATCAGCAGGCTCGCCAGACCGGTTTTGCGCAGGAACGACTGGCGCACGACCGGATAACCGTTCAATTCCAGCACCGCAAAACCGGGGATATTCTGCCCCGCCATCGTCACCAGATAAAGCGGCAGCGCGACAGATATGAACGCGCGCAGGGTGAATACGGGCGGCACGAGGGCAAACTCCCGCAAGGACAATGCGGCCAGCGGCGGCATCGCGCCCGCGTCGACCGTCACCACCAACACACCCACAAAGGCGGCCACCGCCAAAGGCATTGCTGCCAACCGATGCACAGCCATGCCCAGAACCCAGGCGACCAGCACGGGCAAGACCAGCCAGGGCGCGACCCCAAGGCCGACCGCAGGTGCCAGACAAAGTTTCAACAGAACCCCCGCCAATAGCGCGCTGGCAATCGGTTTGGGGATCGCCGCAACCACCCGCCCAAGGGCTGGCACGATCCCCGTGAGCACGATCAGCGCGGCTGCAAGGGTCATCGCGCCGACAGCTTCGCCGAACCCGCCGGGCAAGAGCACACTCGAGGCCAGAAACGCTGCACCGGGTGTCGACCATGCCACCGCCGCCGGAATACGTGTGATGGCAGGCAGCCAAATGCTGCAAATCCCCATGCCAAGGGTCGCAAAAAACAGGCCGGTTGCGGCCTGACCGTCGCTCGCCCCCGCAGCCGTCAGCCCCGCCAGCACGATCGCAAAGGACGCCGCGTAGCCGACAAAAGCGGCCAACAGCCCCATCATCACCGCCGAGGCCGAAATATCACGCACAAACAATCCCCAGATCCGGTTCGCGCGGATCGTGGTCGCATGCGCCGCGATTGACAAGACCGCGCGTGCAGGGTCCAACACACGGATGGTCGAAACGCTGCCCATTGATGTTGTCCTGCCCGATCTGGTCGCCGCCCTGCGCACGCACGGGCGGGCCGTGCTGCAAGCCCCACCGGGGGCAGGCAAAACCACCCGCGTGCCCTTGGCAATGCTGGATGCCGGGCTGACCGAGGGGCGGATCGTCATGCTGGAGCCGCGCCGCCTTGCGACCCGCGCTGCCGCGGACCGGCTGGCACAGCAGTTGGGGGAAAAGGTTGGCGCGCGTGTCGGCTACCGGATGCGGGGCGACAGCAAGGTTTCTGCGCAAACGCGGATCGAGGTCGTGACCGAGGGCATCCTGACCCGCATGATCCAGAGCGACCCGGAACTGACGGGTATCGGCGCGCTGATCTTTGATGAATTTCACGAACGGTCCCTGAATGGCGATCTGGGGCTCGCCCTCGCGCTTGAGGTGCGCAATGCCCTGCGCCCCGATCTGATCTTGCTGGCCATGTCCGCCACACTGGACGCAGGGCCGGTGGCCGACCTGATGGGTAACGCGCCGATGATCACCTCCCAAGGGCGCAGCTACCCGGTGGAAACCCGCTGGCTAGATCGCCCGACACCCAAGACCACGCGCCTTGAAACAGCGACCGCCGATCTGGTGCAACAGGCCGTGGCCGACAATACCGGCGGCGTTCTGGTGTTCCTGCCCGGTGAGGGTGAAATCAGGCGCGTCGAAAGCCTGCTGGCCAAATGCCTGCCCGCAGATTGCAGCCTGCGCCCGCTGTATGGCGCCCTGCCCTTTGCCGCCCAGCGCGCCGCGATCGCGCCCGTGGACAAGGGCCGCAAGGTGGTGCTTGCCACGTCGATCGCCGAAACCTCGCTGACGATCGAGGACATCCGCGTGGTCGTGGATGCGGGCCAGGCACGCCGCGCGCGGTTTGACCCGAACAGCGGCATGTCGCGGCTTGTGACGGAACCTGTGACCCGCGCCGAGGCAACCCAGCGTGCGGGCCGGGCGGGGCGCGTGGCGCAAGGCGTATGTTACCGGCTGTGGACCAAGGGTGAGGACGGCGCGCGCGCCGCCTTTCCCCCGGCCGAGATCGAAGCGGCAGACCTGACAGGACTGGCGCTGGAACTCGCGCTGTGGGGGACCGATGATCTGGCCTTTCTCACGCCGCCACCCGAAGGCGCGCTGGCCAATGCGCGCGACCTGCTGGTGGGTCTGGGGGCGCTGGACCGCACCGGCGGGATCACCGCGCACGGGCGCAAGGTGGCCGCCCTGCCCCTGCATCCGCGTCTTGGGCATATGCTATTGCGCGCCGGGCGTAGCGCGGCAGCCCTCGCCGCTCTGATGGCGGCACGTGACCCGCTGCGGGGTGCACCTGCCGATCTGGGGATGCGGCTGCGGCTGATCACCGGACAGGCAAAACCGGACACACAGGTCAACCGCGCCGCCCTTGAGCAAATCAGGCAAGAGGCCAAGCGCCTTGCCAAACTGGCCCCTGCGACGGGTGAACCCCTCAGCCCCGCCGCCTGCGCAGCCCTTGCCTATCCTGACCGGATCGGGTTGCGGCGCGCGGGCGATGCGCCGCGTTATATCCTGTCAGGCGGCAAGGGTGCGGTGTTGGACGCTGCCGACCCGCTGGCAGGCCAGCGCCTGATTGTCGCCACCGATCTTGACGGCGACGGGCGCGAGGCGCGCATCCGGCTGGCCCTGCCGATTGGCGAGGGCGAACTGCGCGATTTGTTCGCGGATCGGATTGCATGGCGCGATGTCTGTATATGGTCGCGCCGTGATCGCCGCGTATTGACGCGGCAACAGGAAAGCCTTGGCGCGCTGGTGCTGGATGATCGCACCTGGCCTGACGCCGACCCCGAACAGGTGGCGCGCGCCATGCTGGACGGTGTGCGCGACCTGGGCCTGCGGATCAGCGGTGCTGCGGCGCTGTTTCGCGCACGGGTGATGTTGTTGCAGGGCGGCGGCGGGTTGCCCGATATGTCGGATGAGGCGCTGATGGACAGCCTTGAAGACTGGCTGCTGCCCCACCTTTCCGGCGTCAAAACCGCCGAGGACTGGCGCAGGTTCGACCTGCTGCCGCCCCTGCGCGCGATGCTGGGCTGGGACCAGATGCAGCGGCTGGATCGCGATGCACCAGCCAAGTTTCGCACGCCGTTGGGAAACCACGTGGCGATTGATTATGCCCCTGATTTTCCAACGATTTCCGTGCGTATTCAAGAGATGTTCGGCGTCACCCGCCACCCGCATATCGGTGCCACGCCCTTGCGGGTCGAACTGCTGTCACCGGCCCGCCGCCCCGTGCAGGTCACGATGGACCTGCCGGGGTTCTGGGCCACGTCATACGACGATGTGCGCAAGGATATGCGCGGGAAATATCCGCGCCATCCCTGGCCCGAAGACCCGACGCAGGCTGACCCGACGTTGCGGGCCAAACCGCGCGGAACGTAAGGGATCAGGCCGCGTCGATGCCAACCACTTCAATGGCAAAATTCAGATCTTTGCCCGCAAGCGGGTGGTTGGCGTCCAGCACCACTTCGGTTTCGGTCACTTCGGCGACGGTGACCGGCACGACCTGCCCCTGCGGTGTCTGCATCTGCAACTGCAAGCCGGCTTCGACCGGAATGTCGGCAGGGATTTCGCTGCGCGGCACGGCCTGGCGTGCTTCGGGGTTGGTTTCGCCGTAAGCATCGGCGCAGGCCACATCGACCGACTTTTTGTCGCCCACGGTCATGCCCGGGATCGCGGCGTCAAGGCCGGGAATGATCTGCCCCGAACCGACCACGAATTCCAACGGATCACGGCCCGCCGAGCTGTCGAAAGTTTCGCCATTGGTAAGTGTGCCCGTGTAATGGATGCGCACGGTGTCGCCGTTCTTGACCTCTGTCATGGAGCCTCTTTGGAGTTGGAAGGGGTGAATTTCGGGGCCGCGCGGCGCGCAGGTTCCCGTTTGCGATGGCATTTAGGTAGTCTGCGCAGCACTTGATTGCAAACCGATGCCCGCCGCCCCTTTCGCTGGCGCGCGCACCGTGCCAGTCTTTGCACCAAAACCGGAGGACGCGATGCCCATCACCACCTGCATTTTTGACGCCTATGGCACCCTGTTTGATGTGGCCGGGGCCGCGCGGATTGCAGCGGCTGAAAAGGGGCGCGAAAAACTGGCACAGGTCTGGCCGCAGATCGCGCGGGACTGGCGGCAAAAGCAGTTGGAATACACATGGTTACGCGCGGTTGCAGATCGGCACTGCGATTTCTGGCAAGTCACGCAGGACGGGCTGGATTGGGCGCTGGATGCCGCTGGGCTGGACGACAGGGAAACGCGCGAAAGGCTGTTGGCGCTTTATTGGGAATTGCCCGCTTACGGCGAAGTGCCCCATGTTCTGGCCGACCTGACGGCGCGCGGGATGCGCTGTGCCATCCTGTCCAACGGATCGCCCGAGATGTTGCAGGCGGCGGTGGAGTCGGCGGGCATTGGCGAATTTCTGGTTGCGCGCCTGTCGGTCGAGGATGTCGGCGTGTTCAAACCCCACGCGCGCGTTTACGACATGGTCGGCGCGCGGATGGGCTGCGCGCGCGACGAGGTTTTGTTCGTCAGCTCCAACGGATGGGACGCGGCGGGGGCGGCGGGCTACGGCTTTCAGACAGCCTGGGTCAATCGCGCAGACGCGCCCGTCGATCGTCTTTACGCTGCGCCGCACCATATCGTGACAGACCTGACCGCCATCAAGGGGCTGTGCTGATGCCGTATTTCACCACCGCCGACGGCACGCGCCTGCACTTTACCGACCAGGGAACGGGCGCGCCTGTGCTTTGCCTTGCGGGGCTGACCCGCAACGGCGCGGATTTCGATCATGTGGCCCCACATCTGCCCGACCTGCGCCTGATCCGGCCTGATTATCGCGGGCGCGGTCAGTCCGATTGGGCCGAGCCCGCCACCTATGCGATCCCGCAAGAGGCGCAGGATACGCTGGCGCTGATGGATCATCTGGGGCTGGACAAGGCAGCCATCCTTGGCACCTCACGCGGCGGGCTGATCGCGATGGTGATCGCCGCCACGGCCAAGGATCGCCTGACCGCAGTCGCGCTGAATGACATCGGGCCGGATTTGTCCGAACAGGGCCTGAAAGTGATCCGCAACTACATCGGCAAAAACCCCGCGCAGGCGACATATGCGGAAGCCGCGGAATTTCGCGCGCGCAGCTGGGTGCAGTTCAAAAATGTGCCGATCGAACGCTGGCTTGCAGAGGTGGAAAACCACTACGAACAAACGCCAGACGGCCTTGTCATTCGCTATGATCCGAAACTGCGTGACGCGGTGCTGGCGGCCGGCGCACAGCCCGCGCCCGACCTTTGGCCACTGTTTGACGCACTGGGTGGCTTGCCGCTGGCGTTGATCCGCGGGGCCAATTCTGACCTGCTGACGCCCGAAACGGCGGCTGAAATGCAGCGCCGCCGCCCCGACATGATCTTTGCCGACGTGCCGGATCGCGGCCATGTCCCGTTTCTGGATGAACCTGTGGCGCTGGATGCGCTGATGCAATGGAAAGCGCACCTATGAATATCGGCATGATCCGCGCCGCCGCGACCCGCCTGCACGGTCACGCGCGCCACACACCGCTGCTGTCCGCGCCCGCGCTGGATGCCATCGCCGGACGGCGCGTCCTGATCAAGGCAGAGTGCTTGCAACATACCGGCAGCTTCAAATTTCGCGGTGGGCGCGCGGCTGTTTCGGCACTGACCCCGGCGCAGCGTGCAGCGGGGGTTATCGCCTTTTCATCGGGTAATCACGCGCAGGGGGTCGCGCTGGCGGCGCGTGATTTCGGCGCGCCCTGCCTGATTGTCATGCCCGCCGACGCCCCCGCCGTCAAAATCGCCAACACCCGCGCGCTGGATGCCGAAGTCGTGCTGTATGACCGCGCGCGCGACGACCGCGACGCCCTTGGTGCCCAGATCGCGCAGGATCGCGGATTGACCCTGATCAAACCATTCGACGATCCGCAGGTGATCTCTGGCCAAGGCACGGCAGGATTGGAAATCGCCGCAGATGCGACCGCGCTGGGGATCACCCGGGCCGAGGTTCTGGTCTGCTGCGGTGGCGGCGGGCTGACATCTGGCATCGCGCTGGCACTGGAAGCGGACGCGCCGGAGATGACCGTGCGCCCCGTCGAACCCGAAGGGTTCGATGATGTGACCCGCTCACTGGCCGCGGGCGCAATCCAGACCAACAACCGCCGCGACGGGTCACTGTGTGATGCCATCATCACCCCGCGCCCCGGCGATCTGACCTTTCCGATCATGCGGCGCCTTTGCGGCACCGGGCTGGTCGTCACCGAAGCCGAGGCCCAGCGCGCCATGGTGGCCGCCTTTACCCACCTGCGTCTCGTGCTGGAACCGGGCGGGGCCGTGGCATTGGCCGCCGCACTTTACCACCCCGACCAGATCACCAGCGACACCGTGATCGCGGTGGCCACCGGCGGCAATGTTGACCCCGCGCTTTTCGCGCAAACCCTGAGGGATTTTCCATGACCCGTTTCACCATCGCCAGTTTCAACGTCAAGAACCTGATCGCCGCCGATCAGGAATACTACCGCTTTGAAAAATACACTCCCGAGGAATACGCGTGGAAAGAGGCGTGGTTGTCTGAACAATTGCTGACGATGAACGCCGATATCGTCGGCTTTCAGGAAATCTTTGACGAAGCCCCACTGCGCGCCGTGATCGCCGAAGCCGATGCCCTGGGGGCTGCCGCAAACGAGGCCAACATCCCCGACCGCACCAAACGCTATGCCCGCAAGGCGATCTTTCGCAAGCTGGCGTTCACGCCCTATACCGACGCCGCCCTCGCCTTTGCGCCCAACGCCAATGACGGCGGCCCCGGTGAACGCCGCCCCGGTGTCGCGATCCTGTCGCGGTTCGGGTTCGCGGGCGCGCCCGAGGTGTTGCAGGAACTGGACGAACCGCTGACGATCCCGTTCCGCGACCTCGATAACAGCGATGGCGGCGCTTATACGATCAAACGTTTGTCGCGCCCGATCCTCAAGGCGCGCATTCCCGTGGGCGGGCAGGTCGTGACCGTGTTCAACTGTCATCTGAAATCGAAACTGGGCGAATTTCCACGCCCCGCCGGTGCGGCCTTTGCACCCGAAGCGGACCTTGTGAATTACGATCCGGCGGGGCGTGCGATGGGGGCGTTGCGCGCCGGTTTGCGCCGCATGGCCGAAGCATGGGTGCTGCGCGCCGCGGTCCTCGAAGAACTTGAGGCGGGCAACCCCGTCATGGTCCTGGGTGATTTCAACGACAGCGAACATGCGGTCAGCAGCGAAATCATCAGCGGCGAAATTCCATTCAAGAATTATGCCTGGATGCGCCGCCACGACGCCGAGCGCGCCAACGACCGTTACAGCGACGAGGAAAACGAGCTGATCACGGCCAAGGTCGAGGCCACGCGCCTGCATTCCGCCGAAAAGCTGTTCGTGCGCAAATCGCTGCGCGACATGGTTTACACATCGGCCTTTGGCGGTGTGTTCGAAAGCATCGACCAGATCCTGATGTCGCGCCATTTCCACCCTGATGATGACACCCGCATCGGCGAGATGGAATATTTCAGCGTGCTCAATGACCACCTCACCGATGGCTCGCACCCCGAAGCGCCCTATAACAAACTCGCCTCCGATCACGGGCAGATCATCGCGCATATGCGGATCGGCGCCGACGGCAAAATATAGCGCAAACAGTCAGGTCAGGATTTCCAGCCTTGCCTGAAAAGCAATCCAGCGCCAACATCACGGGTATTAGAACGATACTTTATTTTATTGACGATGGAGGGTTTCATGCTTGATGTATTTTTCCGCCCGACGACTCTGATTATCCTTAGCGGACTGGGCTATGCCACCGCGACCCTCGCCATGAAGGCCGCTTCAAGCACGCCCAGCCTGATCGCCATTTCCGCGATCGGGCTGTTCCTTGGGCTGGCCGTTCTGGCCGAAGTGTTGCTGCTGCAACGCACCGATCTTGGGCTGGCCTATATTGCCGTTCTGGCCGCAGAAACGGTCATCATCATCCTTGTGGCAGCCGCGATTGGCGAAGGCCTGGGCCTGCGCGATATGGCTGGTGGTTTGCTGGTTTTGGTTGGCGCGGCGATCTTGTCGACCTAAAGCGGTTGACCCTGCCCGCTTGAACGCCAAAGTAGCTCCGAAAACGGGAGGGGCTATGAAACAGCATCACATCATCCGCGACGGTGTCACGCTTTTTGCGCTTGAAAGCGGCCCAGCCGATGGCCCTGCCGTCGTGTTCCTGCACGGCCTCGGGATGGACGGCGCGATCTGGGATGATGTGGTGGCGCAATTGCCTGACGGTTTGCGCTACATCCGTCTGGATATGCGTGGACATGGCCAGTCCGACGTGTCGCCCGCGCCTTACAGCATGGGCGCGCTGATTTCCGATTGCGAGGCGGTTTGCGATGCTTTGAATGTTCGCGACGCCGTGATTGTTGGCCTGTCCATCGGCGGGCTGATCGCGCAGGGGTTGGCGGTAAAACGGCTTGATCTGGTGCGCGCGCTGGTGCTGTCCAACACCGCGGCCAAGATCGGGCGGCCCGAAATTTGGCAGGCGCGCGCTGATGCGGTGCAGCGCGGCGGGATCGGCGCGATTGCTGACGACACGGTCGCGCGTTGGTTTGGCCCGCGTGGGCGTCTGGAACAGATGGCGGCGGCCCGCGCGCGGTTGATGCGCTGTGATCCGGTTGGCTATGCCGGGTGCAGCGCGGCCATCGGTGGCACCGATTTCTGGACACCGACCAGCGGATTGCGCCTGCCCTGTCTTGGTATTGCGGGGGCCGAGGACGGATCGACTCCGCCGGACCTTGTGCGCGAAACCACCGATCTGATCCCGGGGTCGCGCTTTGCCCTGATGCGGCGTGTGGGCCATGTGCCGCCCTTGCAGGACGCACAAGGCTACGCCGCGCTGATCACACAGTTCCTGACCGAAATCGTTCATGGCTGAGTTTTTGCTGGTCCACGGATCGTGCCACGGCGCGTGGTGCTGGCGTGATGTGATCCCGGCCCTGACGGCACTTGGCCACTCGGCCCGCGCGATTGATCTCCCATCGCACGGCGATGATGAAACGCCGCCCGAAACGGTCACGCTTGATCTTTATGCCGATGCGGTCATCGCGGCCATTGCACCCGACACGATACTGGTGGGCCATTCGATGGCGGGCTATCCGATCACCGCCGCGGCCTTGAAAGCGCCCGACCGGATCAAGGCGCTGGTCTATTTGTGCGCCTATGTGCCGATCGCGGGCAAGACACTGGCCGAAATGCGCGCGATGGCCCCCAGCCAGCCGCTGTTAGAGGCCGTGCAAGTCGCGCCTGACCGGGTGACATTCACCATCGACCCGGCGCAGGCGGTGGCGAAATTCTATCACGATGTGGACCCTGCCACCGCCGATTGGGCCAGGGCGCAGCTTTGTGCGCAACCGATCCTGCCGCAGGAAACCGCGCTGGCGCAGGTCGCCACCGGCCTGCCGCGCCATTACATCCGCTGTCGCGATGATCGCACGATTCCACCCTTGTTTCAGGATGTTATGACCAAAGACTGGCACGGCGGGCGCGTGATCGACATGGCCACATCGCATTCGCCCTTCCTGTCTGATCCCACTGCACTGGCCGCGCATCTGGATGCCTTGGCGCAGGAAACGCTTGCAACGTGAACCAATCGGTTTAATTGGGTCGGGCCATCTGAAAGACCCGAAATGAACACCCGCCTGTCCATCACCTTTATCCTCATCACGGTTGTCCTTGATTCAATGGGGATCGGGCTGATCATGCCGGTCATGCCTGCATTGATCCGTGAAATCCACGGTGGCGACCTGGGCAATGCGGCCGTTTGGGGGGGTATTCTGGCAACGACATTCGCGGTCATGCAGTTCCTGTTCGGCCCCATCATCGGCAACCTGTCCGACAGGTTTGGCCGCCGTCCGGTGCTGTTGATCGCCTTGCTGGTGATGTCACTGGATTATCTGGTGATGGCGGTGGCGGGCACGATCTGGCTGTTGTTTCTGGGCCGCGTCGTTGGCGGGATCACGGCGGCGACCCAATCAACCGCAAGCGCCTATATCGCCGACATTTCCAGACCCGAGGAAAAAGCCGCCAACTTTGGCCTGATCGGCGCGGCCTTTGGCGTGGGGTTCGTCCTTGGGCCGCTGATCGGCGGGGTTTTGGGCGGCTATGGCACCCGCGCGCCGTTTTACGCCGCCGCCGCACTTGCTGCGATCAACCTTGCGTTCGGGTATTTCGTGCTGCCCGAAACCGTGACCGACCGGATCCGCCGACCCTTTCGCTGGGCGCGCGCGAACCCCTTGGGCGCGTTCAAATCGATCGGCGAATTGCCGGGTCTTGGGCGCCTGATGCTGGTCACCTTCATCTATGCGGTCGCCTTCTTTGTCTATCCGGCGATCTGGGCCTATTACGGCGAGGCCCGCTTTGGCTGGGGGCCGGGGATGATCGGCGCGTCACTGGCGATGTTCGGGATATCCATCGCGATCATGCAAGGCCTGCTGATTCGGCCGATCCTGCGTGCCATCGGCGAACGGAACGCGGTGCTGCTGGGATTGGGCGTGGATGTCATCGCCTTTGTCTTTCTGGCCTTTGTGACAAACGGGTGGGTGGCGCTCGCCTTGACGCCGCTGACAGCACTTGGGTCCATCGCCGGACCGGCAATTCAAGGGATCATGTCGCGCACGGCCAGCGACGACCAGCAGGGCGAACTGCAAGGCGCGCTCACGTCGATCAACGCGGTGGCGACGATCATCGCGCCGCTGCTAATGACCCAGACATTCTGGTATTTCACCTCTGGCAGTGACAGCTATTTCCCGGGCGCGCCATTCCTGTTGTCCGCCCTTCTGGTCGTGATCTGCATCGCGGTTTTCCAGTTGCGCCAACGCGCCGCAAACGCGGCGTAAAAAGGCCGGTATTTGCCGGAAAAGCGCTTGCAGGCTGGCAGGCGCAATCGCACCATACCCAAAAATCAGGGAGGGGCGCATGGCCCAGATCAAAGCTGCCGTTTGCCACACATTTGGTGCCCCGCTTCGTATTGAAACCGTCCAATTGCGCGCGCCCGTCGCGGGCGAGGTCGAAGTCGCGCTGGATGCCGTGGCCATTTGCCATTCCGATATTTCCTATGCCGAGGGCGCGTGGGGCGGCTCACTGCCCGCGGTTTACGGCCACGAAGCGGCAGGGCGCATCACCGCCCTTGGCCCGCAAGCGCAGGGGCTGAAAATCGGCGATCCGGTTGTCGTGACGCTGATCCGCGCTTGCGGCACTTGCCCGTCATGCAGCGCCGGAGCGCCGGTGATCTGCGAAACCGGATATGACGGCGATCATGGCCCGCTGACCATGCCCGACGGGTCAAAGCTGCATCAGGCGATGGCCTGCGGGGCCTTCGCTGAAAAGGTGGTCGTGGATCAATCACAGGTCGTCACGATCCCCGAAACCATGTCGATGGAAGCCGCATCCTTGCTGGCCTGCGGCGTGATCACCGGCGTAGGCGCGGTGGTCAATGCCGCCAAACTGCGCGCGGGGCAGGACGTTGTGGTAATCGGCGCGGGTGGCGTCGGGCTGAACGCCATTCAGGGCGCGCGGATCGCCGGGGCGCGGCGCATCGTTGCCGTTGATATGTCAGCGGAAAAACTGCAAATGGCACGGGGCTTTGGCGCAACCGATGGCGTGCTGGCCACGGGCGACACACCCTGGCGCGACGCCAAGGCGGCGATGGGTCGCGGGGCGGATGCGGTGCTTGTGACCGTCGGGGCGGCCAGGGCCTATGACCAAGCGCCGCAATACCTGGCCCGTGGCGGCAAGGTGATCATGGTCGGGATGCCCGCAAGTGGCGCCACATCCGCATATGAGGCGGGCAATTTCGCTGCCGTCGGGCAATCCATGATCGGATCGAAAATGGGCGATGTGGTGATCAAGCGCGACATTCCGTGGATGGTGGACCTTTATCAGCAAGGGCGGCTGAAACTGGATGAACTCATCTCGGGGCGCTGGTCACTTGATCAGATCAACGAAGCGATTGCCGATACGAAAACTGGCCAAGCGGGGCGCAACGTGATCCTATTCAAGTAACGGGGGTCGCGACCCGCCTTATGAAAGGACAAGGCGATGTGGCACGACGTAGAACTGGACAGGGAAGGCCAGGTGCTGCGCCTGCACGGTGGCGCGCCCGATACCCGTTTTCACGCCGTCTGGCTACGCGACAACGCGCTTGACCCGGCCACACGCGATCCGGGCAACGGGCAGCGATTGATCACGCTGGCTGACATCCCTGCCAATCTGAGCATCAGCGCCGCGCGCATTCGCGAAGGCCAGTTGCACGTCATCTTTGCCCCCGAGGACAAAACCTGCACCTGGCCCCTGCGCTGGCTGAATGATCACGCCTATGACCGCGCGCACCCCGCCGATATCCTGCCCGACCACGCGGAAACCTGGGACAGCGCGCTGACCGGCACCGTGCCCGGCGCCGATCTGGCGCAGCTGCAAACCGATCCCACCGCGCGGCGCTTCTGGCTCGCCGCTGTGCGCCGCTATGGCTTTGCCAAGGTCACCGGCATGACCCCGCGCGAAGGCGGGCTGTTCGATATCGTCAATCTGTTCGGCTATGTGCGCGAAACCAACTATGGCCGCCTGTTCGAAGTCCGCACCAAAGTGAACCCCGTCAATCTGGCCTATACCGGCCTTGGGCTTCAGGCGCATACGGACAACCCCTACCGTGATCCGGTGCCGACGCTGCAAATCCTTGCCTGCCTCGAAAACTCGGCAAGGGGCGGGGAAAACATGGTCGTTGACGGCTTCGCCGCCGCCCTGCGCCTGCGCGATGAAGACCCGCACGGGTTTGACCTGCTGGCAGGCTATCCGATGCGCTTTGCCTATACGGGCAGCACGGGCGTCGCACTGCAATCGCGCCGTCCGATCATTGATCTGTCGCCGGACGGGCAGTTGACGGCCGTGCGGTTCAATGCCCGGTCTGCCGCGCCCTGTGTCGATGTGCCTTTCGCCGATATGGCCGGTTGGTATCGCGCCTATCGCCGCTTGTCCGACATCATCGACGACACGGCGATGGAGGTGCAGTTCAAACTGTCCCCGGGCGAAGCGTTCATCGTCGACAACACGCGCGTTTTGCATGCGCGCAAGGGCTATTCTGGCGCGGGCAACCGCTGGCTTCAGGGCTGTTACGCCGACAAGGACGGGCTGCTGTCCACCCTTGCAGCACTTGAGGCACAGGATGCCTGAGTTGACCCGCGACACGATCGTTGCCTTTCTGGGTGACATTTTCGCCCGACGCGGTGGCGAGGAATATCTGGGCGAGCCGGTGACAATGGCGCAGCACATGCTGCAAGGCGCAACATTCGCCCAGCAACAGGGGTTCAGCGAGGAAATCATCGTCGCGGCCCTGCTCCATGATATCGGGCATTTCACGTCCGAATTTGGCACCTATAACCCCGATGACACCCAGGACCGCCATCACGAAGACGCGGGCGCTGCAGTGCTGGGCGCGTTCTTTCCCACTCTTGTGACAGACTGCGTGCGCTATCATGTGGCGGCAAAACGCTATCTTTGCGCCACGCAGCCCAGCTATTTCGAGCGCCTGTCGGATGCATCCGTGCACAGCCTGAACCTGCAAGGCGGGCCGATGTCAGCGGCCGAGGTCGCGGCGTTTTCCGCCAACCCGAATTTGGCCGAGATCATTCAGGTGCGACACCTGGACGAGGCCGGGAAAGTCGCCGATATGGAAACCCCCGATTTCGCCCATTTTGCACCGATGGTGCAGCGGGTCGTTGACCGCCATCTGAAAGGCACGCCATGAAGCTGCAAGACCTTGATATCATCGTCACATCGCCCCCTGCGCCCGGTTGGGGCGGGCGCTATTGGATCATCCCCAAGATCACCACCGACACCGGCGTTGTCGGATACGGTGAATGTTATGCATCATCGGTCGGCCCCGCGGCGATGAAGGCGGTGATCACGGATGTATTTGCCCGGCACATGCTGGGCGAAAACCCTGAGAACATCGAACTGATGTTCCGCCGGGCCTATTCTTCGGGCTTTACCCAACGCCCTGACCTGACGGTCATGGGCGCGTTTTCGGGGCTGGAAATCGCCTGCTGGGACATCCTTGGCAAGGATCGTGACCGCCCCGTGCATGCGTTGATCGGCGGGCGGATGAACGACCGCGTGCGCGCTTATACCTATCTTTATCCGCAGAAAACCCATCCCCTGCCCGACTTTTGGGCGAGTGCCGATATGGCCGCTGAAAGCGCGCTGGCGATGGTGGACAAGGGCTATACGGCGGTGAAATTCGACCCCGCCGGTCCCTATACGATCCGCGGCGGGCATATGCCTGCGATGTCGGACATTGCGACCTCGGTGGCATTTTGCAAGGCGATCCGCGAGGCGGTGGGCGACCGCGCCGACCTGTTGTTTGGCACCCACGGGCAGTTTTCCACGGCGGGCGCGATCCGGCTGGGGCAGGCCATCGAACCCTATTCGCCGCTCTGGTATGAAGAGCCTGTCCCGCCAGACAATCCGGGCGAAATGGCCAAGGTCGCGCAGGCTGTGCGCATCCCCGTGGCCACGGGCGAACGCCTGACGACCAAGGCGGAATTTGCGCCCGTTTTGCGCAGCGGGGCGGCAACGATCCTGCAACCCGCTTTGGGGCGTTCGGGCGGGATCTGGGAAACCAGAAAGATCGCCGCACTGGCCGAAGCCTATAACGCGCAGATGGCCCCGCATTTGTATGCCGGTCCCGTGGAATGGGCCGCCAACGTGCATCTTGCCGCCTCGATCCCGAATATCCTGATGGCGGAATCGATTGAAACACCGTTTCATCACGCCCTGATCAAAGGCGCGATCACGGTGGACGATGGCTATATCACTCCGCCCAGCGCGCCCGGCCTTGGGTTCGACTTTGACGAAGACCTTGCGCGCGCGCATCCCTACACCGACGATGGGCTGCACCTGCAAATGCAGGAAGACCCGATCAACTATGTCGGTGGGAATATCTTTGCCGGTGGCGCACCCGTGAAGGGTTAGGGCTTTGCAAGCGCGCAAACGCGCGTTATCTTGAACAAAGTTCACAGGAGTCCTCATGACAGGCAAAGTCCAAGAGCGCCGCCGCGCATTGCGCGAAAACCTGATTGCCCACGCGGAACGCCGGATTGCGGCGGACGGGCTGTCGTCCCTGCGGGCCCGTGATCTGGCGCAGGACGCGGGCTGCGCGGTCGGTGCGATCTACAATGTCTTTGGCGATCTCACCGATCTGGTGCTGTCGGTGAATGCGCGCACCTTTGATAAACTGGGCGCAACCGTGTCCGAAGCGCTGGCCGGTGCGCCGACCGATGCCGTTGAACAACTGGTGGTGATGTCGCAGGCCTATCACCGGTTCGCGGCGGAAAACCACAACCTGTGGCGCGCGATGTTCGATGTGGACCGCCCCGCCGGTGAATCCGCGCCCGAGTGGTATCTGCGCGAAATGGGCCGTCTCATGGCTTATATCGCCGCGCCCCTGTCGGTAATTTTTCCCGATCTGGACGAATCGGATTTGGCCTTGATGACCCGTGCGCTGTTTTCTTCGGTGCATGGAATCGTGCTTTTGGCGCTCGACGAGGCCGCATCGGGTGTGCCCACAGCAGAAATTGATCGCATGATTTCCCTTGTTTTACAGCAATTGACGGCTTCTCGTCAAATTTCATGAACAATGTTCAATATAATACTTGAACAGCGGCTACCCCATCGCTAGGTTTAATTCATGAACGGTGTTCACAATTTTGGCGAACACCAAAACATGAAAGGAACGACGATGTTCAAGACACTCTCAACCCTGATCGCGGGTGTGAATGCGCGCTCTGAAGATCGGGTGCGTGACGCCTTTGCGATTGAACTGATCGATCAGAAAATCCGCGAGGCCGAGGCCGGCATCAAAGCTGCCAAGGCCACGCTGGCCAGCCTGATCCAGCGTCAACGCAGCGAAGAACGCCAGAAACAGAACCTTGATACACGTATCAAGGACATGACCAAACGCGCCGAACAGGCCATCGAAAATGATCGCGACGACATGGCGACCGAAGCCGCCCATGCGATTGCCCAGATGGAAAACGAACTGGCGATCCGGCGCGAAACGCTGGCCCGGCTTGATCAGAAAACCGTCCGGCTGCGCAGCAGCATCGAGGCAGGCCACCGCCGCATCATCGACCTGAAACAGGGCGCCATTCAGGCCAAGGCCGTGCGCCACGAACAGGCGATCCAGTCGCGCCTCAACACGACAATCGGGCGCACCTCGAACGTCGAGGAGGCAGAAGAGCTGATCGCCCGCGTCATGGGCCGCGACGACCCGTTCGAACAGTCGGAAATCCTGCGCGAGATCGACCGCGACCTGGGCCATGAGTCCTTGGCCGACCGCATGGCGGATCAGGGCTTTGGCCCCGCGACACGGACCACGGCAGATGATGTTCTGGCCCGTCTCAAGAAGAAATCCAAGTAACGTAAAACACTGAAAAGGAATAGAAAAATGAACAACTTTAATCGCAATGACAACGGCCTGATCATGACCTTTAACGCCGCAGGCGTCCTGATCGCCTATGGTATGCTGGCCCTCTCGCTTTACATGTCGCCCGATGTGCCCCTGTCGACCAAGGGCTACTGGGGTATCGGTATCCTGCTGCTGACGCTTAGCCTCGTGAATTTTGTCAAATACCGCTTTGATGATCGCCTGAGCGAGGACCGCCTGCAGCGTCTTGAAGATGCCCGCAACGAAAAAATCCTGAGCGAATACGTGGGTGCAAGCGAAGACTAAGCCCAACATCATTGCCCCGCCTCCCGTGATCACGGGGGGCGGGGTTCTTGCGTCTAAACGCTTTTCAAACCCGCACGCCTGCGCCACTCTGGCAACATGGTGAACCCTTTGACCCTCTTGCGCCGTTTCGCTGCCAATATCGTCGGCCATGCCATTGCGATGTTCGCCCGTTTCGTGACGGCGGTGCGTCCCGACTGGCGCGGGATCGCGCCCGTGCCCCATCAGCGCGTCTATTACGCCAATCACGTCAGCAATGGCGATATGCCAATGATCTGGTCCTGCCTGCCGCCTGCGATGCGCCGCACTGTGCGCCCCGTCGCGGCGGCAGATTACTGGCTGAAAAACAGGTTGCGCGCCTTTGTCGGACCCGAGGTATTCAACTGTGTGCTGGTCGATCGCCGCCCCGAGGCCCGCGCCGCCGGAGAAGACCCGATGGCGGCCATCCTCCGGGCCCTTGAAGAGGGATCAAGCCTGATCATTTTCCCCGAAGGCAACCGCAACATGACTGACGATCCGCTGCTGCCCTTCAAGGCTGGCCTTTATAACATCGGCAAGGCCTTCCCCGATGTCGATCTGGTGCCCACCTGGATCGATAACGTCAATGAAATCATGCCCAAGGGCGAGGTCATCCCCCTGCCCCTGATCTGCACCGTGACCTTTGGCGCGCCGGTGCATGTGGCACCGGACGAGGACAAGGATGCCTTTCTGACCCGTGCATCCGATGCGCTGCTTGGCCTGGCCCCCGAGGTGCGCACATGAGCAACACAACTTCCGATATCCTGCTGCTGTTTCTGGGGGTTGCCGGGATCCTCATGGCGCTGACGCTGTTTGGTGAAATCCTGCGTGCCAAGGTTGCGCCCGATGGTAGCAACCCGGTGGTCGAAACCTTCATGACCCGTGTGCATTCATGGTGGGCAATGGTGATCCTGCTGTCGCTCGCGCTCCTGATCGGGCGGATCGGGATCGTGGTCCTGTTTGCCTTTGCCTCCTTTGCTGCGCTGCGCGAATTGATGACGATGACCAGCAAATCGCAGGCCGACCACATGTCGCTGGCGGTGGCGTTCTATATCATTCTGCCGGTGCAATATGTGCTGATCTGGCTGGGCTGGTCGGGGATGTTCATGGTGTTCATCCCGGTTTACGCGTTCCTGCTATTGCCCATCGTCAGCGCCCTGCGCGGGGATGCAAACCGGTTTCTGGTGCGGGTGGCGGAAACCCAGTGGGGGTTGATGATCGCGGTGTTCTGCGCCAGCAATGTGCCTGCCCTGATGACCATACAAATCGAAGGCTACCCGCATGAACGCGCGCTGCTGCTGATCGCCTTTCTGGTGTTGGTGGTGCAATTTGGCGACCTGTTGGATTTCTTCTTTGGGCGCCGGATCGGGCGCACCAAGATCGCTGCCGGAATTTCACCCAAAACCTACGAGGGCGTGATCTGCGGCGTGGGATCGGCCATGCTGATCGGTGCGCTGCTGGCCTGGATCACCCCGTTTGGCATCATTGGCGCGATGGCGATGGCGGGGGTGGCGTCATTGGTGGGCATGTTCGGCAATATCGTCTTTGCCGCGATCAAGCGCGACCGCGGCATCAAGGACTGGTCGCACCTGATCCCCGGTCAGGGCGGTGTGGCTGACCAGCTTGACAGCGTGGTCTTTGCCGCGCCGATCTTTTATCAGCTCACGCTGTATTTCTGGGGCGCTTAGGCCAGTCTGCGCAGGGCTTCGGGACCGGCAACATAGGCGCGCAAGACCGCGCGCGCATCGTTTGTCCAAAGCATCTCCATCCAGCCGGAAAAGGCCGCCGACAGGCGCGCGTTCTTTTGCAGATCGCCAAACACATCCGTGATCCCAAGGAAGGCATCAGGTGTGTGGCGGGTCGCCAGGGCGGCCGCTGTCAGGGCGCGCGCGCGCTCGTCCTCAAGGGTGAGGCCCGATGCAGGATCGGCCGTCGCCGCGCAGAACCGGCACCAAAGCGCGATTTCCAGTGCCAGACCGTTAATCGCGCTGTCTTGCGCCAGCGCATCGACCAGCGTCGGCAGGATGAATTTCGGCTGGCGGTTCGACCCGTCCAGACACAGACGCGCCACCGTATCGGCTACGGCAGTATTGCCAAACCGCGCAATGCAGGTCGTGAGGTAGGCGTCAAAATCGACGCCCTTGATCGGGTCAAGGGTCGGGATGATTTCGGTGCGGCCCAGATGCGCATACCACGCGGCAATATCAGGATCGTTCATCGCCTCGTAGGAATAGGTATGCCCCAGCAGCGCGCCCACATAGGCAATCGCAGCGTGACCACCATTGAGGATGCGCAGCTTCATCAACTCATAGGGCGTGACATTGTCGACAAATTCGACACCGACCTTTTCAAGGGCGGGGCGACCGGCCGTGAACTTGTCCTCGAGCACCCATTGGTGAAAGGGCTCACAAATCACGGGGGCCGCATCTTCGATCCCGAACTGGTCGCGCACGATGGCGCGCTCGCGGTCGGTCGTGGCGGGGGTGATGCAATCGACCATCCCGTTGGGAAAGGTCACGTTGTCGGCAATCCAGGCGGCGAGATCCGCGTCGATCAATTGGGCAAGTCCAAGCACCGAATTACGCGCCACGTGGCCGTTTTCGGGGAGGTTATCACAGGACATGACCGTGAACGGCACCTGGCCTGCATCACGACGCGCGCGCAGGCCCGCAATGATGATCCCAAAAACGGTTTTCGGGGTGGCGGGCGCGCCGACATCGGCCTGCACTTCGGGGTGGCTGGTGTCAAAACCGCCCGTCAACGCATCAACATAATAGCCGCCCTCGGTCACGGTGAGCGATACGATACGGATCGCCGGATCGGCCAGCTTTGCGACGATCGCCGCCGGATCGACGGGTAGAAAATCAATCATCGCGCCGTTGATCCGCGCGCTGAGTTGATCGGGATCAAGTTCAACGATGGTGGACAACCAGTCCTGCCCTTCAAGGCGGTCGCGGGTGGCCTGATCAAAGTGTTTGACGCCACCGCCGACAATCGCCCAATCGCGGCTTTCGCCCATCTCGAACAGGCGATCCAGATAGACGGCCTGATGCGCGCGGTGGAAATTGCCAACCCCGATGTGCAGGATTCCAGCGCTCAGGTCGGCGCGCCCATACGAGGGTCGGCCAACGGTTTCAGGCAGGTTTGACAGGTTTGTGAGGTTCAGTTTTTGTGCCATCAGCTCATCCAGTTCCCGCCATCGACGTTATAGGTTTGCGCCACGATATAGTCGGCGTCTGGCGTGGCCAAAAACACGGCCATACCGGTTAAATCCTCTGCCGTGCCCATGCGCCCAAACGGGACTGCCGCGCCGACCTGTTTCTTTTTCTCGCCCGGCTTCAGCCCTTCAAGGCGCGCGAAATAGGCATCAACACCGACCCAGTGATCACCATCGACCACGCCGGGCGCGATGGCGTTCACGTTGATCCCGTGCCTGATCAGGTTCAGGCCCGCCGATTGCGTCAGGCTGATCACGGCGGCCTTGGTTGCACAGTAGACGGCGACCAAGGCCTCGCCGCGCCGACCGGCCTGACTGGCCATGTTGATGATCTTGCCACCCTGCCCGCGCGCGATCATGGATTTCGCGACCGCCTGCATCATGAACAGGGTGCCCTGCACGTTCACCGCAAACAGCCTGTCGTAGCTGGCGCGGGTGATATCGACCAGTTCGGCGGCCTCGAACAGGGCGGCGTTGTTGATCAGAATATCGATCCCGCCAAATTCGGAATCCACGGTCGCGACACAAGCGTCAATGCTGGCCTGATCGGTGACGTCCAACGGCGCGGCGATGGCACTTTCGCCGATGTCCTTGGCAGCGGCACGCGCGGCATCAATGTTGATGTCGGCAATCGCCACACGCGCGCCTTCGGCAACGTAGGCCTGCGCGAAGGCCAACCCGATCCCGCGGGCCGCGCCCGTGATCAGCGCGGTTTTTCCCGCCAGCCGAGTCATGCGATCCGCAGGCCGTCCGCACCAAAGCGGTGCATTTGTTCCAGATCAGGCGTCAGATAGATCGTGTCTCCGTGACGGGCCGGAATATCGCCCGAAATGCGCACGGTGATCATATCGCCAAGCCCCGTATCATGAACGTGGATAAAGGTATCCGACCCAAGGTGTTCGGCCACGCCCACGGTGCCTTTCCATGTGCCGCTTTCCTTGGACACCGACATGTGTTCGGGGCGAATCCCGATGGTCTTGGCGTCATGTTTGGCGGCTTCGGGCCCTTCGATCAGGTTCATCTTGGGCGAACCGATAAAGCCGGCCACGAACACGTTGCGCGGTGCGTGATAAAGATCAAGCGGGCTGCCGACCTGTTCGATCACGCCGGCCTGCAACACAACGATCTTGTCGGCCATGGTCATGGCTTCGACCTGATCGTGGGTCACATAGATCATGGTGGTTTTCAGGGTTTCGTGCAGCTCGGAGATTTCCAGACGCATGCCGACACGCAGCGCGGCGTCAAGGTTCGACAGCGGCTCGTCAAACAGAAAGGCCGAAGGTTCGCGCACGATTGCACGGCCAATGGCCACACGCTGACGCTGACCGCCCGACAACTGGCCCGGCTTGCGATCAAGATAATCGGTCAGGTTCAGCGCCTTGGCCGCGGCGTCGATCTTGGCATCCTGCACATCTTGGGGCAAACCCGCCATCCGCAAGGGAAAGGCGATGTTCTTGCGCACCGTCATATGCGGATAAAGCGCGTAGGACTGGAACACCATCGACAGGCCGCGTTTGGCTGGCGACACTTCGGTCATGTCGGCGCCATCGATCTTGATGTGACCGTCGGTGGTTTCTTCCAGACCTGCAATCAGACGCAGCAGTGTGGATTTACCGCAGCCTGACGGGCCGACAAAGACGACAAATTCACCATCTTCGATTGTCAGGTCGAGCGGCGGAATAACCTCCACGTCGCCAAATCGTTTCGAGACATTTTCGAGTACGATGCTTCCCATGAGCCCGCTCCTTATTTCACTGCGCCGAAGGTCAAGCCTTGGACCAATTGTTTCTGACAGAACCAGCCCAGAACGATGATCGGGCCAACCGCTGCGGTTGAGACTGCTGACAGGCGACCAAAGAACAAGCCTTCGGGTGCGCGGTTGCCTTCAATGAGTTTGGACAGGGTTGCTGCATCAATCGTGGTGAGGCGCACCGTCCAGTAGGCTTCGTTCCAGCAAAAGATGAACGTCAGCAACGCCGTGGAGACAATCCCGCCCCAGGCCAGCGGAATAAGAATTTCCCGCACTTCGCCCCAAGTGGTCAGCCCGTCCATCTTGCCCGCTTCGATGATGTCCTTGGGGATGTCCTTGAAGTAGGTGAACAGCATCCAGATCACGATCGGCAGGTTGATCAGGCTCAGCACCAAAATCACCAGAAAGTGCGTATCAAAGAGGTTAAACACGTTCTTGGTCAGGAATGTCATCGGATAAAGCACTGCCGCGGCGGGCAGCATCTTGGTCGACAACATCCACATCAGCACGTCCTTGGTGCCCTTGCTGGGGTTAAAGGCCATCGCATAGGCGGCCGGCACCCCGACGATCAGCGTGAATATCGTCGCAAAGACCGACGTGATGATCGAGTTGGTTGCAAAGCGCCAGTAGTCGTAGTTCTGGGTCATGTTGGCGTAGTTTTCCAACGTCGGGGTGAACCGGAACAGGAACTCGGGCTTTACCGCATCCGCATCCGTCTTGAAGCTGGTCATGACCATGTAGAAGATCGGGAAGAAAAAGATCAGCGCCACGACCCAGGCCAATGTCGGCCATGCGATCTTTGAGAACCGAGAAGTTTGTGCAACGATTGCCATTGTCGTTTCCCCTTATTCCATCAATGTCTTGCCAACCATGCGCAGCAGGAAGATCGCTACGATGTTGGCGAGAATGACTGCGAAAATGCCTGTGGCACTTGCCGCACCGATGTTGTTGTTCGCGAATTCACCGATCAGGTAAGGCAGGTTCTTGTTGCCGTTCCCACGGCTGACGATTTCGATTTCCGCATAAAGCGACAGATGGAAAATCGCCTGGATCATCACCACGATCGCCATCGGACGGCCAAGGTGCGGCAAGGTCAGGAACCGGAACTGCGCCCAGCGCCCTGCCCCGTCCAGAACGGCGGCTTCTTTTTGCTGCTGGTCCTCGGACTGCAGCGAGGTCATGAAGATCAGCACCGCGAAAGGTGTCCACTGCCATGTCACCATCATGATGACTGCAATTGCCGAAGTTTGGGTTGCGCGGAACGAGATTGGCTCGAACACCGGCCACATATTGAAGAACCAGCCGACCAGCGGCGCGTCTTGCAGACCCGCGACCATGCTATTGAGGCCGCCGACCGCGATCCCCTGCAGGCCCAGCACCGGGTCAAGCAGCATGTTGATCCACAACACCGCGTTCACGGCGGGCATCACAAAGAAGGGCGAAATCAACAAAACACGCACAATGCCCCGCCCTGGGAAAGTGCGGTTGATCAAGACGGCGATCATTACCCCAAGAACGACCGTCAGAAACAAAATGCTTGTCACGATGAACAGGCTGTTCTTGATGGCAAGGATGAAATCCTTGGAGTTCAGAACGAATTGGTAGTTCCCAAAGCCGCGCCAGTTGCTGAACGACGGTGTCATCCACTCGGGGCGCTGTGTGCTGTTGAGAACATAGCGGATAAAGGAATAAAAAAGCGTCATCCCCAGCGGGACAATCATCCAGAACAACAAGAGTAGAACTGCCGGTGTCTGGAGAAGGCGTGGAATTGTTCTATTGGCCATAGCTCGGGTTCCTCAGCGTGGTGAATGTGCGCTTAGCATAACAGGTTTCCGGCCCTGAACGCCGTAGCCAAACCGAGTGACTCGGTTTTTTGGGAAAAACTCAACTATTCAGGTAACGGATGGGGTGGAAAGACCCGACTATGGCCGGGTCTTTCCCAAGTCTTGCGACTTATTCGTAGTAGCCAGCTTCACGCATGATCGAGTCAGCTGCTTCCTGGCTTGCGGCCAGCGCATCTTCGACTGATTTCGCGCCGGACAGTGCCGCAGCGATTTCCTGAGCTACCGCCGTGCCCACTTCGGGGAATTCAGGGATAGATGCGAACTGAACACCAACGTATGGCTTCAGGTCTGTCGCGCCAGGAGCCGCAGATTCGATCGCTGCCATCTCAGCTGCTGCGAAAGGTGCAGCGGCCAGGAATTCAGAGATCTCGTATGTGGACGCACGTGTGCCTGTTGGAACAGAACCCCAACCAAATTCAGGGTGGTTGCCCACGGCCTGGATGTATTCCTTGGATGTTGCCCACTCGATGAAGTCTTGTGCAGCTTCGGAGTTTGGCGACCCTGTTGGAACAGCCATTGCCCATGCCCACAGCCAGTTCGCACCAACTGGGTTACCAGCGTTTGGCGACTGAGCGTATGCAACGCCGTCTACTTCGAGGAAGGAAGCAGCGATCGTTGCGTCGATCCACAGGCCACACTTGCCTTCGTTGTAAAGCGCGAGGATCTCGTTGAAGGAGTTACCTTCGGATCCGGGAGGGCCGTATGTGCCCAGAAGCTCAACGTAGAATTCAATTGCAGACTGCCACTCGGCGGAGTCAAGCTGTGGACGCATTTCAGCATCGAACCAGGCGCCACCGAAGGAGTTTACCATGGTTGTAACGAACGCCATGTTGTCGCCCCAACCTGGCTTACCGCGCAGACACGCGCCATAAACACCGTTGTCGGGGTCGTGCATCGCAGCAGCGGCCGCCATCACGTTGTCCCACGAGTCGTTGTCAGCGATTGTTACGCCGGCAGCCTCTGCCAGGTCCTTGCGATACATGACCATCGAGGATTCACCGTAGAATGGTGCAGCGTAAAGCTGACCATCAGCGGACAGGCCATCGCGCATTGCGGGCAGAATGTCGTCAACGTCATATTCTGCGCTGAAGTTCAGCGGCTCGATCCAGCCAGCAGCGCCCCAGATGGGTGCTTCCTGCATGCCGATGTTGATGATGTCATACTGGCCACCACCGGTTGCCGTATCAGACGTGACCTGCTCGCGCAAAACGCCTTCTTCCAGGGAAACCCAGTTCAGTTCAACGCCGGTCTCGGCGGTGTAGGCTTCGGCAACGGTCTGCATGTTGATCATGTGGCCGTTGTTGACGATCGCGATGGTCAGTTCTGTTGCATGGCTTTCCGCCGTCGCGAGCGACGCAACGGACAGCAATGCGGATGCACCCATAAGGGCGCGCATAGTCGTTTTCATGGTAGTCCTCCCATATGCCCAGGGTGGGCATTTGCTTAATACGTGGGCAAATACTCACTTAACGGCCGATTCGAGTCAATGGACAACACAAAAACACCTGCAAAAAACAGATAAAGGCTTGCCGGGACTTGGGAAAATCTCTTAGCTGCGGCGCAGCAATTCCTGCGCCATCGCTTCGTTGGTGATCAAACCGTTGATCAAGCCACCCCGCAAGGCCGCCGTCAGGGCGCGCAATTTGGCCTGCCCGACAGCAACGGCAATCACCAGGTTCTCGGCGGCCTTGGGCAGTGGGGCCGATGCAACGCGGGCGTTGTAGTCGCAATCAATCAACCGCCCTTCGGCGTCATAAATCCAGCTTGTGATCTCGCCCGCGGCACCGGCGGCCTCAAGCTCGTGCAGCTCGTCTTTGGACAGGAACCCGTCCACCACAAGGGGCGCGCCCAGATCAATCTGACCGATGCCGACCAGTGTCAAATCGGCCTTGGCACAAAGCGCGATAGTGTTTCGGACCGCCCCCTGCTGATGCAGCACATCCAGTTCCGCCGCGTCCCGCGCCAGGACCGGCAAGGGAAACGGATAGTGTTGCGCACCCACGCGATCCGCCATGCGAATGACCGCGTTATAGGGGGTGGCCGATCCGTCCGACATCATGTTGCCAAGGCGCGACACGATCCGGTGTTGCGGGCAGGTCATCTGCGGCAATTGTTCCACGCAGGCCTTGAGCGCCCGGCCCGTGCCCAGCGCGATGATCTTTTCCTCGGGCGATTTCAGCACGCGCTCCATCTCGGCGGCGGCGGCGATCGCCACGCCCGTCAGCAACTCTGGCGCATCGGGGTCCGATGGCACGATCTCGCACATCCTGAGGCCGTAGCGCGCGGTGACGGCCTCGGCCAGATCCATGCAGCGCCCGATGGGATGGTCCAACCGGACCTTGATCAGCCGTTCGGACACCGCCAGCGATACAAGCCGCTGCGCCGACTGGCGTGACACGCCCAGCTTGCGCGCGATGTCGTCCTGGGTGTTGCCCGCCACATAATAGAGCCAGCCCGCCCGCGCGGCATCGTCCAGCCGTCCTGCATCGCCCGATGGTTTGCCGTTCGCGGCCATCCTAGTCCTCGTTCTTGCGAAGTTCGGGCATGATGTGAAAGAATTGCTGCCATTTGTCAAAGACTGTGACATTGGGCGGGGTCTTGAGATCGGTAGGTTTGCGGCCCCTGAGGTGGGTTCCGCCGATGTAGCGCATCACCGGCATGCCCGCCGCCAAGCCCGCGTGCACGCCCGGCAAACTGTCCTCGATCACAAGGCAGCGGGCCGGGTCGACGCCCATCTGTTGCGCCGTATGCAAGAACAGGTCGGGCGCCGGTTTGCCATTCTCGACCTCGGAGGCCGTAAAGACCGCACTCCCGAAATAATCCGTCAGCCCAGTCAAGGCGAGCGACCATTTCACACGCGGCGGGCTGCTTGAGGTTGCCACGCAGATCGGACGTTTGACCGCGTCCAATATATCGCGAATGCCCTGCGTTGTTGTTAATTCTTCGCCAAAGACATCCAGCAACCGCGCGCGATACTGGGCTTCGAAATCGTCGGGAAGGGTGACGGAAAACGCCTCGCGGATGGTTTTCGCCACCGTGGGAAAACTGCGCCCCACAAAATGGCTCGAGAAATGCGCAAGGTCCACGACCACGCCCAATTCCGCGAGCGCTGCAATCAGGACGCGGGCGCTGATGGCTTCGCTATCGACCAGAACACCGTCACAGTCAAAGATCACAAGGTCGATGGAATCGGGCACGCGCACTCCTGTTCAAAGTCGGTGCAGATTAGGGTCAGGGCGCGGTTCGTCAATGGCGGCATTTGCTGCTTGAATACGTTTGCAGCGCGACTGATAGTCCTCGCAAACGCGAAAACGGGGACGCAATGACTGACTTTCAAGCCGCCAAACAGATCGTGCGCGATTACCATCGCGTATTGGCGACGGCCACGCCCGGGACGATCGCCGATGTGCTGGCCCAGACGACCAGCCGCGATTATATCTGGCGCGGGATGCACCCGTTCAACCTGCTGACGGGCGCCGCTGATGTGGCACGCCTCTTTTGGGCACCGCTGCTGACAGCGCTGACGCGGTTGCAACGGCGCGAGGATATTTTCTTTGCCGGACTCAATGAAATCGACGGCGAGACCAGCACCTGGGTCGTATCGATGGGCCATTTGGTGGGCCTGTTCGATGCGCCGTGGCTGGGCATCCCGCCGACCCGCAAGATGACGTTCCTGCGCTATTGCGAATTTCACAAGATCGCGGATGGCAGAATCGTCGAGACAGCACAGTTTTGCGATATCCCGCATTTGATGATCCAGGCGGGGCAAAATCCGTTTCCGCCGCAAACCGCCGCACATCTGGTGCAGCCCGGGCCGATTGGCCATGATGGGTTGCTTTATGATGCCTGTGATCCGGCGCAGGGCGCTGCAACGCTGGCAACGATCAACGCCATGATCAGCGATCTGGGAACTTGGAACCTTGGTCTTCCGCTGGAACAGGAACTGGCCCGCACATGGCACGACGATATGATCTGGTGGGGACCGGCGGGGGTTGGTGCCACCTACACGATCGACCGCTATGCCACACAGCATTCCGGCCCGTTTCGCGCAGGGTTCAGCGAACGCACGAAGACCCGCCACATGTGCCGCATGGCCGAGGGGCATTTTGGCGGCTTTTTCGGCTGGCCCAATTTCACAGCCGTCGCAACGGGCGGGTTCATGGGGATGCCCGCCAGCGGCAAAGCGGGCGAGTTTCGGGTGATCGACATCTACCGCCGCGACGGCGACAAACTGGCCGAAAACTGGATCTTCATCGACATCCTGCACTATCTCAACACGCTTGGGCTGGACGTTCTGGACCGGATGGATGGCGGGTTTCAGACCTGAGGGTTGGGTGCCGGGGCTGGCCACATGCCCAGGCCTCACCCAGACCGGCCTTAAGCCGCAGGCGCCGGTCTGATCGGCGACCCGCCCGACGGGTCGGCGACCAGAGACTGTCTTACGTCACCAACAGGGCCAGAAATGGCGCGCGTGAGAGGAGTATCTTCGAACCCGCGCCAAAAGTCGCCCTCAAGTAGCGAAGCGGTAGGGCAAGGAAATATGGCGCTCCCTGAAGGATTCGAACCCTCGACCTGCCGATTAGAAGTCGGCTGCTCTATCCAGCTGAGCTAAGGGAGCGCATGGCGCATCTTATGGCGGGACCACAGCGTTGCAGCAAGACCCTTAGTGGGTCCATGCACCGCGCCGGTTTGTCGCGAAATTCTCGCCGTAGCCGCCCGCGCGGATATTGGCCTTGCGGGTCTTGGGTTCTTGCACGGTGGCGTCGATACCGTTTTCGGCGGCGTATTCCAGCGCCGCCTCTTTGGTTTCAAATGACATGTGCACCTGGGCCTGGGTATCGCTCGAGGATGTCCAGCCCATCAACGGATCAACCGCGCGGGCCGAGGCAGGCGCGAATTCCAGAACCCAGGCATGGGTTTTTGCGGTGCCCGACGACATCGCTGTTTTGGCTGGCTTGTAGATTCGTGCGCGCATGATCGGCCCCGCTGGTGTTGACGTGGCGCTGTTATCCGGCAAATCGCGCCGTGGCGCAAGGCGTCCTAATCGGCCGCGAGAAACGCAACGGGAAAGCGCACCAGATCACGATCAAGCCCCGCTTGCCCGTTATTGAGACGGGTAAAATAAAGATAGGCCGTAGCCCCCGTCGTTTCGAAATTGCGCGACGGGCTGTCGTGATCAATTAACGTTGGATAAAGATAGACCGGCACATTTGGATCGTCGGTGCGCCACGGCAAGCGCGCCTCGATCACCGGCATGCGGCGAGTCCATGTGACCAGATCGTCGGAAAAGGCGGCATAGAACCCAAAGATATTCGGATCGTTCGCCGGGTCGCTGCTGGTGCCGATCAGCACATATTTTTGCAGCGCGGTGTTCCAGCTGACGCCCTCGTACATCTCAGCGATCTGATCAATTGCTACGGCGGGGCAAACGGACGTACTCAGGGCGCGCGCATCATCTGATCGGTAGGGATCGACAAAGACGCCGTCAAATCCCAGCCGGTCCCAAAACCGCCACGCCGTGGGATCACCCAGATCATCGGTGCGCATCAGGCAGACATGCTGAAACCCCAGCGGATAGGTCTGCAATTTGAAGAACGCATAGTAATATCCGTCACGCGCGATGATATTGGACGGGCTGAACGCGCCAAAGACGCCCGCGTCTGGCACATATGGTTTTTCTATTCCCGCCACGCGATGGGTGGGCTGCACGGGCGCAAACTCGGCGCCGCCGTCCACCGATTGTGCGGCCGTGATGGTGTTATACCAGCACTTGAAATAATCCGCCGAGGGGCATGCGGCTGACACAAGTGTGTTGCCCTGATGTTCGTTGTGGACAAGGCCAAAGACCTGCCCGCCGTCAACGGCATACACCGCCGCGAGCCATTCGTTCTGCGCGAAATTGGCAGGGTCACTGTCGTAGCGGCTGGTCATGACCGGCGCGCAATCCACCGCAAGTGCGTCAAAATCCGCACCCGTCATCCGGTAGGTCGTGGTGTGGCTGATCAACAGGTTGACCTGCCCAGCGTCATCGCGAAACGCCCGCGCGGGCAGGTCGGGGATATTGTAGCGCTCGCAGCGATCTTCGCTCCAGTCAAAGACGACTTCGAGCGGCCCGGTGACAGTGATACCCATCTGCCCGGCTTTCTGCGCGACCGGGCGGGGCAAATGTGCATCGGCAATCGCGCTGGTCGCAATCAGCGCAAGAAACACCCCGATTAATCCTCGTTTCATCCCGTCCTCCTGACAGCGTGATGTCAGCAGTGTAACAAACGAAGGTGACCGCGGGCCAGTCGCGGGGTTGAACCGGAACAAAAAGGGACCAATTATAGCGAGCCGCCACAGGAAAACACCAATGCCATTTGCCCATTCCGATGAAACCATCCCCGTGCTGTCCAACCCCGCGCCCGACGTGCGCGACCGGGACAAGCTGGAGGGCGGCCAACGCCTTGTGCTGCACACCGAATTCGAACCGGCCGGAGATCAGCCGACCGCGATTGCCGAACTGACCGCGGCAATCAATGACGGCGAGCGCAATCAGGTGCTGCTGGGCGCGACCGGCACGGGCAAGACATTCACGATGGCCAAGGTGATCGAGGCAACACAACGCCCCGCCATCATTCTGGCCCCCAACAAGACGCTGGCGGCACAGCTTTATGGTGAATTCAAGGGCTTCTTTCCCGACAACGCCGTGGAATATTTCGTCAGCTTTTATGACTACTACCAGCCCGAAGCCTATGTCGCGCGGTCCGACACCTACATCGAAAAAGAAAGCCAGATCAACGAGCAGATCGACCGGATGCGCCACTCGGCCACCCGGGCGCTGTTGGAACGGGATGATGTGATCATCATCGCCTCGGTGTCGTGCATCTACGGGATAGGGTCGGTGGAAACCTACGGCGCGATGACACAGGACTTGCATGCGGGGCAGGATTACGACCAGCGGCAAATCATGGCCGATCTGATCGCACAGGCCTATAAACGCAACGATGCGGCGTTCCAGCGCGGCACATTTCGTGTGCGCGGCGACAGCCTTGAAATCTGGCCCGCTCACCTTGATGATCGCGCATGGAAACTGTCGTTCTTTGGCGAGGAGCTTGAGGGGATCACGGAATTTGACCCACTTACGGGTGAAAAGACGGATACATTCGAAAAGGTCCGCATCTACGCCAATTCGCACTACGTCACGCCAAAACCGACGATGCAGCAGGCGATTATCCAGATCAAAAAGGAATTGCGCGTCCGGCTGGATCAACTGGTCGCCGAGGGAAAACTGCTTGAGGCGCAACGCCTTGAACAGCGCACGAATTTCGATCTGGAAATGCTAGAAGCGACAGGCGTGTGCAACGGCATCGAAAACTATTCGCGCTATCTGACCGGGCGCGCGCCCGGTGAACCCCCGCCCACACTGTTCGAATTCATCCCCGACAACGCGATTGTCTTTGCCGATGAAAGCCACGTGTCGGTGCCCCAGATCGGCGGGATGTACAAGGGCGACTTCCGCCGCAAGATGACGCTGGCCGAACACGGTTTTCGCCTGCCGTCCTGCATGGACAACCGCCCGTTGAAGTTCGAGGAATGGGACGCCATGCGCCCACAATCGGTCTTTGTGTCCGCCACCCCCTCGAAATGGGAGCTGGGGCAATCGGGCGGTGTATTCGCCGAGCAGGTGATCCGCCCGACGGGCCTGCTTGACCCGCCGGTGGAAATCCGCCCCGTGGATACGCAAGTCGATGATGTCATGGATGAAATCCGGCGGGTGACGGCGGCGGGCTATCGCACGCTTGTGACGACCCTGACCAAACGCATGGCCGAAGACCTGACCGAATACCTGCACGAAAATGGTATCAAGGTGCGCTACATGCACTCGGATATTGACACGATCGAGCGGATCGAAATCCTGCGCGATCTGCGCCTTGGGGCGTTCGATGTGCTGATCGGGATCAACCTGCTGCGCGAGGGTCTGGACATCCCCGAATGTGGACTTGTCGCCATTCTGGATGCCGACAAGGAAGGGTTCCTGCGCTCGGAAACTTCGCTGATCCAGACGATTGGCCGCGCCGCGCGCAACGCCGATGGCCGCGTGATCATGTATGCTGATCGGGTGACCGGCAGTATGGAGCGCGCCTTGGGCGAAACCGACCGCCGCCGCGCCAAACAGATCGCCTATAACGAGGAACACGGCATCACGCCCGCCACCGTGAAAAAGAACGTCGAGGATATTCTGGCGGGCCTCTACAAGGGCGATGTGGACATGAACCGCGTCACCGCCAAGGTCGACAAACCGCTGGCCGGTGCGAACCTGCAAGCCGTTCTGGACGGGCTGCGCACGGACATGCGCAAGGCCGCCGAAAACCTGGAGTTCGAGGAAGCGGCAAGGCTGCGCGACGAGGTAAAGCGGCTTGAGACCGTGGAACTGACGATTGCCGACGATCCGCTGGCGCGACAACAGGCGGTTGATCGGGCGGTGGACGAGGCAACCAAGATGAGCGGACGCAGCACGGCAGGGCGGCCGGGGCAACGGGGTGGTAAATCGCGGTATGGGGGGAAGCGGTAGATTGAGAAAAGCAGCCAACTTGATAGGCAATCTCATTACGTTAGCTGCTCTCGCCGCACCGCTAGTTATTGTAGTTGGAAACGCATGGCCGGACGTTTCCTTACTGACAGTTCTTAGCGTAACTCCCTATTATGCTGTGATCGCCATGATGATTTTGTGGGCCAGATCGAAAAAGTAACTGAGTGCATACTCCGATCCGCTACCACTACTGCGCCGTCAGCCCGTAGGGCGGGATTTAACCCGCCACACTCGGCGGGATAAATCCCGCCCTACCCGCCGCTGTAAACTGCGCTATCTTCCCTTCATGCGCTTCGCCGTGATCCTTGCCCTCGCCCCCGTCCCCGCCCTCGCGTGGGAGTTTTCACCCGATCCCATTTGCACGCTCGCCCACGACACCGACACCGCCGAGATCGTGATCACCTATGATGTAAACCTGCCGGAATACGCCCTTGCGATCACGCTGAAAAACGGCACCTGGGCGGATGCACCTGTCTTTGGCATGGAGTTCATCGGCCCCCGCCCTTTGGCCATTGGCACCGACCGGCATGTGACGGACGGTGCCACGCTGACGGTGCGTGACAGCGGCTTTGGCAATGTGCTGGACGGGCTGGAATATAACGCAGGCGCTGTGGCCGTCAGCGGTGCCACGACGATCCCGATGCTCCTGACCGATGCCGCGCCCGCCGTGCGCGCATTCCGGGCTTGCCCGTCCGACAGCCCGACCACGTCGTAAAACAGCACTCTTCCTGGGCAAAAAACATGGATCACGCATTGATCCGTATGGCATTTCCCCCCATGATCACCCCACAAGGGGAAGGGTTTCATGGGCGAAATACTGGGCGTTATCATCGTGATCGCCATCATCATCGCGATGCTGGGCGGGGCGGTAAAGACATTTCAACGCAACTGGATTGTTGCCTTGCTGTTGTTGCTGTTCCTCTTTCCGGTCTGGGCAATCTGGGCATTCATCGAGATTTTCACCGATGACGTTGTTCCACAACAAACCGTGCATTACGTCCAGCAACCCGCGCCACCGGCCATTCCACAGGCACCTGTCGCGCCACCTGCCCTGCCCGCCGCGACCAAGGAATGCCCGTTTTGTGCCGAAACCATCCGAGAGGCCGCCGTTGTCTGCCGGTTCTGCCAGCGCGATTTGCCACCGGCAGAGGCCTAAAACACCGCCGCGACTTCATACATTACCGGCTCAAAGCTTTTGCACAGCTCGCTGATCGCGCGGTTGCGCCTGCGCATTTCCGGGGTGCGCAGCATCGCCTGAAAATCCTCGCGCCGCTCCCATTTGGAATAGTTCGCGATGCGGGTCTGGGCATCATTCACATGCAGGCCCGCGGCGATAAAGCCGGGTTGTTTGGAGATGCACACCTCGTAGGCATCAGTCAGCGCCTCGAGCAGATCCTCGCAGGTGCCCGGCGTCACCTCGAACGTGGTCAGCACCGTTTGGCCCGCAGCCCCTTTTTCAATCTTCAGCATGGCGTCCTCCCTTTCGCCAGCCTAGCGCATCACATGCACCGCGCAAGGCGCATGACGCACGACACGCGCCGCCGTCGACCCCAGGAAATAGTCCGATATGCCCGGCCGGTGCGATGCCATGACGATGCAATCCACATCATGTTCTTCGGCCCATTCCAGGATGGTGCGCCCCGAATGCCCCTCAATCACAAGGCCCGTGGCATTTTTCAACTGGGCGGCTTTTTCGGCCAGATCACGCGACAGGGCCACGCGGGTTTCGTCACGAAAACCGGCTGGCATGTAGGACATGGCATATGCGGGCACCTCGTCCATGACATGCAGCAGGGTGATTTTGCCATCACTTGCGGTCAGGACTTTGGCAATCTCGATCGCGGCCTTGGGGTCGTGATCGGAGTCATAAGCGATTGGAACAAGGACGTTGCGATACATGGGAATCCTCCTTTGATTGGCACCAGTCTAGCGACAAAATCAGGGATTGGGATTGATCTGGGTCATAGGCACTTTTCAGTTGGCATGAAGTGGCGCAGGTTCGACCCATGAAAACGGCACTGATCCTTGGGGCGGCTGTTTGGGCCGATGGCCCCTCGCCCACCTTGCGGCGGCGCACGCAGCGCGCGGCGCAGCTATATCATGGTGGTGATGTGAGTCATCTGATCGCCTGTGGCGGGCTTGGCAAACACCCCCCAAGCGAGGCCGCAGTCATGCGCGATTTGCTGATCAAGGATGGCGTGCCCGCAGGTGCGATCACGCTTGAGGATCAATCGACAACGACGGGCGAGAACATCGCGCTGGCCTTGCCGATGCTGAATACGGTGGACGTCGTGATTGTCACCGACTGGTATCACGGCCCGCGCGCGCGTCTGGTTGCGCGGCGGCACGGGCTGCGGGTGCAATCTGTTGCACCACCCCTGAAAGGGGCCAGACCCGTGGCGCAACTTCGGGCGATACTGCGTGAGATTCCCGCGTATGTTGTCTATGCCCTACGCATCAAATAAGGGGGCGCCCACCGGCACCCCCTCGCATCTTAAATCGGGTTGTCCATCCGCACCGAACAGCGCACCTTGCCCGTGACAGGCACCTTCCAAATCACGCGAAACTGGGTCTTGTCAGACGCATAGGCCGGTGACATCCACGGTGCATCATAAACGGAATCGTCGTTTTCATCGGCGACGCGGCCGTCGGTGACACAGGATTCAACCGTGCGAGCCCAGCCACCAAACGGCAGATAAGGCTGCGTGTCGACAATCCAGATCCGGTCTGCTGTGGCCTGATCATGGACGATGCTCAGCGGATTGAGCGTTTCATCGCGGACGCCGTGGAATGTGTTGGCGCTAAAGACAACATTGCGCATCCGGTTGAAATCAAGGTCGGCATAGGTGGTATCGACCCCTTCAACCCGATCAATATAGCCGTTGATCGCACGGAAAACGTTGCCGACAACCGACAGGCCGTGGATAAAGTGGTTTTCGCCGTATGGCTTGATCACGATCCATTTGAACCAGTCAGCCACGTCAATGCTGAGAAAGATATTGCCCGTCAACGACAATCCACCAAAGGAAAACTGCGCCCCCAGCGCCGGTGTCGCGTCATGTTCATTGGTCCATTCGACAAAATTGTTGTCGATGTAGTTGCCGGAAATCGTCGACGCCACGTTCGGCGTGGTAAAGATGATCCCGCCCTTGCGCACACCCTCGGCTTGGGTGTCGCCGGAAAACAGGTGGTTGCCTGTGATCAAGGCCCCCGTGCCGCCCAGCACGCAGAAATGTTCGAACATCATCATCCGGTTGTCGCGCACCTTGACGTCATTTGCGTTGACGTTGAATGCGATTGACTTGCGCTCGCTGACCAGCAGGCTTTGCTCGTTGGACAGGAACTGGCAGCGGTCGATCATCATCCCCTGACACCCGCCCCCGATCGAGGTAATCCCGCGATCCTTGGGCTTGGTGACAAAGCAGTCGCGCAGATGGAATGTCAGGCCCTGCGGCGCCAGCATGATCCCGCTTGCCTTGCCGTTGCACTGGAACTCGATGTCATCAAGAACAAACTGGCTCAGATCATCATAACCGCTGAAATCCAGAAGGTATTTGAAACGGGTAAAGGTAAAGGTCTGCGTCCCTTCCGCATCGAACAATGCATTCGACAGCGTTATGGTCTGCGCCCCCACATTCACGTCCTTGACGTAAATCTCGCGCCCGACACCATTGCCCGTTACCAGCGATCCTTTTTGGATATTGGCCACATTGGCCACGCCAGTCAGGGTCTTGGGCGATGATGCAGCATAGGTTGCCTGCGAGGTCACGACGTCATCGTCCCAGTTTGGGCCGGTGATCGGCTGGAACTGGCCGTTGCGGATCACGCGACGGGTCGCAAAGGTGTTCTTGGTGCCCTCGGCGGCGAACATGTCCACTGGCGCGGACAGGGCAATCCGCCGCCCGCCCAGATCAAGGCTTTCGTGGTCGGTATAATTCAAAAGCGCCTGATAGGCCTTCTTGAACGCTTCTTCCTCGTTGCCAAAAGCATCAAGATAGGTCGCATAATCAAAGTTCTTCTGGAAAATCAGACGTTTGTCGACAGGCATCGTGACCGTGCCTTCAAAGCGCACCTGGTTCTGAAACGTCACGTTGTTGTTCAGGAAATAGGTGCCAGCCGAAATCAGAACCTCGCGACCCTGCGCATCAGCATCGGCGGCCTCAAAGGCGGCGGCATCATTGGCAATGCCATCGCCGATTGCGCCGTAATCGCGTACATCGACGACGCCCATCATGTCGCGGATAAAGACGTTGGTGACATCCTCGATGACAATGTCATCAACCCGCACGATACCGCCATTGGGGCCCGTCAGATCAAGACCCAGATGGCCATAGATCGCATCGGCCCAAACCATGTCAACGCCGGTGCGCAGACCGGTGCCAAGGATCGCGCTCACCTCGACAACCTCACCGTATGTGGTCAGTTGCACCGCGGGCCCGGTCTCGACCAGCCCTGGCACCTGCGCGCCACCACCCGCACCGGGCCATCCGGCGATCCGCACCGATGGCAATGCGCCACCGACCGCCTTGACCTTGGCCGAAATGCGCAAATAGCAGCCCGGCAAAATCGTAGTTTCGCCCATGTAGCGCAGCTTGGTCACTGACTGGGTTTTCAGGATCTCGAGACACCCGCCAAAGTTCTGATCCGCAGGCACCAGAACCCCCGTGCCAGACCCCGCATAGGTGTCCGACCCCGGAGTGCCGTCCCCGCTTGACCAAACGTCCAAACCATCCGCAAACGCGGGCGGCATCAGTACCAGCCCGTCCGTAATCGCCTTGTTCATCAAAACCCCTTTCCGCAGGCCAATCGGACAAAGGAGTCCTTCGCCAGATGCCTTCAAATCCAGACCGCGACCTGCGCAAAATCGCGCCGATCAACCGCTGGCAGAGGTATCAATCAAGGGTAAACGCGCGCTTGGACCACCGCGCGCAGGGCTGGCAGGGGCAGCAACACCCCCTTGCTTTTTCTTCCGAAATAACTTCCGCCGAAGGCTCCGGCGAGTCAGGCGCCCACGTCCGGTGCGGGAAGTATCTGAACGCCATCAATCTGCCAGCCCTCTGGCGTTTCAATCATCGCATAATCCAGAATGTGCAGCCCGCCGCTGGCATCGCGCAGCATCACCTTTTGATAAAGAACACCGGCGATTTCGCGCAACTCCAGAAACCGCACGTCGCGATTGTCCCAGACCATCGGATAGCCCTGCTGGACCATCATGCCAAAATTGCCCGGCTCGCCGAACATGCCCTTGATCATCGGGCTGGCGTATTGCCACGCCGCCTCGACATCGCGCGCATTAAAGGCCTCAAGCTGGCTGCCAATGACATCTTCGATCTCGGCGCCCTGCGCCTGAGCCATCAATGGCAGACCCAAGGCCAGCACGAACCCCATGAAAAATCGCCGCATGATCCGCTCCTCCGTCTGGTTACCCAATAGATACGGATCGCGCGGCTGATTAGTTTCAAATATCCTCAGACCGCCAGCTTGCCCGCCAGCGCATCTTCGATCAGCGCGATGGTTTCATCGACCCCATAAAGCGCGATAAAGCCGCCAAAGCGCGGGCCTTGCTTGGCCCCCAGCAGCACCTCGTAAAGCGTGCTGAACCATGCACGCAGCGGCTCGAACCCGTGCGCTTTGCCGACCGCAAAGACCATGCTTTGCAGCTCCTCGGCGTCCAACCCGCCATCCCAGTTTTTCAGGCGCGCCAACAGGTCTTCCAGTGCTACACGCTCGTGATCCTGCGCCAGACGGAACACCTTATGGGGCTTCACAAAGTCATTGTAATAGCGCACCGCAAAGCCCGCCGCGGCGTCCAGATCGAGGTTGGTTTCGGGCGATGCATCGGGCGCATAACGGCCGATAAAGCCCCACAGCGTTTCCTTGCTTTCGGCCCCCGACACGCTGGCAAGGTTCAGCAACATGGAAAACGGCACAACCATCGTCGAGGCAGGAACGTTGTGGCCATGAATATGAAACACAGGGTTGTTCACACGCGCATCCGTGTCCTGATCCGCGTAGGCGCGCAGCTGCTGATGATATTCATCCACAGCCTTGGGGATCACGTCGAAATGCATCCGCTTGGCTGTCTTGGGCTTGAGATACATGAAATATGAGAGGCTTTCGGTGCTGGCATAGGTCAACCATTCGTCGATCGACACGCCATTGCCCGATGATTTGGAAATCTTCTGGCCATTTTCATCCAGGAACAGCTCGTAGGTGAAATGTTCAGGCTTGCGGCCGCCAAGAATTTCGCAAATGCGGTCATAGATCGGCGTGTTGGTGCTGTGATCCTTGCCATACATCTCGAAATCGACGTCCAGCGCGGCCCAGCGCGCGCCAAAATCCGGCTTCCACTGCAATTTCACGTGGCCCCCCGTGACAGGCAAAGTCCACTCGCGGCCCTCTTCGTCGTCAAAGGTGACCGTGCCGTTTTCCGCATCCACATGTTTCATCGGCACATATAAGACCCGCCCGGTTTCGGGATGGATCGGCAGGAAAATCGAATAGGTCGCGCGGCGTTCTTCACGCAGGGATTTCAGCATCACCGCCATGACATCGTCATAGCGTTCTGCAGCGCGCAACAGCACCTCGTCGAACTGACCGGACGCATAGTATTCGGTCGCGCTGATAAACTCGTATTCAAACCCGAAAGTATCCAGGAAACGACGCAGCATCGCGTTGTTATGGTGGCCAAAGCTCTCGAACTCGCCAAACGGGTCGGGCACTTTGGTCAGCGGCAGTTGCAAATACTGCACCAGCTTTTCGGGATTGGGCACGTTGCCGGGCACCTTGCGCATCCCGTCCACATCGTCGGAAAAACAGATCAGACGGGTGGGAATGTCCGAGATCACCTCAAAGGCGCGGCGGATCATCGTCGTGCGGCTGACCTCGCCAAAGGTGCCGATATGGGGCAGGCCGGACGGGCCATAGCCCGTTTCAAACAGCACATACCCCTTTTCCGGCGGCGCTTTTTCATAGCGTTTCAATAGCTTGCGCGCTTCCTCAAAGGGCCATGCCTTGGATTTCATTCCAGCCTCGCGCAGATCGGACATTTTTTCTCGCTCACTCTCCACACGCCGCGCGCCATTGTGCGACATTGCGCACTCCCTATTGCGGCAACGGCCAAGCGTCAATAAATGACAGGGGGTAACAAACGGAGCAAAACCATGACAGACACGGCCGCCCTGACCCCGCAAGACGCGCTTGCCGCCCTGATGATTGCGGTTTCCGCTTCGGACGAAAATATCCGAACATCGGAATTGGTGAAAATTGCCAATATCATCAACAACCTACCGGTGTTCGCCGATTACGATGCCAGCAATGTCAAACGCATGTCGCAAATCGTGTTCGAGCTTTTCGAACAAGAGGACGGTCTTGATGCCCTTTTCGGATTGATCCGCGATGCCCTGCCCGAACGGCTCAATGAAACCGCCTATGCGCTGGCCTGCGATGTGGCTGCTGCCGACGGTGCGATTGCCGACCCCGAAGGCCGTATGCTGGAAGAAATCCGCTACGAGTTGAACATCGACCGCCTGCACGCCGCTGCGATTGAACGCGGCTCGCGCGCGCGCCATTTGACGCTTTAGCCAGCGTAAACCAGCCCCCAACGCTGCAACAGGCGTTGCTGTAACCGTTTGGCGCGCCGGTTCCAACCTATGGCTCCTTCTGGCACCTCGTCACCGCGGGCCTTGGCCGCTGCGCGCCGGTCAAGATCGGCAGCGAAAATCGCAAAGGCCAGATCGGTGCCGCCCGCCGTGCGCACATAGCCCGCAAGGCAGCTCACGAAATTCAACGTGCCGGTTTTTGCCACCACCGTCGCCGGATGATCCGGCAGGACGTTGCGTTCTTCATCAACCATCGCAATGTCCTTGAGGATCGGACGCAACGGCCCGCTTGCGCGCGACACAAGCACCTGCACCATCTCCAGCGCGCTAATTCTGGACGCATCACTAAGCCCCGAATGATCGGCAAAATCGGCCCGCGCCCCGTGCTTTTCCGCCAGCCAGCGCCCCATCGCGCGCGCCGATCCAGCGTGTGTGGCCACGCCGTTGCCATCCGCCTGCGTCGCGGCCAGCCCGGCAACTTCGGCCGTCAGGTTCGTCGAATACTCCAACATATCATGCAGTACGTCGCGCAGCGCATCAGACCCATAGGTGACCAGAACATCGCCATCCGGCAGATCGTCAATCACTTCGGGCGCGGCCAGCGCAATCTCTTGCGCGCGCGCCAAAGTGGCAAATACATCTCCCGCATAAAGGGCCGGTTTGCGCACCGGCAACCAGCGCGCGCCACCATCGGCAAGCGCACTGCGCGCCACGCTCCAGTCGTCATATCCGCCGCCATCGGCATAGGCAAAGACCGGTCCGCTGCCCCCGACGACCCGCATCCGCGCCATGCCCACGCCAGGGCGGTAGCGCTCGCTGCGGGCCTCCATCGTCACGCGATAGTCCCCACCTGATCGCGCCCATTCAAAATGCACCCGGTTGAAATTCAGGTTCAGGCCCGACAGCGCCGGATTATAACTCAAATAGTCCAACTGCCCCGGTTCGATTTCATTGATATAGGGCAGCGCACCGCCCCAGACCTGAAACTTGCCACGCACTTCGCGCAGGCCGGTTTCCTTCAGTTGCGCGGCCATCTCAGCCAGATGATCGGTTGACAGGATCGGATCGCCACCACCTGCCAATATCAAGTTACCATTCAGAATACCGTCTGAAACGACTCCATTAGCAATTATGCGTGTTTGGAATTGATGCGCTGGCCCCAGCCTGTCAAGCGCATATAGCGCCGTGACAGCCTTGGCCACGCTCGCCGGTGGCAGCGAAACAGCGCCGTCGGTGTTTTCCAAAACGGTTCCCGTGCGCATATCCGCCACAACAAAGCCAACAGTGCCGCCCAAATTCGCCTCGGCGATCATTTCCGCAGTGGTAGTGCGCGCAAGTGGCGACACGCGGCTTGCGGGGTCAATCGCGGCATTGTCTCGCGCCACAGGGCGCAGGGACCGCAGCGGCGCATCCGCCAGCGCGACACTGGCCACTGCCGACATCGCACCACCCAAAAACGCCCGTCTGGAAACAGATTTCATCATTTTTCACCCCATTCCCCGCGCGCGCGGATCGCACTCGACGATGCCGCGTTCATCGGAAGGTTCACAAAACACCACTTTGGCGGGTCTAACCGCCCCAATAATTCTGACGCCCGCCCCGGCAATCGCGCAGACGCGTAGACCCGAGCCGCTTTGGACATCCGGGCCGAAATCCGCTCGCCGGGGCGGGCAAGAACACCCACCGGCACCTGCGCCATGATGTTTTCCCAATCCTGCCAAAGGTGAAACTGCGCCAGGTTATCAGCACCCATCAACCACACGAACCGGACGCCGGGATAGCGCGCGCGCAACGCCGTGATCGTCTGCGCCGTATAGCGGGTGCCCAGGCGTTCCTCGATCCCCGTGACCGTCACGCGCGGGTGTTGCATCATCGCGCACGCCGCTTGCAAACGGTCCTTCAGCGGCGCAGGCCCGTGCCTTTTCAATGGGTTGCCGGGGCTGACCAGCCACCAGACCCGATCCAGCCCAAAGCGTTGCAGCGCGGCCTTGCTGATATGCACGTGTCCGCTATGGGCCGGGTCAAACGACCCCCCCAACAGGCCAATCACCTGACCGGCGCGCGCATGCGGAAATTCACCCACCAAAGCCCCCAGAATTCGGTTCATCCGTCTTAGAATAGATAGCGCACAAAGGCAAAGGCACCACTGTCGGGGGCCCAGCTTGGCACGTTGATCGTGCCTTGGCCGCCGTGTAGATCGACCAGTTTTCGTGATCGCCCGCCACGTGCCGACATGATCCGCAACGCCACATCCAGCCCCGCGGGATGCCCCTTTGTGCCTGCCGGATAAGCCAGATAAACTACATGTTCACCATCAGGCGACGGGTGGGGAAACCAATTCACAGCCGCGTCATCCGTCATCCGCTCGGGCGTGCCGCCATCAGCCGGAATCCGCCACAAATCGACCGCGCCATCGCGCTCGCCATTGAACCATATCCATTTGCCGTCCGGCGCGTAGTCCGGCCCGTCCACATGATCGAAATCCGCCGTCAGCAGGGTCTCGTCGCCCCCGTCAATGCCAATCGTATAAACGCCGAACGGGCCATTGCGGGTGCCGACATAGGCAAGCCTTGCACCATCGGGCGACCAACCGTGCCAATAGCTTGGCACATGTGCGGTCACGCGCTTTGGCGCGCCGCCCCCCACGGGCAACGTATAAAGACACGACCCATCCGTTTGCGCCCCGTCCGACACCACCAACAATGTGCCACAGGGCGAAATCCCGTGATCATTGTTGCAATCTGTGGCCGCGCCCGTATCAATCTGCACCAGTTCGGGCGCGGCCAGATCAACGCGAAACAAGCGCCCGCCGCCATTCACAATCAGATACCCATCAGGATGCCAGTTCGGAGCCTCGATATGCCCCTCATGGGCCAATACAACGGTGACATTCCCGTCCAGATCGCAGGTGCAAAGCTGCGAGATCATCCTTCCAGCTCGGCCGAACTGGCCCAAAGGTTGATCTTTTCCTCGTCGGCATATTCGTCAATCAACGCCAGTTCTTCGGCGCTGAACGTCAGGTTGGCCACGGCGCCTGCACAATCAATTACCTGTTCGGGTTTGCTTGCACCAATCAACGCGCTGGTGATCCCGCCGTTGCGCAGCACCCAGGCAATCGCCATCTGCGCCAATGTCTGACCGCGACCGGCGGCGATATCATTGAGCTTGTGAATATTCGTGATCGCGCGTTTGGACAGCAAACCCTGATCCAGCGATTTGTCCTGTGCGGCGCGACTGTCCTCGGGGACGCCACCCAGATATTTCTTGGTCAGCATGCCTTGGGCCAGCGGCGTGAAGGCGATCGAGCCGACACCCAATTCCCGTAGCGTTTCTTTCAGGCCGTCCCGTTCGACCCAGCGGTTCAACATGTTGTAGGACGGCTGGTGTATGACGCAGGGCGTGCCCAGGTCACGCAAAATCGCCACGGCCTGACGGGTGCGTTCCGAATTGTAAGACGAAATACCCACATAAAGCGCACGCCCCGAGCGCACGATATAATCCAGTGCGCCCATCGTTTCCTCAAGCGGGGTATCGGGATCAAAACGGTGCGAATAAAAGATATCGACGTAATCCAGCCCCATGCGTTTCAACGACTGGTCACAGGACGCAATCAGATACTTGCGGCTGCCCCATTCGCCATAGGGGCCATCCCACATCTCGTAACCGGCCTTGGAGCTGATGATCAATTCATCACGGTAAGGCTTGAAATCCTCGGCCATGATCGACCCGAACGCATGCTCAGCCGATCCCGGGGGCGGGCCATAATTGTTGGCCAGATCAAAATGCGTGATCCCGTGGTCAAAGGCCGCATGGCAAATCTCGCGCTTGGTCTGGTGCGGAAAATCATGGCCAAAATTATGCCACAACCCCAGCGACACAGCCGGAAGTTTCAGCCCCGAATTACCGCAACGGCGATAGGGCATCTTTTCATAGCGATCAGCGGCAGCAACATAGGTCATCGGATTTCCTTTCATGGGATGCGATAAATGGGCCATGCGCAACGGACATTGTCAAATGCCAACAAAAAGGGGTGCGCCAGTTTCCCGGCACACCCCGATCACTGGGTAATGAAACGTCGCGAACCTAGTGTTCGAACTTCTTGATCTCGCCCGACTTGAGCCGGTCGAAATAGCTGTTCATCTCGCGCTTGACGATGGGCATCAGGGCATAGAGCGCAGTAATGTTCACCACGGCCATCGCAAAGATCATCGCATCAGAAAAGTCGATGACAGCGCCCAATTGGGCCGCCGCACCAACCACGATGAACAGACAGAAGGTCACCTTGAACACGTTTTCCTTGGTCTTGCCCTCACCCACCAGATAGGTCCAGGCCTTAAGGCCATAATAGGACCATGTGATCATCGTCGAGAATGCAAACAGCACCACCGCCACGGCTAGCACATAGGGGAACCATGCAAAGCCCGCGGCAAAGGCCGCCGATGTCAATTGCACGCCCGAAGACCCGTCAGCCGTCTGAATCGACGTGCCTGCTTCGGTCAGCACATAAAGGCCCGTCGCCTGATCGACGACCAGCACACCGGAAATCGTGATGACAAGTGCAGTCATGGTGCAGATCACCACAGTGTCGATAAAGGGTTCCAGTAGCGACACGATGCCTTCGGTCACCGGCTCTTTGGTGCGCACAGCCGAGTGTGCGATGGCCGCAGACCCCACGCCGGCCTCGTTGGAAAACGCCGCCCGCTTAAAGCCCTGAATCAACGCCCCGACAAAGCCGCCCGCGACACCCAGACCGGTAAACGCACCCGCCCAGATTTGCCCGAACGCCCAGCCGATCTGGTCATAATTGACCAACAGGATCACGATGGCCGCGGCGACATACATGATCCCCATGAAGGGAACGACCTTTTCAGTCACCTGCGCAATCGATTTGATACCGCCGACAATCACCATGAACACAACTACCGCAAACACGACACCGGTAATCCAGCCGGGATAGTCGCCGACAATACCGGCTATCTGCGCATGGGCCTGATTGGCCTGAAACATGTTTCCGCCACCCAGCGCGCCACCGATCGTGAAGATCGAAAAGATCACCGCCAGCACAGCGCCACCGGGCAGGCCACGTTCCTTGAAGCCCTTGGTCATGTAATACATCGGGCCGCCCGAAACGCTGCCATCGGCATATTCGTTGCGGTATTTCACGCCCAACGTGCACTCGGTGAATTTGGATGCCATCCCAAGAAGGCCCGCAAGGATCATCCAGAATGTCGCGCCCGGGCCACCAATGCCAACGGCCACGGCCACGCCGGCAATATTGCCCAGACCCACCGTGCCCGACAGCGCCGTCGCCAGCGCCTGAAAGTGGCTGACTTCACCTGCATCATTGGGATCGGAGTAATCACCTTTCACAAGGCTGATCGCATGCCCAAAGGCGCGCACCTGGATCGCGCCGAAATAAACGGTAAAGATCGACGCGGCCACCACAAGCCACATCACGATCCAGGGAAATGATGCCCCCGCCACCTCGAAGGGCAGCGGCGAAAAAATGAGATTCACAAACCAACCCGTCGAGGATGCGAACACATCGTTGACGCGCTGATCAAAACTTGCGGCTGTCTCTTGTGCCAGCGCGGCGACCGGAGAAAGCAAGGCAGCAGTCGCCGCCAAAGCGATTGAATACTTTTTCATGATCGGCTCCTGATTATGGGATGATTGTGACGGGCACCTGCGACGTCGCGACAAGTCGCCCCGTGACACCACCAAAGATGCGCTCTTTCAGACCGCGCGCGCCGGTCCGGCCTACGATGATCTGCAAGGCGCCGTTTGCCGTAGCCAGGTCATCCAGAATATCTGCCGCATCGCCGTGCCGCACCAGACCTGACGCCGCAACGCCATCCTTTTTTGTCGCCGCGACCGCCGGATCAATGACCCGCTCTTTCGCAGTGGCGATTTCCTCTTCACGCCGCTTGTGACGCATCTCGTTTTCTTCCGGTGTCTGGAACGAAAACGGCGACCACTCGATCACGAAACAAAGCATGATTTCACAGTCGCCGATCAGTTTCGCCTGCGCCTTGGCATAGGCAAGCGCCTTTTCTCCGGAAGGTGACCCATCAAGGCCGACCACCAATTTGTTTTTGGACATTTTGTTCCCTGTCGCTGTTGGTTCCGATCAAATGTGCCAAGGCTTCTGTGGCCCTGTGACCCGATCATCATACCGCGAAACCGGCATCAAACGCGAAAAAGTTGTGATTGATAGCAATTACAGTCCATATGGGCCGCCCATGTTGAAATATCAGCGTGATTGAAGTGCCATTGCTACATTAACGGTTCTTTTCACTTTTACCGCAAGACCGCACTTCGCCAGGGACGTCACCTGCGCACATTGCTACTCACCGTTGGAATCGCTAGACGCGGATCAAACCGGAATGACGGAGAATCCCAATGGCCAGCTATCAATACGTCTACTTCATGGACGGCGTGTCCAAAACCTATCCCGGCGGCAAGAAGGTGTTTGAAAACATCCGCCTCAACTTCCTGCCCGGCGTGAAAATCGGCGTGGTCGGGGTGAACGGCACCGGTAAATCCACACTGATGCGGATCATGGCCGGTCAGGACAAGGAATTTCAGGGCGAGGCATGGGCCGCAGAAGGGGCCACCGTCGGCTATCTGCCGCAGGAACCGGAACTCGATGCCGCCCTGACGGTGCGCGAAAACGTCATGCTGGGTGTCGCCGCGAAAAAGGCCATTCTGGATCGCTACAACGAATTGGCAATGAATTATTCCGACGAAACCGCTGATGAAATGGCCAGGCTGCAAGACGAAATCGACGCGCAGAACCTTTGGGATCTGGACGCGCAGATTGACGTCAGCATGGAGGCCCTGCGCTGCCCCCCCGATGATGCCGATGTGACCACGCTTTCGGGCGGTGAAAAGCGCCGTGTGGCCCTGTGTAAACTGCTGCTTGATGCGCCCGACATGCTGCTGCTTGACGAACCGACCAACCACCTTGACGCCGAAACGATCGCCTGGCTGCAACAGCACCTCATTGATTACAAAGGCACAATCCTGATCGTTACGCACGACCGCTATTTCCTCGATGCGATCACCGGATGGATTCTTGAGCTCGACCGCGGATCAGGCATTCCGCACGAAGGCAACTATTCAAGCTGGCTCGAAGCCAAGGCAAAGCGCCTTGCCAAAGAAGCCAAAGAGGACAAATCCAAGCAGAAAACCCTTGAGCGCGAACTTGAATGGATGCGTCAGGGCGCCAAGGCCCGTCAGGCGAAATCCAAGGCCCGGATCACCGCCTATAACGACCTTGCCAACCAGTCCGAGCGCGAAAAAATGGGTCGCGCCCAGATCATCATTCCCAACGGTCAGCGCCTTGGCAACAAGGTGATCGAGGTGAACGGCATCTCCAAACACATGGGCGACAAGCTGTTGATCGAAGACCTGTCGTTTGACCTGCCGCCCGGCGGCATCGTCGGCGTGATCGGCCCCAACGGCGCCGGGAAATCGACACTGTTTTCCATGCTGACAGGCCAGTCCGACCCGGATTCCGGCACCATTGAACTGGGCGACACCGTGCAACTTTCCTACGTCGATCAATCGCGCGATGCCCTGGACGCCAACGCGACCGTCTGGGAAGAAATCTCAAGCGGTGGCGAGATTATCCAACTGGGCGACGCGCAGATGAATTCGCGCGCCTATTGCTCGGCGTTCAACTTCAAGGGCGGCGATCAGCAGAAAAAGGTCGGCATCCTGTCGGGCGGCGAACGCAACCGCGTGCACATGGCCAAGCTTTTGAAATCAGGCGGAAACGTCCTGCTGCTTGACGAACCAACCAACGACCTCGACGTCGAAACCCTGCGCGCCCTCGAAGACGCGCTGGTCGATTTCGCAGGCTGCGCCGTGGTCATCTCGCACGACCGCTTCTTCCTCGACCGGATTTGCACACACATCCTTGCTTTTGAGGGCGAAGGCCACGTTGAGTGGTTCCAGGGCAACTTTGAAGACTACGAAGAAGACAAGAAACGCCGGTTAGGGGCCGATGCGATGGAACCGAAACGGATGAAGCATAAGAAGTTTGTGCGGTAGGTTGTTACCAGCTCCGTGGGGCGGGACTTGTCCCGCCTTACCCCTGACCACCTCACGCCACCCACCTTCCCGCCGCAATTTCACGATGCACCGACGAAAATGCCCATTCCTCCGGCCGCGCTACCAACCCGTGCTTCACCGGATTCACATGACAATACCGGATATGCGCGTTCAAATCTGCCGCGTCGCGGATGTGGTGCTCCCAAAAACGGCGTTGCCAGACGCCACTTTCACCGCGCCGTGGCGGGCCGAGTTGCCCGCGTTGTGATTGGGCAGGCGGGACAAGTCCCGCCCTACAGGCGTCACGGGAAAACCGCGCTTTGATGCGGCCCCAGCGTTGGGAAAAATTTGGGTCTGCTGTCGACATCTTCCAAACCGCATGCATATGATCCGGCAGGACCACCCATGCAAAGATATCGAAAGACCGATCGCGCTGTGTGACGCGCACCGCATTCCGCAAGATTTCAATGTAATCTACCAGCGCTGTCGATTTCCGATCCGCAAGGCAGACCGTGAAAAACACAGGCACGTTCGGCTGACTCGGGCGTCGATAATTGGGCATGATCCAACCCAACACGAATACGGTTAACAAACCATGTAGGGCGGGACTTGTCCCGCCACGCCTACTTGCGCTTTACGAATTCCGTCAGAATAACAATCCGCTGCCCTTCAATGCGCCCTTCGATGTGGCCTGCGTTGTCCGGCACCAGCGAGATCGAGCGCACTGCGGTGCCGCGTTTCGCGGTAAATCCTGCGCCCTTAACTGGTAGGTCTTTGATCAAAACAACCGTGTCGCCGTGGTCCAGCCGCATCCCGTTGCTGTCCACATGCACGACCTCGGCAGCACCCGTATCGGCGGCGCGCGCGGCCACGTCGGGGTCCATCATCATGCCTTCGCGCGCCTCACTGGCCCACGCCTCCGCGATCTCGCCCAATTTGCGCCAGACGGCGATCTGCACGGATGGCACGCCGGACCAGGCCGCGCCCTCAAGGCAGCGCCAGTGTGCGGCGGGCACGTCACCCTCACCGCGGCAGGCGGGGCAAAGCAGCACTTGATCGTCACCCGTTACGTCAACACTCGCCAATTCATCCGCCGCGCCGCAAAATTCGCAAACACCGCCCGCGCGGTCCATCAATTCATCCCAGCGCACTGCAAATCCTTCCAAAATACCTTGTGCGCATGTCGCATTGCGCTGCGCCAAAGGGCAAGGCGCAAATCCGCGCAAACCCCGCAACAGACTCAAAAACCCTTGCTTTTTCTGCAAAACGTCGCCATATGACCCTCGCGAACGTTATTCTATCTCGACCCCTGTCTTCCTTCATAGGCTACAGTTCTTCGATCTAGCACTGACTACGCCAAGGCTGCCGCACTCTCGCGGGCAGCGTTTATGTAAGGAAAAGACACGATGGCTAATGGCACCGTGAAATGGTTCAACTCAACTAAAGGTTTCGGCTTTATCGAGCCCGAAGGCGGTTCTAAGGACGTATTCGTCCACATCTCCGCAGTCGAGCGTTCCGGCATGACCGGTCTGGCTGATGGCGCGAAAGTTACTTTCGACATCGAAGCTGGCCGTGATGGTCGCGAAAGCGCCGTGAACCTGGCTCTGGCCTAAATCACGCGCCCCCTCGGGGATCGCTAAGATACGAAAAGGGGCAGCACCGCGCTGCCCCTTTTTGCGTTCATAGCCCCTTGACCCAATCGGTAATAGCGCCCGCACTCACGGCCCCTGACTGACGCTTGACCTCGCGCCCGCCCTTGAAGGCGACCATCGTCGGGATACCGCGAATACCATAGCGCTGGCCTGCGGATTGATGTTTCTGAGTATCGAGCTTGATCAACCGTGCTTGGCCCTTCAGCGCGTTTGCGGCCTTGGCAAACTCGGGCCCCATCATTTTGCAGGGGCCACACCAGGGCGCCCAGAAATCCACGACCAGCGGCACATCGTCAGTTTGCGCGGCCTTGACCAGCGTCGCCAAATCCACATCGACCGGCGCATCGGGCATCAAGGGGGCCTTGCATGTCCCGCATTTTGGCCCCGCCGCAAGTTTATCAAACGGCACGGCGTTGGTTTGCCCGCAGGACAGACAGGTGATTTTCTTACCAGCCATTTTTGGTCTCCTAGATATATGCCAAAATTAAAATATGTCTCATGCGGCTTTTTGGCAAGGGACCATTGCCAACGGCCGAAAGCGCGGGAATACTTGGGTGCATGTTGAAATTCCTTCTCCCGCTCGCTCTGATTGCCAGCCCTGCCATCGCACAGGACAACACCGGTGAATCCACAGGTGATGGCGAGGAACTCGCCTTTATCATGGATTTATTCGCCGAGCTGCAACCGCGCTCGGTCACCGAAAACCGCGAATTATGCGGCTATATCGGCTACAACCGCTTGGGCGAATTGCGTGCCACCCGGATCATGGAGGGTGATGAGGCAAGCTGCCTGCTGCCCAACTGGCCGATCAAACTGACCGTGATCGCGTCCTTCCACACGCACAGCACCTTCAGCCGCGATTACGATTCCGAAGTGCCATCAGTCATAGATATTGAAACCGATGAATCGAGTGGCATTGATGGCTATGTGGCCACGCCGGGCGGGCGCCTGTGGTATGTCGATACCGATACCATGACCGTCAGCCAGATCTGCGGGATCGGCTGCCTGCCGCAAGACCCGGCATTTCTGGCCGCAGCAGACGGGGCCGTGCGCGCCAGTTATACCTACCGGGGCTTACAAAAACGCGCCGCGATGCGCTAGACGCCGTGTCTGCGCCTTTGCCATTCAGTCCTTCAAGACAAAGGTCACGCGCAGGACAACGCGGTATTCATCGACCTTGCCGTCCTTGACCGTGACTTTCTGGTCGGCGACCCACGCACCGGTCACGCCGTTCAGCGTTTTGCAGGCCTCTTTGATGCCTTCCTCGACAGCATCGTCAAACGACTTGCCCGAGGATGCGATGATTTCAATAACCTTGGCGACAGACATGGAACTCTCCCTGAAATGAAACGTTGAACGCCCAGCTTAGCAGGGCTGGACGCCGCATACAGATCACTGCGCGGAAACACGCGCAACAAATGCCAGCACCTCGGGGCCAAGGGCCTCGACGATCGCGTTCACACCCGCCGGATTGGGATGAATCCCGTCGCGTTGCATGAAATTGCGCACCTTCTCCCGGCTGCCCGCTGCGTCCAGCAACCCCTGGAAATAGCGCGGCACCAGTTGCACGTCGAATTCCGCGGCCAACGCAGGATACATGGCATCAAAATCCGCCTTGTAGTCCGGGCCGTAATTGTTGGACGCAGCGATCCCGATCAACAGAACCGCGACATCGGCATCCGCCGCCGCCTGCAAAATCCCGCGCAGGTTTTCACGGCTCACCGCCGGATCAATGCCGCGCAGGAAATCATTGCCGCCAAGGGTGACAATCATCCCATCCACCTCCGGCGTCAGGGTCCAGTCCACGCGAGACAGCCCACCCGCCGTCGTATCCCCCGACACGCCCGCGTTGATCAGCACGACATCCGCACCCCTCGCGCGCAACCACGCCTCAAGCTGGGGCACCAGACCATCCGCGGTGTCCAACCCGTAGCCCGCCGTCAGACTGTCGCCCAAAGCGGCAATTGTTACCGGTTCGGCCTGCGCCAACGTGCCAAAGGTAAAAATCGTGGCAATTCCAAGGTTGCGCATCCCCCGCACTGCCCCATATCCAAAGGTGCGAAGCCATTGAAAGCCCTTGCTGATGTCCGAACCGATCCTGTCGCTGAATGATGTGTCCCTGTCCTTGCGCGGCAATGCGGGGATGGTCGATATCCTGCGCGGCATCTCGCTGGATGTGGCCGCCGGGGAAACTTTGGGGCTGGTCGGGCCAAGCGGGTCTGGCAAATCGTCACTCCTCATGATCATGGGCGGTCTGGAACAGGCCACCAGCGGTTCAGTTCAGGCGTTGGGGCGCGATATGACCCACTTGGGCGAAGACAACCTTGCGCGCCTGCGTCGGGATAATATGGGGGTGGTGTTCCAGTCCTTCCACCTTATTCCCACGATGACGGCTTTGGAGAATGTCGCGACCCCGCTGGAACTGGCGGGCCACCGCGATGCTTTTGCCCGCGCCGAGGCTGAATTGGCCGCTGTCGGCTTGCAGGATCGCGCGGGCCATTACCCCAACCAGCTCTCGGGCGGGGAACAACAGCGCGTCGCGCTGGCCCGCGCCGCCGCGCCGCGCCCAAAACTGCTGCTGGCCGATGAACCCACCGGCAATCTGGATGAAACCAACGGCGCGGCGATCATCGACCTGCTGTTTGATCTGCGCGACCGGCACGGTGCAACCCTGATCCTCGTGACCCATGCGCCGGAACTCGCCAGCCGGTGCGATCGCGTGATTTCCCTGCGTGACGGGCGCATTGCATGAGCCTCGCGCTTGCCTTTCGCTTTGCACGCCGCGAATTGCGCGGCGGACTGCGCGGATTTCGTATTTTCCTTGCCTGCCTTGCCTTGGGTGTGGCTGCCATTGCCGCCGTCGGTACCGTGCGCGCCGCAATCGAGGCGGGTCTCGCAGCCGAAGGTGCCTCCCTGCTGGGGGGGGATGCCGAGGTCGAATTTACCTACCGGTTCGCCCGTGACGACGAACTGGCATGGCTGAACAGCATCGCCACCCAAGTATCTGAAACCGTTGACTTTCGCTCCATGCTGGTGGTGCCGCGCGATCCGGTCGAACGGGGGCTGACGCAGATCAAGGCGGTCGATAGCGCCTATCCGCTGGTTGGCGCGGTCACGCTTGATCCGCCCATTCCCCTGCCACAGGCGCTGGCGGATTACGGTGCAGTCATCGAACCGCTGCTGGCTGATCGGCTCGCGCTGAACGTCGGCGATACCATCCGTCTTGGAACGCAGGATTTCACCCTGCGCGCGATCCTGACGCGCTATCCCGATAACGGCTCGGCGGGTTTTGGCCTTGGCCCGCGCACGATTGTGCGCACCGTTGATCTGGCCAACTCCGGCCTCATCGCCGAGGGCACGCTGTTTCACACGCAATACCGCCTGACCCTTCCCGCCAATGCCGATCTCGCCACCCTTGAAGGCGAAGCCCAAGACAGGTTCCGCGACAGCGGTCTGCGGTGGCGCGATGCCCGCGAAGGGGCGCCCGGTGTCGCGCGTTTCGTTGACCGGATCGGTGCATTTCTGGTGCTGATCGGGCTGTCGGGGCTGGCTGTTGGCGGCGTGGGTGTCTCGGCCGCCGTGCGGGCCTATCTGTCGGGTAAATCCGAAGTGATCGCGATCCTCAAGACCCTTGGCGCAACGCGCAGTACGATCTTTCAAACCTATTTCCTGCAAATCGGCGCGCTCACGCTCCTTGGCGTCACGCTGGGCGTGATCCTTGGTGGTGGCATCCCGCTTCTCCTCGCGCCCCTGATCGCGGCGAACCTGCCCCTGCCAGCCGAATTTACGATCTACCCCGCCCCCTTGGCCGAGGCGGCGCTTTACGGCACCCTCTCGGCCCTGATCTTCACGCTCTGGCCGCTTGCGCGGGCCGAGGAAACCCGTGCAGCGACGCTGTTTCGTGATGCCTTTTCAGGTGGGCGCACCCTGCCCGCGATGCGCTATGTTTTCGCCACGCTGGTGCTGGTCGCTGTCCTGTTGGGCGCTGCTGTCACCCTGTCGGGCACGGCTTTTCTGACGTTGTGGACCGCAGGCGGGATCGTCTTTGCGCTAGGCTTGCTGGGCGTCAGCGCGCTTGTGGTGCAACTTGTCGCACGCGCGGCGCGGCGCGGCGCACGGGGTTTTCCCGCGACCCGCATGGCGCTTGGTGCAATCGGCGGACAACGGGGCGAAGCGGCATCAGTCGTGCTGTCGCTTGGTCTGGGTCTGGCGGTGCTCGCCGCTGTTGGCCAGATCGACGGCACCCTGCGCAATTCGATCAGCAATGAACTCCCCGACATCGCGCCCTCGTATTTCTTTGTCGATATACAGCCCGACCAGATTGACGGGTTTCGCGCCCGCCTTGCCGATAATGCTGCCGTCAGCCGCGTCGATAGCGCACCCATGCTGCGCGGGGTGATCACGCAGATCAACGGCGCACCGGCGCGCGAATTTATCGATCACTGGGTGATCCGCGGCGACCGCGGCATAACCTACGCGGCCGCACCGGGAACCGACACAACCATCACCGCAGGGCAATGGTGGACGGCAGATTACGATGGCCCGCCGCTGGTGTCCTTTTCCGCCGAGGAGGCCGAAGAAATGGGCCTGTCACTGGGCGACACGATCACCGTCAATATCCTTGGGCGCGACATCACCGCGACGATCGCAAGCTTCCGCGAGGTTGATTTTGGCACCGCCGGAATCGGGTTCGTCATGTCGATGAATCCCGCTGCCTTGGCCGGCGCACCACATAGCTGGATTTCCACCGTCTACGCCGAACAGGACGCCGAAGCCGCGATCCTGCGCGATTTGGGCAACAGCTATCCCAACATCACCGCGATCCGTATCCGTGACGCAATTGATCAGGCCGTCGACCTGCTGGGCGGGATCGCCACCGCCACCCGTTATGGCGCCTTGGCGACGCTGATCACCGGCTTCCTTGTGTTGATCGGTGCGGCGGCGGCGGGCGAACGTGCGCGCACCCAAGAGGCCGCGATCCTGCGCACGCTTGGGGCGACGCGCGGGTTGATCCTGCGCAGTTTCGCCCTGCGCGCGCTGATTCTTGGAGCGGCAGCGGGCGGTGTGGCGCTGGCAGCCGGGATTGCGGGCGGCTGGGCCGTCAGCACGTTCATCATGGAAACGGACTATACCGTGATCTGGACCTCGGCCGGGGCAATCATCATTGGCGGTATCCTCGCGGTGCTGGCCGCCAATCTGGTCTTCGCCTGGCGTCCCCTGGCCGCGCGCCCTGCCCGCGTGTTGCGCGCGCGCGAATAGCCAGCGACCCCTGGGGTGCCATGCTCCACGCCAATCTATCTGCCTGCCCGGTCCCTGACGGCACGGGAACCGCGTGTTGCGGACGGACCCCTGAACAGCTAGCGACGCGCGTGCAGCAACCCCAAAAGCCGTGCCTGTCGCGCAAACGGCTTGGGGTATTCATCGGCGTCCCCCTTGCGGATCACGCGCAGCGCCAGCACTAGTGCCAACGCCGCGAACACAACACCACCGACGGCCTGACCGATCAAGACGCCCGGCGCGCCCCACCACATCGCCCCGACGATCACAAACGGAATGGTGCCCAACGTATGCCGTCCCCAATTCACGACCGTCGAATAAAACGGATGGCCAAGGTTGTTGAATGCGGCATTGGCGACAAAAATCACCCCGTTGAAAAAGAACAACAAGCTAAGCGGACCCGCGAACAGAAACACCAGCGTGCGTGCCTGCCCGTCCAGCACGAACAGCCATTCAAGCGGGCCGCGCAGCAGGAACAACACGACCGAGACAACCACAACCACCACGCCCGCAAACAACAACCCGTCAAAAAAAGTCCGTTGCACGCGCGCATTCTGCCCTGCGCCCGCGTTCTGGCCAATGATCGGTCCTATCGCGCCAGACATCGCAAAGATCACACCAAAGGCGACAGGCGTCATCCGCGCGACGATCGCCATGCCCGCAACCGCCTGTTCGCCGTAAGCCGCCATCGCGCGCGTGACATAGGCCTGCCCGATCGGTGTGGCCAGTTGCGTCAAGACCGCCGGGACGGCAATCGCCAGAATGGGCGTCAGGTCCAGATGGATCGAAGCCATGGTCGGCCGCCCGAACCCGCCATGATGACGCATGATCGGCGCCAAGGCGGCAGCCGCCATCGCAAAGCGCGCGGAAACGCTTGCCATCGCGGCCCCTGTCAATTCAAGGTCGAGCCCAAAAATAAGGATCGGATCCAGAACGGCGTTGATGATCGCCCCCCAGATGGTGGCCATCATCGCGCGGCGCGCATCCCCATGCGCACGCAAAATCGCGCCGCCCACCATGCCGATCAACAGGAACGGAAGCGATGGCACAACAATCGCCATGTAGTGGACCGCCAATTCAAGCGTATCGCCCGTCGCGCCCATCAATCCCGCCAGGGCGGCAAGATTGGCCCATACGATGGCCGCGAACACCGCGCCAAACACCACACCATAGATAAGCGCGTTGGTGGCACGACGGCGCGCCAGATCCGTATCACCCTGCCCCAATGCGCGGGCCACCAATGCGCCCGCCGCAATCGCGACACCGATGCCAAAGGACGACGTAAAAAACAAAATCGCGCCGGCATAGCCCACGGCTGCGGCCAGTTCCGCCTTGCCAAGCATCGATATGAAAATCATATCAACGAAATCGACCATGAACACGGCCATCAACCCAAGGCTTGCCGTCAAAGCCATCACCGTGATGTGGCGCAGTGGCAAACCCGTCAAAAAGACGGCTTGGGGTGCTTCAGACGCCATTGGCCACTTCCTCACGGATCGCGTTCAGCAGCACCTCCATATCGCGAAACTGCGTGCGATGGTTGGTGATATTGACACGGATCGCGGTTTTCCCGCCCAGCCGGGTGGTCGAGGGCGCGGCGATCCCGCTGACCTGCAATGCAACAACGATCCGGTCGTTCAGGGCGTCCAGTTCGGCAGCGTCCAGTCCCGCGGGCACCGCGCGAAAACAGCAGATGTTCATCGCCACGGGGGCCAGCCGTTCAAACCCCTGATCCCCGTCAACCAACCGCCCAAGATAGGCCGCCTGGTCGCAGTTCTGCGTGATCAGCGCGCCGATCTTGTCGGGTCCGTGTTCATTCAGATGCGCCCAGATTTTCAACGCACGAAACCCGCGCGACAGTTCCGGTCCATAATCCACGGGCCACGGGTTGCCCGAAGCCAGCCCGTCGGTTGCGGGCAACAAATAGTCGGGCCGGTCGGAAAAGGCGCGCCGATGGGCGTCCTCGTCGCGGATCAGCACAAAGCCCGCATCATAATTCACATGCGCCCATTTGTGGAAATCAAACGCCAGCGAATCCGCCCGTTTGATCCCTGTCAGGCGATCCCGCAACCGGTCACTCAAGACGCCCAGCGCGCCAAATGCCCCGTCGATATGGAACCAAAGGTTTTCGGCGGCGGCGATATCGGCAATGCCGTCCAGATCGTCAATCGCGCCCACATTCACGGCCCCTGCCGTGCCAACAACGGCAAAAGGCTGCAAGCCCGCTGCGCGATCCGCGGCAATCGCTTGGCGTAGCGCCTGCAGGTCCATTTCATAGATATCCGTCACCGGAATCCGGCGCAGGGAATCCGCCCCAAGCCCCAGCATATCAAAGGCCCGCGCGACGCAGGAATGCGACTGATCCGAGGTATAGCCAACCAGCTTGCCCGCCTGCACACCCGTCTTGCGCACGTCAAACCCCAGCGCACGGTCACGCGCGGATTTCAGCGCGATGATGGTCGCGATGGATGTGCCCGACACGACCAATCCGCTGGAATTTTCCGGAAAACCAAACAGGCGACGCACCCAGTCCACGACCTGCTTTTCGATATACATCGCCCCGTGATCGCGCCCGCCAAGGTTGGCGTTCATCGCGGCCGCAGCAATATCAGCGACCATATTCGAAGGCGTCCCCGCACCATGCACCCAACCGAAAAAACGCGGATGGGTATTGCCCACACCATGCGGCAGCAGTGCGGTGATCTGCGCGTCAGTGGCCGCAGCGCCGCGCCCTTCAGCAGGCAATGGCCCGCGCAACGCCGTCTTCATCTCCTCGGGAACCGGCGTCCAGACGCGGCCATCGCGCGCGCCCTGCATCTTGTCCACGGCGGCGTCCAGCATCGCATGGGCGCGGGCGCGAAACGCGGCCCAATCTTCAGGATCAAGCGAGGGCACAGTCGTATCCGGTGTCTTGTCAGCGCCCATTCCGCCCCCTATCCGATCCGTGGTTTGACCTGCATCAGCGGCATGACATCCGCCATTTCCGGCCCGCGATCCCGGCCCGTCACAGCACGGCGCAGCGGCATGAACAGCCCCTTGCCCTTGCGGCCCGTGGCCTCCTTGACGGCGCTGGTCCAATCGGCCCAGGTCGTTGGCGCATATGGTGGGTCGCCCAGCAACTCCAGAGCCTGCGCGACAAATTCGGCGTCCTCGGGGGCGACCTTGGCGGGGGTGCCGTTCTGGAACAAATCCCACCAGGGGGCCATGTCATCCACAGCGTCGATGTTGTCATGGACAACGGCCCAGAACGCCTCGGCCGTGTCGGCGGGCACGCCAAGTGCGGCGATGTGATCAGCAACCTCGGCGTAGGGGCGCGCCGCCAGCCAGCGCGCGCTTAGCGGGACCAGATCATCGGCGTCGAATTTCGTCGGCGCAGACCCGAACTTGCCAATATCAAAGCCAGCGACGACGTCAGCCACCGTTTCACGCAATTCCACCGGATCAGACGACCCAAGCCGCGCCATCAGCGACAGGATCGCCATCGGTGCGATCCCCCTGGCGCGCAGATCGCGCAGCGCGAGCGTGCCAAGGCGTTTGGACAGGGCCTCGCCCTGCGGCCCGGTCAGCAGCGAATGATGCGCAAAGCGCGGCACCGTGCCGCCCAAGGCGGTGATCATCTGAATTTGCGTGGCCGTGTTGGTGACATGGTCAGACCCGCGCACCACATCGGTGATACCAAATTCCGTGTCATCCACGACCGAGGCCAGCGTGTATAGAATCTGTCCATCATTCTTGAACAACACCGGATCAGACACCGAGGCCGCATCAATCGACAGATCGCCCAATATGCCATCGGTCCAGGTGATCCGCTCAAGGTCCAGCTTGAACCGCCAGTGCGATCCGCGTTCGGCGCGCAGGGCATCCTTTTCGGCGTCGGTCAGGGCCAGTGCGGCACGGTCATATACCGGCGGTTTGCCCATATTCAGCTGTTTCTTGCGTTTGAGGTCCAGCTCGGTCGGGGTCTCGAAACATTCATATAGGCGGCCCATCTCGATCAGGCGGGCCTTGGCGGCGGCGTATTGATCCATCCGCGCGGACTGGCGTTCAACGCGGTCCCATGTCAGGCCCAGCCATTCCAGATCGGCCTTGATCCCGTCAACATAATCTTCTTTCGAGCGTTCAGCGTCGGTATCGTCAATCCGCAGGATGAACGTGCCGCCTTGCTGACGGGCAATCGCATAGTTGAACAGCGCCGCGCGCAGGTTGCCGATATGCAGATAGCCGGTGGGGGACGGGGCAAAGCGGGTCGTGGTCATGGTGGTCTCCTATATGCGCGAGGCTCTTTCATAGTGGCGCGCAATTGTCCATATGAAGGGCATGAGCAAAGCATTCCCCAGCCCCGAAGACCTGTTCGCGATCGCCGCGCAGACGGTCGAAAGTTTCCCCGATGTCTTTCGCACCCCCGCGCAGGCTGTCGTGATCCGGGTCGAGGATTTCATTCCCCCCGACATGCTTGACGACAACGAGGACGAATGGGACATCACCGGCCTTTACACAGGCGTGCCGATGACCCTCAAACGCCCCGATGATATCCCGCAGGGCCCCGATACGGTCTGGCTATTCCGAATGCCGATCCTTGATGAACTATCGGACCGCGCGGGTGAAACCCTCGAAGCGCTCGTCGCCCATGTGACTGTGCACGAATTTGCGCATCATTTCGGCTGGTCTGATGCCGATATCGCGCGGATTGATCCGTGGTGGGAATAGCCGCGCGCTGATAGCGCTATCATTTCTGCTTGCAACGGCCCAACCCGTTTGGCACCCTTGCTGGCGAAAGGTGCCGTGATGCATGATATTCTGACAGTGACATTGAACCCTGCGCTTGATCTTGCAACCTCGGTCTCCGAGGTGCACGCCAACGTCAAATTGCGCTGTTCGCCCCCCGTCACGGACCCGGGCGGTGGCGGGTTGAACGTTGCGCGCGCCATCCATCAACTGGGCGGGCAGGCACGGTGCTTTGTGGCGCTGGGGGGTGATACGGGGCAGGCCTTGCTACACCTGTTGAATGACGCCGGACTTACGCCGGTCGTCTATACCGCGCCCAGTGAAACCCGCCAAAGCCTTGCGGTGACAGACCTGCACAGCATGGACCAATACCGGTTCATGTTGCCCGGTCCCAATTGGGAAGCCGCCGATATCGATGCCGCCCGCACCGCCATTCGCCAAGCAGCCCGCGATGACAGCATCCTTGTGCTGTCGGGCAGCGGACCAAACGGTGCGGCACCTGATCTTTATGCGCGCATCTGTCAGGACTTTGTCGACACGGACGTGCGTGTGATCCTTGATACCTCGGGGCCGATCCTGTCGCACCTTGCCGCCGGACAGGCCCGGCCACCGCTGGTGTTGCGCATGGACCAGCACGAAGCCGAAGGGCTGGCCCGCCGCCCGCTGGCCTCGCGCCGGGACAGCGCCGCCTTTGCCGCCAGCCTTGTCCGGCGCGGTGCGGGACAAATGGTGATCGTCGCACGCGGGGCGGACGGATCGGTTCTGTCTGACGGCACGCAACACCTGCATGTGGTCGCGCCCAAGGTTGAAACCCGCAGCAAGGTCGGCGCGGGAGACAGTTTCGTCGGCGGGTTCACGATGGCTTTGGCGCGCGACGCAGACATCGCAACGGCCCTGCAACACGGCTCAGCCGCCGCCAGTGCCGCCGTCATGACCGAAGGCACGCAGCTTTGTCACAAGGACGACTACCTACGCCTGCTTGATGACTGCGTGGTCAGCGCGCTTTAGGTCGCCGTGACAGTCCAGCGGGTCGCCAGATCGTCCAGCCCCGCGCGCACCAACTCTTCAAGCACCGCCATATCAACATCGGCCAGCTTGTTGATGTAAAGGCAGGATTTGCCGATCCTGTGCTTGCCCAACCGCGCCAGATGATCGCTGAAATCGCTGTATCCGGGCAGGATATAGACGCTCAGGCTGGCCTTACGGGGGCTAAATCCGGTGCCCAGCATATCCCCCGCGCGCCCGCTATCGTAGGTGTAGTGATACTGCCCGTATCCGATGATCGTCGGTCCCCACATGCGCGGCTGCCAACCGGTCACACGCTTGAACATATCGTTCAGCGCCACCGCATCGGCACGGCGCACTGGATGGTCGATCGCCGCGATGAAATCATCGACGTTTGTATCGCTCACTTGGGTCTTGTTCTGTGTTTTGGCCATGACGCCCCCACTGTGCTGCGGGCATATTAGCACATATCGGCGAAACCACCTCGTTTTGAGCGATCTCGGTCGATCGCGCGGGTCCGCTGCGAGGTCAGATCGGCCATAGGCCCGCCGGAGTGCATTAGCTGCGCTGCTCGCCCCTACCCCTCGTCGCGCCAGCGGTTGACGATCGGATAGCGGCGATCCAGCCAGAACGCGCGCTTGGACAGGCGGGGGCCGGGAGCGGACTGAAAGCGCTTGTATTCACTGATATAAAGCAGGTGTTCGACTCGCTTGACCGTGTCACGATCATAGCCTTCGGCGACGCAATCGGACACCGATGCTTCCTCGTCCACCAGCAGCGTCAGAATACCGTCCAACACGTCATAGGGCGGCAGGCTGTCCGCATCCTTTTGATCGGCGCGCAATTCTGCCGAAGGGGGCTTGTCGATGATACTTTCGGGGATCATTTCCCCCGCAGGTGCCTTCATCCAAGGGCGGTGATGGACGTTGCGCCAGCGGCAGGCATCAAACACCCGCGTTTTATACATGTCCTTGATCGGGTTATAGCCGCCCGCCATATCGCCATAGATCGTCGCATACCCCACGGCCACCTCGGATTTATTGCCCGTAGTCAGCAGCATTTCGCCGAACTTGTTGGACTGCGCCATGAGCAGCAGACCCCTGATGCGGCTTTGGATGTTTTCTTCGGTCAGACCTTCCTCAAGCCCGGCAAACAGCGGCGCGAGGGTCTCGGTTACGGCAGCACGGGTCGGACCGATTGGCACCGTGTCGTATGAGCAGCCCAGCGCATCCGCGACCTTTGCCGCGTCATCCAGCGAGGATTGCGAGGTATATTCAGAGGGCAGCATCACACAGCGCACATTGTCCGGCCCCAATGCATCAGCGGCAATCGTGGCGACAATCGCGCTGTCGATCCCGCCCGACAGCCCCAGCAGCACCTTTTTGAACCCCGTCTTGCGCATGTAATCGCGCAGACCCTCGACCATGACACGATAATCCTGCTCCAGATCGTCGGGGAAAATCGCCACGTCACCCTCAATAGCGCGCCAACCCTCTGCATCCCGCACGAAATCCACATGCACGACGGCCTCGTCAAATAACGGCAGCTTCACGGCCAGCTTGCCGCCACGGTTCAGCACGAACGACCCTCCGTCAAACACCTGATCATCCTGCCCGCCGACAAGGTTCAGATAAACCAGCGGGACGTCATTTTCGATCACGCGGCCTACCATGTTGGACAGGCGAATATCGTATTTGTTGCGGAAATAGGGCGATCCGTTGGGCACGAGCAACATTTCCGCCCCGCTTTCCACCATCGCTTCGCAGACATCTTCATACCAGGCATCTTCGCAGATCGGCGTGCCGATGCGCAGCGCGCCCGCGTCCCAGGGGCCCTGCATGTCGCCACGCGAAAACAGGCGCACTTCGTCAAAGACGTTGAAATTGGGCAGGTAATATTTGCGGGTCGTGGCATGAACCTCGCCACCCTTCAGGATGAAATAGGCGTTGTGCAGCTTGGGCAGTTCCGACAATGGCCCGCCAATCGCGATCATCGGACCATCGGCGCAATCACGCGCCAGGTCCGCGACCGCATCCATCGCCGCCAGCGTAAAGGCCGGTTTCAACACCAGATCCTGCGCCTGATAACCGGTGATGAACATCTCGGGCAGCATGACCATATCCGCCCCCGCCGCCCGTGCCTGTTCCCAGGCATCGCGGGCCTTGGCAGCGTTGCCCTTCAGGTCACCCACGGTGGGGTTCAACTGGGCCAGCGACAGGCGAAATCGGTCGGTCATTGCAGCAATCCTTGGTTCTTGACCCTCCATTTAGCAGAACAACCGGCAAGGGGAAGCCGATTGCAGCGATACGTGACCCTTTCCACCGTTGCACGGCCCTGCCCCGTCCATTAGCTTGGCCAAAGAATATCAAGGACCGCACAGATATGAATCGCCACCTGCCCCTGATCGCCGCGCTGTTGTTCGCCGCCCCTGCCTTTGCGCAGGACGTCACCGTCAAGCAATACGACGATGGTGGCGTCTACGAGGGTGGCTTTCTGAACGGCCTGCAACACGGGATGGGCAGCTACCGCTTGCCCAACGGCTATGAATATACCGGCGAATGGTTCGAAGGCGAAATTCGCGGACAAGGCACCGCACGATATCCCAACGGCGCGGTCTATGAAGGGCAATTCGCCCTAGGCAAGCCCGAAGGCTTCGGGACCATCGTCTTTGCCGATGGCGGCACCTACGAAGGCGACTGGACCGATGGCAAAATGACCGGCCGCGGCATCGTGCGCTACGCCAACGGCACGATCTACGAAGGCGAATTGCGCAATGCCATGCACCACGGCCAGGGCACCATGCGCAGCCCGTCCGGTTACATCTACGAAGGGTCGTGGGTGAATGGCGTCAAACAGGGCGAGGGCACGATCACATACCCCGATGGCGCGGTCTATCATGGCACGCTGGTTGACGGCGAACGCGAAGGCGAAGGCACGCTGACGATGGCCGATGGCCTTGTCTATTCCGGCACATGGGCGGCGGGGGCCATTCAGGGTCAGGGCCGCGTCGTGCGCCCCAACGGCGATATCTACGAAGGCGATCTGGTCGCGGGTCTGAAACAGGGCACGGGCACGCTGACATTCGCCAATGGCGATGTCTATCAAGGCGCGTTTGCCGATGACCGGCGCCACGGGCAGGGCACGTTTCGCGGCGCGGATGGCTATACCTATATCGGCGCCTGGGTCGGCGGCGACATGGAAGGGATCGGTGTCGTGACCTATCCTGACGGTTCCAGCTATGACGGCGAATTTCGCGCTGGCCTGCCGGATGGCAAAGGCACCCATACCTATGCGGACGGCTCAAGCTATCAAGGCGACTGGCGCGGCGGCGTGATCGAAGGCAGCGGCACGTTCACCTATGCCACGGGCCTTGTCTACGAAGGCGAATTTCTGGCCGGCGCCTACCACGGCGAGGGCACGATGACCTACGCCGACGGCTATACCTATGCCGGTACCTGGGTTCAGGGGCAGCGCAACGGCATCGGCACCGCGACCTATGCGGATGGCACCGTTTACGAGGGCGAATTCCTTGATGGACAGCGCCACGGGCGCGGCAAAATGACGATGGTCGGCGGCTTTACCTATGAAGGCCAATGGCAAACCGGCGAAATCAGCGGCATCGGGGTAGCGACCTATGCCACGGGCGACGTCTACGAGGGCATGTTCCGCGCAGGCCGCCGTCAGGGCGATGGCACGATGCGCTATGCCTCGGGTGAAACGGCAACAGGAGCGTGGCAAGACGGCGCGCTCGTCACCCAAGGCGAGGCCAGCCCGGCAACCGACGGTGTGGTTATCGAGGACGAACCGACCAGCGAATAACCCCGTAGGGCGGGATTTATCCCGCCATCCCCAACCGTATTCCGCCACCCTGTAGGGCGGGATTCATACTACCACACGCCATACCGGACCCATACGCTTTCCATACGGGTTCCATACGCTTTCCACACGGGCCTTTTCCCCGTCAAACCGCCTCGCCCGCGTCCAATCGCGCAAGAAACGCACCGGCATCCGCCAGCACCGTTTCACGCTTGTCTTCCGCCATCCGGTCCCAGGTGCGATACATATTCGCCATGCGCGGATTGTTCGCGAACCGCCCGCGATGCCGGTCCAGAAAATGCCAATACAACAGGTTGAACGGGCAGGCATCCGGCCCTGTCTTGTCCTTGACCTGATAGGCGCAATCCTTACAGTAATCTGACATCTTGTTGATGTAATTTCCGCTGGAAATATAAGGCTTTGACGCGACAACCCCGCCATCGGCATACTGACTCATGCCGATTGTGTTGGGGGCCTCGACCCATTCAAAAGCATCCGCATAAACAGCCAGATACCAGCCATGCACCTGCGCCGGATCAACCCCCGCCAGCAGGGCAAAGTTGCCCGTGACCATCAGGCGCTGGATGTGATGGGCATAGGCTTCCTCGCGGGTCTGCCCTACGGCCTGGGCCATGCAGCGCATCCGCGTCGCGCCACCCCAATAAAGCCCCGGCAAATCTCGCTTATGTTTCAATAGGTTACGCGAAGTATATTCCGGCCCCTCAAGGAAATAGATACCGCGCACATACTCGCGCCAGCCGATGATCTGACGAATGAACCCTTCGGCGGCATTGATCGGCACATCCCCGCTTTTCCACGCATCTTCAACGGCTTGGCAAACCTCCATCGGCTCAAGCAGGCCGATGTTCAGGTATAGCCCGACAATCGCGTGATACAGGAACCTCTCGCCACTCATCATCGCGTCCTGATAGTCACCAAACCTGGGCAACCCATGCCGGACCCAATGGGCCAGATGCTGGCGCGCCTGCCCCTGATCGGTAGCGAACCAGAAATCATCCAAACTGCCGAAATTATCCGCAAAGCGCGCGCCGACAAGCGCCAGAACGCCGGTCACGGTTTCATCGGGCGTGAACCGCATCGGGCCTTTGTAATCAATGCCTTGCGGTGGGGGCTTGCGGTTTTCCTGATCGAAATTCCACTGCCCGCCCGCGGGCTGATCACCCTCCATCAGCAGACCGGTCTTGCGGCGCATATCGCGGTAAAACCACTCCATGCGCAGTTGTTTGCGCCCCTTCGCCCAAGCGGCAAATTCTGCCTGCGTTGCGACAAAGCGGTCATCGGGCAATTGGCGCAGGGTCAGCGGCACCGCATCCAGTTCGGCAATCACGCGCCATTCGCCCGGCTGCGTCGCGATCGCCTCATCGGCACCAAATTCTTCGGCACGGCGCAGCAATTCACCGGCAATCGTGCCACTGCTTTGCGCATCATCCAGACGGGTATAGGCCACCGTCCAGCCCTGCCCTTCAAGACGGGCGGCAAACTTGCGCATCGCTGCAAAAATCAACGCGATCTTCTTGGGATGATGGGGGATATAGCCCGCCTCGCCCATGACTTCGGCCATCACGACAATATCGCGCGCAGGGTCCGCCTGACGCAGCGCCGCAATCGCCTCGCTCAACTGATCCCCAAGGACCAGAACCAGCCTCACCACGGCACCGCCTTCCCCGCATAATCAAGGAATCTGCCCGTATCCTGCGGAGTCAATCCCGCCATGACATCCACCAGATTGCGCGCCGCCACAGCGGGCGCAACAGTGCTGTGCCGCCCCGCATAATCAGCGGTAAAGGGTGTCGCCACGGTGCCCGGATGCAGGGCCACACAGACCGCCTTTTTGTGAGACCGCGCCAATTCAATCGCCGCGCCATGCACAATCTGGTTCAAGGCGGCTTTGGAGGCGCGATAGGAATGCCAGCCGCCAATCTGGTTATCCCCGATTGACCCGACACGTGCCGACAATACCCCCACCACCGACGCGCGATCCTTGGGCAATAGGCGCGGCACCTGCGCCAGAACCAACGCCGGACCAATGGCATTCAGGGCCATCACCTGCGCCATTGCCCCGGCATCAACCGCAGCGAGCGACTTTTCAGGCGCGCTGCCCTTCGGGGCCAATACCCCCACTGCGATGAACACGACATCAAACGGCCCCGCAAGCGCGCCCAGCACCCGCGCGACAGACCGCGGGTCGGTCACATCCAACCCGTCCACGCTGCGCGACAGGCCCGTCACGGCCACACCGCGCGCCGACAGTTCCTGCGCCACCGCGGCACCGATCCCGCCCGAGGCACCAATAATCAAAGCATTTTCCATGTTGCCCCACCTAGACCTGCCGCGCGGCAGGTCCAGCTTCTTTTGTTCAAAAATACTCCGGGGGAATTGGCCAAGGGCCAAGGGGGCAGCGCCCCAAAACAAATAATCATGTGCAGTTTTTCAAAACTGCCCCTTTTCAAACCAAGCGTCCGTTGTATAGTTCGCCCCATGGATACGCGCCCAAATACCCCTTTGACTGCCCCCCGTGGGTTGTCCCTGCGCGCGCTACTTCTCCTTAGCTGCCTCTGAGCGTGCCTGTCGGCGCGACCGCTCAGAGGTGTTTCGCGCCATGACATTCAGCTAAGGATCAAAGGACCAATCAAATGACAAACGACAAGAACCGCGTGTTGATTTTCGACACAACCCTGCGCGATGGCGAACAATCCCCCGGCGCAACCATGACCCACGCCGAAAAGCTGGAAATCGCCGAAATGCTTGACGATATGGGCGTCGATATCATCGAAGCCGGCTTTCCCATCGCCAGCGAGGGTGATTTCAAAGCCGTCAGTGAGATCGCCGAGCGTGCCGCATCCGCCACGATCTGTGGCCTGTCGCGCGCCAATTTCAACGATATCGACCGCTGCTGGGAGGCCGTGAAACACGCCAAATCCCCGCGCATCCACACCTTTATCGGCACCTCGCCGCTGCACCGCGCCATCCCGAACCTGACGATGGATGAAATGGCTGACCGCATCCACGACTGCGTCACCCATGCGCGCAATCTGTGCGACAACGTGCAATGGTCGTCGATGGATGCCACGCGCACCGAATGGGACTTCCTGAAACGCACTGTCGATATCGCCATCAGGGCGGGTGCGAGCACGATCAATATCCCCGACACCGTCGGGTATACCGAACCCGTCGAATCCGCCGATCTTATCGCGCGGCTGATCGCCGAGGTCGACAACGCAGATACGGTGGTTTTCTCGACCCATTGTCACAACGATCTGGGCATGGCCACGGCCAACAGTCTTGCCGCCGTCAATGGTGGCGCGCGCCAGATTGAATGCACGATCAATGGCCTGGGCGAACGCGCGGGCAACACCGCTTTGGAAGAAGTCGTCATGGCCCTCAAGGTGCGCCACGATATCATGCCCTATGACACGGGCGTGGACACCCGCAAGATCATGAATATCTCGCGCCGCGTCGCCACGGTCAGCGGCTTTCCTGTGCAGTTCAACAAGGCCATCGTCGGCAAGAACGCCTTTGCCCACGAAAGCGGCATCCATCAGGACGGGATGCTGAAAAACCGTGAAACATTCGAGGTGATGAAACCCGAAGATGTGGGCCTGTCGGGCACGACCTTGCCGCTGGGCAAACACTCCGGTCGCGCGGCGTTGCGTGACAAACTGGCCAAGCTGGGCTTTGAAATGGGCGATAACGAGCTCAAGGATATCTTTGTGCGCTTCAAGGATCTGGCCGATCGCAAGAAAGAAGTGTTCGATGACGACCTGATCGCGCTGATCCGCCAGAACAACAGCGATGATGATCGCCTGAGGCTCAAAGACCTGACCGTGGTTTGTGGCATGAATGGCCCGCAAAAGGCCGATATGGTGCTCGAGATCGATGGCGAGGATCACAAAACATCCGCAACCGGCGACGGTCCGGTTGATGCCACGTTCAATGCCGTCAAGGCGCTGTTTCCCCATGATGCGCGTTTGCAGCTTTATCAGGTCCATGCCGTGACCGAGGGCACTGACGCCCAGGCCACCGTGTCGGTGCGCATGGAAGAAGACGGGCGCATCGCGACCGGCCAGTCTGCGGATACCGATACCGTTGTGGCCAGTGCGATGGCCTATATCAACGCACTGAACCGCCTGCTGGTGCGGCGCGAAAAATCTGCACCGGGATCCGATATCAAGGAAATCCGCTATACGGACGCGGGCGAATAATCATGGTCGTGGCGGACCTTATCGGTCGGCCACGACGATCCGGCAAGAACACGCCAATGTGTCTGCCAATGCCCCTTCCCTCCCCTCGATAGCCCGCCTATAAGGCCCGCAGCCTGCCTCCACAGGGGAGTCGCGGGTAAGGGAATATTGGGAACACACTTCTATGTTTGGTTTGGGCAGCTTGTTTTCGTCAGATATGGCGATTGACCTCGGGACCGCGAATACGCTGGTTTATGTGCGTGGCAAGGGCATCGTGTTGTCCGAACCCTCCGTGGTTGCCTATCATTTGAAAGACGGCGTCAAGAAAGTGCTGGCCGTGGGCGAAGACGCCAAGCTGATGCTGGGCCGCACGCCCGGGTCCATTCAGGCGATCCGCCCGATGCGCGAAGGTGTGATTGCCGATTTTGATACCGCCGAAGAAATGATCAAACATTTCATCCGCAAGGTTCACAAGCGCACCACCTTTTCCAAACCCAAGATCATCGTATGCGTGCCCCACGGCGCCACACCTGTGGAAAAACGCGCCATTCGCCAGTCGGTTCTGTCCGCAGGTGCCCGCCGCGCCGGCCTGATTGCCGAACCGATTGCGGCCGCGATCGGCGCGGGCATGCCCATCACCGACCCGACCGGCAACATGGTTGTCGATATTGGCGGCGGCACGACCGAAGTTGCCGTGCTGTCGCTGGGTGACATTGTTTATGCCCGTTCGGTGCGCGTCGGTGGTGACCGCATGGACGAGGCGATTATCAGCTATCTGCGCCGCCAGCATAACCTGCTGATCGGTGAATCCACTGCCGAACGCATCAAGACCTCGATTGGCACGGCGCGGATGCCCGACGATGGCCGCGGGGCCTCGATGCAGATCCGTGGTCGCGACCTTTTGAACGGCGTGCCCAAGGAAACCGAGATTTCCCAGGCCCAGGTCGCCGAGGCCTTGGCCGAACCTGTGCAGCAAATCTGCGAGGCGGTAATGACCGCGCTTGAGGCGACCCCGCCCGACTTGGCGGCTGATATTGTCGACCGTGGCGTCATGCTGACGGGTGGCGGTGCGCTGCTGGGCGAGCTTGATCTGGCGCTGCGCGAACAGACCGGCCTTGCGATTTCGGTCGCTGACGAGTCGCTCAATTGCGTGGCGCTGGGCACCGGCAAGGCACTGGAGTATGAAAAACAGCTCCGCCATGTCATAGATTACGACAGTTAATCTAATACGAGGGGGGTAAGCCACCCTTGGCACGCGACCGGCACAACAACGAAGACTACATCAACCCGCTGCGCAGGCTTCTGGTCGGCGTGCTGGTGCTGTTCATGTTCGCCGTCTTTTTGATCTGGCGGATCGACAGCCCGCGCGTGGAACGGTTCCGCGCGGCCGTTATCGACCGCGTCGTGCCATCGTTTGATTGGGCCATGGCACCGGTGACCGGCACCGTGAACCTGATCGCCGACTTTCAAAGTTATCGACGGATTGCCGAGCAAAACCGCGACCTGCGCCGTGAACTGCAGCAAATGCGCGCATGGCGCGAGGCGGCCCTGCAACTGGAACAGGAAAACGCCAAGCTGCGAGACCTGAACAACGTGCGCCTTGACCCGCAGATCACGCATGTCACCGGCGTCGTGCTGGCCGACAGCGGCTCGCCGTTTCGCCAATCGGTATTGCTGAACGTGGGTGCGCGCGATGGCATTCTGGATGGCTGGCCGACAATGGACGGGATCGGCCTTGTGGGGCGAATCAGCGGCGTGGGCGAAACCACCAGCCGCGTGATCCTGCTGACGGACACCTCGAGCCGGATTCCGGTGACGATCCAGCCTTCGGGTCAGCGCGCGGTGCTGGCGGGCGACAATACCATCAATCCGCCGATCGAATTTCTTGAGGTTCCGGACGCCGTGCGCCCGGGTGATCGCGTCATTAGTTCAGGCGATGGCGGGTTATTTCCTGCCGATTTGCTGGTCGGGCGTGTGGCGCTTGGTAATGATCGCCGCCTGCGCGTGCGTTTGTCGGCGGACTACGAACGCCTTGAATTCCTGCGTGTGCTGCGCAGCCAACAAGCCGAGCGGATCAGCGACACGGGCGCGCTGATCGCCCCTGTCGAACCGCCCGTCCTGCCAGCCGCCGAACCTCCCATCGAAGTCGATCCCGAAGAAGAGGCCACCGATGGCTGACTCTCCGACCACGCAAATCTGGATGGGGCGCGCGATTTTCGTAGCGCTGTGCATCGTGATCATCTTCGTGCAGCTTTTGCCGCTTCAGACCATGCCACGCGGCATCGGCTTTCCTGATGCCATGCTCGGTCTGGTCCTGACCTGGGCGGCGCGGCGCCCTGACTATGTGCCCGCCCTTTTGATTGCCGCTGTCTTCCTGTTGGCCGATTTGCTGTTTCAGCGCCCGCCGGGACTTTGGACCGCGCTTGTGCTGATCCTGACCGAAATGCTGCGCGCGCGGGCTACCGGTCTGCGCTCCATGCCGTTTCCGGTCGAATGGGCCACTGTAGCGGCGGGGATCGTCGGAATCACTGTCACCTATTACGCCATCCTTGCCGTCCTGCTGGTCCCCCAAGCGCCGTTTAGTTTGACATTGACGCAGACAGTGCTGACAATCCTGTCCTATCCGGTCGTAGTCGGTCTGTCGCATGCCGTGTTCGGGGTCAGCCGCCCCGCCGCCGGGGCGGTAGATTCACGGGGGCACCGCATATGAGACGCACACCAAAAGATACCTCCGAAAGTGCCCGCAAGATCAGCCGCAGGGCGCTTGTGTTGGGTGCTGCGCAGCTTGGTGTGGTTGGTGCGCTTGGTTTGCGGATGCGGTCCATGCAGATCGAACAGGCCGACCAGTATCGCCTGCTGGCGGATGAAAACCGGATCAACATTCACCTATTGGCGCCCCCCCGCGGTTTGATTTTTGATATCAATGGCATACCGCTGGCTGCGAACGATCAGAACTACCGTATCGTGATGGTGCGCGAAGATGCCGGTGATGTCGAAGATGTGCTGGCCCGCCTGTCGCGCCTTGTGCCACTGCCGCCCGAAGCCATTGAGAACGCGCTCGAGGAACTCGCCCGGTCGGCCTTTGTGCCCGTCACCATTGCCGATCGTCTGTCATGGGAAGACATCACCCGAGTCACCGTGAACGCCCCTGCCCTCCCCGGTGTGATCGCCGAGGTCGGGTTGTCGCGCGGCTATCCGATGCGATCGGACATGGCGCATGTGGTCGGCTATGTCGGTCCCGTCAGTGACTACGACCTGAGCCGAACCGACGATAATGACCCACTGTTGCGGATTCCGCGCTTTCAGATTGGCAAGACCGGCGTTGAAAACAAGATGGAGTCCGCATTGCGCGGGTCCGCTGGTAGCCGCCGTATCGAAGTGAACGCGGTCGGGCGCGTCATGCGCGAACTCGACCGTCAAGAGGGTATACCGGGTGCCAACCTGCAACTGACTGTCGATGCACGTTTGCAAAACTACATCCAGGTTCGGATGCAGGGCGAAAGCGCCGCCGCGGTGGTGATTGACGTGGAAAACGGCGATCTGCGGGCGATTGGCTCGGCGCCGTCGTTTGATCCAAACCTGTTCGTGCGCGGGATCTCGGGGGCCGACTGGCGCGCGCTGAACGAAGACAAATACCTGCCCCTGTCGGCCAAGGCGGTGCAGGGTGCCTACCCGCCCGGGTCGACATTCAAGATGGTCACGGCAATGGCCGCACTGGAAAACGGCGATATTGACCCCGAAGAAACCATCTTTTGTCGCGGCTACATCGACGTGTCGGGCACGCGCTTTCACTGCTGGAAACGCGCAGGGCACGGCAATATGAACCTGCATGATGGCCTGGCCCAAAGCTGCGATGTCTTTTACTACGAGATCGCCCAGCGCGTCGGGATCGACAAAATGGCGGAAATGGCCCGTAAATTCGGGATCGGCGTCCGCCACGATGTACCGCTTTCGGCCATTTCAGGCGGCTTGGCACCAGACAAGGCCTGGAAGGCCGGATTGCACGGCGAAGAGTGGCGCATCGGGGATACGGTGAACGCGGCAATCGGACAGGGTTATGTGCTTGCATCGCCGCTGCAACTGGCTGTCATGACCGCGCGGATTGCGACGGGACGTTCTGTCACGCCGCGCCTTGTGCACGCGATTGACGGGGTTGAACAGCCCTCGGGCGCGGGTGAACCGCTGGACTTGAACGAGAACTTTTTGCGCCGCATTCGCCAGGCCATGTATTCGGTATCCAACAACAATCGCGGCACCGCTTTCGGGTCACGTATCGTCGAAGACGCCTTTCGTATGGCGGGCAAGACCGGCACCAGCCAGGTGCGCCGCATCACCACCGAAGAACGCGCGGCGGGCGTGATCAGTAACGCCGACCTGCCTTGGGAGCGGCGCGATCACGCCTTATACGTCAGTTTCGCACCCTTCGAGAATCCAAAATATGCGGTCGCGGTGGTCGTGGAACATGGTGGCGGCGGATCGACGGCCGCAGCACCGGTCGCCCGCGATATTCTGCTTCAGGCGCTTTATGATGGCACCCCGCCGCTCACTGCCTATCCCGCCAGCGCGCGCGATCGGATCGCCGAACAACAGCGCACGCTTGAACTACGCGACATCGTCCCCCCACCCTCAACTGATCGGGCGTGACGCATGAGTTATCTCGAGTATCAGGCCAAATTTGTGCCCAGCGGCTTTCGCAAGCTGCTGCACCTGAACTGGCCCATCATCGTCTTGCTGACGGCAGTCGCCTCGGCCGGGTTTCTGATGCTCTATTCTGTTGCGGGCGGATCGATTGACCCCTGGGTGCGCCCGCAGATGATCCGCTTTGGTCTTGGCATCGCGGTTATGCTGGGGATTGCGATGGTGCCGATCTGGTTTTGGCGCAATATGGCGGTGATGGCCTTTATCTTGTCGATTATCCTATTGATATTGGTTGAATTTATCGGAATCACGCGCGGCGGCGCGCAACGCTGGCTCGACGTCGGATTTATGGTTCTGCAACCCTCCGAGTTGATGAAAATTGCCCTCGTGATGATCTTGGCCGCCTATTATGACTGGCTCCCGATTGAAAAGACATCGCGCCTGTTCTGGGTGATTGTGCCGGTCGTCTTGACCCTCATTCCGGTCTTTCTGGTGGTGCGTCAGCCCGACCTTGGCACCGCGCTCTTGTTGATGATGGGCGGCGGGACGATGATGTTTCTGGCCGGCGTTCACTGGGCCTATTTCGCGGGGGTAATCGCCGCAGGGATCGGTGCGATTGTGGGGGTGTTCAAGTCGCAAGGCACATCGTGGCAAATCCTTGAGAACTACCAGTATGACCGGATCGAGACCTTTCTTGATCCAACCGCAAACCCCTTGGCCGAAGGCTATAATATCACGCAGGCAAAAATTGCGCTTGGCTCGGGCGGCTGGACGGGACGGGGTTTCATGCAGGGCACGCAATCACGGCTCAACTTCATACCTGAAAAGGAAACCGATTTTATCTTTACGACACTGGCCGAGGAATTTGGCTTTGTCGGGGCCTTCGCATTGTTGGTCCTTTATACGTTGATCACTCTATTTGCCGTCAGTTCGGCCATGCAGAACAAGGACCGTTTTGCCAGCCTTGTGACGCTGGGCGTTGCGATGACGTTCTTTCTTTATTTCGCGGTGAACATGGCGATGGTCATGGGTCTCGTGCCAGTCGTGGGTGTGCCGCTGCCGCTGGTCAGCTACGGCGGCTCGGCGATGCTGGTGCTGCTGGCAGGCTTTGGGCTGGTCCAAAGCGCACATGTGCACAGGCCCCGCTAAGACATGGCGCGCAACATTCTTTTCTCGGCCCCTGATCACCTGTGGGACGATTACAAAGACGCTCTGACGCAGGCGTTTGAACAGGCGGGGCTGCGCGCCGACCTGTCGCGCGACCATGACCCCGCAGTTGTCGATTACATCATCTATGCCCCCAATGCGGCGCTGACCGATTTCACGCCCTTCACCCGTTGCAAAGCCGTTCTCAGCCTTTGGGCGGGCGTTGAAACCATCGTCACCAACGACACGCTGAGCCAACCGCTTGCGCGCCTTGTTGATCCGGGACTGACGCAGGGCATGGTCGAATGGGTCGTCGGGCACACCCTGCGCCATCACCTCGGGATGGATACCCATATCCACGGCCAGGACGGCATCTGGCGTGATCACGTGCCGCCTCTGGCCAGAGACCGGCCCGTGACGATCCTTGGCCTCGGGGCATTGGGAGCGGCCTGCGGACAGGCGCTCGCCAATTTGGGGTTTCCGGTCACCGGCTGGTCACGCGGGGTCAAAACCGTCGAGGGGATCACCTGTCTGCATGGCAGCGCCGGCCTGAATCAGGCGCTCACGGATGCCGAAATCCTGATCCTGCTGTTGCCACTGACCCCGCTTACCCACGATCTGATCAACGCCGAACGGATCGCCCACCTGGCCAATGGGGGCTTTGTGATCAACCCGGGACGCGGAGCGCTGATCGACGACGGGGCACTGCGCGCAGCCCTTGACAGCGGTCGCATTGCCCACGCCACGCTTGACGTCTTTCGCCACGAGCCCCTGCCCGCCGACCATCCCTTCTGGGCCCACCCCAAAGTCACGGTCACGCCGCATATTGCATCGCAAACGCGGCCCTCAAGTGCTGCAAACGTCATCGCACAAAACATCGCGCGCTGCGAAAACGGCCAGCCAATGAAGAACCTCGTCAACCGGAAACGCGGCTACTAAGGCCTTCTTCTGTTTGGAAATACTCTGGGGGAATTGGCCGCAGGCCAAGGGGGCAAGGCCCCGACAAAACAGGGCGCGCGGCGCAGCCGCTCATTTTAACTTCGGGGGGCGGGACGGGTCCATGCCGGGGTTCGCGCCCGGGGTAGCGGGGGTTTCGGGCACAGGCAGATCAAAGCGCAAGCCAACCCGGGCAAGACGCGCGGCCATCGCATCCGTTGATGCGACAAACCCCACATCAAGCGCACCCGCCGCGATCCCCGAAAAGGTCAGCGCCTCGCTCACCGCAGTGGCCAGCGCGCCTTGGGCGGGTTCAATCGCATCGACAAAGGCCAGAAAATGCCCCTGTGCCCCGCCGTCATAGGTCGCCCCGACCAGATAGGCCGACCGCGCCAGCCCGGCGGCACTGGCCAGTTTGCGATCAAGGGCTGTGATAAACTCCTCGGGCAGTCCGGTGGGGGCACGCACCTCAACGATCCGCGCCTCGCCCTGATCAGGACCGTTCCCAAGGGTTTGCGCCAGCCAGTCCACGGCCTCTGCCGGGATCAGAATGGACGAGGGCGCGACGTCGGGGTTCAGCGCCATGCCAATCTCCTGCCCCGCCAGCATCGCCACCAAAGCGCGCCCCGACATGGCCGCATAGGGGGCAACCTTGCCGACAAATTCCGCCAACCGCTCGGCGCGATCAAACACCAGCACAAATGTCTGGTCCTCGACCGGAAACAGCGCAGGTTTGATCGTTTCGCCCACAGGTTCAGCGTCAAGCAGGATCAACAGTTCGCCATCGGCAAGGCGCTCGTAAAACCGCAACCGTGCGGCATCATCACCTGATTGCTCCATCAGCGCATGGGCCTGATCTATCTGGGTCGCTGTTTCGCTCATGCCAATACCTCTTGCACCCGCGCGCGTAGGGCGGGCAGCACCTTTGCTTCGAACCACGGATTGCGGCGCAGCCAAGCGGTATTGCGCCACGACGGATGTGGCAAGGGAAACACGCGCGGCGCGTGGTCACGCCATGCGCGCACCCGGTCATCGACCCGCCCCGCGCCCAGGTGCCAGCGCATCGCATGCCCGCCCACCAGCACCGTCAGCGGCATATCGCCCAGCGCCGCCATCACCTGCCCGCGCCACGTCTGCGCACAGATCGCGGGCGGCGGCAGGTCAGCCCCCCGCGCGTTGTATCCGGGGAAACAAAACGCCATCGGCACGATGGCCACGCGCGTGCGGTCGTAAAACTGCGGCCGCTCAAGCCCCAGCCAGTCGCGCAACCGCTCCCCCGATGCATCGTCAAAGGGGCGTCCGCTGTCGTGGACCCGCGCGCCCGGCGCTTGCCCCGCGATCAACAGGCGCGCACCGGCACGAAACCACGGCACGGGGCGCGGGCTGTGGGCGGTGGCGGTGGCCGCAAAACGGTCCGCACAGATCCGGCAGCCGGCGATGGTTGTGGCAAGGTCACCCATGCCCTGTCCTAGCGCGCAAACGCGCCTTGGGGGAACAGAAACCACGCAAAATCGCCGCAGATGCCACAAATCCCCGCACAAACGGGCGCGGTTTTCCAATTTTCATTGTATTTAGCGCCGTTGATCCGACATAAAGGCGGTAAATAGCACCCGCTCATCTGGTGTTAACAGCCATCGGCCATTTTAAGGACGGGGCGCACGAGGCCAAAACGAGTAATGCTCGAGTTTGAGAACGTCAGTAAGTCCTTTTGGACAGGAAAGCAGCGCAAGGTGATCCTTGATCGCGCCTCTTTTCGCGTGGAGGTCGGAAATTCGCTTGGCATTCTTGCCCCAAACGGCACCGGTAAAACCACGCTGATCAACATGATGGCCGGCCTTGAAAAACCGGACGAAGGCGTAATTCGCCGCACCTCGCGCATCTCGTTTCCGCTGGGGTTCATGGGCGGGGTCGTGAACCGGCACACGGCGCGCGAAAACAGCCGCTATATCGCGCGCCTCTATGGCCTTGATCCCGACTATGTCGAGGCGTTTTGCCGTTGGCTTTCGGGGATCGACGAATACTTCGACATGCCTGTGGGCACCTATAGTCAGGGGATGCGCGCGCGTTTTACGTTTTCGCTGATGCTTGCCCTTGATTTTGATATATATCTGATCGACGAAGGGATGCCGCAGACCACGGATCAGGAATTCAATCGCAAGGCCGGCGAAGTCTTGCGCGAACGGCTGCAAACGACCACGGTCATCATCGTGTCGCACCAGCCAGAAACACTCGAACGATTTGCCCGCTCGGCGGCGGTGCTGCTGGGCGGCAAATTGCACATGTTCGACACCTTGGAAGAAGCGAAACAGCTCTATGACTACGAAACCCAGGGCTAGAAAGTTCCGTATCAAGCGGTCAGGTGGCCCCGCCACCGACGGCGGAGCTGCGCGTGACGATGCGCAACAGCCCGACGATCAGCCAACCGCGCGCAGCGGTCAGGTGGACAGCGCCGCGACTGTCGCCGCCGAAGGGGACATGGACGCGATCCGCAAGGAAGGGCTGACAGGGCGGCAGTTGCGCATGGCGCGCCGCGTGGCCCAGAAACAGGGGCTGGCCGTCACATCCGATTTCGACGCCGTGCGCCAGTTGCGCGCCCGAGGGGTCGATCCGTTCCAGCGCGCCAATATTCTTGAACTTGTCGTGCCTGATGACGGCACCGCACCCGGTGTCGGCCCCGGAATGGACCCCAGCGCCGCTGGTGGTGGTCAGGGCAATGGCGGGGGCCGGGGTGGTTTGCCCCAGGAAACCGGCGATGGTCAGGGCCGGGTGCAACTGCCCCAGACGATCCAGAAAAAGCAGATGCTACCCTCGACCGAGCGGGCCAACCCCGCCGAACAGCGCGCGGGCGAGATCATGAAAATCCAGCGCGACATCGCGCGCCGTCGCCGCAAGAGCCTCGTGATGCTGTTCTCGCGGCTGGGCATGTTCGTCTTCCTGCCGACCCTTGCGGCCGCATGGTATTTCTATGTCGTCGCCACGCCGATGTACGCAACCAAGGCCGAATTCGTGATCCAGCAGGCCGAACCACAGGGTGCGGCGGGTCTTGGCGGATTGTTTCAGGGCACCGGCATGGCCACGCAACAGGACAGCACGACTGTGCAATCCTATCTGACGTCGCGCGCCGCGATGGTGCGTCTGGATCAGGACCACGGATTCATCGAACACTTCAGCGATCCCAACATCGACGCCATTCAACGCCTGCCCGAAGGGGCCACGAACGAGGACGCCTACGGCCTTTATCAAAGCAACGTCAAAATCGGCTATGACCCGACCGAAGGTATCCTCAAGATGGAGGTCATCGCCGCCACTCCCGAGGCTAGTCAGACGTTTTCCGAAGCATTGATCGATTACGCGGAAGAGCAGGTCGATCAACTGACCCAGCGCCTGCGCGCGGATCAGATGGCGGGCGCTATGGCCAGCTACGAAGCCTCCGAAGCGCGCCGCGCCGAGGCTTTGGCCGAACTGGCGCGCATTCAGGGCGAAACGACCACGCTGGACCCGCTGGCCGCTGCCGCTGCGCTGCAACAGCGGATTACCACGCTGGAAATCGAACTGGACGCCAAATCGATCGAGCTTGCCTCGATGCTGGACAACCGCCGCCCGAACGAGGCGCGGGTGAACGCCCTGCGCGCCGAGGTGGACCGGCTGAACGAACAGATCGAAATCCTGCGTAGTCAGTTGACCGAAGCCTCGGGCGATACCGCGTCCCTCAGCAGTGTGACCGCCCGCCTGCGCGAGGCCGAGGAAAACTACAACTTCCAGACCGTGCTGGTGCAACAGGCCCTTGCGCAAATGGAAAGTGCGCGGATCGAAGCCAACCGCCAGGTCCGCTATCTGTCCCTGGGCGTTGAACCCATCGCTCCGGATGAGGCGACCTATCCCAAAGCGTTTGAAAACACGGTGTTGGCCTTCCTGATCTTTTCGGGCATTTACCTGATGATATCGCTTACTGCCTCAATCCTTCGCGAACAGGTCAGCTCATGAATGACGTTTCCATCGGTGCTTTGACGGTTTCCAACGACCGTCCCCTGACCCTGATCGCTGGCCCCTGCCAGTTGGAAAGCATTGAGCACGCCCTGATGATTGCCAGCCATATGGCAAAGGTATGCGCCAGGACCGGCGCGCAGTTCATCTTCAAGGGCAGTTTTGACAAGGCCAACCGCACCTCCCTGTCGGGCAAGCGCGGCCTTGGCATCGACGAAGGCTTGCGCGTGATGGAGCAGGTCAAGGCGGAACTGGGGTGCCCCGTGCTGACAGACATTCACAACGTCGATCAATGTGCGCCTGTGGCGCAGGTCTGCGATGTGATGCAAATCCCCGCGTTCCTGTGCCGTCAAACTGATTTGCTTTTGGCGGCAGGCGAAACCGGCGCGGTGATCAACGTCAAGAAGGGGCAGTTCCTTGCCCCTTGGGACATGCCCAACGTCGTGTCCAAGATCGAAAGCACCGGCAACACCCGCATCCTGCTGACCGAACGGGGCACTTCCTTTGGCTACAACACGCTTGTGGCCGATATGCGCAGCCTGCCACAGATGGCCGCCACGGGATACCCCGTGGTGATGGACGCAACCCATTCGGTGCAACAGCCCGGCGGCATGGGCGGCAGCTCTGGCGGACAGCGCGAATTTGCCCCCGTCATGGCCCGCGCGGCGGTCTCCTTGGGCATCGCATCGGTGTTCATCGAAACCCACGAAGCGCCCGATACGGCACCCTCTGATGGGCCTAACATGATCCCGCTTGATCAAATGGACGCGCTGATGTCCTCGCTGATGGCATTTGACAAACTGGCCAAGGAAGATCCGATCCGCCTCTAGGGGCTTGGCCTTGCCCGTGCAGCCCCTTAGGATCATCACAAATTTGCAACCCAAGTGATGATCCAATGCGTATTTTCCGCCTATTGGCTGCCCTGGCCCTGACCTTGTTCATGGCCCTGCCCGCGCTGGCCCAGGGCGCCACCGGCGAGGCCCCGACAGGCACGATTTCCACCGATGTCACGGCGCAGACCGATGCCGATATGGCGGTGCGCTTGCGTGAAATTCTGGGCGAACTGGGCGGTTTCGACGATGTGACCGTCACCGTCAACGAAGGCATCGTCACCCTGCGTGGCACCACCAATTCGGCCGCCGAAGCCGCAAGCCTCGAAACCCTTGTGAACCGGGTCGAGGGTGTGGTCGCGATCAAGAACAACGTCACCGAAACCGCCGATATCGCCCGCCGCCTGAACCCGGCCGTGGAACGGTTCACGGCGCGACTGGATCAGTTCATCATCTTTTTGCCGATCCTTGTGATTGCGCTGACGGTCTTTGCGGTGATCATATTCTTCGGGTTTTGGATTGCACGAATGCGCCAGCCCTGGGCGCGGCTCGCGCCCAATGCCTTTATCGCCGATCTGTTCCGCACCCTTGTGCGCATCGCCTTTGTGGTAGGCGGAATTGTCATTGCGCTGGACATCATGAACGCCACGGCACTGCTGTCGACGATCCTTGGCGCAGCGGGCCTGATCGGTCTGGCGATCGGTTTTGCCGTGCGCGACACGGTCGAAAACTTTATCGCATCGGTGATGCTGTCAATCCGCCAGCCGTTCCGGCCCAACGATGTCGTGGAAATCAACGGCGATCAGGGCAAGGTGATCCGCCTGACCAGCCGCGCCACGATCCTGTTGTCGTTTGACGGCAATCACATCCGTATCCCCAATGCGACAGTGTTCAAAAGCCGGATCATCAACTTTTCCCTGAACCGCGAACGCCGTTTTCAGTTCACCATCGGTGTGGAGTCCGCCGCTGATCTTGCTGCCGTGCGCAGCCTTGCCGCCGACACGGTGCAGGCCTTGCCCTTCATCCTTGATGAACCGGCTGTCTCTGTCTGGCTGGGCGATATCACCGATGCAGGCGTCGAGGTAATCGTCACCGGCTGGATCGACCAGAACGAAACCTCGCTTGTGGCAGCGCGCGGCGAGGCATTGCGCCTCGTCAAAGGGGCGATCATCGCGTCTGGGGTCGCGATTCCCGATACGACCTACACGATCAGGCTGGACGGGGCCGAACCACCTACGGCCGCACAAACCAAGGGCACCAGGGCCAAATCCGCCCCTGCCCCTGCACCCGAATCCCTGACTCCGGGATCCGTGGATGCGGCACAGGAAAATGCGCTGGACCGGATGATCGACGCCGAACGCGAAGACGGGGAAGGCGAAGACCTGCTACGCGAGGATGCCCTCAAGGAATAGCTGGAATTTTCGCGCGAAACGGGCTTGATCACCGCGCCCGCGTGGCGTATCACCCGCCTCGCTGCTGGGATGTAGCCAAGTGGTAAGGCAACTGTTTTTGGTACAGTGTACCGTAGGTTCGAATCCTACCATCCCAGCCAGCCATTTCTGCATATGTTTGACAGTGTGACGGTGCCCTGAAGGTGTCGGAATGCCCCAGTTACTGCCCCAGATGTGCTGCCCGCTAGACGCTGTCCTGAGGGTTGGGCAGGAGTAGAAGAGAAGAGCGATTGTGTCTCCCCTCTCTCTCAGAACCGGCTCTCGCATGTAGCGGGTGTAGCGGGTGTCGCCAGGTGCCGCGTGTTAATGGGACGCGTTGGGCCCCTACCACGGGCTAGAGCAGGTTGTAGTCCACCCCGTTCGCCCAGAAGTCCCAGTCGTCTCGCTTATTGTCAGCCGCCGACCCTTCAACGAGATGTGAGGGGTTCACACAGCGCTCGTTATGGCAGCGATGTCGGATCACGGTTCTCTCGGTCAGGACAGCACGATTGACCACACAGTAGACGAGACGCGCGGAGGCCACCTGACGCCCTCTAAAGCGTGTCTTCGGGCGCTTCTGAGTGGCGAGCAACCGGCACCCATTCTCATCCTCAACAGACCGCTCTAGGAGGGAAGAGACCCGCGAACGGGCCTCCTCATAGTGGTTATTGATGACATTGAGAGACCATTCTTCGCTGTCATCGTGGTATACGAAGTCGGAACAACTCATAGAACCAGCTCCATTTCAGCGAAAGCATTGGTCGCCGGAACGCGAGCCAGGTATTCAGAAATCTTCACGTCGTCGAACTCAGGACCGTAAATCCTGCCTCGATCGACCATGAACCCGGGCTTCACCCAGAGAACACGCGCATAATCTTCTCCTCCCCATTTCACGCTACACTTGCTCCATCCTAGCTCATCCATCAGGTGGCGTGTCTGGTTGGAAGGGACATGAAGGACGCGAGTCAGGCGATCAACTAGGGTGCTCTGAGGCACCACCACGGCACCGGATTCGTTGAGTAGTTGTTCAACCTGCTCCAACACTGTCTGGCGGCTATTCTGGGCCATCCGCTTCATGATTGGGGTGGCATAGGCTTCGATATTCAGGCTCTTCGCATTGAACGCCTCCGCCTGCTTGCGTTGAATCAGCGCATTGTAAAGCCGGGCGACATTCTCAGGATCGTCTAGAAAGGCATGGACCTCTCCTACTTGCGCAGAAAACTCCATCGCACTCGGACCGCCGGAACGTCCATCATGCTCAAGCTCGAAGACAGCATAGCGCCTCTCGCCTTCTTCCATCCATGTCGGAGCGAAATTCGAAGTGAAGGCGAAGCAAGTCACATTCCGTTCTCTGACAGCCTCCTTGCCCTTCTGCTCGACGAGGACGTGGGCATCAGTGATGTATGTCTTTACTGAGTTGCCCTTGACGGACCCCTGCTTAAGGTGGGTTTCCTCCGAAATAACCAACTTGCTGCGCAGGACCGTCGCGTTGAATTGCTGCGTGAGCTTATCGAGGTTGTTCTGAACAGAAGTGTTCTCGTGCCCGAAGACTTCAGCCATGATGCGGCACAGGGTGCTTTTGCCTGTTCCCTTGCTCTTAGAGTAGAGGAAAGGAGCCCACGTTGGTTTCTGGCCTTCATTCTGAAGGCACCAGGACAACCAGTCTAAGAACAACTCCTTCTCCACCTCCTGCTGAAAAATGAAGTCGAGGAAGTCACCGACTATCCCGAAGTCGGCTGCGTTGACCCTTAGGCTGCGATAGCGCGGCACCGTCCACGTGTTGATGCTCACCGCTCCGCGCTCTGAAACAAGCTGGTCGGACTGGCCGGGTAGGCACGAGGAAGCACCGTTCCATACCTGAATGCTTCGATTTCGATCGGGATGACGAGAGACGATAAGAAGATCAAATACACCTCTTAGGATGGGGTTGGTCAGCGTCACGTCCGGAAACTCCTCCTGAATGCGGTTCAACACCATCATTTCGACGTCATTTCTAGAGAGCGCGGTATTGAGGTGAGCGACATCGAAGAACTTACTGTCCTTCCTGACGAACTGCTGTCCGTAAGCCGCTGCCAGCTCGTTGATTATTGCTTGATTATTGTCAGTTCCTTCGTTGGTTTTATGATTCATTGATTTACCATTTATTCAGCCGAATAATGGGTTTCGTGCCTCGCGAAGAAGTGCTGATGTGATGTTAAATATGAGGCGGAAACGTCGGCTAAATTATCTGCACTCTCTTCTATAGCGTGCCCTGGAAGCCTGAAGCGGCCTTGAAAGAGGCGTAAGTCACTGTAATTGCGTGATATAATCGAAGATCGGGTCGGATTTATAGGGCGTCGCCGAAACCTAGGCCGTTTATCCTCCTAGAGCGGTCTGTTGAGGATGAGAATGGGTGCCGGTTGCTCGCCACTCAGAAGCGCCCGAAGACACGCTTTAGAGGGCGTCAGGTGGCCTCCGCGCGTCTCGTCTACTGTGTGGTCAATCGTGCTGTCCTGACCGAGAGAACCGTGATCCGACATCGCTGCCATAACGAGCGCTGTGTGAACCCCTCACATCTCGTTGAAGGGTCGGCGGCTGACAATAAGCGAGACGACTGGGACTTCTGGGCGAACGGGGTGGACTACAACCTGCTCTAGCCCGTGGTAGGGGCCCAACGCGTCCCATTAACACGCGGCACCTGGCGACACCCGCTACACCCGCTACATGCGAGAGCCGGTTCTGAGAGAGAGGGGAGACACAATCGCTCTTCTCTTCTACTCCTGCCCAACCCTCAGGACAGCGTCTAGCGGGCAGCACATCTGGGGCAGTAACTGGGGCATTCCGACACCTTCAGGGCACCGTCACACTGTCAAACATATGCAGAAATGGCTGGCTGGGATGGTAGGAACCCCAGCCGACCGTTAGCGTTCTTCGGCTTAGTCAACGGAGGTGGCCGATTGGGGCAGTGGGTGGGGCATTGCTGGGGCGGTTTGGCCCTCGTTAGAGGTGGTGCGAGTGGTGGCGAGAGTAGGAGCATTGCGACGGGCGGATTGGGGGCGAGCGCCAGCGAAGGTGTTGGAGCGAAGCGATGGCCCTTGGTGGAGGTGGGGGGCGGTGTGGTGAGTGTGAGTGGCGCGCAAAATCACCGAAAAGGATTGAACATGCCTCAGGCCAATTCCAGCACCCTAAGGGTTCCCAGTATTTAGTATGAGTAGCAGTTGGTCGATACCCCAACGGTAGTGCAACTCGTTTGCCGAGGAGCGTCATAAGTCGGAATTGCGACATATGAGGGACGCTGGGATTGTGCGGCAATCACTGCGCTATCATCGGTCTTAGTCCTCTCACATGCAAACTGATGTATTTCTTCAGCCGATAACTCATTAACCGAATTGCCGCCTTTGTAGTTAGCGAACCTACCGTATCTCGCGCAGTGCTGAACAGCCATTTCACGAGCCTCTGCGGTCAGAGTTACAACGCTGTCAAATGCACTATATCTGATTGCAATTACGTTTTCGGATGCAAAGTCAACGACCGGGGCGGATGGAGAGCAAGATATCAGCAGCAGCATTGACCCGGCAGGTAGCAGATTTCTCATGAGGCTTCCTATTGTGTGCTTCGGCCCGAATGTCTCGTCAGAAATTCTAACTCTGACCGTCCGGTCTTTCAATGATAATCCAGTATGGACAGAATTCTTGTCAGGCGCATTGCTTGGTCGCTTAGTAGGCTTCTTCGTGCCCGGAACGGTTGCCTTCTGAAACATGCGTTTACTCATGTGAGTCAGCTTTTACGCGAGCTCTGTCTCGATGGTGTTACAGAGATGCTTCGGCCAAGATGCTCTTCGACGATAACGCGAAGGCTCTCCAATCCCCCAGCGGCATCCTCTATTGCAGCGCGCAGCTTTTGATCGTGACCCGGTCGAAACTTGCCGCCTTTGGTCTGTTCTCCGCACCCGCAAAGGCAAATAGTGCTCATCAGTTCGCTTCCATCCAATCGTTTCTAATTTTTCGCCTGCGCTCGTTAAGACCTCAACCGAAACCATCGATACGAAAACCAGCTCTAGGACCGCACTATGCTCCATCACGAAAGTCGTGGCCACAGTAACGGCACTTTACCGCTTTTTTCTTGATCCACTCGGCACAGACAGGACATTCTTTTTCGTCAGCGCCAGCGAATTGTTCATCACTAGCGCTAGTCGGGGTCGAGGAATCCTTGGCGTCCATGTCTTTTGACCACGTAATGAAACTGAAATGAATGCTAAGCGAAATGATAAACGCCAAGAACCCGACTACACCTAGTGCGCTACCAGCAAGCTCAAAAACCTCAATAGCGATGCCGCCAGTGAGGGCTCCCCAAAGAACAGAGACCACCAATGCCGCTACAGCTCGAATATAGGGAATCGATAGCAAGCCCAAAAAGACAACCCAAACCACTATTCCGGCGAGCCACTCTCTGTCTGACGTCAGCGCTTATGGGTCCAATTAGGCGTATTTGCTAAGAGAGTGTTTGTTGCTCATCGTAGCCACTGAGGAGTGGACGATGAGAAAGACAACGAAGAGCCCTGGCGAGAAGATCGTCAAAGACATCAAGCGCGCCACGCGCAAGCATTATTCATCCGAAGAGAAGATCAGGATCGTACTGGATGGGCTGCGTGGCGAGGACAGCATTGCAGAGCTGTGCCGCCGTGAAGGCATATCGCAAGGCATTTACTACAAGTGGTCCAAGGACTTCATGGAAGCCGGTAAGCGGCGTCTGGCAGGCGACACTGCGCGGGCTGCAAACACCGATGAGGTCAAAGAACTGCGCCGTGAGGCCAAGGATCTCAAAGAGGTTGTCGCGGAACAGACGCTCGAATTGCGTCTTCTCAAAAAAGCATGACAGGCGATGGGGGCGACCACGAATGAGGTATCCTGCATCAGAGAAGCTGGAGATCATTCGTTTGGTTGAGGGCAGCCATCTGTCGGCGCGTCTGACACTGGCCAAGCTGGGTATCCCACGCACGACGTTCTACCGTTGGTACGATCGGTACCTGCAGCGCGGTGAGGCCGGATTGCAGGATCAATCCCCCAAGCCCAAGCACGTTTGGAACCGCGTGCCTGACGAGGTGAAGCGCAAGGTTGTCGACTTCGCCTTGCAGGAAACGGAACTGTCACCGCGCGAGTTGGCGGTGACGTTCACGGATCAGGAGCGCTATTTTGTCTCAGAATCCACAGTGTATCGGGTGCTAAAGGCGCATGATCTAATCACTAGCCCGGCCTTCATCGTCATCAAGGCAGCCAGCGAGTTCAAAGACAAAACAACTGCGATCAACCAGCTTTGGCAAACAGACTTCACCTACATCAAGGTTCTGGGATGGGGTTGGTTCTATCTCAGCACTGTCCTCGACGACTACAGCCGCTACATCGTCTCCTGGAAGCTCTGCACCAACATGCGGGCTGAAGACGTTACCGATACGCTTGACCTCGCATTGCAAGCATCCGGCTGCGACCAAGTTCACGTCGTTCACAAGCCACGTCTGCTCAGCGACAACGGATCGAGTTACGTCTCTGGAGATCTGGCGGAATGGTTGCAGGACAAAGGCATGAAGCATTCTCGCGGCGCGCCATACCATCCGCAAACCCAAGGCAAGATCGAGCGTTGGCATCAGACTTTAAAGAACCGCATCCTGCTGGAAAACTACTTCCTGCCGGGTGATCTTGAAGCTCAAATCGAAGCCTTCGTCGACCACTACAATCATCAGCGGTATCACGAGAGCATCAACAACGTCACACCCGCCGACGTCTACTTTGGCCGTGACAAAGCCATTCTAAAACAAAGGGAAAGGATCAAACGAAAGACACTCGAAGCGCGGCGCTTGCATCACCGACAGCACGCCGCATAATGAAACCAACCAGATGAGCCAAACTCTCACTTAGTTTAAGCTGCCATTGGTTCCAAAAACCCTGACGACGGACATCGACAGCCCGGGATTGCCCGGCTCGATCATCTTTCGCCTCACTTGCCGGTCCACGGCTTGAGCTTTCTGGACAAAAAATCATTGGCCACTGCCAACTCCCCGATCTTGGCGTGCAACTCTTTCAGTTGCTCTTCGTCAATCCCGGGTGCCTGTTTGCCGCCGCGCTCGAACACGCCGGATGCGCCTTCCAGCAAGGCTTTCTTCCAGCCGTGGATCATCGTCGGATGAACCCCGAACCGGCTCGCCAGCTCGGCCACCGTCTGCTCACCCTTCAGCGCCTCAAGCGCCACCTTCGCCTTGAACTCAGGCGCATGCTGCTTCCGTTTCGACATCTCTGATCTCCTTCTCGTCGAAGATCAGCAGACAACAAATCGTAGCTTACGTCAGTGTCCGAATTTCGGGGGGTAGCTCACCAGACCAAATCATTGATGAGGATACTGATTTCTGTTGCCGTTTGATTGGGCAGGGATTCGACCCGCACTACCTCCGTATGGATGCCGTGCGACTAAACCGAAATCCATCCGTCAAACGCTTAACAAACTCGACAGAACAGCAACAAGTTTCACAGAGCTATCTAAGAACCTACACGAAGAATATTGAAAACTGCCGTTCTCACCCAGGTGCAGAGACCTTTCTTTTTCTAAGGGCACATCGGATGATCTGTCGAGCTGGTGATTATTCTGGTGCGCGTATTCTCAGAAAACAAGCGAAGAGTATTTATGTCCGCCAGATCGCAAAGTTCAACGAATTGAAGTCAAGGCTCAGCACATAATTCAGCGTCCAGACGCAGCCCTGAGTGTCCGCTCTCTACAAGTTGTCCAATCCAGTCCGCATTCGCAGCGAAAGTCCGATTTCCGCCCTTCCCGCCCCTTCACCGCTCAACACCACCCCCACACCGCCAATGTCCGCCCCCACACCTCCCAGGTCTCCTGACTGCCACACCCCAGACACATCGGTTGATCGCCTCGCCCGAGGGTTAGCTGTTAGGGAACACCCGAGAGCAACCGTGGCACCGTCTGTTGCCACCCTCTTCCTGCCGCACCCGTTCCACCTGCAACACCCGCTACCACTCACACTCACCACACCGCCCCCCACCTCCACCAAGGGCCATCGCTTCGCTCCAACACCTTCGCTGGCGCTCGCCCCCAATCCGCCCGTCGCAATGCTCCTACTCTCGCCACCACTCGCACCACCTCTAACGAGGGCCAAACCGCCCCAGCAATGCCCCACCCACTGCCCCAATCGGCCACCTCCGTTGACTAAGCCGAAGAACGCTAACGGTCGGCTGGGGTTCCTACCATCCCAGCCAGCGCTTCCCCTAAGTGACCCTGTTAGAACGGCCCCGCCGCCCGCTGGGGTCGACGTTTTGCCGCGCCGCACCTTCAATTCAGCGAAGGGTTTAACATGAACAGGGCGCTGATGGGGCGCGTTGCCGCGCCGATGGCGCGGGCCTTGCGGCCGATACTGCCCGCTTCGATCCGTGGCGGGATCAGGCCGCGCGTGTCTTGGGTGATGACATAGCGGCGCACCCGTGTGACCAGTTTCTCGCGCACGGTTTCAGGGAAGGCCCCGTCAATCAGCACCGCCTCGAAATCAATCACCGAACAGGTCGACAGCGCCGCCTTGGCCAGCTCCTGCGCGGTCTGACCGATCCACGGATCAACGTAGCGCGACAGGTCGTGCCAGCTTTCGGGGTTGTCCCACAACTGGCGCGGATCAAGGTCTACTTCACGCAGGCGCAGTTCAAGCTGGTGAATAGAGGCCATGTCCACCAGTTGCATGCTTTCGCCGTTCGGGCCGATACTGCGCAGCGATCCAAGTGCGCCCGCGTTGCCCTGCCGCCCTTCATAGACCGCATTGTTAAGGGCGATGCCCCCCCGACATATGCGCCCACGAAGAAATAGGCGTAGTCGCGAAATTCACGACCGCGCCCGTATGTGTGTTCGGCCTGGCAAGCCGCCGTTGCATCATTCATGAGCGAGACCGGCTGACCCGAACGCTCTTGCAGGATCGTCCGCAGGTCGACATCGCGCCAAGTTTCAAACGCGCTATCCGCCCCTGCCTGATTCTGCGGCCAGTTCCACATCTCGAAGGGGGCGGCGACGCCAAGCCCGCAAATCCGGCTGGCTTGCTTGAGCGTCAGGTTTTCCGCGATACTGTGGACGCCTGTTTCAACAAAGTCGAAGATCTGGTCGGGCAAGGGCGTTTCATAGGTCAACTGACGCTCGTGGCGCAGATCACCCCTGAGGTCAATCAGCACAAGTTCGGCAGATCGCCGCCCGATCTTGAGGCCATAGGAAAACGCCCCATCGGCAGCCAAACGCATGGGAATAGAGGGTTTTCCGACTTTGCCGCGGACCGGATCGCCACGTTCAAGCAGCCCTTCGGCCTCGAGCCGGCGCAGAATGCTTGATACCGTTGGTGGCGATAAGCCCGCGCGTTTCGCCAGATCGCTGCCGGGCAATGCCCCGTGACGCTGCACAAGCGAAAGCAGTAAACGTTCGTTGTGATCGCGAACGCCTTTCTGGCTCAGCCCCGAGCTGATTGATCTGACTAACCCGTCATCCATGCGCGCAACTTAGAATCCTCCTCCATGTTAATACATAGCCCATTCCATTTAATAAAGAAAGTTAACTAATTAATTGACATCCCCCAGCGAATCGTGCCTTCTAAGGTGGAACGGCGGGCATTGCTGGCCGTTGAACGCGCGGGGTGGAGGCCCTGCCATATTTTGTTCTGGGAGGACATCATGAAGAAATTGCTTATTGGGACGGCGCTTGCCGCCATCACTTCCGCCGGTTCCGTCATGGCCGAAAGCCACGGCGTCTCGGCCTGCCTGATCACCAAGACCGACACCAACCCCTTCTTCGTCAAGATGCGCGAAGGCGCCGAAGCAGCCGCCGCCGAGGCGGGCATCACGCTGCGCTCTTATGCGGGCAAGATCGACGGCGATCACGAAACGCAAGTGGCCGCGATCGAGACATGCATCGCCGACGGCGCGTCCGGCATCCTGATCACCGCGTCCGACACATCATCCATCGTCGGTGCCGTGACCCAGGCCCGCGAGGCTGGCCTGCTGGTCATCGCGCTTGATACACCGCTCGAACCGACCGACGCGGCGGATGCGACCTTTGCGACCGACAACTTCCTGGCCGGTGAACTGATCGGCCAATGGGCCGCGGCGACGTTGGGCGATGATGCGGCAAGTGCCCGTATCGCCATGCTTGATCTGGCCGTCAGCCAGCCAACCGTTGGCGTGCTGCGCGATCAGGGCTTCCTTCAGGGCTTTGGCATCGACCTTGCGGATCCAAACGTGAACGGCGACGAAGATGATCCGCGTATCGTCGGCAACGACGTCACCGCAGGCAACGAAGAAGGCGGGCGCACCGCGATGGAAAATCTGCTGGCTGTCGATCCAACCATCAACGTGGTCTATACGATCAACGAACCTGCCGCCGCGGGTGCCTACGAGGCGCTGAAATCCATCGGCCGCGAAAACGACGTGTTGATCGTGTCTGTCGACGGTGGCTGCCCGGGTGTGCAAAACATCGCGGACGGCGTGATCGGCGCAACTTCACAGCAGTATCCGCTGCGCATGGCCGCCCTTGGTATCGAGGCGATTGCCGCCTTCGCCGCCGATGGCACCCTGCCCGAAAACACCCCCGGCAAGGATTTCTTTGACACCGGCGTGGCCCTTGTCACCGATCAGCCTGCCGGAGGTGTCGAAAGCATTTCTGTCGCCGAAGGCACGGAGCTGTGCTGGGGCTAAACCCATCACATCTGATATCAGAATGGAGGGCGGGAAATTCCCGCCCTTCGTTACAAGAAATACGCTAGGCTTATGCATGGATGGCAGCCAAGCAAAACGCGGAGGGGCGACATGTCTGACAAGAATGATGATTATGAATCTGTCGTAAAAACAGGCTCTGCCGAGGCGGTCGCGCATTTCGAGGACGACCGCAAAGGCGTTCTGGCCCGGGTGCAGCATGCGTTGCACGTCAATCCCGCCCTCGTTCCGCTGTTTGTTCTGGTCGCCTCGATCATTATTTTCGGCGCGCTTCTGGGCACCAAGTTCTTTTCGCCCTTCGCGCTGACGCTGATCCTGCAACAGGTGCAGATCGTCGGGATCGTCGCGGCGGCACAAAGCCTTGTCATTCTGACCGCCGGTATTGACCTCAGCGTCGGGGCAATCGCCGTATTGTCCAGTGTCATCATGGGGCAATTCACCTTTCGCTATGGTGTGCCCGTGGAAATCGCGGTGGTCAGCGGTTTGGCCTTTGGCACGCTGATCGGGGCGATCAATGGCTGGCTGGTTGCGGCGATGAGACTGCCGCCTTTCATCGTGACACTGGGCATGTGGCAAATCGTTCTGGCCGCCAACTTTCTCTATTCCGCCAACGAAACGATCCGCAGTCAGGAAATCGAGGCCGATGCCCCGCTTTTGCAACTGCTTGGCACGACCTTCAAGATCGGTGCGGATGCTGACGGGCGCGGCGGAGCGACCTTTACCTATGGCGTGATCGCGATGGTCCTGATCTTTGCGATCCTCGCCTATATCCTGAGCCAGACCGCATGGGGCCGCCACATCTATGCCGTGGGCGATGACCCGGAAGCGGCGCAATTGTCAGGCGTGAACGTAAGGGGCACGCTGATTTCGGTCTATGCCGTCACCGGCTTTATCTGCGCCATCGCAGGCTGGGCCTTGATCGGGCGGATCGGATCGGTCAGCCCCACGTCCGGCCAGCTTCTCAATATCGAAAGCATCACGGCTGTGGTGATCGGCGGCATCTCCCTTTTCGGCGGACGCGGGTCGATCATGGGGCCACTGTTTGGAGCGCTGATCGTCGGGGTATTCACCCTTGGGCTGCGCCTTGCGGGTGCAGACGCCCAGTGGACGTTCCTGCTGATCGGCGCGCTTATCATCGGCGCCGTCGCCGTAGACCAATGGATCAGAAAGGTATCAGCATGACCCTGACTGGAAACACGCCCAATGGCGCGGTGGAACCGATTTTGAAAGGCCGCGGGTTGGTCAAACGCTACGGCAGGGTCACCGCTCTCGATCACTGCGACTTTGATCTTTACCCCGGTGAAATCCTTGCGGTGATCGGCGACAACGGGGCGGGGAAATCCACGCTCATCAAGGCGGTGTCGGGCGCGGTGATGCCGGACGCGGGCGAGGTGTTCCTGGATGGCCAACAGGTGCATTTCACATCGCCCACCGACGCGCGCAAGGAAGGGATCGAAACGGTTTACCAGACCCTTGCCATGTCGCCCGCCCTGTCGATTGCCGACAACATGTTCATGGGGCGCGAACTGCGCAAACCCGGTTTTCGCGGAACATTCCTGCGCCAGCTGGATCGCAAGAAGATGGAACAGGTGGCGCGCGACAAACTTTCCGAACTGGGTCTGATGACGATCCAGAATATCAACCAGGCGGTCGAAACCCTGTCAGGTGGTCAACGTCAGGGTGTCGCCGTCGCCCGCGCTGCGGCGTTCGGCTCCAAGGTGATCATTCTGGATGAACCAACGGCCGCGCTTGGCGTCAAGGAATCGCGGCGCGTGCTGGAACTGATCCTTGATGTGCGCTCGCGCGGGATCCCGATTATCCTGATCAGCCACAACATGCCCCATGTGTTCGAGGTCGCTGACCGCATTCATGTGCACCGTTTGGGCAAACGCCTATGCGTGATCGACCCCAAGGACTACACGATGTCAGACGCCGTGGCCTTTATGACCGGGGCAAAAGAAGCCCCGCCTGCGTCGATGTCATAGACCGCACCAAATGCGATGGGTGCAGCGCGGGTCAGGCGACCTCGTGCCCAAGGGCGGCTGTATAAAGCTCGAACCAGGTTTCGCGGTCCATGCGCACCTTGAATGCATCCGACAGGGTCGCAATGCGGGCCAGGGTGTTGGTGCCCATGACCGGCAGAATGCGCGCAGGATGGGCCAGAAGCCACGCCACCGCCACCGCTGCCCGATCCACGCCATTTTCCGCTGCAAGTCGCGCCAAGGTATCAGACAGCGCCTGATTGGCCCCAGCCATCAACGCGCCGCCACCCAAGGGCGACCAGGCCATGACCGGCTGGGACTGGCGCTGATGAAAGGCCAGGTCGCCGTTGGTAAAGGGCTGATGGGCTTGCAGGCTCAGTTCAATCTGGTTGGTGACCAGCGGCACTTTCATCGCCGATTGCAGCAGCTCCCAATCCCACGGGCGGAAATTCGATACTCCCACCGCGCGGACCTTGCCCGCGCGCACCAGTTCATCAAGCGCGGCCCCGGTCTCAAGGTGGTCCATCAGCGGGTCGGGGCGGTGGATCAACAGCAGGTCGATGTGATCAATCCCCATCAGCCGCAGCGAATGATCGACCGACGCCATGATATGCGCACGGCTGGTGTCGTAGTATTTGACGCGGGCATCGCCGTAACGACCGGCCGGGGCGACGATATCGCATTTTGTCACAATCTCGATCTTGTCGCGCAGGGCGGGCGTCAGGGCCGCACCCAGAATTTCCTCGGCCATGTAGCCGCCATAGATGTCGGCCTGATCCATCGTCGTGATGCCCTGATCAAGGCAGGCGTCGATTTTGGCGCGGACATGGGCCGCCGACGTGTCAACGTCATCGCCCAACCGCCACATGCCATAAACGATGCGTGACAACGACAGATCAGAGGTAAGGGAAATACGGTCCATTTAGCGCCTTTCGCCAGTGCCCAAAGGTGTGGCCGGAGTGGTCGCAGGCACCCGCCCATAGGCATGTGGCAGCGAACAGGTTTTCAGATGCGGCAGCACGCGTTTGCCGAAATGCTGCGCCTCGTCGATATGCGGATAACCGGAAAAGATGAAGGCCCGAATACCCATTTTCTGATAGGTTTCGATTTCCGACATCACCTGATCGGTCGACCCGACAAGGGCGGCACCGCAGCCCGAGCGCGCGCGCCCCACACCGGTCCACAGATGCGGTTCGACATAGCCGAATTTATCGGCCAGTTCGCGCGCCTTGGCCTGATGGGCAACACCAAGGCTGATGCTGTCATGGGCGCGGTCGCGGATCACGCGGCCATATTCATCATCCAGCTTGCTAACCAGATGTTCGGCGTATTCCTTGGCCTCGGCCTCGGTGTCGCGCACGATCATATGAACGCGCAGCCCGTAATCAAGCGTGCGCCCATGCGCGGCGGCGCGGGCGTGAACATCGCGCATCCGCTGGGCGATCTGGTCCTTGGGTTCAGGCCACATCAGGTAGACGTCACATTGCGCGCCGCAAAGCTCCAGGGCATCGGGGCTGTAGCCGCCGAAATACAACAGCGGCCCGCCGTTCTGCTGATAGGGGCGCGCGGGGTCCGTCGGCACACCCTTGAACTGGTAGACCTCGCCGTCGTGGTTGATCTCGTCGCGGGTCCAGGCCTGACGCAGGATTTCCACAACCTCGTGGCTGCGCTTGTAACGGAACTTGCTTTCGGCCACTTCGCCCGGGAAATCGCTGCTGATCACGTTCAACGTCAGCCGCCCCCTAAGCATGTGATCCAGCGTCGCGATGGTGCGCGCCAGCATGATCGGCTGCATCTCGCCGCAGCGGATCGCGGCCAGAAAATTGATGTCCTTGGTCAGCGCGGCCATGCCTGCCACGAAGGACAGCGTGTCTTGCCCGACCTGATAGGACGATGGGGCAAGAATATTGCGAAAGCCCTGCTTTTCGGCCTCAAGCGCGATGTCGCGGCAATGTTCCCAGCTTGAGCGCAGGGTGCCATCGGGCACACCAAGATACGCATAATCATCCGAACAGAGCGCCGAAAACCACGAAACCTCGGCTGCATCCAGATCAGCCGATGTGACGGGGACCACCTGCGTTGCATCTGCCATCGTAATCCCCTTTTCCATGCTATTTTCACCCCCTTGCTAGCATCTGAAATCACGTGCATCAATGGTGTATCAATTTGGCGCATTCGGGATTGAAGGCCGACACGTATGAACGAACCCTCGCACCCCGGCGCACTGCCGAAATACATCCAGGTCAGCGAAATGCTGATCCGCCGGATCGCTGCCGGCCAACTGGCTGACGGGGCGCGGCTACCGCCTGAGCGCACGTTTGCCAGGGGGCTGGGCATTTCTGTCGGCACGCTGCGCAAATCGTTGGCTGAGCTTGCTGAGAAAAACCTGCTTGAACGTATCCAAGGGTCGGGAAACTACGTCAGGCACAGGCCCGACGTGGCTTCGCTGTATACGTTTTTTCGGCTCGAAAAAGTCGGCGGCGGGGGCATGCCCACGGCGGAAGCCTTGACGGTGGACCGGCTTGCAAAGCCCGCCACCGCGCCCGATTTTGGTGCCAGCGCAGAGGGCCACCGCATCCGCCGTTTGCGCAGGCTTGATGGTGACGTCGTCGCTCTCGAGGAAGTCTGGCTTGATGGTGACCAGACGCCGAAACTGGCCGTCAGCGACCTGAGCGAAAGCCTGTATCATTTCTATCGGACCCAGCTGGGGCTGGTCATCGCGCGGGTTCAGGACCGCGTGGGAATTGCCCCGATTCCCGATTGGGCCCCGACCGGGTTCCACATGGCGCGGGGCCAGGTGGCTGGCTACATCGAACGGGTCTCGCACTCGCAAAACGCCCAAGCGGTCGAATTTTCCAGAACATGGTTCGACAGTGAACGGGCCGCATACGTCTCACGCATGGGCAGGGTCTAACAATGACGGACAGGGTAAACTACGGGCTGATCGGCTGCGGCATGATGGGCGGCGAACACATCCGCAATATTGCGCTGGTGCCGGGCGCGCGCGTCAGCGTGGTCTTTGATCCGGTGCCGGAACTGGCGCAGGCGGCTGCCGCGCAGGCGGGCGGGGCGCTGGTGGCGGGCAGCCTCGCCGCCCTGCTTGACCACGCCGAACTGGATGCGCTGGTGATTGTCAGCCCCAACCACCTGCATGTTCCGCAATTGCAGCAAATCGCAGCGCATGGCCGCGCGCTGCCGATCCTGTGCGAAAAGCCACTTTATACTGACCCGGCGCAGGCGGTATGGATCGCAGATTTCCGCGCCACCTACCCTGCCCCGGTCTGGGTCGCGATGGAATATCGCTATATGCCCCCCGTTGCGGCCCTGATTGCGCAGGCCGCGACGGCAACCGGCGGCGTCCAGATGCTGACGATCCGCGAACACCGCTTTCCCTTTCTGCCCAAGATCGGCGACTGGAACCGGTTTAACCGAAATTCCGGCGGCACCTTGGTGGAAAAATGCTGCCACTTCTTTGATTTGATGCGCCATGTCTTGGGCTCTGATCCGGTGCGTGTCATGGCCAGCGCCGGACAGGCCGTAAACCATCTTGACGAAAGTTATGACGGCGCCGTGCCCGATATCTGGGACCACGGTTATGTCATTGTCGATTTTGCCAGTGGCGCGCGTGCCATGCTGGAACTGTGCATGTTTGCCGAGGGCAGCCGCTATCAAGAGGAAATTTCCGCAGTTGGCCCCGAAGGCAAGATCGAATGTTTCGTCCCCGGCCCCGGCCGGTTCTGGCCCGCGCGTCTGGGGCCTGCGCCCGTGCCACAACTGGTTGTCAGTCCGCGCCACCCAAAGGGGCCGGAGCTGCGCGAAATTCCGGTGGATCCGACGTTGCTTGAGGCCGGCGATCACAATGGTTCAACCTATTACCAGCACATGAAGTTCAATGCCGTGGTGCGCGGGCAAGGCACGGTCGAGGTCGATCTGCTCGATGGTGCGATGGCCGTCGCGATTGGGCTAGCGGCACAAGAAAGCGCGCGCACCGGTCAGGCCGTCAAGTTGCCGTAACGGGCGCGCAGTATCACAGGATCACCGATGCGGTGTGATCTGCGAAAGGGCCACCATCACGCCACGCAATTCTGCCAACCCGCGCAGACGCCCGATCAGCGGGTAACCGGGCATCATGGGCCGGTCGAAATCTGATAACAACGCATGCCCGTGATCGGGCCGCATCGGAATTTCAGCGTCTGGGCGCCCCGCATCCCTGCGGCGCCCCTCCTCGGCCAAGAGGGCGGCGATGGTCGCCACCATGTCCGTATCCCCATCCAGATGCTCGGATTCATGAAAGCTGACCCGCGGCGCGTCATGCGGACCTGACCGCCGCGTGTTGCGCAGGTGAACAAAGTGGATACGCGCGCCAAGCCGATCAACAAATTCCACCGGATCAAACCCATGCGCAACACCCAGCGAACCGGTGCAAAGCGTCGCGCCGTTGGCTGGCACATCCACCGCAGACAGAACTGCTGCATAATCCTCGGTTGTGGACATCACGCGCGGTAGGCCCAGCAGCGCAAACGGCGGATCATCCGGATGACAGCACAGGCGCAGCCCAAGCTGTTCAGCCTCGGGCGCGACGATGGACAGAAAGTCGATCAGGTTCTGGCGCAATCTGTCCGGCGTTATCCCGTGATAGGAGCCAAGATGCGCGCGCACATCGTCCAGCGTCCAGCGGTCATTGGCCCCGGGCAGACCGGCAACGATATTGTCGACAAGGGCGCGGCGCGCGCGATCGTCAAGTTGGGAAAGGCGCTTTTGCGCAACCTCCCGGATCGTGTCGGAATAATCATGGTCGGCCCCTTTGCGCGCCAGCAGGTGCAGGTCAAAAACGGCAAAATCCACCAGGTCAAAGGCCATCGCCGTACCACCATGAGGCTGTCGCGCCGCAAGATCGGTGCGTGTCCAGTCAAGCACCGGCATGAAGTTATAACAGACCACATTGATCCCGGCAGCGGCGATATTGTGCAGGCTTTCGCACCACGCCGACAGATGGTCCTGCCAGCCCGCAGCTTGGGTCTTGATCGCCTCGGAAACCGGCAGGCTTTCGATCACATCCCATGTCAGCCCGCTTGGCGTGTCGGGCGGTCCTTCGATTTCGCGCTTGCGCTGCGCGATGTCTTGGGGCGTCCAAAGCGCGCCGGGCGCGATGTGGTGCAGTGCGGAAACGATGCCGGTGGCGCCGGTCTGTCGTATCTCGGCGATGCTGATTTCATCAGCCGGACCGAACCAGCGCCAGGTCTGTTTCATGACCGTTCGTCCTTATTCCTGGCGCAACGCGATGCCGCTTTCGGTATCGAAAAGGTGAATTTCATCAAGCCGCAAGGCGATGGTCAGCGTGTCGCCGATATGTGCGCCAACTTGACCGGGGAAATGCAGGGTCATGGAGTTGCCGTTCTGCAATGCACCGTAGATATAGGATTCTCCGCCCAATTGTTCGACGCTGCGCACGTCCATTTTCACAGGTCCATCAGAATCGACGCCCATGTGATTTGGCCGAATACCAAGCGTGACAGACTGGCCAGGATGGGTTGCAAAACCGGCGGTTGGCAGCGCGATCTGCTCCCCTGTTTCCAGCTCCAGCATCGGTTGATCGCCGCGCGACACCCGTCCGGTCATGAAGTTCATCTTGGGTGAACCGATAAAGCCCGCGACAAACAGGTTGCCGGGGCGGTTATAAAGATCAAGCGGAGAGCCGAATTGTTCCAGTCGCCCCGCCCGCAGCACCGCAATCTTGTCGGCCATCGTCATGGCTTCGATCTGATCGTGGGTCACATAGATCATCGTGTTTTCAAGCCTGCGATGCAGCGCGGTAATTTCGCCGCGCATATCGACCCGCAATTCGGCATCAAGGTTCGAAAGGGGTTCGTCAAAAAGGTAGACGCGCGGTTCGCGCACGATCGCGCGGCCAATCGCGACCCGCTGCCGCTGCCCGCCCGAAAGATCCTTTGGCCGCCGATCCAGCAGCATGTCAATCTTGAGCATGGCCGCCACCTGATCGACCTTGGCAGCAATCTCGGCCTTGGCCATGTTGATATTCTCAAGGCCGAAGGACAGGTTTTGGCGTACCGTCATATGCGGATAAAGCGCGTAGGACTGGAACACCATCGCCAAGCCACGGTCGGCGGCAGGAATGGCGTTCACCACTTCGTCGCCAATCACGATGTCGCCGCCCGTGATCGGTTCCAGCCCGGAAATCATGCGCAACAGCGTGGACTTGCCACAGCCCGAAGGCCCGACAAAAACGCAGAAATCCCCATGCTGAATATCAAGATCAATACCCTTGATAACCTCCACGTTGCCATAGGACTTGCGCACGTCCCGCAGCTCAACTCGTGCCATTTGGGTTTCCTTCCTGTCGATCTGGTTGGTGCATCATTTGCCGCCCGTCGACGCGATACCGGTCGCGATATATTTCTGCAGGAACATGAACACGGCGGCGATTGGCAAAAGCGTCAACACGGTCATCGCCAAAAGACTTGGCCAATCGGTCTGAAGCTCACCCTGAAACGAGTTCAGGGCAAGTTGCAGCGTGAAATTTTCGCTGCGCGTCAGAACAATCAGCGGCCACAGAAAATCATTCCAGCGCCACATGATCGCAAGGATCGCAAGCACAGCGATGGCGGGTGCCGACAGCGGAACGATGATGCGCCAGTAAATCTTCCACTCCGAGGCCTTGTCCATCCGCGCCGCCTCGAGGATTTCATCAGGGATGGTGATCATGTATTGCCGAAGCAGAAAGACACCCGTCGGCGTTGCCGCGCCGGGTATGATCACGCCCCAGACTGAATTGAACATGCCAAGCTTGGTCACGATCAGGAACAGCGGCACAAGCACGACCGTCAGCGGAATCATCAACGTGCCGATCACCAACAAAAGCACAGCCGTGCGTCCGCGGAATTCGTATTTTGACAGCGCAAAAGCGGCCATAGAGTTCACGGTCAGCATGATCAGCGTCGACACGACCGTGATAAAGGTCGAGTTCCAGAAGAACTGCAAAAAGTTGAAGCGCCCGAATAGCTCGGTATAGTTTTCGGTCGCAAAGGCCACGCCTTCGAGGGGGCGCAACTGATCGGTTGTCAGGCGGATGCGTTCGTCGGGATTGGCGGGCAGGATCACTTCAGAGCGACCGGCGGCGCGGCGGGTCTGGCCGACGATCTGCCCCTGCAAGTCCCCCGCAATCACTTCAAATGCGGGCAGCGGAGCGTCAAAGCCCGGCACATCGATCGTTTCCTGCGCATAGGGCAGAAACCGCGGCGGAAACCGGTCCAGTTCGTTCTGATCCTTAAAGCTGGACAGGACCAGCCAGACCACCGGCCCGAACATCAGCAGGACGCCGAGGCACAGGTAGCCATAGCTTACCCAGTCGGTCCAGTGCAGCCGATCCCTGCCGCGGGTCGCGCTCAGAAAGCCCCAGATGCCGACCCTGCTGGCGGATTTTGAATTAGCCATCGACATTTCTCCGGTTGGCCCAAAGCTGCACAAGTGTCAAAAGCACCAGAACCACCGCCACCAAAAGCGAAGCCGCAGCCGCAAAGCCGAACAATCTGGGGGTGCCGGCAAAGCCGCGTTCATAGATATACTGGATGATCAGGGTTGTCGCGGTGCCGGGGCCACCGCCGGTAAAGGCATAGACCTCGTCGAAGGTCTGCACGCCCTTGATCAAGGCAAGCACGAAAACAACCAGCATGGTTGGTGCCAGCAGGGGCAGCGTGATGCGGCGAAAGGTGCGCCAGGGACTGGCGCGGTCCATCGTCGCGGCCTCGTAAACATCGCGCGGGATTGCTTGCAGCCCGGCCAGCAGGATCAGCGTGTAAAACCCCATATGCGCCCAAACCGAAATAAAGACCGACCAGCCAAAGGCCCATTGGGCGTCCACAAGCCAGTTCACGCCGCCGATGCCGGTCCAGTCGAGAAAGGCGTTCAACACGCCTTCGCGTTGCAGGATCCACTTCCAGATCAGCGCAACAACGACCGGCGACAACAGCACCGGAAAAAAGAAAACCGAGCGGAAAAAGCCGCGCGCACGAATGTCGCGATTCAGGATGATTGCGGTCAAAAGCGAAAAGGCGACCATGATCCCGACCTGAAGAGTTACGAACCAGCTTGTGTTCCAGATCGCGCGCCAGAACTTGTCTTCGCGGCAGCTGTTTGGATCAAGGAAATTGCCGCAATCGGCAAAGGCCGCAAAATTGCGCATACCGACGTTGGGGCGCGCGCTCAGCAGCACGTTGTCACCGCCCGTCACCGAATAAAACATGTTCAGGATCACCGGCAAAAAGGCAAAGACGCCGAACAGAATAAGGTTCGGTGCCAGAAAGACCCAAGCGATGCGTTTCATCCCCAAAATCCGCTGTAGCGCAGACATGGGCACCTCGATGATCCGCATGATCGGTGTGATAATGGCAAGCATCAGCAGCGCTCCCTCAAGGTTGGGCCCCCCGCGACCCAAAGACCGCGAGGGGCAAGGCAACGCTATTCGGTTTCGGCCATTGCCGCCGCAAGGTCATCCGACATGCGCGCGAGCGCGTCTTCGACCGAAAGCTCGCCGACGATTGCCTGGCTCAGCCGCTCGACGGTGATCCCGAACATCGCCCGGTTCCCGGCGTAGCCCTGATAGGCGAACGCAATTGGCGACACGTTTGGCAGATCACCGGCAAAGGCGTTCAGCGCCGCTTGCGCCGCTGGCGAGGCATTTTCAAACGCCACCCCCTTGGCTGCGACACCCAGGTGGGCGGGCAGGTTGCGGGTGCGGGCCGAAGCGTCTGCATAGATTTCTTCGCGGGCGAGGAAATCGATCAGCTTGGCAACGATTTCGGGGTTTTCCGTCTGTTCAAACCCGACCACCCCAGCACCGCCGGGCATACCAGAACAAGCACCGGCCGGACCACAGGGCGAGCCGACGACCTTCCAGTCGAAAAAGTCACCGACCTGTTCGTCCATCCGGCCAACTTGCCACGAACCCGAATAGTAGAACACGACCTCGCCGTTGATGAACTCTTGCGCCGCGTCTGCATAGGTTGCGCCACCCTGGCTGGCCCAGACATCGCGCGCCATCGTGCCGTCTTCGTTCCACGCGACGAATTGCTCGGCAAACGGGCCAAAGCCCTCGAACGACCCGTTGCCGTCGGCGTCAAAGTATTGTGCGCCATAGGAAATTGCAGGTCCGGCCACGCGGTGCCCGGAGCGGTCAATCGCCATGGGGAAATCTGCATCCGTGGCGGCGGCCACTGCACGGCTTGCCTCGGCCCAGTCATCCCATGTGGCACCTGCACCGGGCATGTCCACTCCGGCTTGTTCGAAAAGGGTCGCGTTCACGAACGGTCCGGTGATGGTCAGTTGGGTGTGCAGCCCATAGTACCCCTGACGGTCGCCGACGCGATACCAATCAAGCGTGCCGCCAAAGGACGCATCCCAATAGGCAGTGTCAACGTAAGGCGTCAGATCAAGGTAGTATTCGTTCAACCCGCCAAGGTCTGTCACCTTGGCCAGATCGGGGCCCGTGCCCGCGGCAAGCTGGACCGGCAGGTTTTCAAGGATCGCCTGATAGGGCACCACATCGACAATCACATCGACACCGGCGTTTTCTGCTTCGAACTGGTTTAGCAGATCGTCATAGACGTCGCATTCATTTCCGTCCGAATAGCACATAAAGCGGATTTCCTGCGCCGATACGGCACCTGCCGCAAGGCCCAGACCCAGCGCGATAGCACCGGTCTTCATAATTTGGTTTCTCATTTTTCAGGTTCCTCCCTTGTTTCCTGATTTGATTTGTTGGCTCCCTCACGATTGTGCGGATAACCAACCTTTGTAAATCTCGTCGTCCGGTTCAAGTGGTAGCGCGACCGGCGTTGCGCGGCGGATAGATGCGTAGATGGCAGATACCAGTTCAATCGAGCGTCTGCCTTCGGCCAAGGTGACCGCCCGTCTTGGGTCGCTGCCCTTGATCGCGTCGGCCACCGCGTCAAGATAACCGGCAAAACCTGCATGGCTATCCGGTGTTGCGGCCAAAACCGCGTCGATTTGATCCTGCCCCACCCCGCGTGCAATGAAATGCCAGCGGTCCTGTGCGGGGGCATAGGGTGCGGCGCCGCTTTCGGCGGTGAATCCTTCAAAGCAAAACCGCAGTCGAGTCGTATCATTCCCCGCGCCAAGTGTCACCGAACTTGTCGCAAGTGCGCCACTGGCCATCCGCAGGGCAAGTGCCGCGCAATCTTCGGTTTCGATGGCATTGACCCGTGTGTCAGCAAAGGCCGCGACTTCGGCGACCGGCCCCATGATATGGCACAACAGGTCATGGGCGTGGATCGCATGCCCAAGAAGCGCGCCCCCCGATTCCCCCTTCCAGGTGCCACGCCACGGCACGCTGTAATAAGCGGCATCGCGATTCCAGTGCGTTTCAAGACTGGCAGCATATGCCTTGCCCGCAAGGCCCGCCGCAATCAGCGCTTCAAGCTGCGCAACCGACCGGCCATAGCGATACTGGAACACCGGAAAAACCTGCCGGTCAGCCGCTGTGGCTGCCGCCGCCAGTTGATCCGCCTCGGACAAGGAACGCACGATGGGTTTTTCGCAGATTACGTGCTTGCGGGCCGCCAGCACTTTTGTGGACACCGGAAAATGCAGATGCGGCGGCAGGCAGACATCCACAAGGTCGACATCCGGATCGGCCAGCACCGCATCAAGGTCACCGGTCAGGGCAATTGCGGGATCGCCCGCCGTTGCCTTGCGGGCGCGGTCCGTGTCCAGATCGCAAAGGGTTGTCACCGCAAAACGGTCCGGCAAGGCGCGATACCCGGCAAGATGTTCGGCCCCGATCCCGGCCCCGACGATGGCAACACGGATCATTCGCCCAGACCTTCGGCCATGCTCTGCGCGCGCAAGGCAAGGTCGCAGACCTGAAAGACGTGGGCTTGGGTCATAGCAGTCTCGGTCCGGTCGCGTATGTCATTGATAAGGCGCGCGAAAAATGGCAACCCCGCGTCCGAGGCATCAATCCTTTCGCACCGGGTGCCGTTGACAAGGATCAGATGGTCGGTGCCCGCGTGGCCGATATCGACGTATTTGCGCAGCTCGATATAGCCTTCGGTGCCAAGGATGGTCAGGCGTCCGTCACCCCAGGTCGGCAGCGCATCGGGCGTATACCAATCCACACGAATATAGCCATGCCCCCGGTCACCCTTGAGGGCAATTTCGCCAAAGTCCTGCAACCCGGGATCATCGGGATTGGCGTAATTGGCAACCTGCGCCAGTGTCACTTCGGCGCTGGTCGACCCGGTAAAGAACAGGAACTGGTCGATCTGGTGACTTGCGATATCGGTCAGGATCCCGCCATAAGCCGCGCGGTCAAAGAACCAATCGGGGCGCGTTGCGCGATTAAGCCGATGCGGGCCGATGCCCAATGTCTGGATAACCCTGCCGATTGCGCCCTCTGCCACCAGTTCTGCGGCGCGGGTCGCGGCGGGAACCTCGAACCGTTCCGAAAAATTGACCGACCAGATGCGACCCGTGCGCGCCACCGAAGCGCGGATCGTTTTCAACTGCGCTGAAGTCGTGCAGCCCGGCTTGTCGCTAAGCACGTCCTTACCTGCCGCCATCGCCTGCACCGCCCATGCGGCGCGATCACGCGGGATGCCCGACAGGACAATCAACCCGATGGTCGGATCCGACAGCAGGTCTTCGGCGCTGGCGGCACGGGGCACATCGGGAAATCGTGCGACAAAGCCGTCTTCGGTGTTGGGATGTCCTTGGGTCCACCAACCGGCAAAATCGGCACCGGCGGCAATCAGGTTGGCCGCCATGCCATAAATATGACGATGGTCAATGCCGATGGCGGCAAAGCGCAGGGGCGCAGTCATGGGTCTATTCCCTCGATCTGGCCGCTTTGGGCAGAGCGGATGGTTGCATCAATCAGGTCATGGGCGGGCAGCGCCGCCGCGCCGCTCACTATTGGGTCGCGCCCCTCGCTCAGTGCTGCGGCGAAATCTTCGATGATGGCTTGGTGCCATTCATGAGTGAACGCCATCGGGTCGGCCCCGCCGCCGGTGCCGCCAACGGCGCCCTCGGTCTCGGCGCGCCCGTCGCGCCAGCGCGTCACCAGTTGGCCCGAAGCCAGATGCAGACTGGCCTGTTCAAAATGCAGGGTGATGGATTCGGCGCCGCCGGGGAAACTTGCCGTGCTGGCGACCATCGCTCCGACCGCGCCATTGGCAAAGGTCAGCCCGGCGACCGCGAAATCCTCGGATTCCATCTGGTGAAAACGGGTCGTTGCGGCCATCGCGCGCACCGATGTGACCGGTCCGGCAAGGCTCAGGGCCAAGTCGATCGTGTGGATTGCCTGGCTGATCAGAACGCCACCACCATCGCGGGCATAGGTGCCCCGACCCGGTTCGTCGTAATAACTTTGCGCGCGCCACCACGGCACCGCCATTTCCACAAGGCCCAGCGCACCCAGATCACCCGATGCAATGCGATGCGCCGCCGCCCGCGAGGCGGCGCGCATCCGATGCTGGAACACCACGCCAAGCGTCACCCCTGCGGCCCGACAGATCGCAACAGCCTCACGCGCCTCGTTTGCGGTGCGCCCCATCGGCTTTTCGACAAGGATATGCTTGCCCGCCGCCGCAAGTTGGCGGATCGGATCAATTCGCGCATCCGGCGGCGTGAGGATGATGGCAAAGTCCACTTCAGGGTCGGCGGCGACGTCGCCAATATCGGTCAGGGCGGCTACCGGATACCCGGTCCTTTTTGACGCCTCATCGGCCAGCGCCTGTGCGCGGGCCATCGTGCGGCTGCAAACAGCCTTGAGGCGCACCGATGCCCCGGCCGCGATGGCCGCGACATGGGTTCCGGCAACCATTCCGGCACCGATCAGGACCGCGGTTTTTTCTGGCGCAACAGTCACTTTTTTGTCTGCCCCCAACTTTCGTCCCCAGCAATGCATGCCGGTATACCGGTTGTCAATCACGCTGCATACCGGTATACAGGCAGTGCGTTGACGCAGGGCAATAACCAGCAAGGGGCGGCAGATGAACAAGGATGCCACGACCGTCGAGCGGGGTTCTTTCACCGATGCGCAACTGGACTTCAACCGCCCGGCCAACGAACAGATCGCCAGCTGGCTCAAGTCTGCAATCCTTTCGATGGAACTGGTCCCGGGCCAAATGATCTCGGAGGCCGAGATCGGCCAGATTTTTGGCGCGAGCCGCACGCCGGTGCGCGAAGCCTTTGCCCAGCTGCGCGAGGAACGGTTGATTGTGACATGGCCAAGTCGCGGAACCTTTGTGTCGCGTCTTTCAGTCGCCCAGATCAAGGGCGCGCAGTTTCTGCGCGAGTCGCTTGAGGCGGCAGTTGTCGAAAGGCTATGCGCCAAGGGGCTGCCTGCCCAAGCCGCGGCCACGTTGAAAGACAATCTGGCGCGCCAGCGTCGCGCCGTCGATAAGGGCGACACCGTCGGATTTCGCGACCTTGACGACGGCTTTCATGCGATCCTTGCGCAGGCCACACAATTTGACCGGATCGGTGCCGTTCTCACGCGCGAAAAGGCGGTCCTTGATCGGCTGCGGGTTCTTGCGCTGGACAGCACCGCGCATCGGGGCCGACTGCTTGAGGATCACAGGCAAATCGCGCAGGCCATTCTGGCGCGGGATGCCACCAGCGCGGTGGCCCACAGCCGCCAGCATCTGCGTCGGGTCCTGAACACCCTGTCCGACCTTGTCGCCGCCAACCACAGCTATTTCGATTTCGATGACGCCACCAAGACGAGCCAAGACCATGCATAGCCCCCCCGGTGCGACGCTGCCCGGTGCAGCAATGCCGATCTACGAAGCAATCCGTGATCTGCCGATCGTCTCGCCGCATGGCCATTGCGACCCAGACTGGTGGGCGCATGACCGGGCGTTTCCAAACCCTGCCGCCTTGCTGATTCAACCTGATCACTATGTGTTCCGCATTCTCTATTCGCAAGGCGTGCCGCTGGCGGATCTGGGCATCGGCCCCAACGGAAAAGACCGCGACCCGCGCGAGGTTTTCCGCCTTTTCGCACGGCATTGGCCTCTGTTCCTTGGCACACCAAGCCGGATTTGGCTGGAACATACGTTCCGCCAAACCCTTGGCATTGCAACACCGCTCGGGCCTGACACCGCTGATGTAATCTATGACCAGATTGCGGACTTGCTGACCACGCCCGCCTTTCGGCCGCGCGCCCTGTTCGATCGCTTTGGTATCAGCGCGCTGGCGACAACCGATCCCGCGACCTCTGACCTGGCGGATCATGCGGCCATCGCCGCTTCGGGGTGGAGCGGCCGTATTGTGCCGACTTTCCGGCCCGACGATCTGTTGAATCCGGCGCGGCAGGGGCACGGGGCAGCCCTTGACGCACTTGCCGATATGACACATCGCGATGTCCGCGATTTCGCCGATTTTCTTGACGCGCTACGGGACAGGCGGGCCGCCTTTCGCGCCGCTGGCGCCACCGCAACGGATCACGATGTGCCAACACTTGCCACGGCCTGGCTTGATCGCGGGCAGATCGAAACACTGCATGCAGGGGCCGTTGCAGGCACCCTGAGCGCTGGGGACGCAACTGCCTATTACGGCCACATGCTGACGGAAATGGCACAGATGTCGGCCGAAGATGAGCTGGTGATGCAAATTCATGCCGGATCGCGGCGCAACACGAACCGGCAGCTTTTTGACAGCGTCGGGCCGGATATGGGCGCGGATATGCCCGGCCCCACGGATTGGGTCGGGGGCATGGGGCCGCTGTTGAACCGTGTCGGCAATGACCCGCAGTTGCGGATCGTTCTGTTCACCCTTGATGAGGGCAGCTATGCCCGCGAACTGGCCCCGATGGCGGGGCACTGGCCCAGTCTGCGGATCGGGCCACCGTGGTGGTTTCACGACAGTCCCAACGGGATCAGACGGTATTTCGACAGCGTGGTCGAGACCGCAGGCTACCACAACCTGGCCGGGTTCAACGATGACACCCGTGCGTTTCTGTCGATCCCCGCGCGCCATGACCTTTGGCGACGCGGCGTGGCGCTGCACCTTGCGGACCAAACGGATCGGGGGACGCTGAACACAGCCGAAACGGCAGATATTGCCCGCCTGTTGGCGCATGATCTTGCAGTTGACACCTATCGGCTGGAAGCAGGCTGAACATGGCGCGCATCCTGCACCTTGGGGTCGGCAACTTTCACCGCGCCCATCAGGCCTGGTATACCGCGCACGCAGGCGACGACTGGCACATCACGGGCGTGGTAATGCGCAACACCACGCTTTTTCAGGCGATGCAGGCGGGCGCGGGTTACAGGCTGGGTATCCGTGGACCGGACGGGCTTGAGACCGAAAACATTACCCTGCACGACCGGATGATCCTTGCCAGCCGCGATCCGGCTTTGGTGCTGGCGGCCTTTGCCGACCCGGACCTGCAGATCGTGACCCTGACGATCACCGAAAAGGGATATTGCCTTGATGCCGCCACCGGGGCGCTTGATCTTGCCCACCCGGACATTGTCGGGGATCTGGCCGGCCAGCCGAAAAGCGCGGTCGGCCTTCTTGCGCATGGCCTTGCGCGGCGCGCGGCAAAGGGCCTTGGGCCGCTGACGGTTCTCAGCTGCGACAACCTATCGGGGAACGGGCGCAAGCTGGCAAGGGCAACGGCTGATTTTGCCCGTGCGGCAGGGTTGCGGATAGATGCGCACACCCGCTTTCCCGACACGATGGTTGACCGGATCACACCGGCGACCACACCCAGGCTTGCGGCGGAAATCGCCGCTGCGGCTGCCGCCCCCGCACCGGCGCCGGTCATGACCGAGGCTTTTACAGAATGGGTGATCGAGGACGATTTCGCGGGGCCGCGTCCGGCGTGGGAAACTGCGGGTGCGGAACTGGTCCGTGATGTGGCACCGTTTGAAATGCGCAAGCTGCGCTTGCTGAACGCGGCACATTCATGGCTGGCCTATGCTGGGCTTTTGGCGGGTCATACCTATGTGCATCAGGCGATGGCCGACCCAAGGTTGGCAAACGGGGTCGAAAGGCTGTGGGACGAGGCGCAGCGCAGTTTGCCCAAGGTGGTGCAGGACAGCACAGCCGCCTACCGCGCCGCCCTGCGGGCCCGTTTCGCCGTGCCCGAAATGCGCCATGAACTGGCGCAGATCGCCGTTGATGGCAGCCTCAAGCTGCGTGAACGTATCACGCCCTTGCTACAAGGCGGGCGTGATGCGCCGCAGGCGGGCGATGTCATCGCGGTCTGGATCGCATTCGTTCTGCGCTGTCACAGATCGGGTACGCCGCTAGCGGATGCCAACGCCGACAAGATCGCGGCACATGTCCAGAATGCGCCAGACCTTCGCGGCGTCTGCGCCGCGCTCGCGCAGCTTGTCGGGGTCCGGGATGACACCCCCGATACGCTGGGTCGTCTTACCACCCGCGTCGCGGTGTTAGGCGCATAGCTCTTGATCAAGGAAAGCAAGCACGGCCTGCCGCATTGCCGCGCTTTCCTCATGTCCGGCCTCGGGTTCAACGTGGAAATGCAAGCGCTCGGCGGCACCTGCGGTAGCATAGGCAGCTTCAAGGTCCAGACGACCACGGACAAAGGCCATCTCGGGCGTGGACCAGTCCTTCAGCCCGACGCATATCTGCAACGCGCGCGGCGCGGTCAACCCGGCGATTTGCCCGCTTCGGGCCAGGGGCAGCAAGCCGGGCACGGTCATATAGATGCCATGCCCGTCATGGGGCCCGGTCTGAACAAGCGCTTCAAGATCGGCAAAGGAACACAGCGCAGATGTGGCGCGCAGCCGGTCATCAAGGGCAGCAAGCCACCACGCCAACGTGCTGCCCATCGAGAACCCCAAACCGCCGATCCGGTCCGGTGCCACAACCGGATGGGCGGCAAGGAAATCCACACCGCTGCGCAATTCCAACAGCATTTGCCCAAACAGCGTCCTGCCCTGCCATAGAAGCGCCTTGGCGCGCGCGGATTCCGTGGGCTTCTGGCGCGCGCCGAACGCGGGCAAATCAAAACACAACGCCGCGATACCAAGGCGGCGCAGATCGGGCGCATAGGGACCGTGCAAGGCGGGGCGCCCGTCAAGCAATTCGGTGTGGCCGGTGCCATAGCGATTGCCATGCGCATGGGCATAGATCACGGCGGGCACGGGGGGATGACCATCGGGCGGGCGCAGAAATACGGCGGGGATATCCTCGCGATCTGCACCCTCGCCGGTGAATATCAGATGTTCACGCTGCCAGCCGCAATCGTCGTCGACCTTGGTGGTGCGGCAACGGCCAAAGCCAGCCCCCTGACCGCTGATGCCAAGAAGGTGCATCAGATTATCGCGCACGGGTTCGGCCCCCTATGGCAGCAGTCAGTGGTGCCCTCACCGGGTGCCTCCTTGTCCTTGCGGAAAATCATAGGCACGCATGCCCCCGGATGGAAGCGGGATGATACGCGGCGGCGGGCCGGGTGCCATCCCGCCGATCCCACCCCGCGCCGGGGTTTTGGGCGATGTGGCTGCCCCCGAAACCGGCTACGTCAACAAAGACCGGACGCCAAGGTCAGTGCAGGCAATGGGCCAAATTGCATTGGCCGGATTTGGTAACAGAAATCCCACCGGAAGGTTCTGCGCGATCCAGCACCGCCTTGCCGGATCACACCGTGCCGCCAAGCGACCCTTCCAGCGTCGCCAGTTCCTGACCGCCAGCCATCATGTCCTGCAACTCCTCGGGTGTGATCTCTCCCCTTAGGGCGGTGCCAAAGGTCTTGCCGCGATTGAGAACCGTGAAACGGTCGCCGACCGCCATCGCGTGGCGGACGTTATGGGTGATGAACACAACCGAAATGCCTTGCTTGCGCACCTTATCGACGGTGGCCAGCACATTGGCCGTCTGGCGCACCCCAAGGGCAGAGGTTGGTTCGTCCAAAATCAGAACCTTTGCACCAAAGTGGACCGCGCGCGCAATCGCCACGGTCTGGCGTTCACCGCCCGACAATGTGCCCACGGCCTGATCGGGGCCACGCAGGTTGATGCCCATGTCGCGCATTTCTTTCATGGTCACTTCATTGGCATGGTCATGATCAAAAAAGCGCAAGCCCGCGATCCTTTTGACCGGTTCGTTGCCCATGAAAAAGTTGCGGCTGACCGACATCAGCGGGATCATCGCAAGGTCTTGATACACCGTTGCGATACCTGCGGCGATACTGTCGCGCGGGTCGTCAAAGTGCATCGGCTTGCCCTCGAACAAAATCTCGCCGTGAGTTGGCTTGTGAACGCCCGACATCGTCTTGATAAAGGTCGACTTGCCCGCGCCGTTATCGCCCAGCAGGCAATGACAATCGCCGGGATAGAAATCGATCGTGACACCAGCCAGCGCAATAACCGAGCCAAAGTGCTTTTCGATGTCTTTCATTTGAATGATCGGCTCCATCAGCGTTCTCCCGTAATCAGGCGGCGGATATAAGTGTTCAGGATCACGGCAAGCAGCAGGATGACCCCGAGGAACACGCGGAAAAGCGAGCTTTCGACATTGGCAAAGAACAGCCCCTGCTGCACCACGCCAAAGATCAGCGCACCAAGTGCAGCGCCCACCACCGAACCATAGCCGCCGGTCAGCAGGGCGCCGCCAATGACCACGGCGATGATCGCCTCGAATTCCTTGAGCAGACCGCGATCCGCCCCCGCCGAGCCGAATTCCATCACCTGACAAACCGCAAAAACAGTGGCGCAGAACGCGGTAAACATGAACATCTTGATCTTGACGGCATCAACGGGAACACCGGCATAGCGCGCCGCTTGAGCGTCGCCGCCGGCAGCGAAAATCCAGTTGCCGAAACGCGTGCGGGTCAGAACGATATGCCCAAAGATCACCAGCGCAATCGCCCAGATGATCAACATGGGGATCCCGTCAACGACGGGTTGGCCCTCGCGGTTACCGCGCGCAAATGTTGCGATCCAGCCGTTGTCGCCCATCCACTGAAAGATCGGACCGCCAACCTTCGCACCAAACAGCGGCGCAAGCCAATCACCCTCGGCTGCCTCGCGGATACCGCCGATGATGGTTTTGCTTTCGATCGTCTGGGGAATGAAGATGGTAAAGCCACGCAGGATGAACAGGGTGGCCAGCGTGACAATAAAGCTTGGCAGGCCCGTCTTGACGACGATGTAGCCATTCAACGCCCCGAAGGCGATGCAAATGGCAAAGGTGACGATAATCGCCAACCACATGGGCCAGCCCAGCACCACGCCGAAAATGGCAATCATCATTCCTGCAAAGCCGATCATCGACCCCACCGAGAGGTCAAATTCGCCCGCGATCATCAGCAGGCAAGCCCCGACGGCAATGATCATGAATTGCGCCGAAACCGTCGACCAGTTCATCACCCCTTGCGGGTTGAACATGCCGCTGTCGAAGGCGAAAAGCAGAAAGAACGTAAAGACGGCAACGGCACCGACGATGCCCCCCAATTCGGGGCGGATCATGGCGCGGCGCAGCGCCGACATTTCTTTGACGCGTTCGTCTGAGTTGGTTATGTCGCTCATGGCCCTACCAGTCCTTGAAAACAGGCAAAAAGGGCGGATACAGCAACAGCCGATCCGCCCCGGTTTTTCGTCGTATTAGCGGAATTCGCCCGCGAACTGCTCGACTTTTTCAAGGGCATCGGCGGTCACAAAGCCGGGGCCCGAGTTGATGTTGTTGCCGGGCAGAACACCGTAACGGTCATAGTTCGCCAGAACCACAACCGGCAGATAGGCCTGCAGGAATGGCTGCTGGTCGATACCCCACTGGATCGTGCCATCCTTGATCGCGGTGACGATATTTTCGCCCAGATCGAAGGTGCCAAAGTAGATGTCACCGGCCATGCCGTTCTCGTCCAGCGCCAGGATTGTCGGATCGGCCGACGTCGGCCCAAGCGTCAGAATGGCATCGGTTTCAGGGTTCGTGTTCAGATAGGCCAGAACACGGTTCTTGATCTCGGCGGGGTCCTGACCCGAGTCGATCATCTGGTTGCCCAGTTCAATCCCCAGACCGTCTGCGAAACCCTGGCAACGCTCGGTCGACGATGGCGAACTGATGTAGTGGTTCACGCAAAGGAAGCTTTCCACACCATCACCGGCGGCACGCTGGCCCGCGGCGAAACCGGCATCATATTCGGGCTGACCAACATACATCAGCGCGCCAACTTCGCGGGCCTGATCGGGGGTGCCAGAGTTCATGATGATCACGTCAACGCCCTGATCCACGGCAGATTTAATCGGGCCGGACAGCACATCGTAATCAGCCAATGTGGTGATGATGCCATCGGGCTGCGCGGCGGCTGCCTGTTCGATGATGCGGGCCATATCGGCAAGGTCACCGGTTGGCGGATTGCGATATTCAACCGTCACGCCCATCTGATCACCGGCAAGCGCGACGCCGTTCTTGACGGTGTTCCACCAGCTATCGGAATCGGGCGCGTGGCTGACCAGAATATAGGTCAGGTCGTCGCCATGCGCCTCGGCCGAGACCATCAACGGGGATGCTATCACGGCAGCAGTCAACATCAGTCTTTTCATCATGGATTTCATTATCGTTCCTCCCAAGAACATCAAATTATTGACAGCAGAGCAGCGAGCGCCCTCCTCCCATACTGGAGACAAGCACGGATTCGAAATCTTTGCAACCGGTTGCAAAAAAAATTGAGAAGTTATCTACTGTGGTAGCAGCCAGTACTTGATAGATGCAGGCGGCGAAAACGGACCACAGGGGGACAATCCAATGACAGCGACGCTCAAGGATGTTGCAGCACGGGCGGGCGTTTCGACGTCAGCTGTATCGCGCACCTTCACTGATGGCGCGTCAGTTTCCGTGAAAATGCGCCGCAAGGTCGAAAGGGCAGCGGCGGAACTGGGCTATAGCCCGAATTTTCTTGCCCGGTCCCTCACGACGCGGCGCACCAAATTGATCGGCCTTGTCTCCAACAACTTTCATAACCCGATCTTTCTTGAAGTGTTCGACCGTTTTACGCGCAGTCTTCAAGATCGCGGCTTGCGCCCCCTTTTGGTCAACCTCAGCAATGAAACCGATCCCGAAAACTCGGTCCGGATGCTGCGGCAATATTCGGTCGATGGCGTGATTGTCGCATCATCCACGTTACCGCCGGCCTTTTCCAAGGCGTTTCGCGACAAGGGGATCCCGGTTGTGAACACCTTTGGGCGCCACTCCAGCAGCCCCGAAGTTCACGTTGTCGGGATCGACAACGTCGCCGCGGGTCGTTTGGCCGCGCGTGAACTGGTCGCGCGCCACTACAAATCCGTTGCTTTTTTGGGCGGGCCACAAAGCGCCACATCGACCAAAGACCGGCTCAAGGGGTTCAGCGAGGAACTGGCGCTGCACCCTGACATCGCGGTCTCACACAGTTATGCTGCGGCCTATTCGTTCAAGGCGGGGCGCGCCGAAATGCTGCGGCTTGCGCAGGGCGAATTGGCCGAGGCCTATTTCTGCGGCGATGACGTTCTGTCGATCGGGGCGCTCAGCGGGCTTGATGAAATCGGAAAGCACGTCCCCGAGGATGTGGGGATCATCGGGCTGAACGACATGGAAATGGCAGGCTGGGAAAACATCGCCCTGACGACCGTGCGCCAACCGATCCAGCAGATCATCAACTCCTCCGTCGAAATGATGGTCGCCATGCTGGACGAACCGGACCGCTATCCCGAAGCACGCCTGTTTCCCTGCCAGGTGATCGAACGCGCGACCCTGCGCCCCCGCCCGTAGTTCAGCGATACATCGGCGGGCGCGCATCAACCCATGCGCCTTTGGCCTGGGCCGATTTCACCGCCTGATGCACAGCCGCCATCGAACGCAAGCCGTCTTCGGCGGTGGGCAGCCCATCAGGGCTCTCGCCGCGAATGGACGCGGCCAGATCGACATAGATGTTGGCAACGGCCAGCGGGAAGCCTTCGGGATGGGCGATTGCCACGCGTGACATGCGTGCCGCCTCGTCCGACAATCCGCCCTCGCCTTTCTCGATGATCTGGGTCCGCCCGCCAACAGGCGTGTAATACACCTGATTGGGCTGCTCGGACGCCCAGCGCATGCCACCGGTTTCGCCAAACACCTGAATGTCAAACCCGTGCTGACGACCAATCGCAACCGAACTGGTCCAAAGCCGCCCGACAGTGCCGCCCTCCAAGCGAAAATTCACCATCGCATCGTCTTCCAACTCGCGCGACGGGATCGTCGAGGCGAAATCGGCGCTCAACTCGCGCACCTGATCGCCGGCAATGAAACTGGCCATATGCAGCGCGTGAATCCCGCAATCGGCGAACTGCCCGGACACGCCCGCCATGGCCGGATCATAGCGCCAGCGCACGCGCGGATTGTCCGCATCCGTTGCGTCACCGTGGTGGCCGTGGCTGAAATTCGTCACGATCAGGCGCACCTTGCCAACCTGTCCCGTGCGCACCATTTCGCGCATTTCACGCACCATCGGATAGGCTGAATAGCAATAGTTCACCGCACATATCTTGCCCGATCTGGCGGCGACCTTCACGATCTCCTCGCCTTCCTCGACGGTCATGGTCATCGGCTTTTCACACAACACGTTAAAGCCGCCCTCAAGGAACGCCTTGGTGATTTCAAAGTGGGTGGAATTCGGGGTCGCAACTGTCACCAGATCAACCCGATCTTCGCGCGCCTTTTCGCCTGCCAGCATCTCGTGCCAGTCACCGTAGGCACGGTCCGCCACAACGCCCAAACGCATGGCATAGTCGCGCCCCTTTTCGGCGTCGTGGTCCAACGCCCCCGCAGCCAGCACGAAATTCCCGTCAGCCTGCGCCCCAAGACGGTGGGCCGGCCCGATCTGGCTGCCTTCGCCGCCACCGATCATTCCCCAGTTCAATCGTGTCATGTGATGTCCTCCACAGGGGGCATGCGCCCAATCTTCATCTTGGCAATTACAACTCTCCCCGAAGGGTCGGCCTGCCTCAGGTAAAACCGATGCTTTCCAGATACTCGCGGTTCGCACGGGCATCTTCCATCGGCGTTCCGGGCATGGAGGGATCGCAGTCTTGTTCAACCGTGCACCAGCCCTCAAATCCGTTGTTGACCAACACTTTGCGCACGGCGGGAAAATCGACATCCCCCTGCCCGAGGTTGCAGAAAATCCCCTGCCCGCAGGCCCGGTAGAAATCCGTGCGATTGGCTACCACATCGGCTTTGACCGCCGGATCGATATCTTTGAAATGCATGTATGAAATCCGGTCGATATGCCGTTTCATGAACGCCACCGGATCATAGCCCGCATAGGAATGATGGCCCGTGTCAAAGCAGATTTTCAGGATGCTGTCGTCGACCTCATCAAGCAGGCGTTCAAGCTCGGGCTCAAAGTCCATGAACCCGCCCGCATGCGCGTGAATACCCACGGTCAACCCATAGTCCTGCGTCCCGATCTTGGCGATTGTGGCGATCCGGTCGCGAAAGGCGGCCCATTCGTCGGCACCCATCTGTTCGGCCTCGGCGGCGCGGCCCGCTGTCGGGGCACGGCGCGGCGATATGCTGTCGATCAGCACCAGATGCTGCGCGCCGTGCGCGGCAAGCGCCTTGCAGGTTCGCACGCTCGCATCCAGCACATCATCCCACTTCGCGGGGTCGTGAAAGGCCCGAAAGACGACACCGCCGATCAGGTCCAGACCGCGCTCGGCCAGGGCGGGCGCAAGGATCGCGGGGTCTTCGGGCATATAGCCGATTGGCCCCAATTCGATACCTTTGTAACCTGCGCCCGCGCATTGATCCAAAACCGATTGCCAGGTCGGGTAGGCCGGGTCGCTGGGAAATTCGATGCCCCATGAACACGGGGCGTTGCCGATCTTGATCGTCATGAAAGTGCCTTTCGGGATGTTAGACAGAAGCCACGTCGACCCATGCCTTTGCACGGGATGAGGCCATAGCCGCTGCGATCACTTGGTTCACGTCCATGCCGTCCTCAAAGGTTGGCCAGACGCTGGTATTGGCTTCGATCGCGTGCAGGAAGTCGCGCGCTTCGATGATGATTTGGTCCTGGTATCCGGTGCCGTGCCCCGGCCCCTGACAAAACGGAAGGTAATCGGGATGCGCGGGGCCGGTCAGAATCTTGCGAAATCCGCGCGTGGCCTCTGGCTCGTCCATTGTATATAGCCAGATCGCGTTTTGGTCTTCCTGGTCAAAGCGGATCGCGCCCCTGGTTCCCGTGATCTCGTAGGCATAGCCCATTTTGCGCCCCTGCGCGATGCGGCTGAAATACATCTGACCCATCGCTCCATTGGCAAAGCGGCACATCATCTGACCGTGGTCATCGTTGGTCACGGCCCCCCGGGGCGGGTCGCATGCACGGTTTCCACGTCAGCCATCACAGAGGCGATCGGGCCGATCAGCGCCAGCGCACCATTGATCATATGCGGCGCAAGATCGCCCATCGTGCCATTGGCGTCACCCGTTGTGCGCCAGGTGGCTGGACTGTCAGGATCGGCAAGGAAATCTTCGGTATGTTCGCCCCTAAACCAGGTCACATCGCCAATCGCGCCCTGCGCCACCAGTTGACGCGCGAACTGGCTGGCGGGCGTGCGGATATAGTTAAACCCGACCATGCTGATCTGCCCTACCGCCGCGGCCACCATCTCGCGGCTCTCCGCAAGGGACGCGCCAAGGGGTTTTTCGCAAAACACCGGCTTGCTCAGGGCAAAGGCCGCCAAAGCGATCTCGCGGTGGGTTTCCTGCGGCGCGGCGATGATGATCGCCGCGACTTTTGGGTCGTTTACCAGAACCCGCCAATCGTCCGTGGCGCGCGCGAAACCATAGGCCGTGCGATACCTTTCGGCCGAGGCCGCCGTGCTGGCGCAAATCATCTCGAGCCGGGGGCGCAGTGCGGTATTGAAAACCGCGCCAACAGCCGACATGGCAACAGCATGTGCCTTGCCCATATAGCCGCCGCCGATGATCCCAATCCCGATTTCTGTCATGGTAGGCAGTGTCCGCTGATAATTCGTTTGCAACCGGTTGCAAAATTAGTATCCTCAGATTCGAAACCGCGCAAGCGACAATCTTTGAAAATGCGGCATTGCGAAAGAAATAGGCAGATGACGAACTCCACAATCCGGCTCACCACGGCCCAGGCGATTATCCGGTATCTTGCCAACCAGTACATCAGTGTGGACGGGCAGGAAATGCGCCTCTGCGGTGGTGGATTCGGGATTTTCGGACATGGCAATGTCACCTGTCTGGGCGAAGCGCTTTATGACGCCAGGGGCGCCCTGCCCCTGTATCGGGGTCAGAATGAGCAAAGCATGGGGTTCGCGGCGGCGGGCTATGCCAAACAGTGGTTGCGCCAGCGGTTCATGTTCTGCACCGCCAGTGCCGGGCCGGGCACATCCAATCTGCTGACCAGTGCCGCGCTAGCCCATGCGAACCGCCTGCCGATGCTTTTACTGTGTGGCGACACCTACGTGACCCGCCTGCCCGATCCGGTGCTGCAACAGCTAGAACATTTCGGCAATCCGTCGCTGGGCGTGAACGACGCCTTCAAGGCGGTTACGCGGTTCTGGGATCGCATCACCCATCCCGCACAAGTCTTGCAGTCGCTGCCTGCCGCGCTGGCCACCATGCTGGACCCCGCCGATTGCGGCCCTGCATTCATTGGCCTGCCGCAAGACGTGCAGGGCTGGACTTTTGACTACCCCAAAAGCTTTTTCGCCAAGCGGGTGCACCGGATCCGCCGTCAGGCGCCTGACCGGGCGGATATCGCCGATGCTGCGGCCCTGCTGAAAACCGCCAAACGCCCCATGATTATCGCGGGTGGCGGCGTGCAGTATGCGCGCGCTGTAGCCGAGCTCACCGATTTTGCCGTTGCCCATAACATCCCGGTGGTTGAAACGATCGCGGGGCGTGCGAACCTGCATCAGGATCATCCGCTCAACATCGGCCCTGTTGGCGTGACCGGCTCCGACAGCGCCAATGCGATTGCCGAAAAGGCCGATATGATCCTTGCCGTGGGGACGCGGTTGCAGGATTTCACAACCGGATCATGGACAGCATTCGCCAAAGACGCGCGCATCATCGGATTGAACGTTGGCCGCCATGACGCGATGAAACATCTGTCGCTTCCGGTCGTGGGGGATGCCAAACTGGGCCTTGCCGCCCTGGGCGATGCCCTCGCCGGTTACGCGGCCCCAATGGACTGGAGCGATTTTGCCCAGACCGAGCGCGCCAAATGGGTGGCCTATACCGATGACATCACCACAGTCGGCAACGGCCCCAATTCCTATGCCCAAGCAATCCGCACCGTGAACGATCTCTGCGATCCGCGCGATCGTGTGGTTGCCGCGGCGGGCGGCCTTCCTGCCGAAGTCACCGCCCATTGGCAGACCAAAGATATCGGCACCGTCGATGTCGAATTCGGGTTCTCTTGCATGGGCTATGAAATCGCGGGTGGCTGGGGCGCGCGCATTGCCCAACACGAACGCGAACCCGACAATGACACGATCGTCTTTACCGGTGACGGGTCTTATCTGATGCTCAACTCAGATATCTATTCATCGGTCCTGACCCAGCGCAAACTGATCATTCTGGTCCTGGACAACGGTGGCTTTGCCGTGATCAACAAACTGCAAAACAACACCGGCAACACCAGTTTCAACAATCTGATCGCCGACAGCCCGACCGTGCCCGCACCCTTTGCGGTGGATTTCGAGGCCCATGCCGCATCCTTGGGAGCGCATGCCGAAACCGTCTCGAATGCGACGGAACTGGGCGCGGCATTCAAGCGGGCCAAGGCGGCAGACAAAACCAGCGTGATCGTCATGCAGGTCGATCCATATGACGGCTGGACGACCCAGGGCCACGCCTGGTGGGAGGTCGGCACCCCGCATATCACCGACAATCCCAAAGTCGCCGAAAAACATGCCGAAATCGAAGCCACGCGGGCCAAACAGCGCAAGGGAATCTGATGAAGTCGTTTACCGCCAAAACCGCAAAACCCGACAAAGTTATTGCAGAGTTATTGCAGGGGGACGGGGCTGTGCGGATCACTGGCCTGTTCCGCCCCGATCAGATCGCCGAGGCCCGCGCCATCATCATGGCGCACTCCGAACAGGACAGCGAAAAGGCCACCCACTTTCAGGGCGCCGCCGAGGCTGAGGGCAAGATCAACCTGCAACGCCGTGTCTGGAACCTGTTGGCCAAGGGCGAGGTTTTCTCGCAATTGGCGGCGCATCCGGTGCTGATGAATATCCTGCGCAAGTTTCTGGGCACCGAATTCATTATGGGTTCAATCGCCGCGAACCGTATTCTGCCGGGTGGCCCCGGACAGGAACCGCATGTGGACTACCCCTATTGGGACTTTCATGCCCCGCAAACCCATCCGGTCGGCCTGAATGCCTCGTTCCCGATGAACGCACAGGTGTCGATCATCCTCGACCCGTTCACCGCCCAAAGCGGTGCCACGGGCTTTGTTCCCGGCAGTCAGACCGAACTGCGCTATCCCACACCCGACGACCGCTTTTACGAACGGTGCGAGCAGATGACAGGCGAACCCGGCGATGTGGCGTTGTTCTTTGGCGCGCTCTGGCACTGTGCGATGCCAAACCGGGCCAATCATGACCGCAACGCGGTGTTGATCCAGTATCTGCCCAAATGGGTCAAGCCGATGGAGGATATTCCTGCCGCTTTGCCCACGTCTTTTCTGGATGACGCCAGCGACGACATTCGCCAGTTGATCGGCCTGAATTTTCCCTATCCAGAAGTGCTGGACACCGCCAAGTCCGGCAATGCGGAGGGGCGGGCATGAGCGACGTTCTCGCAGGAATAAAACGCAACAGCTTTGTCGTGGTTGGCCGCGTGGGCATGGACCTGTTTCCTGCCCCGGGCGTCGCGACCGAGGATGCGGATGCATTCACCGCCGATATGGGTGGGTCCTCGGCCAATATTGCTGCAGGGATTGTGAAACTGGGCGGGCACGCCGCCCTTGTCACCCGCGTGTCCGACGATGCGGTCGGGCGGTTCTGTGTCAACAAGCTGGCGCATTACGGCGTCGAGTCCACCTATGTCACGCCTGTAGGCGGCGAGGCGCGCAATTCACTGGCGCTTTATGAAAGCCGCGTGCAGGGGCACCAGTCGGTGATTTACCGCAACGGCGCGGCCGACTTTGAAATGACCCTGGCCGATGTGGAAGCGGTGGATTATTCCAAGTTTGGCGCGCTGATCACGGCCGGCACGGTCTTTGCCGCCGAACCATCGCGGGCGGCGGCGTTTCGTGCATTCGAACTGGCCCGCGCGGCCGGATTGCCGATCATCTTTGATATTGATTACCGCCCCTATAGCTGGCCCAGCGCACAGGTCGCGTCCGAGGTACTGTCGCGTGCCGGTGGCTTGTCGGATGTGATTGTCGGCAATGATGACGAGTTCGGCTTTATGGCGGGCGACAAGGCCAAGGGGCTGGATATGGCCCGCGAGTTGGCCGCCACCAGCGCCAGCATCGTCGTTTACAAAATGGGTGAACGCGGCGCGGTGACATTCCACAACAGCGCCGAATTGCGCACTGGCATCTACCCCGTCACGGCCCTTAAACCCACGGGGGCAGGTGACAGTTTCATGGCGGGTTTTCTGACCGGGCTTGCCGACGGTCTTGACCTGAAAGCAGCCGTCTTGCGCGGCTCGGCCTGCGCCGCGATCGTTGTCTCCAAACCGGGCTGCGCGCCAGCCATGCCGATGCCTGCCGACCTTGAAAAATTCCTCGCCGCCCATCCCGGCCCAACCGACACAGCCTAAGGAACGTCCCATGCATATCGCACCGCACGACAACCACAATAAACCTATCGTGGACGCCGACGATCCGACTGTGCCGCTGAACTATTTTAATATCGTCAAGCTGAAAGCGGGTGAAGCGTTTGAATATCAGGTGCCCGGCTACGAGACCTGCGTCGTTCCCGCGACGGGCACGGTTGATGTGGACGTCGAGGGCGTCACATATCCCGCCCTGGGTCAGCGCACCACCGACGTTTGGGACGGCGAGCCCGAGGGGGTTTATGTTCCCGTTGGGGCCAAGGCCACGATTGTTGCCACACGCGATACGGAAACCTTCATCGCCGGTGCGAAATACAACAAGGTGCTGGACCCGTTCGATGTGCGCGTTGCCGAACTGGACGTGGTGCAATACGGCAGCGACGACACCAAGACGCATCGCAAGATCAAACACATCCTTGGCACCAAATATCACGACAAGGTCGGGCGCTTGCTGGTCTCCGAACTGTTTACCGTTGGCCAGGGCGGCTGGTCGGGGTTCCCGGCCCACAAGCATGATACCGACCGCAAGGACGCGGATGGCAACATCATCGAGACACGCCACGACGAGACCTATAACTTTCGCTTCAGGCCCAATCACGGGTCCGGCGTCCAGATCATCGAGCGCGAAGACGGCAAACCCGGGGACGCCTATCAACTGATGGATGGCTCCACCATCATGCTGGACAGCGGCTATCATCCCTGCGCCGTGATGCCGGGCTACGAGATGTATTATTTCACGATCCTTGGCGGACTAAGCCAACGCAGTCTGGTGCAGTTTTTCCAGCCGACACATGCGTATCAGGTTGAAACGATCCCGGGCATCAAAGACATGATCGCGAAATTCAAGTGAGCCTTGCAACGCTGGCAGAGGTGTTACAGCCCGCGCGCAAGGGCGGCTATGCGGTGGCGGGGCTGGTCACGCTGGGCTGGGAAGACATGCGCGCCTATGTCGCCGCCGCCGAAGCTGAAAACTGCCCCGTGATCTTGCAGGCGGGGCCGTCGTGCCGCGCGCATACGCCCCTGCCGATCTTGGGCAAAATGTTCCGTTATCTGGCCGAAAACGCCAGCGTGCCTGTCGTTGCCCACCTTGATCACGGCTATACCTTTGAGGAATGCCGCGAGGCGCTGGAGTCCGGCTTTACTTCGCTTATGTATGACGGGTCGCGCAAACCCCTGCAGCAGAACATCGACGAAACTGCGGCCATCGCCGAAATGGCCCATGCGGCGGGCATTTCCTGCGAGGGCGAGATTGGTTTTGTCGGCTATGCAGCGGGTGAAAAATCGGCCGGAACGGACCCGCGCGAGGCCGCCATTTTCGCACGGGACTCCGGTGTGGACGCGATGGCGATTTCGGTCGGCAACGTCCACTTGCAGCAGGACAAGGAGGGCGGGCTTGACGTCGCGCGCATCCGCGCGATCGAGGCCGTGACCGATATCCCGCTGGTGATCCACGGCGGATCAGGCGTGCCGATGGCGCAGCGTAGCCAGTTGGCCCAAACCTCCAACATCTGCAAATTCAACATCGGCACCGAACTGCGAATGGCCTTTGGCGCGGCCCTGCGCGAAGCTGTGAACAGCGACCCCGACAGGTTTGATCGCGTGCAGATTCTGAAAGACACCCACGACCCGCTTGTGGACGCGACCCGCACCGTCTTGGGTGCCTTTCGTGCCAAAACCCAAAGGTAACCCCATGATTAAAATCGGTATTCTCGGAAGCGGACGGATCGGCCAGGTCCATGCAGCGACGATCATGCGTTTGGACAATGCCGCCCTGGTCGCCGTGTCGGATTTCTTTCCCGATGCAGCGCAGGCGCTCGCCGCCAAGACCGGTGCGGCGGTGCAAACCACCGATGACATCATTGCCAATCCCGATATTGACGCTGTGGTGATCGGCACGCCGACCGACACGCATTACGATATCATCCACGCCGCCGCAAAGGCGGGCAAAGCGATCTTTTGCGAAAAACCCGTCGATATGTCCGCCGATCGCATCCGCGCGTGCATCGCCGTGGTAGAGGCAAACAAGACATCCTTTATGACCGCCTTTAACCGCCGCTTTGATCCCAGTTTTGCCCACCTGCAGGGGCGTATCGCGGCAGGCGACATTGGTGCCGTGGAAATTGTCACGATCCTGTCGCGCGACCCCGCGCCGCCACCGGTCAGCTACATCAAATCCTCGGGCGGACTGTTTCGCGATATGATGATCCATGACTTTGATATGGCGCGGTTCCTGCTGGGTGAAGAACCCGTCACTGTCTTTGCGGTGGGTGCAGCGCTTGTAGACCCCGACATCGGCGCGGCAGGTGATGTTGACACGGCGGCGGTGGTCCTTACCACGGCCAGCGGCAAAATCTGCCAGATCAGCAATTCCCGGCGCGCGACCTATGGCTATGACCAGCGGATCGAGGTGCACGGGGCCAAGGGCATGTTGCGCGCCGAAAACCAGCGCGAACATACCATCGAGATCGCCACCCAGGCCGGGTTTCAAACGGCACCGACGCAGCATTTCTTTCTGGAACGCTACGAGGCGGCCTATATGTCCGAACTTGCCCATTTTGTCGCCACTCTTGCGTCCGGCGCGCCGATGACCCCGTCAATCACCGACGGGCTACGCGCGCAGGTGCTGGCGGACGCCGCACAAGCGTCATTGGAAACTGGCAAGGCAGTAATGGTCTAAGGATCGTTTGCCCAGCTTGCGCAAGCGCCACCACCCCGACGAATAGGCCCGCGCCCGCATCATCGGCGCGGGCGTTGATGCAATCGCTGCGTTTTTGACCGGTGTCGCAGTGACCTAGACCACCCGTTCGACCATCATCTTTTTGATATTGGCGATGGCCTTGGCCGGGTTCAGACCCTTTGGGCAGGTCTTGGTGCAGTTCATGATCGTGTGGCAGCGATAAAGCTTGAACGGGTCTTCCAGATCGTCCAGACGCTCGCCCGTGGCCTCGTCGCGGCTGTCGATGATCCAGCGGTAGGCATGCAGCAGCGCGGCCGGCCCAAGGTAGCGATCACTGTTCCACCAATAGGACGGACAGGATGTGGAACAACAGGCGCACATCACACATTCATACAGGCCGTCCAGCTTTTCGCGGTCCTTGATCGACTGTTTCCATTCCTTGGCGGGGCGGTTGGTCTTGGTTTCCAGCCAGGGCATGATGCTGGCGTGCTGGGCATAGAAATGCGTCAGATCCGGGATCAAATCCTTGACCACGGGCATGTGCGGCAGCGGATAGATTTTCACATCGCCCTTCACCTCGTCCATGCCATAGATGCAGGCCAGCGTGTTGATGCCGTCGATGTTCATCGCGCAAGAACCGCAAATCCCTTCGCGGCAGGACCGGCGGAACGTGAGTGTGGGATCAATCTCGTTCTTGATCTTGATCAGCGCGTCCAGAACCATCGGGCCACAGTCGTCCATATCGACAAAATAGGTATCCAGACGCGGGTTTTGCCCGTCATCGGGGTTCCAGCGGTAAATCTGCACCTTGCGCAGGTTCTTGGCACCCGCAGGTTTGGGCCATGTCTTGCCGCTGGTCATGCGGGAATTTTTGGGAAGCGTAAATTCAACCATTGGGGTCAGGCTCCTGTTGGGGTCATTTGGTGGCCCCTGCGGGGCGTGTCACGATAAAAAGGGTTTCGCCGCGCATCAGACCGTGGGTCAGCACATCAGGCTCTTGGGCGGTAAATTCTTCCAGATCAAAACCGGCGGCGCGGATACGGTCACGCAGGTCACGGCCATAGAAACGGACATGGTCGGCCTGTCCGAAATGCACGAACCGATCCTGCGAGGTCTCCACGGCATCGTTTTCGTATGTTTCGGCCCAGCCTTCGCAGATCGGCGTGGACAGGATCGCGCGGCCACCGGGTTTCAGCAGGCGGAAAAATTCGCCCAGCGCCGCTGTGTCATCAACGTGTTCCAGCACGTGATTGCACACGATCCGGTCGTAACCGGCGTCCGGCAGGCCCGTGTCCTCGATATTGATACGGTGGGTCACATTGCGGCTTTCGCTCAGGTCCGCTGTTTCGTAACGCGCCACCACATCCTTGATGCGCAGCGACAGCAGATGTTCTGGTGCGAAATGCAAGACGCTGTGGTCGGGTCCGAAAAAACCCGTGCGATCACAATAAAGAACGAACAGGCGATGGCGTTCCAGTGATCCGCAACTGCCACAGCGCGCATCATAGCGTGGTGGCTGACCAAAGGCGACAAAGCTGCCGTAGTAGCCGCAGATCGGGCAGCTGCGCGGATGCACGCCTTTGACGGCCTTGCGAAAACGGTTGATCTGCACTTGCGCCCATTTGTCGATCTTGTCCTGATGGCGCGCGGTCTGATCGACCGGCGCGCCCTTTGCAGGCATCGATGACTTGGGCTGTTTGGTCATCCGGCAAGGCCGGAGGTGGCGCAGGCGATGGTCTCGGGCCGTTGCAGGATGTTGGACACAAGCGTGATGGTGTTGGGTTCAACACCGGTGACCGCAGCGCCCGCCAGATTGAAAAGTTCAGTATCGCTGGCGTTGTCGATGATGCAATCGGTCAGCACCACGCCGGCGGGGCCGGACACGGTTTCGGCTACGATCGGGCGCACGACAGATTTGGCGGCTTCGCGCGCGGGGTCCGGGCCGAGTGCGACATCACAGGCAGTCACTGCAGTCAGGGCGACGGTAGCAAGGATGATGGGTGTCTTCATGATGTGTTCCCTTTATCGCAGGTTGGGTTGGCGGACAGGTTCGGCACCTGTCTTTTCAACGACACAGGACCGATAGACTTCAAGCGGGTCACGCCCCGCCAGAAAGTCGCTGCTGAGCCCGATTTCAACATCGGTGTTTGGGCCTGTGTTCGAGTTTACGCCAACTGTCACGCTGCCAGTAGGGCCTTGGGCTGCGCGGGCACGATCCTCGCAGATTTCCGCCGCCCGCAGCGGATCGATCGGCGGTTGCGGGCCGCAGGCGGCCAACACGGCTAGTGGCAGGAACAACGCGATCCGCATCAGAATGTCCGTTCTTTCGGGGCGATCTTTTTCTGGCTGATGCCGCCCTGCTTTTCGGTGGTCAGTGGTTTGGTGATCACGGGGCGGTGGGTCAGCTTGACCTTCGCGCCGTCAATCCGGCTAATCGTGTGAACGCGCCATTTTTCATCGTCGCGGGTCGGGTAATCCTCGTGGGCATGGGCACCACGGCTTTCCTTGCGCGCCTCGGCCCCGACGATTGTCGCCAGCGCGTTGGGCATCAGGTTGGTCAATTCCAATGTTTCCATCAGATCAGAGTTCCAGACGAGCGAACGATCGGTGACCTTGATATCATCCATCTTGCCCGCAATCGCGGTCATCTTCTTGACCCCTTCTTTCAGGGTCTTGTCGGTGCGGAACACGGCTGCATCGGCCTGCATCGCCTTTTGCATTTCAAGGCGCAGATCGGCGGTTGCGACATTCCCATCGGCATGGCGCAACCCATCGAAGCGGTCAAAGGCCGCATCAACGCTGGCCTTGTTCAGGGTCGGGTTGGGCGCATCGGCATCGACAGTCGTGCCCGCACGGATCGCAGCAGCACGGCCAAAGACCACCAGGTCAATCAGGCTGTTCGATCCCAGGCGGTTCGCCCCGTGAACCGAGGCACAGCCCGCCTCGCCCACCGCCATCAAGCCGGGCACAACGGCGTTGGGGTCTTTGGCGGTCGGGTTCAGAACCTCGCCGTGATAATTCGTCGGAATACCGCCCATGTTGTAATGCACGGTCGGCAGCACGGGGATCGGTTCTTTGGTGACATCGACGCCTGCGAAAATCTTGGCGCTTTCGGAAATGCCGGGCAAACGCAGGTTCAACGCCTCGGGTGGCAGGTGATTGAGGTTGAGGTGAATATGATCGCCATTCGCCCCCACGCCGCGCCCCTCGCGGATTTCCATCGTCATGCAGCGCGACACATAATCGCGCGGGGCCAGGTCCTTGTAGTTGGGCGCATAGCGCTCCATGAACCGTTCGCCCTCGGAATTGGTCAGATACCCGCCTTCACCGCGTGCGCCTTCGGTAATCAGGCAACCGGCACCATAAATGCCGGTGGGGTGGAACTGCACGAATTCCATATCCTGAAGCGGCAATCCCGCGCGTGCGATCATGCCACCACCGTCACCGGTGCAGGTATGGGCCGATGTGGCGCTGAAATAGGCGCGGCCATAGCCGCCCGTGGCCAGCACGACCATCTTGGCGTTAAAGACATGCATGGTGCCATCATCCAGCTTCCAGCAGACGACACCCTGACACTGGCCATCATCGGACATGATCAGATCAATGGCGAAATATTCGATGAAAAATTCGGCCTGCTGTTTCAGCGACTGGCCATAAAGCGTGTGCAGAATGGCGTGGCCGGTGCGGTCGGCGGCGGCACAGGTGCGCTGCACGGCGGGGCCTTCGCCAAATTCGGTCGTGTGGCCACCAAAGGGGCGCTGATAAATCTTGCCCTCTTCGGTGCGCGAAAACGGCACGCCGTAGTGCTCCAGCTCATAGACCGCCTTGGGGGCTTCGCGGGCCAGATATTCCATCGCATCCGTATCGCCCAGCCAGTCGGAGCCCTTGACGGTATCATACATATGCCATTGCCAGTGATCTGGCCCCATGTTGGACAGGGACGCGGCGATGCCACCCTGCGCAGCAACCGTGTGGGACCGTGTCGGGAACACCTTGGTCACGCAGGCCGTGCGCAACCCCTGTTCGGCCATGCCAAGGGTCGCGCGCAAACCTGCGCCTCCGGCCCCGACAACCACAACGTCATATTCATGGGTCTCGTATTCGTATTCAGCCATTTTCAAACGCTCCGGCGAATTAAAGTGCGATGCGCACGATGGCGAAAATACCAACGGCGGCGGCGGTATAGGACAGGCAGATCATCGCGATGATCAGGGCCTTGCGCGCGAACCCGTGAACGTAGTCCTCGATCAGGGTTTGAACACCCCCGCGGAAATGCAGGAAACCAACCAGCAGCGTCAGGATGCCGATTATGGCAGGGAATGGCCGCTGGTAATAGGCGATTACGTCGTCATAGGGCGCGCCAAGGATATAGCCAAAGGTAAAGACAAACAGCGGGATCAACCCAACAAGCGCGACAGAGGTGACCATCATATGCCAATGGTGTTCGGTCCCGGTTTTTGCAGACCCAAGACCAGCGGCGCGTTTGCGATCGGTAAGAAATCTCATGATGGCCCCCTTACAGCACGATGATGGTGAAAACGGTCAGCAAGACCGACACGATGATGATGATCTGCCCCAGCAGTTCCGCCTTGCCGATCTCGAGCATCCGGCCGGTGTCCCAGATCAGGTGCCGGATACCGGCAAGCAGGTGATACCAGATCGCAAAGACAGACCCGAGCATGACAAGATCGCCGAACCAGCTTGTGATCACGGCGTTGGCGCGGTTGAACGCGGCCTCGCCCGTGGCGGCGGCGATGAACCACCAGACCACCAGCAGCGCCCCAACGATCAGCGCGTTGCCGGTGATCCGTGTCAGGATCGAGGTCATCGACGTCAGTTGTGGGCGATAGATCGTCAGATGCGGCGAAAGCGGGCGGTTGCCAGGGTTCACATCGGCCATGTCAGGCTCCTTGGTTGGGACGGCCCAGCGCGTGACAAGGCCCGTTGACCCTTTTCTGGCAAATTATTTCACAAGAGTCACGCAAGGGAATGGCGCAAATGTGCGGAATCTTGACGCGGCAGTGCAGAAAAATAGAGCTTGTGATCACACGATGATTTTCTGTGATCACAAAATGCGCAACCCGGCGCGGATGCCAGCGGACCATGACGGCCCGCTGGCGAAAACCTTAGCGCTGCAATGGCAGTAGCGGAAAGTGATGCAGAAAACCAACGCTTTCAGCGCGGGATCAGCGCCCAATAATCCAGATCAAGCAGGACATCGGGGTGATATTTCCCAGCTTCGCCGCGCAGCACGCCAGCCGCGCCTTTGGTGGCAACCAGACGCAAGCGGATTGCGCCGACACCCGGCGCATCGGTTTCCGCGTGGTCCAGCACTTCGCTCCAGGCGCGCAGGGTATCGCCCGCAAAACAAGGGTTCGCATGGGCTCCGCCGTTCAACCCGACAATCATTTGCGCATTGGCCAGACCATTGAACGACAGCGCGCGCGCCAGCGACAGCACGTGTCCGCCATAGATCAGCCGCTTGCCGTCCGCCCGATTGGTTGCATCAAAATGCACCTTGGCCGTGTTCTGCCACAGGCGGGTGGCCAGCATGTGTTCCGCTTCTTCAATCGTGATGCCATCGACGTGGTCGATCACCTCGCCCACCTGATAATCGCCCCAGCGGTGCGGCTCGCCGGCCAGCGCGACATTGTAGTCACTGAAATCAAGGCCCTGTGGGATCACAAGGGTCGCGGGGTCCACCACCTGCGCCAGCTCCGGCACCACAGTTTCAGGCGCAGGTGCGTCCAAATCGCGCTTGCGCACCATCACCCAGCGCACATAGTCCATCACCAGTTCTTCACGCTGGTTCAGCCCGCGTGTGCGCACCCAAACCACACCGGTCTTGCCGCTTGAATTCTGTTTGATGCCAATGACTTGCGATTCAGATCGCAGCGTGTCACCGGGCCAGACGGGCAAGTGCCAGCGCCCTTCGGCATAGCCCAGATTGGCCACCGCATTCAGCGACACATCCGGCACGGTCTTGCCGAAAATCACGTGAAACGCCGCCAGATCGTCCAGCGGGCTGGCGGGCAACCCGCAGGCTTGCGCGAACACATCCGATGAATAAAGCGCGTGTCGTGCCGGATAAAGCGCGTGATACAGCGCGCGTTCGCCCTGGCCGACCGTGCGCGGCACCGCATGGGTAATCACATCACCAACAGTATAATCCTCAAAAAACCGGCCCGCGTTCGTCTTGGTCATTGCTGGCGCAGTTTCATGTCGGGGGAATAGGGCGTGTCCACGTCTTTCACCACCGCCTGCCCGCAGCGCAACACGCCGTTGGCTTGATCGAACGTGTATTGCGGATCGCCATAAAGCACCCAGCCCTTGGCCAGCGCCGCGCTCACTTTGTGGCAAAACGCCGATGTGTCGTCTTCGGTCAGAAAGCGATAAATTTGCATGGGATTATCCGAACGGGTTATAGCCAAGCCAGATGTGAATGGCCGACACGATTGCAAAGACGACAAGGGTCGCCACAGCGGCGATCACCTCGGATTTGATAGGCGGGGCGTGGTAGGCGCCGCGCGGCCCCTGGGCGCGGTTGATCACCGCCATTTCGACCAGCGCCCAGACGGCCAAACCCCGAACAATACGAACGATGGCGCGTCGCCATTGACCAGCAGATGCGCCACCGACCAGACGATTACCGCCGTCAGCTGCGGATGGCGGATCGCGCGGGTGATCCGCGTGCCTTTACCCGAGGCCGCGAACAGATAAAACGCCAGCAACATCAACAGGTTGTTGATGCCCGTCATGGCCGGAGTGCGCCCCCAATAAAACGCGCCGTCCCATGCCCGATAACCAATCACCATCAGCACGATACTGACGACCAGAAGCAGCGCAATCGGCCCCTTGGCCTTGTCGCCCATCGCCGCGCGCTGGTCCGGTGCCACACGTTTAAAAAGGTGAACGCCCGCCCACAGCGCCAGTCCCAAAATCAGCCAAATCATGTTGCATCCATTTCCGCGATTGCTTTTGCTTTTTCCAAGGTCGCGCGGGCGGTGACAATATGCAAGTTCTCGACGATCTTGCCATCGACAACGGCCACGCCCTGCCCGGCTGCCTCGGCCGCATCAAATGCGGCGATCTGACGATTGGCAAGGTCAATCTCGGCCCCGGTCGGGGCGAATGCGGCGTTGGCGATGGCCAGTTGCGCGGGGTGGATCAGCGTCTTGCCGTCAAAGCCCATGTCGCGCCCCTGTTCACATTCGGCGCGCAGCCCGTCGTCATCCTTGAAGGCGTTATAGACCCCATCAAGCGCAATAACGCCGTGGGCGCGCGCCGCCAACAGGCACATCTGCAACGACATCAGTAGTGGTTCGCGGTTCGCAACCGTGCGAGTGTTCAGGTCTTTCGCCAGATCGTTGGTGCCCATCACAAAGCCCTGCACACGTCCATGCGCGGCGATTGCGGCGGCGTTCAGAACGCCCAAAGGGGTTTCCATCATCGCCCAGATCGGCAGATCGACCAGCGCGGCCAATGCATCGATATCATCCGGCCCGTTGACCTTGGGCAACAGCACCGCATCGCAATCCATCTGCGCAACGGCGGCGGCATCCTCCGTGCCCCAGGGCGTATCCAGCGCGTTGATCCGCACGATCCGCAGGCGCGGGCCATAACCTCCCTTGGCCAGTTCGGCGGCAAGCGTGGCGCGGGCGTTGCCCTTTTCTTCAACGGCCACGGCATCTTCAAGGTCGAACAGGATCACATCGGTGGCAAGGCCGCGCGCCTTGTCCAGGGCGCGTTCCTTTGAGCCGGGAATGTAAAGGGCAGACCGTGTCGGGCGCTGGGTCATCGAATCTTCCTCGCAATAATGTTGCGCGGAACAGGCCAGAAATGCGCAGATCATTCAACCGTGAAATGCCGCAATGCAGCGCAACACCCATCGTTAAGGGTTGTTAACCATATTTAAGGAAACGCGGGGCAGTGTTTTGGCAAGACGACGAAACGCACCGAAAGGCATTGCTATGACACGCACTTTTCTAAAAATGACGCTGGGCGCCACGACGCTGGCCTTCATGGCAACACAATCGATGGCGCAAGCGGCCAATTGCGCGCCACATGATGTTGTCGTGCAGCGCCTTGCCGCAGGCTATGGCGAAAGCCGCCAATCCATCGGCGTTGGCGCGAACAACACGGTGGTCGAAGTGTTTGCATCGCTGGAAACCGGCAGTTGGACCATCACCGTCACGGCGGCGGGCGGGTTGACATGCATGGTCGCATCAGGTGAGGCGTTTCAGGTCATGGCCGAAGGTTTGCCCAACACCGACAGCCCCGCCTAACCAATAACGCCGTCCCAGATCAGCTTGATCGACACGCCCAAAAGCGCCCATGTGACAAAGCCGAAAAACAGCCGGTCCGGCAGCAGGCGTGTCAGACGATAGCCCACATAAACGCCAACCAGGGCCGGGATCAGCAACATTGCGGCCACACGCAGGTTCTGCGGATCAAACTGCCCAAGATAATAATAGGGCACGATCTTGGTCACGTTCATCATCGCAAATGCGATGGTGGTCGTGCCCGCAAAAGCCATCTTTTGCAGCTTCATCGGCATCAGCCAGATCTGCCAGGGCGGCGCACCCGCGTGACTGACAAAGCTGGTGAACCCTGCGATGGTTGTCCAGAAAATCCCCCTGCCCCAGGTGGCAGGCCGCGGTGCGACATCTCCGGTGCGGCGCAACAACAGGCTTAGCGCGAAAGATGCACCGATCAGCCCGATCAGCGCCCGCACCAAACGCTCGGACTCCAATGACGCCGTCGCCCAGCCGATCGCGCCGCCGATCAGCATGCCAACAGCGGCGATTTTCAGCAGATCGGCGCGAAAGTCGTGACGGTAGGCCCAGACCCCGAAAACATCAGAGAACAGATACACCGGCAGCAAGAGCCCCGCTGCGGTGATCGGTGAAATGACCAGCGACAGGACCGGCACCGACAGCATCGACACGGCGGGCAAACCGCCCTTGGACAAGCCGGTGCAGACCGCTGCGACCACTGCCAATATCCAAAAATAGGTTCCGTCCACGTCGTGGCCTTTCGAAAGGGGAATCACACAAGGCATGCCTGCGCCGCCGCCAGTCCTGCCCCGATTTGCGCAAACACCTACGCAAACATTTCCCTACAAACAATGGCCTGCGATATGCCGCAGTGCAGCGGCCTTGCGCCATCTCTTGCAAAGGATTAGCAATCGGCGACCAAATCTCGAACGGACAAAGGACCCATTCAAAATGGCCAGAGCAAAAATCGCGCTGATCGGCGCAGGGAACATCGGTGGCACACTCGCGCACCTCGCAGCTGTCAAGGAACTGGGCGACGTCGTCATGTTCGACATCGCTGACGGTCTGCCGCAGGGCAAGGCGCTGGATATCGCAGAATCCGGCCCCGCCGAAGGGTTCGACGCCGCAATGTCGGGCACATCCGATTATGCCGATATCGCCGGCGCCGATGTTTGCATCGTCACGGCCGGTGTGGCCCGCAAGCCGGGCATGTCGCGCGACGATCTGTTGGGCATCAACCTCAAGGTCATGAAATCTGTGGGCGAAGGTATCGCCAAACACGCGCCAAACGCCTTTGTCATTTGCATCACCAACCCGCTGGATGCGATGGTCTGGGCCCTGCGCGAATTTTCGGGCCTGCCCCACAATATGGTCTGTGGCATGGCTGGGGTGCTTGATAGCGCCCGCTTCCGCCACTTTCTGGCCGAAGAATTCGATGTATCCATGCGCGATGTGACGGCCTTTGTTTTGGGTGGGCACGGTGACACGATGGTGCCGCTGACCCGCTATTCCACCGTTGCCGGTATCCCCCTGCCCGATCTGGTCGATATGGGCTGGACCACGCAGGACAAGCTTGATGCGATCGTGCAGCGCACCCGCGATGGTGGCGCGGAAATCGTTGGCCTGCTGAAAACCGGCTCGGCGTTTTATGCGCCTGCCACATCCGCCATCGAAATGGCCGAAGCCTATCTGAAAGACCAGAAACGCCTGCTGCCCTGCGCAGCCCACGTTGATGGCGCTTATGGCTTGAACGGCTTTTACGTAGGTGTGCCGACCGTGATTGGCGCGGGCGGCATCGAGCGCGTGGTCGAGATCAAGATGAACAAGAACGAACAAGCCATGTTCGACAAATCTGTCGACGCCGTAAAAGGCCTTGTCGAAGCCTGCATCGGCATTGACGGCTCTCTGGCGTAAGGCGATCTTTCCAATCTGAACGTTGGGGCGCCCCATCCGGGCGCCCTTTTTCGTGAGTCATGCCCGCGCTGACCGCGACCGAATCATTACAATTTGCGACATTCCCCTTTTTTGTGATCACACGTTTTGCGGGTGTGATCACAAATGTCGGATTTTTACCCCTCTTGTTAAAATAGTCATGTTTCAGGCCCACATAGTATGTTTGAAAGGGTCAAAGCCACTGGCAAACGAGGGACAAACATGAACATCCACGAATATCAGGCCAAGGCGCTGCTGCGCTCTTACGGGGCGCCGGTCAGCGATGGACGCGCCGTTTTGCGCGCCGAGGAGGCCAAGACAGCCGCTGGCGAAATGGACGGGCCGCTTTGGGTGGTCAAGGCGCAGATCCACGCAGGTGGCCGCGGCAAAGGCAAATTCAAAGAGGCAGACGCCGGTGAAGCAGGCGGCGTGCGCTTGACCAAATCCGTGGAAGAAGCCGCGCAGGAAGCCAAGAAAATGCTGGGCCGCACGCTGGTCACGCATCAGACCGGCCCCGCAGGCAAGGTCGTCAACCGCATCTACATCGAGGATGGATCAGGGATTGAAACCGAGCTTTACCTTGCCCTGCTCGTGGATCGCGCGACCAGCCGCATCGGGTTTGTCTGCTCGACCGAGGGCGGCATGGACATCGAGGAAGTCGCCGCCAAAACGCCCGAGAAAATTCTGAATTTCACAGTTGATCCCGCAACAGGCTACCAGCCGTTTCACGGCCGCCGCGTTGCATTCGCGCTGGGCCTGACCGGTCAGCAGATCAAGCAATGCGTCAATCTGATGGGCCTGCTTTACAAAGCCTTCGTCGAAAAAGACATGGAGATGCTCGAGATCAACCCGCTGATCGTCACCGACAAGGGCGACCTCAAGGTGCTGGATGCCAAGGTATCGTTCGACGGGAACGCGGTCTATCGCCACGCCGATATCGCCGCCCTGCGCGACGAAACCGAGGAAGACCCCAAAGAACTCGCCGCATCGAAATTCGATCTGAACTACATCGCTTTGGACGGCGAGATCGGCTGCATGGTCAACGGCGCAGGCCTGGCGATGGCGACGATGGACATCATCAAACTTTACGGCGCGGAACCCGCCAATTTCCTGGATGTCGGCGGCGGCGCGACCAAGGAAAAGGTCACCGAAGCCTTCAAGATCATCACATCCGATCCCAACGTCAAAGGCATCCTTGTGAACATCTTTGGCGGCATCATGCGCTGCGATGTCATCGCCGAAGGCGTGATCGCGGCCGTGAAAGAAGTCGGGCTGAAAGTGCCACTGGTCGTGCGCCTTGAAGGCACCAAAGTGGAAGAAGGCAAAGCCATCATCAACAACTCCGACGTGGACGTGATCGCCGCTGACGACCTCAAAGACGGTGCCCAGAAAATCGTCAAAGCGGTGAAAGGGTGATACTTGCCACTTCGCCAGACCATCTGCGTTACCGTGCTTGCCGCTTTTACGGTGACGTCAGCCTGCGCCATCGGTGGTGGTGTGACGCCATCGATGTTCGAATTGGCAAACATATGGCAATACAACATCATACCAAAGTCCTCGCCCCGCTCGCTTGTAACAGCGTTCGACCGCTATTGCGTTGGCTATGCGGATCGACTTTCGACGGTGCGGCCCGCGCTCTTGGACGCGGATTACGTATTGGTACCGACGACGCGGCAACCGGCACTGGACACATATGTGGTGGACGATCGGCGACCGATGGTCATGGTTGCCCCGCAAGCCGCATCATGCGCCGTTGCCGCCGAGTCCAGAACTGGTCAAAGCCACAGGGCGACAACCTATGTAGCAGATCGTTTCGCCAACGCCCGCGAAATACCGCCAGCCGATATCGGACCCAATGTCGAGCGCGCTTGGTTGACACAAGATGCAAACCCACTGGTCGTTTTCACGATGCGGCAAGGACCCCCAAGTGGACCGGCGACCTTTATGATAGGCCTCATCGGCGCCAAGGTGCGGCCATGATGGTTGAGAGCGCATTTCCGATCAAATACAACGCAGACCGCTAAGGAGCCACCATGGCCATTCTCATCGACGAAAACACCAAAGTCATCTGTCAGGGCCTCACCGGCAGCCAGGGCACATTCCACACCGAACAGGCGATTGCCTATGGCACGCAGATGGTTGGTGGCGTGACGCCGGGCAAAGGCGGGCAGACCCACCTTGACCTGCCGGTGTTCAACTCCTGCCACGAGGCCGTAGAAAAGACCGGCGCGGATGCGACGGTGATCTATGTGCCGCCACCCTTTGCCGCCGATTCCATCCTTGAAGCGGTCGATGCGGAAATTCCGTTCATCTGCTGCATCACCGAAGGCATTCCGGTGCTTGACATGATGCGTGTCAAGCGCGCGCTGGAAGGGTCGAAATCCCGCCTGATCGGGCCAAACTGCCCCGGCGTGATCACGCCTGACGCCTGCAAGATCGGCATCATGCCCGGCGCCATTCACAAGCGCGGCTCGGTCGGGGTTGTGTCCCGTTCCGGCACGCTGACCTACGAGGCCGTGAAGCAGACAACCGATATTGGATTGGGCCAATCCACCGCCGTAGGCATCGGCGGCGATCCGATCAAGGGGACCGAACATATCGACGTGCTGGAAATGTTCCTTGCCGACCCCGAAACCACCTCGATCATCATGATCGGTGAAATCGGCGGGAGCGCGGAAGAAGAAGCCGCGCAGTTCTTGGCTGACGAACGCAAAGCAGGCCGTTGGAAGCCTACCGCCGGCTTTATCGCCGGTCGCACGGCCCCTCCCGGCCGTCGCATGGGCCACGCGGGTGCCATCGTGGCAGGCGGCAAAGGCGATGCGGAATCCAAGATCGAAGCGATGAAAGCCGCAGGGATCGTGGTGGCCGACAGCCCCGCGACACTGGGCGAAGCCGTGCTGAAGGCGATTGGTTAACGATGGCCACTGGCCGGACATATGCCCCGAGGGCAGCGCCCGACCCTGGGTGGGTGCAAAGCGCCCTCCCGTCAAACCTATGGTTTGCCTTTGGCAAAACGGGAGGGTCGGGCGCTGCCCGGCCTATCGTCCGGGCGGGAGTGTACTGATGGGACCGCGTGAGGCCATCATCTCAGGGTTTTCTAACGTCCTCCAATTCTCAGGTCGCACGTCGCCATTTGAGTTCTGGTGGTTTTTTGGATTGGTCAGCCTGGTCGCGTTCATCCTGCTGCTACCGTGGCTCGAGTTTTTCGAAGTCGACACACTGGGCTATACGCGCATCTCGCAAAGCTTTGTGTCCGGTGAAATAGATCAGACTTTCGTAGTCGAGCAGAGATGGCGACCCGCAAGCCTCATCTACACACCGGTTTCACTGCTAATCGTGGTCGCGTTCTTCGCTACGCTAGCTTCAGCCGTTGCGCGTCGGTGCCATGACGTCGGCGCTTCCGGCTGGTTTGCGGTTGCCATGTTCGGAAGTGGCCCAATCCTTGTGTTATTACTTGGCCTAGCCATACCGATGCTATTCCCTTTAGCGCCCAAACTAACTGGGTTGCTTATCGCTTTTTCCACGATTCCTCTTCTGATCTGCCAATGGGTCTTGCCCCTTGCTGGACTCATTCGCCGCTCTCGGCCTTCAGAAGAAGGTACCACCGAATTCGGCCCTAACCCCAATGAGGTCCCCTCATGACTGACCAATCCCCCAACGACGCATTCCACGCCTCCTCGTTCATGCAGGGGCATAACGCCGAATATATCGAGCAGCTTTATGCCCGTTATGCGAGCGACCCGAACGCCGTGGACGAAAGTTGGCAGGCGTTTTTCAAATCCCTTGGCGATGCCCCCGGTGATGCACGGGCCGAGGCCGCAGGCCCATCCTGGGGCCGCAATGATTGGCCACCGGTCCCGAACGATGATCTGACGGCGGCCCTTGATGGCCAGTGGCCCGCCGAGCCAAAGGCCGCCGCCGACAAGATCAAGGCCAAGGCGCAGGAAAAAGGCGTCGAGGTCAGTGAACAGCAAATTCGCAATGCCGTGCTGGACTCCATCCGTGCGCTGATGATCATCCGCGCCTATCGCATCCGTGGGCATTTGGTTGCTGACCTTGACCCACTTGGCATGCGCGACAAGACCCCGCATCCCGAGCTGGACCCCGCGTCTTATGGATTCACCGCTGCCGACATGGATCGCCCGATCTTCATCGACAACGTGCTGGGCCTTAAAATTGCCAGCATGGGCCAGATTCTGGATATCGTGCGCCGCACCTATTGCGGCACCTTTGCGTTGCAATACATGCACATCTCCAACCCCGAAGAAGCAGGCTGGCTGAAAGAACGCATCGAAGGCTACGGCAAGGAAATCGCCTTTACCAAAGAGGGGCGCAAGGCGATCCTGAGTAAGCTGGTCGAGGCAGAAGGTTTCGAGAAATTCCTGCACGTCAAATACATGGGCACCAAACGGTTCGGCCTTGATGGCGGCGAAAGCCTTGTGCCCGCGATGGAACAGATCATCAAACGCGGCGGCGCCCTGGGCCTGCGCGACATCGTCATCGGTATGCCGCACCGTGGCCGTTTGTCGGTGCTGGCCAACGTCATGTCCAAACCCTACCGCGCGATTTTCAACGAATTTCAGGGCGGTAGTTTCAAGCCCGAAGAAGTGGATGGCTCGGGCGATGTGAAATATCACCTTGGCGCGTCGTCAGATCGCGAATTTGATGGCAATTCTGTTCACCTTTCACTGACGGCCAACCCCTCTCACCTTGAGGCCGTGAACCCCGTCGTTCTGGGCAAGGTGCGCGCCAAGCAGGACCAGTTGAATGATACTGATCGCACGGCGGTCATGCCGATCCTGCTGCACGGCGATGCGGCCTTTGCCGGTCAGGGCGTCGTGGCGGAATGTTTCGCCCTGTCGGGCCTGCGCGGCCACCGCTGCGGTGGGACCATGCATATCGTTGTGAACAACCAGATCGGGTTTACCACCGCGCCGCATTTCAGCCGCTCCAGCCCCTATCCCACCGATAACGCGCTGGTCGTCGAAGCGCCGATTTTCCACGTCAACGGTGACGATCCCGAAGCCGTGGTGCACGCCGCCAAGGTCGCCACCGAATTCCGCCAGAAGTTTCGCAAGGATGTGGTGCTTGATATCATCTGCTACCGCCGCTTTGGTCACAACGAAGGCGACGAACCGATGTTCACCAATCCGGTGATGTATAAAGAGATCAAATCGCACAAGACCACGCTGACGCTTTACACCGAACGGCTGGTCAAGGACGGGCTGATCCCCGAGGGCGAGATCGAGGATATGAAAGCCGCGTTTCAGGCCCACCTGAATGAAGAATTCGAAGCGGGCAAAGACTATAAACCCAACAAGGCCGACTGGCTTGACGGGAAGTGGTCGCATCTGGATCGCGACAAGGAAGACAATTATCAACGGGGTGAAACCGCGATCAAACCGGCAACAATGGCCGAGATCGGCCGCGCCTTGACCACCGCGCCCGACAATTTCCCGATCCACAAGACCGTGGGCCGCCTGTTGGACGCCAAGCGCGAGATGTTTGAAAACGGGGCAGGCTTTGACTGGGCCACCGCCGAAGCCCTCGCCTTTGGCAGCCTCACCGCCGAAGGCTTCCCTGTGCGGCTGTCGGGGCAGGATTCAGCGCGCGGCACGTTCAGCCAACGCCATTCCGCCCTGATCAATCAGGAAAACGAGGATCGCTATTATCCCCTGAACAACATCCGCGCGGGGCAGGCCCGCTTTGAGGTCATCGATTCCATGTTGTCGGAATACGCGGTGCTGGGGTTCGAATACGGCTACAGCCTTGCCGAACCCAACGCGCTGACCCTGTGGGAAGCCCAGTTCGGCGATTTCGCCAATGGCGCGCAGATCATGTTCGACCAGTTCATTTCGTCAGGCGAAAGCAAATGGTTGCGGATGTCGGGCCTCGTCTGCCTTTTGCCGCACGGCTATGAAGGGCAAGGGCCGGAACACTCCTCGGCCCGCCTGGAACGGTTCCTGACCATGTGTGGCGGGGACAACTGGATCGTCGCCAACTGCACGACGCCCGCCAACTATTTCCACATCCTGCGCCGTCAGCTGCACCGCAGCTATCGCAAGCCGCTGATCCTGATGACGCCGAAATCGCTGTTGCGCCACAAGATGGCCGTCAGCACCGCCAAGGAATTCCAGACCGGCAGCAGTTTCCACCGCGTCTTGTGGGACGATGCCCAGCACGGGCTATCGGACACGAAACTGGCCCCAGACAACAAGATCAAGCGCGTGGTGATGTGTTCGGGCAAGGTCTATTATGACCTGCTGGAAGAACGCGACGCACGCGGGATCGACGACGTTTACCTGATGCGGTTTGAACAGTTCTATCCCTTCCCCGCGCAATCCGCGCTCAAGGAACTCAGCCGTTTCAAATCAGCCGAAATGGTCTGGTGTCAGGAAGAACCCAAAAATCAGGGCGCATGGTCCTTCATGGAGCCGAACATCGAATGGGTGCTGACCCGCGCCAAATCCAAACACACGCGGCCGATCTACGCCGGCCGCGCCGCCGCTGCCTCGCCCGCCACCGGCCTTGCCAGCCAGCACAAAGCCCAACAAGCCGCGCTCGTTGATGACGCGCTGACCATCAAAGGAACGAAAAAATGACCGAAGTTCGCGTCCCCACACTTGGCGAAAGCGTCACCGAAGCCACCGTTGCAACATGGTTCAAGAAGCCGGGCGATGTGGTCGCGCAGGATGAAATGCTGTGTGAACTCGAAACCGACAAGGTGACGGTCGAAGTGCCCTCGCCCGTGGCCGGCACCCTGTCCGAAATCGTCGCCGCCGAGGGTGAAACCGTTGGCGTTGACGCCTTGCTGGCGCAGATCAGCGAAGGCGGCGAAGCCAGCGAAAGCGCGCCCGCCAAGGACGCCCCAAAGGCCGAAGCCAAAGCGGAAACCAAGGCTGAAACCAAAGCCGAAACCAAAACTGACGACACCCCCGTAAAGGGCGGCGAAGCTGTCGATGTCATGGTTCCCACCCTGGGCGAAAGCGTCACCGAAGCCACCATTTCGACCTGGTTCAAGAAGGTCGGTGACAGCGTCAAGGCCGATGAAATGCTCTGCGAGCTGGAAACCGATAAGGTCAGCGTCGAAGTTCCAGCCCCTGCCGATGGCGTGCTGACCGAAATTCTCGCCAACGAAGGCGATACCGTGCAGGCGGGTGGCAAACTGGCCGTGATGTCATCGGGCGCAGGCGCCAGCGCGGCACCCGCCGCCGCCGCACCCGCCGCCGCACCCGCCGCAGCACCATCGGGCAAAGACACCGAAGACGCGCCCAGCGCCAAGAAACTGATGGCTGAAAACAACCTGTCGGCGGATCAGGTCACCGGATCGGGCAAGGATGGCCGCATCATGAAAGAAGACGTGTTGAAAACTCTCGCCAAACCTGCCGCACCCGCCGTGTCCGCGCCCGCCCCGACTGCCGCCGCGCAGGCCGACCGCGAAGAGCGCGTCAAGATGACCCGCCTGCGCCAGACCATTGCGCGCCGCCTCAAGGAAAGCCAGAATACCGCCGCCATGCTCACCACCTATAACGAGGTCGACATGACCGAGGTGATGGCCCTGCGCAACGAATACAAAGACCTGTTCCTGAAGAAACACGGCGTCAAACTCGGCTTCATGTCCTTCTTTACCAAGGCCTGCTGCCACGCGTTGAACGAAGTGCCCGAAGTGAACGCCGAAATCGACGGCACCGATGTGGTTTACAAAAACTACGTCAACATGGGCATCGCCGCGGGCACGCCCACGGGGTTGGTCGTGCCGGTGATCAACGACGCTGACGCCATGTCATTTGCCGATATCGAAAAGGCGATTGCCGAAAAGGGCGCCAAGGCGCGCGATGGCAAGCTGTCGATGGACGAAATGCAGGGCGGCACGTTCACGATCTCGAACGGTGGTGTCTATGGTAGCTTGATGTCCTCGCCGATTTTGAACCCACCACAAAGTGGTATTTTGGGAATGCACAAAATCCAGGATCGCCCAATGGCGATCAACGGCCAAGTCGTCATCCGCCCGATGATGTATCTGGCCCTGTCCTATGACCACCGAATTGTGGATGGCAAAGGCGCTGTGACGTTCTTGGTGCGGGTGAAAGAAGCGCTGGAAGATCCACGTCGCCTCCTCATGGACCTCTAATGTCTGCACGCAACATAGGGCAGCGCCCGAACGCGGGGGGGCGTGAAGCGCCCGCCCATGGGGGCGGTCGGGCGCTGCCCGTGCAAGCACGGGCGTATCCACGAAACGCTTGTGGCAGGGTTTGATCCGAACGGGGAAATAAATTGTCTGATGAAATCCCAAAAGAGTACATTCGAGAGGTCAATCTTGAATACTACCGTATCAACATGGAACTTACTCGCGATTTAGGTCTATTTGCGATTAAGACCTTGATGACGTTGAACAGCGGAGCGTTCATCGTCCTCTTGACATTCATCGGAAATACCGCTGCTGAATCGCAGTTTGTAGTTTCGCTAGATGAACTTAAGAATTCCCTTTTGTTGTTTTTACTCGGTCTCGGTTTGACGGCACTGTCGATAGCGGTGACTTATGTCCACTCCCAGAAAGCCAGCCCCTACCCTAATTTTGAAAATGATATTTCAGACAAGAAATTCCTACTCCTAATGATGGGGTTTCCAACACTTGCCTTCTTGGCGTTTGTTGCAGGTGTAATCCTGCTGATAAGTGGCCTGACGACAGCATGACCCCCGAACTCACCACCCTCTCCACTTCCCACACGCCCCGGCCCCGGCGCCGGGGCCTCGCCGCCGCATACGCAGGAGGTCCCGGATCACGTCCGGGACGTAAGTGAATGACCCCCGAACTCACCGCCCTCACCCTCGCCGCCCTCCTGCAAATCGGCCAGTTCTGCGCCTATTCGCTGACCGCGATCCAGCAGGTCGGGGTCAAAGCGGCCGCCGGCCCGCGTGACGAACACATCGTCCTGACCGGTACCGCTGGCCGCCTCCAGCGCGCCATGAACAACCACTTCGAGGGGTTGATCCTGTTCACAATCGCCGTGCTGGTCGTGACCCTGTCGGACCAATCCACCCCCTTCACGGCAATCTCCGCCTTTGCTTACCTCGCCGCCCGCGTCGCCTATATCCCGGTCTATGTCTTTGGCTGGACGCCATGGCGCAGCGCGATCTGGGCGGTGGGGTTGCTTGCCACCTTGATGATGCTTCTGGCATCCCTATTCTAACCATACGGTTCCCATACGCTTTCCATACGCTTTCCATACGGCCAAAATCGAAGGAATAACGCCCATGTCCACCTACGACGTCATCATCATCGGTTCCGGCCCCGGCGGCTATGTCGGCGCTATTCGCTGCGCGCAACTGGGCCTGAAAACGGCTGTTGTCGAAGGCCGCGAAACGCTGGGCGGCACCTGTCTGAACGTGGGCTGTATCCCGTCCAAGGCGCTGCTGCATGCCAGCCACATGCTACACGAAGCCGAACACAATTTCGCGGCGATGGGCCTCAAGGGCAAGTCGCCATCGGTCGATTGGAAACAGATGCTGGCCTACAAGGATGATGTCATCGGCCAGAACACCAAGGGCATAGAATTTCTGTTCAAAAAGAACAAGATAGACTGGATCAAGGGCTGGGCCACCATCCCCGAGCCGGGCAAGGTCAAAGTCGGTGACACCACCTATGACGCCAAGAATATCGTGATTGCCACGGGGTCCGAGGTCAGCGATTTGAAAGGTGTCGAGGTGGATGAAAAGACCGTCGTGTCATCCACCGGCGCGCTGGAACTGGCTAAAATCCCCAAGAAACTGGTGGTGATTGGCGCAGGCGTGATCGGGCTGGAACTGGGCAGCGTTTACAAACGGTTGGGGTCCGAGGTCACGGTCATCGAGTTTTTGGATGCGATCACCCCCGGCATGGACGCTGAAGTCCAAAAAGTGTTCCAAAGAACCCTTAAAAAGCAAGGGCTTGAGTTTATCATGGGGGCCGCCGTGCAAGGCGTAACAACCAAAGGCGGCAAGGCCACCGTCACCTACAAACTGCGCAAGGACGACAGCGAGGCAACGGTTGACGCCGACACGGTTTTGCTGGCCACGGGGCGGCGCCCCTATACCGACGGGCTGGGCCTTGAGGCACTGGGTGTCGCCATGTCCGAGCGGGGCCAGATCAAGACGGATGATCACTATGCCACAAATATCAAAGGAATTTATGCCATCGGTGATGCGATCGACGGCCCCATGCTGGCCCACAAGGCCGAAGACGAAGGTATGGCCTGTGCCGAGGGGCTCGCGGGGCAGAAACCACATGTTAACTATGGTGTGATACCCGGTGTGATCTACACCCATCCCGAGGTTGCGACCGTCGGCCAGACCGAAGAACAGCTCAAAGACGCAGGTCGCGCCTATAAGGTCGGCAAGTTCAGCTTTATGGGCAATGGCCGCGCCAAGGCAAATTTCGCCGGTGACGGGTTCGTCAAGATCCTTGCCGACAAGGAAACCGACCGGATTTTGGGCGCGCATATCATCGGCCCCATGGCGGGCGATCTGATCCACGAAATCTGCGTGGCGATGGAATTTGGTGCCGCCGCCGAGGATCTGGCCCGCACCTGCCACGCCCACCCGACCTATTCGGAAGCCGTGCGCGAAGCCGCACTGGCCTGCGGTGACGGTGCGATCCACGCTTAAGGTTTCCTTAACCATCTGCCCCAAATTGGCGCGGCTGTTTCCATGGCCGCGCCACATTTATTTGGCATATCTGTCGGCGAAACACAGCGACGGCAGAATACAATGAAATCACTTATTAGCCTCATCGCCCTTGTTCTGGGCCTGACAGTCATGACAGCGACGCCCGCAGCGGCGCGCCCGTCGGTCCCCTATGGCACCCAGCACAACCTTGATTTTGTTGCCAATATGGAGGGTGCTGGCCCGGGCGGTCAGGACGCGGCCCTGTGCCATTACACGGTGCGTAGTCACCTGGCCTTTCTGGGATATTGGGTGCGCAGCAAAGGCTATGTGATGTCCACGACGGGCTGCGAGGGCAACAGCTTTTACAACATCGACGCGCAGGCCTTTGCCGCCGCGCAGGCCGCCGGTATCCTGCCCGCCGACCTGCCTGCAACACCGCGCCTGTCGGCGCAGCAAGCCATGATCGGTTTTGGCTGGTTGATCCTGCTGGGCATCGCCGGTGTCTTCAAGGTGCTGCAATTGCTGATGCGTGGGCGCAAACGCGCGACGCCGCGCAGCGCAGTGGCGGCCAAGATGCTGTCGGCGATGTGTATCGTCGCGAAATCGGATGGCCACATCGACGGCGAAGAAGAAAAGGCAATCAACTTTGCCTACGAGAAGATCATGGGTAAAAGCCTGACATCTATGGAAATTCGCACCGCCTTAGCCAAGGCACCCTTTGTAACTGACCCCCGCCAGCTAGAGGATTTGGGCGCTGGCACCCGCGAGTCGGATCGCCAGACAATCATGCGTGGTGCACTGCTTGTGGCCTGTTCTGACGGGGAAATTCACGACGCCGAACATCGCGTTATTGGCCATCTGGCCCAGGCGCTGGTGATCCCCGCGCCGCAGATCATGTCGATGGTGCGCGATTTTGCCGGTCTGCTCAGGACGCCAGTAGCCGCAGCCCCTGCGTAACATCGGTCCGCACCGCCAGCCGCAACCCCGGTTCATCGCCCGCCTTGAGCGCGGCGATGATCAGCTTGTGATGATAGGGCGGTTCGGTCCGGCGCAAACGCCCATATAGCGACCGCATCGTCGGGCCGACCTGCAGCCAGACCGTTTCCGCCATGGCCAACATCGCCGGTGCCTGCGCGCGCAGATAAAGAGTGCGGTGAAATTCAAGGTTCATGCGGATATAGCCGGGCGCATCGTGGCGCGCGACCATCTGGCTGACGCCTGCGTTGATCACTTCCAACCGGTCAATCAGGGCAAAGTGCGCACGCGGCAAGGCGCGGCTGGACAGTTCGGGCTCCAACAATGCGCGCAGCGCCGCCAGTTCCTCAAGCCGCTCGCTGGATAATTCCGGGGTCGACACCCGCCCCGAAGACGACAGAAACAGCGCTCCTTCGGCCACAAGGCGGCGCACCGCCTCGCGCGCGGGGGTCATCGAAACGCCGAATTCCTTGCCGATCCCGCGCAGTGTCAGCGCCTGCCCCGGTTCCATTTCACCGTGCATGATACGGGTGCGCAGCGCGCGATAAACGCGGTCATGGGCCGATCCTACGGGATCGTTCTGGCGGGACTGGATCAACATGCATCATTTGTGATCACATGCGCCGCTCTGGTCAATCGCGAAACCGCACGCGGTGCAGCCGGTCGCCATTTTCGCGCAACCACCTGCGGCAGCGTTTGTGGTCGGGAAAAATATCACCAACCACGGTCCAGAAGGCATCAGAGTGGTTCATTTCGACCAGATGGGCGACCTCGTGAGCCGCGACATAATCAAGCACCTCGGGCGGGGCCATGATCAGACGCCATGAATACATCAGATCACCTGTCGACGAACACGACCCCCAGCGCGAGCGTGTATCGCGCAGGGTGATCCGCCCGTAGCTGCGCCCAAGCACCGCCGCATAACGATCAGACGCATCGGCAAGACGATCGCGCGCGTGCAGTTTCATATAGGCCTCGACCCGCGCACTGACGCGGGCGGGATCATCGGGGACAATCAGTGCCGCCTCGCCCATGCGGGCACGTTTGACCGGGCCTGCGACGATGGCCAGATCCTCGCCGCCAAAAGGCACGGTGCCGCCGATCTGGGGGCGGGTTTCCTTGGTGATGCCGGACAGATGGCCACGCAGCCAGTCTTCCCGCTCGCGCACAAAGGCGATTCCCTCGCGTTCACTGACGCGGTGGGGCAAGGTCAGCGTCACCCGTCCGTCCAGCCGCGACACCCGCAGCGACAGGCGGCGCGCACGGGTCGAGCGGCGCAGCGTGACTTCGATCGGGGGGTTGCCCCCAATGACATGACGGCCCATATGACGTCCCAGTTAGAATGCCGCGCCAAAGGCTTTGACACGCCTGACAGCTTATGGCAGTTGGCGTCATTGCGCTGCAAGTAGTCAGATTTTGAAGGGAAGCAAGATGCCCAAAGAAGAGTGGGGAACCAAACGTGTTTGCCCGACAACCGGCAAACGGTTCTACGACCTGAACGCCGACCCGATCATTAGCCCCTACACCGGCGAAACGGTCACCATCAACACCGGCAAGACCCGCACAATGGTCGCCGACGCTGCCGATGCGCAGACCAAAAAGATGGAAGCCGAGTCCGAGGAGGATGATCTCGTTCTTGACGACGATGATGATGACGAAGATGTCGATCTGGGCGATGACGTTCTGGAAGATGATGACGACGATGATGTTTCGCTGGACGAAATCGCCGACGTTGCCGCACCGGACGACGACAGCTAAGTGATCACTCGCTAATCATCGTTGGGCGGGATTTTTTCTCTTGATCTCGCCCGCGACGCTGCATAGACAGCACCTCGCTGACATACCTTCCCACGTCAGCATTCGGGGCCTTAGCTCAGCTGGGAGAGCGCCTGCATGGCATGCAGGAGGTCAGCGGTTCGATCCCGCTAGGCTCCACCAAATCCCCTCGTTTTCGGTTGATCATAGCGGGTAATCCGTCGTCATTCACAACGCTTGAAGTCCCACCCAAATCGCTCCAAGGTTTCCCAAACACCTGGGGGGCGCATGTCACAGATCACCAATCGACTCGGCGCTGATATTGGCGGGACGTTCACGGATGTTGTTCTGGAAACGGCCAGGGGCAGCTTTTCGACCAAGGTTCTGACGACATACGGCGCGCCCGAGGACGCAATCATCGACGGTATGCATCAGGTCTGTGCCAAGGCGGATATTTCCCCTGCTGACATTGGCCAGATCATCCACGGCACCACCCTTGCCACCAACGCACTGATCGAACGGCGCGGGGCCAAAACCGCACTCATCACCACCCAAGGCTTTCGCGATGTAATCGAGATGCGGACCGAATCACGCTTTGAACAATATGACCTGAACCTCACCCTGCCCGACCCGCTTTTGCCGCGCCAGATGCGTTTCACGGTGCCCGGGCGGATTGATGCAACGGGGGCCGAACTGGTCGGGCTGAGCCGCGATGATATCACGCCGGTGGTGCAGCAGATCGCCGCCGCGGGATATGAAAGCGTGGCCATCGGATTATTGCATTCCTATCTGAACGACAGTCATGAACGGCTGGTGGCCGCGGTCGTGGCCGACCTGATGCCCGATGCGATGCTGTCTCTGTCGTGCGAAGTATCGCCGCAGATGCGCGAATACGAACGTTTCAACACCACCGTTGCCAACGCCTATATCAAGCCGCAGATGAAATCCTATCTGGGCCGTTTGCGCGGGCGGATGCAGGCCGAGGGGGTGGGTTGCAACATCTTTCTGATGCATTCCGGCGGCGGGATCATGTCGATCGAAAGTGCGGCGGAATTCCCCGTGCGGCTGGTCGAATCCGGCCCTGCCGGTGGCGCTGTTTTCGCCGCCAATATCGCCGCGCGCTACGGGTTGGACAAGGTGCTGAGTTTTGACATGGGCGGAACCACGGCCAAGATTTGCCTGATCAAGGACCAGACCCCGAAAACATCGCGGGTGTTCGAGGTTGCCCGCACCTACCGGTTCAAGAAAGGGTCGGGCATGCCCATTTCAATCCCGGTGATCGACATGGTGGAAATTGGCGCGGGCGGTGGGTCACTGGCGCATGTTGATGCGATGCAACAAATCCGTGTCGGGCCGGAATCGGCGGGGTCGGAACCCGGGCCGGCCTGTTACGGACGCGGCGGGGATCGCCCGGCGGTGACGGATGCCGATCTGGTGCTGGGCAAGCTTGACCCCGATAATTTCGCAGGCGGCACGATTCCATTGCACACGGATAATTCTGCAGCGGCGCTGACCCGCGTGCTGGGTGACCCTTTGGGCATGGATGCGACCACGGCGGCCTTTGGGCTGGCCGAAGTCGTCGATGAAAACATGGCCAATGCCGCGCGAGTGCACGCGGTCGAAAACGGCGAAGACCTGTCGGATTACACGATGATTGCCTTTGGCGGCGCCGCACCGCTGCACGCTGGGCGCTTGTGCGAAAAGCTGGGCATCACCCGTCTGTTGGTGCCACCGGGAGCGGGCGTCGGTTCGGCGATCGGGTTCTTGCGCGCACCGTTTTCCTTCGAGGCGAACAGGTCGGTCTATATGAAACTGTCGGGGTTTGACGGGGGCCGCGTGGCAACCCTGCTGGCTGAATTGCAGGCCGAGGCACATGGCTTTGTGCGCAACTGCGACCCAGGTGCCGATATTCTGTCGGAATTCAAAGTCTACATGCGCTACACCGGGCAGGGCTGGGAAATTCCGATCACACTGACCGCGGATCAGGCGCAAAACCCCGATGCCGCCACCTACGAGCGGCTGTTCGAGGCAGATTATACCAAGCTGTTCGGGCGCACGGTTGCGGGCTTGGACGTGGAAATCACCGTCTGGTCGGTGAACGCGACAACGCCGCCCGAAACTGTCGAAAAGATCACGCTGGCCAATTCCATTGGCGCGGCGGATACCACCACCGCGCGCCCGATATTCGACCCCGCAGGTGCCGCGTTTGTTGATGCCCAAATCGTATCCCGTGCAGATCTGACCGCCGGTCAGACCGTCCAGGGCCCAGCCGCGATTATCGAAGATGAAACAACGATTATCGTGCCTGTCAGCCGCCATGCCATTCGCCAGCCGGACGGATGTATCGACATCAAGGAGGGCCGCGCATGACCGCCCAGCCATCGAACGTTGCCTATCAGGTGATGTGGAACCGTCTGATTTCCGTCGTCGAAGAACAGGCCCAAGCGCTGGTGCGCACAGCCTTTTCCACCTCGGTGCGCGAGGCGGGAGACCTGTCGGCGGGGGTGTATGACACAGAGGGTCAAATGCTGGCACAGGCCGTCACCGGCACCCCCGGTCACGTCAATGCAATGGCCGATGCGGTGGCACATTTCATCCGCCGGATCGGGCGCGACAACATCGCCGAAGGTGACATCTATATCACCAACGACCCCTGGGAAGGCACCGGCCACCTGCATGATTTCACAATCGTCACCCCGTCCTTTCACAAGGGTGCGCATGTGGGCTTTTTCGCCTGCACGGCGCATGTGGTTGACGTGGGCGGGCGCGGATTTGGCGCCGATGCGGCAAGCGTCTACGAGGAAGGGATACACATCCCGATCATGAAATTCGCCGATCGCGGCACGGTGGACAACACGCTGGTGGCGATCATTCGCGGCAATGTGCGCGAACCTGATCAGCTGATTGGCGACATCTACGCGCTGGCCACCTGTAACGAGATCGGCCACCGCCGGTTGACCGACATGATGCAGGAATTCGGGCTGGACGATCTGGCAGGGATCGCGGCATTTATCCTTGCGCGATCCCGCGCCGCCACGCTGGAACGGATCGCTGCGCTGCCGCGCACCTCGGCCACGGGCGAGCTGACGATTGACGGGTTTGACACGCCGATCACCCTGCGCGTGAAGCTGACGATTGAAAAGGACCGGATCATCAGCGATTTCACCGGAACGTCCGGCGTCGATAAAAAGGGTATCAACTGCCCGCTGGTCTATGCCAAGGCCTATGCCTGTTACGCCCTCAAGGTGGCAATCGCGCCGGAGATTCCCAATAACGCCGCCAGCCTCGCGCCGTTTGAAATTACCGCGCCCGAAAATACCATCGTCAACGCTGTGCATCCCGCGCCCGTGGCCCTGCGCCACATTGTCGGCCATTTCGTGCCGGATGCGGTGTTCAACGCATTTGATCAGATCGTGCCGGGTCTGGTGCCCGCCGAAGGGGCCGGATGCCTGTGCAACTTTCAGGTCAGTTTGCGGCCACGCACAGATGCGCCTGCCCCCGCGGGTGCCGTGCGATCCGAAGTGCTGACCTTCAATTCGGGCGGATCGGGCGCGCGCCCCGCATTTGACGGGTTGAACGCCACCGCTTTTCCGTCCGGTGTCATGACCATGCCGGTCGAGGCCACGGAACACGCCGGCCCCGTGATCATCTGGCGCAAGGAATTGCGCCCCGATTCAGGTGGCGCGGGCAAACAGCGCGGTGGTCTTGGGCAATACATGGAAGTCGGCGCGCGCGAGGGCCATGAATTTGACATTCAGGCGATGTTCGACCGCGTTGATCATCCGGCAAAGGGGCGCCGTGGCGGTGGTGCGGGTGCGCCCACGACCATCGCCCTGAACGATGGCACAGCGATGCGCGGCAAGGGCAAACAGTTTGTCGCGCACGGGCGGCGCGTGGTCATGGCCTTTCCCGGCGGGGCCGGATATGGCGACCCGTCCGAACGTGCGCTTGAGCAGGTCAAACGCGATCTGGCGCGGGGCTATATTTCGGCTGAAACGGCGCAAGCAGATTATGGGCTAAGTGATAAAGAAATCCGCGATGTGGCCCTAGCCGTGCAAGAGGGGCGCGCGCCATGAACAGCTACGACATCGTCATTATCGGCGGCGCGATGGTCGGATCATCCATCGCTTTCTGGACCTCGCGCGATCCTGACTTCAAAGGTCGCATTGCCGTGATCGAGCGCGATCCGAGTTATGAATTTGCCTCGACCACGCATACGAATTCCTGCATCCGCCAGCAGTTCGGCACCCGCATCAATATCCAGATTAGTCAGTTTGGTGCGGAATTTATCAACAATTTCAAATACTACATGGGTGATGACGCCCCCGACATCCCGCTGCAAAACTATGGCTACATGTATCTGGCCGATACCGAAGAATTCGCCGATGTGCTGCGTGAAAACCAGCGGCTTCAGGCCAGCATGGGGGCTGGCACGCGGATCATGTCGCGCGATGATATCGCCGCCGCCTATCCGTTCTACAATCTGGATGATGTGATCTGCGGGAGCCACAACACCCTCAATGAGGGGTATTTTGACGGTGGCACGATCTTTGACTGGTTTCGCAAGAAAGCCCGCGCGCAGGGCGTGGAATACATCAAGGGCGATGTCACGGGGATCAGCCGTTCGGGCGGAACCGTCACCGGCGTCACCTTGGCCGATGGCACCCAGATCAGCGCGGGCAAGATCGTCAACGCATCCGGCCCCCGCGCCAATATCACCGCACAGATGGCGGGGCTGCATGTGCCGGTCGAGGCGCGTCGCCGGTATACGTTTATCTTTGATGCGGCGGCCCCGCTGGACCGCGACCTGCCCCTCACGATTGACCCGTCAGGCGTGCATATGCGCAGTGACGGGCGCTATTACCTTGCCGGCTGTCCGCCTGACGATGACCCGGCGGTGGATTTCGACGATTTCACCATTGATCACGGTCTTTGGGAAAACAAGGTCTGGCCCGTTCTGGCCACCCGCGTGCCTGCCTTTGAACAGATCAAGCTGATCAACACCTGGGTCGGGCATTACGCCTATAACACGCTTGATCAGAACGCGATTGTCGGGCCACACCCCGAGGTTGGCAATTTCTACTTTGCCAATGGTTTTTCCGGGCATGGGCTTCAGCAATCTCCTGCCATTGGGCGGGGAATGGCCGAATTGCTCGTGCATGGCCAGTTTCGCACCCTTGACCTTGCGCCGCTGGGGTATGACCGTATCGCAAGCAACACACCTTTCGTCGAACGGGCCGTGATCTGACGCAAGAACAAAGGAAGACCCATGAAGAAAATCGTCCTCACCGGAGCGCTGGGTGCGCTTGGATCGCAACTGCGTGAACCCCTGTCAAAAATGGCTGATGCGCTGGTGTCCGTCGATCTCCAAGACGCCCCCGACCTGCTGGTAAATGAAACATTCGCCAAGGCCGATGTCGCCAAGATGGATGAAATCGGACCACTGCTGGAGGGCGCGGACATGGTCGTGCATTTCGCCGCCATTGCGGATGAACGCACCTTCGAGGAGCTGCTTGGACCCAATTACATCGGTGCCTATAACGTCTGGGAAGCGGCCTATCAGCATGGTGTGCGCCGGGTGGTCTATGCCTCGTCGATCCATGCGGTCGGGATGCATCCCACCGCCGATGGTGTCGATACCAACTGTGATCACCGCCCCGATACATTTTATGGTCTGGCCAAATGCTTCGCCGAAGACATGGGCCGGATGTATTGGGAAAAGCGCGGGCTGGAATCTGTCTGCCTACGGATTGCGTCCTGCACGCCGGAACCGGGCAACGTGCGCGCCCTTGGCACGTGGCTGTCTTACGGCGACCTGATCCAGCTTGTCGAACGTGCGGTGGACACGCCCACCGTTGGATTTACCGTGGTTTACGGCGTCAGTGCCAACACCCGCGTCGCGGTGGACAATTCCCGCGTGTCGTTCCTGGGATATCGCCCGCAAGACAACGCCGAAGACTGGGCCGCGGCACTGTTCGCCAAGGAAGGCCCGGCCGATCCGCAAGACCTTGCGCAGATGCGTATCGGCGGGCCGTTCGCAACCGTGCCCTTGGGTGAAAGCGGCGTTGCGATGATCAAGAAGATGGGCGCGGACGACCCCGAAGCCCCTCCCGAAGTCGCAGTGACACCCAAAGGAAACGGTGGCAAATTACCCTCGTTCCTGTCGAAAAAAGGCATGAGCTAGGGCGTTTCGACTTTACATCGAGACACCGCAGATCGCTTTTCGCGTTCGCCCGCAGGGAGAGGCCGCGAACAAGCGAGTCAGTGTTAAGTCGAAACGCGATAGGGCGCGGCTTGCGCAAAACGGATCACGAAACGCGCGCCGCTGTCTGATGTTTGGGCCAGCGTGATTGTCGCCCCATGTGCATCAAGCATGCGAGCGACGATAGGCAGGCCCATGCCGGTGCCACCATCGTCGCGACGGGTGGTGAAAAAGGGATCAAAAATGCGCGCGCGGTTGCCGTCAGACACGCCGTTGCCGTTGTCGGCGACCGTCAATTCGCACCCATCGCGCGCGGTGATCGTCACCGCTGTCGCGCCATGCGCGGTGGCATTGCCCAGCAGGTGATCAAGCACCATCCGCATCCGTTCGCCAGCAATCGGCAGGGCATCATCGCCCCGCACGGTGATGTCCAGCGTGGGAAAATCCTGGCGTAACTCCTTGGTCAAATCGGCGATCCGGCATTGGCCCTGCACCAAGGGTTCCTGCGCGCGCGCCAAGGCGCGTTGCGCATCAAGCAGCGCGGTCATCCGGTTTGCCGCATCGTCGATCTGCGCCAACAACCGCACGCGCGCCGCAGCAGGAAGGTCAGGCGCGGCCAGCAGTTCGCTTGCGCCGCGGATCACCGTCAGGGGTGATTTCAGCTCGTGGGTCGCATGGTCGGCGTAGCTGCGCAACACCGCCTCGCGATTCAGCAAAACGTGACCCATATCAAGGATCGACTGGCCCATGTCGCGCATTTCGGCCGTGCCATAGTGCGACAGGGGGGCAAGCGCCGCTTCCTCGCCATTCTTGATGGCATTGGCGCGTTCGGCCAAAGCGGTGATCGGGTTCAGCAATACGCGCCACATCATCCAGCCCAAAATCGCGGTGGCTGCAATCACAAGGACGGTGATCAGCACCGCCGCCCCCGTGCACGTCATTGTCGGCCAGCCTTCACCGATAAATGCGGGGCGCAGCGGCACGCAAAGCACCCGCACCACACCAAACCCAAGAAACGGCAAGGCCAGCACCGCGATCAACATGCAGCCCAGAAACAACGCAAGCGTCGGCCGCCATTTGCGCCTTATCTGCCCCGACATGGGCCCATCCTGATCCCGACGCCATGCACGGTTTCAATAGCATCCGCGCAGCCTGCCTGGGTCAGTTTATGGCGCAGGTTGCGCAGGTGGCTGTCAACCGTGCGGTCACTGACATGGATGTTGGTACCATAGATCGCGTCCACCATCTGCGGGCGCGATGTAACATGATCGGGCCGTTGGATCAGACGCGCCAAAAGGTCCATCTCGCGCGCGGTCAGCGGCACGGTTTCGCCAGCAACACGGCAGATGTGGCGGGTCTGATCGACTTCGACAATGCCATGACGCGCGGTGGTTTGTGCGGGCGTGTGGGTGCCGGAACGTTTCAGAATGGCGCGCACACGGGCCACCAGTTCGCGCGGCGAAAACGGCTTGGCGACATAGTCATCCGCCCCCATTTCAAGGCCGACAACACGGTCGATTTCATCGCCGCGAGCCGTCAGGAACAGAATCGGCACCTCGCTTGACTTGCGCACCTCGCGGCACACCGCCAGCCCATCCATTTCCGGCAGACCAATATCCAGCACGATCAGATCGGGCCTCTCGCGCGCTGCCAGAGTCACGGCCATCGCCCCGTCACTGGCCTGCACGACATCAAAATCGGCCTGTCCAAGCGCAATCTGCAACATGTCGCGAATCTGCGGGTCGTCATCAACGATCAGGATTTTGCTGCTCATGTCGCGCTCCCTTCACCGGTCAGGTTACGGCGCAGGCGCCAGTTGCGGTAGCCCCAATCGCGCCAGCCATCGGGCGCGGCAAGGGTCACATCGGACGCGCGGCAAATCTGATACCCGATGCGGCGTTCATGGGCGATGATCGCGGCGTCAGCCCCTTCGCCCAGCATACAGACATAGTGTGTCGCCCTGGGGTGACGGTCCAGATTATAGGTTGCGATGATCCCGGCCACGTTGACGAAGCACAGCACATAAAGCACACCCAAAGTCATCGCCGCATTGGTCCAAACCAGCCACGTGATGCTGCGCACCCGCGCCATCTGCCAAATCATCGCCACCAGCCCCGCAGCGACCAACCCCATCCAGATCATCGCTGCAAAGCGCAGATACGTCAGCCCGTAGGCCTGCACATATAGATCAAGGCGCAGCAAGGCAGAAAGGGTCAGCGCAACGTTCTGTGCAACCCATAAATAAAGCAGCGCTTTCAGCCCCTTGCGCCCCGGTAGGAAGGGTTGCGCCAAGAGCGCAAACAGCCCCGCCAGCAGCGCTGTGGCGATCAGCGGATAAGCACCCCGATGGGCATATTCGGCATAGGTCAGCCCGTCAGGCAGGCGCGCGCCGCCCCATAGATAGGTCATATCCATTGCCGTCTGCAGTGCGAAAATCAGGTTGAAGCCGATCAAGGCACGCCAAAGCGACGCGGCATTCAAAACGGCGTGGGGCAAGCGAAAGACCGATCGATGCCCTGTCAGCGGCAAAGGCGGCACCATCCGCGCGCGCAGCGGGGCAAGCCGCAAGGACGGCCAGACCGCAACTGCCGAAAAGACCCAGAACAAGACCCTCTCAAGGTCGCCGATGGTCGCAGGGGCGAGACTTGTCACAGAGGATACCCAGCCTGCAAGGATCGGATTGGCGCGCATCAACAGGATCAGAAATACGCCACCCAGCCCGACCGGCAGCGCCCAGTTCGTGAACAGCCCCGCAAAGGGAATGCCGCGCACTTTCTCGCCGACGTTGACCTGTTTGGGTGTCGCCAGAATATCACGCGCGGTTTGCAGATGCCCCAGCACCACGAACCGCCCGACTGCCCGCCCCAGGCGCGCGCTGTCAATCGGGCCGCCGTCCAACAGCACCCGGGCGACAAAGTGCAACAGACCCCCGATCGCAAAGGCGATGGACAAGGGCTGCACGACTTCGACAAGCGGCAATACACCAAGGCCAATGCCTGCCCAGCCCATCATTATCCCGTGCCGTGACAGGCGGTGGCTAAGGCAAAATTGCGCAGCAGCCGCGAGTACGGCAATGACCACCACAAGCGACAAACCCGGCGCGGTGGCACGCCACAACAGAACGTCGATCAAAACGATCAGCCCGGTCAAAAGCGCAAAGGCACCCTGTGTCACGACCGGCGAAGGGCGGATGCCGTCAGTTGCGCCGCTACGGCTGTCGGCGGCGATCCACCACGCATCCCTGGCCAGCCCGCGGGGCAATCCGCGCACGGTATATCCTGACATGTCTGATCCCTCGTCTTGTTGATTGGCGACGGGGATAGGGCGCGGCGGTGCAAGCCCCGCGCGCGGTTCGTGCAGTTTTTGTGCAGCAGTTATGTGGCGGCAGCGGCCCGTATGGCGCGGATGTTTTCACCGTAGGCCGCCGGGTTTTGAACCGATCCGCCCTTGAATACGGCTGACCCCGCGACCAGCACATCAGCCCCCGCCGCAATCACAAGCGGTGCGGTTTCCGGCGTCACGCCACCGTCAATTTCGATGTGAATCGGCCGGTCCCCGATCATCGCGCGCAGCTGGCGCACCTTGTCGATCTGGCTATGAATAAACTTTTGCCCACCAAAACCGGGGTTTACTGTCATCACGCAGACCATGTCGATCATATCAAGCAGATATTCAACTTCGGTAGCGGGAGTGGCGGGGTTCAGCGCCACGCCTGCCTTGGCCCCCGTGGCGCGGATCGCCTGCATCGTGCGATGGGTATGCGCGCCCGCCTCGACATGGGCGGTAATAATATCGGCACCAGCAGCGGCGTAGGCTTCGATATACTGATCCACCGGCGAGATCATCAAATGCACATCCATCACCGTCTTGATATGTGGACGGATTGCGGCACAAAGGGGCGGGCCGAAGGTCAGGTTGGGCACAAAATGCCCGTCCATCACATCCACATGGACCCAGTCACAGCCCTGATCCTCGATCGCCTGAATTTCAGCACCGAAATTGGCAAAGTCCGCCGACAGAATGGACGGGGCAATTTTCACTGAACGATCAAAAGTCATGGCAGGCTTTCCTTGTGCGGCGTTTCATACCCTTTAGCCTAGCGCACGGGCGGCGTCACCTCCCCCGTGCAGGTGCGACGCGATGGCAGGGGGCGGCCTGCGATAGAGTGTGGTATATGGATATTATGGACCAGATCAAACTCTATCACGCTGATATTATTCCCAAAGGTGCCGCTTATCACCTCACCCGTGCAACTTTGGATACGCGCCGTCCGCGAGTCTTTCATGCCCATGATTTTTTTGAACTTCTTTGGGTGCAGAATGGCACCGTGCGCCATCACTTGCCCTTAGGGCGCGCCGATCTGAGCGAAGGGGACATGCTGTTCGTGCGCCCCGATCATGCCCACGCTCTTCAAGGGCGCGGCGAGGAGGCGCTGGTCGTTTCGATCAGCCTTTCGCCCGACATGATCGCCGACCTTGGGCAGCGCCACAGCGCGTTAAGGGGACGGTTTTTCTGGGCTGACAGCCCAGCGCCAGTCCTTCAACACCGCGACATGCGCCAGCTTGCAACCGTCAACGCCGCCGCATTGCGTCTGGAACGCGCGCAACCCAGCGTATTCGAGGCCGAAGCATTCTTACTTCCGCTCCTGACCAGCCTGCTTGACGGCGCACCCGACATACCCGGCGGCGCACCGCAGTGGTTGGCCGATGCCTGCGCAAGCGCCCAAGACCCCGCAGTTTTCCGGCACGGGGCAGCAGGTTTTGTCGCCGCCGCGGGCCGTGCTCACCCCCATGTCAGCCGCACGGCGCGCGCCCATCTGGGCCAAAGCCCGTCAGAATATATCAACGCGATCCGTATGGATTACGCGGCGCGGCGCCTGTCGGGCACCGCCGACACATTGTCCGAGATCGCCACTGATTGCGGCATCCCGAACCTGTCGCATTTCCACAAGCTGTTTCTGGCGCATCACGGCCAGACTCCGCAGCGCTATCGCCGTGCGCGACAACGTGACGTCCTGCAGCCCACGCGCGCTTGAAAACGGCGCGGGGCCGTGCCACGTTCTATCTCTGCAATCGGAGAATGCCGCGTGACCACGACCATCGACACCAAAACAACCCACCTGCCCCAGACGGTCGAGGCGCGCAATGACGGTCTGCCCCTTGATCTGTCATGGGTGCGGTCCGTGCAGGCGAACACATCCGCCATTGAACGGCGGGCCGCGACCCTTCCGGGGCGGCGTAGCGTCAAAAAAGAGTATCAGGCGGCATGGCTATGCCGTGCGATATCCTGCATCGACCTGACCACGCTGGCGGGCGACGACACCGAAGGGCGCGTGCGCCGCTTGTGCGCCAAGGCGCGCCAGCCCGTGCGCGCGGACATTCTTGCGACCCTGGGCATGACCGGCCTGACCACCGGTGCGGTCTGCGTTTATCACGATATGGTGCCAACAGCCGTGGACGCGCTGAACGGATCTGGCATTCCCGTCGCGGCCGTGTCCACAGGGTTCCCCGCTGGTCTGTCACCGTTGCACCTGCGACTGGCCGAGATCGGCGAAAGCGTGGATGCCGGTGCCAAGGAGATCGACATCGTGATTTCCCGCCGCCATGTGCTGACCGGCGACTGGCAGGCGCTTTATGATGAAATGCGCGCCATGCGCGAGGCCTGCGGCGATGCCCACGTCAAGGCTATTTTGGCCACGGGTGAATTGGGGACGTTACGCAATGTCGCGCGTGCCTCGGTGGTTTGCATGATGGCGGGCGCCGATTTCATCAAGACCAGCACCGGCAAGGAACCGGTCAACGCGACCCTGCCCGTGACCCTGACCATGATCCGCGCGATCCGCGAATATCATGAACGCACCGGTATTCGCGTGGGCTACAAGCCTGCGGGCGGGATCAGCAAGGCCAAGGATGCGATCACCTATCTGGCGATGATGAAGGACGAGTTGGGGGATCGTTGGTTGCAGCCTGATCTGTTCCGTTTCGGCGCCTCGAGCCTTTTGGGCGATATTGAGCGGCAACTTGAACACCACGTCACCGGTGCCTATTCGGCCCAGTGGCGTCACGCGATTGGATAGCGCGGGATGAGTTGTATTTGCCAAGATGAAGTTGAAGCAGGAGCACGGGCATGACCGTTCGCGACATTTTTGAAAGCATGGATTATGGCCCCGCCCCAGAAGGGGCTGCCGAGGCGCTTGCGTGGCTGGTCGATATGGGTGACAGCTTTGGCCACTTCATCGACGGGCAGTTCACCGCCGTTGGCGCGACCTTTGAAACCCGCAACCCGGCCACTGGCAACGTGCTGGCCAATGTGACCCAGGGCACGCAGGCCGATGTGGAAGCCGCCGTAACAGCCGCGCGCAAGGCGCAGGGCAAATGGGCAAAGCTGGGCGGGCATGGTCGCGCCAGGGTGCTTTATGCCATTGCGCGCCTTTTGCAAAAGCATTCGCGTCTGTTTGCTGTGCTTGAGACGCTGGACAACGGCAAGCCGATCCGCGAAAGCCGCGACATTGATATTCCGCTGGCGCAGCGGCATTTCTATTACCATGCAGGCATGGCGCAGTTGATGTCGGCCGAATTGCCCGACCGCCAAGCGCTTGGCGTTTGCGGCCAGATCGTGCCGTGGAATTTCCCGCTGCTGATGCTGGCGTGGAAGATCGCGCCCGCGCTGGCGATGGGCAACACGGTGGTGTTGAAACCTGCTGAATATACCTCGCTCACGGCACTGCTGTTTGCGGATATCTGCCGTCAGGCGGGCGTGCCCAAGGGGGTCGTGAATATCGTTACCGGTGACGGCGCGGTCGGCGAAATGATCGTCAACGCGGATGTCGACAAGATCGCCTTTACCGGGTCAACTGCTGTGGGTCGCCGCATTCGCGCGGCAACGGCGGGCAGTGGCAAGGCGCTGACCTTGGAGCTGGGCGGGAAATCCCCTTATATCGTGTTTGACGATGCCGATCTGGACAGCGCCGTTGAGGGACTGGTTGATGCGATCTGGTTCAATCAGGGGCAGGTTTGCTGCGCCGGGTCACGCCTGCTGGTGCAGGAAGGTGTCGCCGACCGTTTCTACTCCAAACTGCGCGCCCGCATGGACAAGCTGCGGGTCGGCAACCCGATGGATAAATGCATCGACGTGGGCGCAATTGTGGACCCTGTGCAGTTGCAACAGATCAGGGACAAGGTCGATGGCAATAACGCCGGCGTCACCTATCGCGCCACCTGTGACATGCCCGCCGAAGGGTGCTTTTATCCGCCGACCCTGATCACCGGGCTAGCGCCTGCTGATACCTTGATGCAGGAAGAAATCTTTGGTCCCGTATTGGTTGGCACAACATTCCGCACCCCGTCCGAGGCTGTCGAGGTGGCCAACAACACCCGCTACGGGCTGGCCGCCACGGTCTGGAGCGAGAATATCAATCTGGCACTGGATATCGCGCCGAAACTGGTCGCCGGTGTGATCTGGATCAACGGCACGAACATGTTTGACGCGGCTGCCGGATTTGGCGGCATGCGCGAAAGCGGGTTCGGCCGCGAGGGTGGTTGGGAAGGCTTGCAGGCCTACACACGGCCCAAGGGCAATGCGAAAAAGCAAAAGCCCGTAGCAGCCTTTACTACCGAAGATGGCCACCCCGCCGACCCGCTCGATCGCACGGCCAAGCTTTATATAGGGGGCAAGCAATCGCGCCCTGATGGCGGCTATTCAACCCCCGTGTTTGATCGCGCGGGCAAGTTGCTGGGTCACGTCTCTGTTGCGAACCGCAAGGATGTGCGCAACGCCGTCGAGGCGGCGAATGGGGCCAAGAGTTGGGGCAAGACCACGGGCCATCTACGCGCACAAATCCTGTATTACATCGCCGAGAACCTGTCGGCGCGCGCTGACGAATTTGCCGACCGTATCAACCGTCTGACCGGCGGCCGTAGCGGTGCCAAGGAGGTCGAGGCATCCATCCGCCGCCTGTTCACCTATGCCGCCTGGGCCGATAAACTGGACGGGGCTGCCAAGGGGGTGCCGATCCGCGGCGTTGCCTTGGCGATGAACGAACCGGTGGGCACGATTGCGGCCCTGTGTGACGATGAACATCCGCTACTGGGTCTGATCAGCGCGATGGCCCCCGCCATCGCGATGGGCAACCGCACGGTGCTGGTGGCGAGCGAACCCTTCCCGCTGGCGGCGACCGATTTCTATCAGGTGCTGGAAACATCCGATGTGCCGGGCGGCGTGGTGAACATCCTGACCGGATCACATGCCGAACTGGCCCCGACACTGGCCGCGCATATGGATATCGACGCGGTCTGGTCGTTTTCCAGCACGGACCTGTCAGGCGAGATTGAACGCGCCGCCGCGCTAAACCTGAAACGCACATGGGTCAACAACGGCCAGGCACGCGACTGGATGGACCGCGGGGTGGGTGAAGGACGCGCATTTTTGGCGGCCGCGACCGAGGTCAAGACGATCTGGATACCCTACGGCGAGGGCTAAGCGCTATTTGCTTTTCCAGCTATCAAGCCAACGGCGGATGCGCCCCCGCCGTTCGGCCAGATCAGCGTTGACGTGATCAAGCCGGTCACCTGCCTTGTCGGCAATCGGGTCAAGCGTGCGCTCACGAAACTGCATCCACATGGCGCGGATGAACAGGATGCCGATGATCAGGGCAATGAAGAACACGATATTGAACCACGGGACCGGGCGATAATCCGGCCCGTCGATCTGTTTGATCGCAATGGCGTTGGGGAAGATCGTAAAGAAGCGGTTGCGCCAGCCATAGTGCGTGATCGTCACCCATTTCGGGTCTTCGGCGGTTGAAACCAAATCCTGCGCCTCGCCCTGAAGATCGCGGGTGTCGAACTTGAAATAGGGCGGCCAGATCCAGCCGGTATCTTCGTTGCGATAGACCATCACATCATCACCGCCGCGGATCAGTCCGAACAGATAGGTCTGTTTGCGCTGCGCGGTGATGAACAACACATCACGGTTCACGCCGTCGACGTTGCCACTATCGGCCTGCGCAAAGAACCAGCGGTTGAAACTGCTGAAATCCTGCCGGATCGTATCGGTACCGGTAATGCGCGCCACGTCCTTTTGCGGTAAGGCGTAATGTAGCAAAAGCCCGAAAGCCACGAAAACGGTGATGCGGAAGATACGACGAAAATTGCGCATGATTGGGCGCCTTTCAGTTGACGAAATAAAGGATCGTGCCGACGATCACCGTGGGTATCACATATACCAGCACGATCAACTTTTTGCGGAACCCGCTTTCGTATTTGGCCATGCCCTTTTCGATATAGGCGGTACGTTCGGATGAATCCAGATCGTCGGGATGATCTTCGGCCCACCAGCCTTCCAGCTTTTCGCGCCGGACGGAGCGCGAATACAGCGAGATGCAGATATACACCACGCTTAATCCAAGAAAGCCGAACACGATCAATCGCACGAGTGCCATTTATTTTCTCCTCACCGCGCCCCAGGGGCCGACTTGTGCGATTATATCAGGAATTGGCGGCGGCACGACCTGTGGTTCGGCCATCGGGGCTTCGTGACCGAACAGCGCCCTGCGTGTGCCGGCCTTATCGACCTGATATTCGCGGTGCAAAAAGTCGGCGACGTATTCCTTTTTCTCGTCGGGCCACGTCGCGTAGGTCGCATAGAACGCTTCCTTGTGGCAGATGAAAAGCTGGCGAATATCCAGCGGAGTGAGCTGGGCCAACAGCATGTTGATCAGGTCCGCATCCGGGTGGTCCCTGGCCCGCAGGGTATAGAAGTAGGCGGGGTGCTCTGAGGTGATATGCGGCCAGTCGCCGCCTTCATCGGCCCAGCGCACAAGTGCGGCCAGCCCCTGCCATTCCTCGGGCAGGTTCGAGGCATAGCGCCGCCCCAGATTGCGCAGGTCGCGCCGGGTGGCGCCTGACAGGTCTTCGCCCATCTTGCTGGCCACCTCGGCCACGACAAAATCCATCTTTTGATGCAGGATCGCCGCCGCGTCGATCCCGCGCGCCTTGATGATCGGTTCAACCAGATCATTCAGTTGCAGGAACTTGGCGATCGCCGATGTTTCCGTCAGATCAAAAACATAGGGCACCGGCAAATCACCCAAGCTGCCCTTGTTACCCGCCGCGATCGCCGCCGGGTGTTCGACCCCGCGAAACACATAAATACCGCCGAACCTGGCAGTCCAAAAGTTGTCTTGCTGGAACACCATCTGGCGCAGCTTGACGGGGTTGCGCACCACGTCGCCGGTCTTTTTGGCCAGTCCTATCATCTCGGCGATCAGCACATCATCGAACCATGCATCGGGTTCGGATTTGAACTGGTCAATCATCTTGCCCAGCTTGGCGGCTGTGGCCACCGTGCCTTCGGTGGTATCCGCCTCGACGGTGATCTGACGGATATCGAACAGACGCGCGGCAGTGTCCGCGACGAACACCGAATTAACCAATTCGCCCGCGACAGCATCGCGCGCCGTCAAGGCAAACAATTCCGCCTCGTTCTGTGCAATGAACTGGCGCAATATCCCGCGCGAGGTGGAAAACTGCACGTTCAGCAGCGGCGCGGTTTTCTGTTCGGTGGTCAGCAGGATAAACTGCCGGTTTACGCCGTCGTGGTTGAGATAAAGCGTATCATCCAATTCGTCGCCGATCTCGGGCGAATAACCGGATATATCAACGTGAAAATCCTCTAGTTCGGTGGTCTTGCCCGTCAGGTGCTTTAGCGCGCGGTTATACCGATCCACCAACACGGGGCTGTCTACGCGGATCAGGTTGCCGAACATCAACCCCTTTTCGATCAGCCGCTTCATTGGAAACACCTTGGGAACACTACCATGTCTTCTTGACCCAATGTTTCGGCAAACCTGCAATCGACAAGATCATGATCGGTGCCCATAGCAGTGCCGATATCGCCCCCAGCCGCAAGAAGTGGAACATGACCGATGCGGCGCCGGCCTCTGACAGGGTTGCAAGGCTCACGCCCTGCCAAAGATACAGCGCCAGAAAGAACAGCACACCAATGCCAAACATGATCAGCGTGGCACAAAAAGAAAGTAATAACAGCGGCCTGACCCCTTCGGGGAATGCCATCGCCAAAAGTTTCGGGACCAGCCAGCCAATCAGCGCCAGCGTCAGGGCCGGCAGAACGATGGCCAATTGGCCCGATGTAAACAGATCGTTCATTTGCCCCCCCTGCGCATGACAGCGCTGATGATCGCCGCGATCAGGACAAAGACGCCCAACACGCCCGAAGCCTCAAGCTGCGATTGATCGGGCAGGACTTTCAGATCGGCCGTATCGCCCCAAATCGGTTGGGCAAGTTTCATGGCCAGATACAAGACCCCGAACCAGACCGCCGGAATCGCGATGATCCCAAGCGCAAATCCCGCGACACCCCCCACGCGCGCCCAAAGCAGCGGCACGATGATCACGATGATCACCCCGGCCACCACCGTCGACACCATCATGAGAAACGCTGCACTCACCCTTTACCCTCCAGATACCGCCGCTTGGCCTCTTCCTGTCGACCAAAGTCGCGGATCATGGTCTCGATCGCAACCTCGTCGGATTTGTCAGCATAGCGGAACTCGCTATCGGCGTAGCGGTTGATTTCCTGGATGACCATTTCCACGGTGATCGGCTGGCGCATGTCGTCGATCATCGCCTTTTTGGTGTCGTAGTCCTTGAACAGGAACAGATCGGGGTTTTCCATCCACTCATCGGGCAATTCGAAATCCATCGCGCGGACCTTCACCGCATCGGTGATGTTCTTGATCGCACGACCGGTAAACCGCTCATCCGCCTCTTGAATGCCTTTGAGATAGGTGCCGAGCTTGGCAATTGTATCCAATTTGCCGATGTCCTTGTTCACACGATCAAACACGCGCTCAAGCCCTTCTTCGTGCGGGCGCGCATGGCTTTCGAAACTGGCGGTGACGGCCTTCTTGATCTCTTGCGCGCTGAAGACCTCGTGATTGCCCACCGGAATATCGTGGTTCTTGCCCATCAGCAGATACAGGATATCGATGTAATCATCCCGGGTGATCGGCCCGTCCACCAGAAAACGCGCACCTGCCCGCTGACGCAGCGCGTCGTCAACATTCTCGGGGTAGTTCGAAAACATGCCGAAGGTGCAATTGCCCCGCACAACCGTATTGGCGCCTGCGAAACTCTCCATCAAGACGGCCGTGATTTCCAACTGACCTGCACTCGATTGTCTGTCGCCGCGCTTCCCTGCCAGTTGGTCAATATCGTCAATGGTGCCAAAACCGATAACATTGGGATCAATGATATTATTGATAAACGCCTTGGCGTTCTGGCCCGACTTGCCCTGATAGCTGTCGATATTATCAGTGCTGAGGTTCTGATAGCGAAACGGATATCCCGCCACCTGACAGTAGTCATTGATCAGCCCCGCCATCATCTGGATCAGGGTGGTTTTCCCCGTTCCTGGCTTGCCATCGCCCATAAAGGTAAAGATGAACCCGCCCAACTCGGCAAAGGGGTTCAGCTTGCGCTCGAAATCATAGGCCATGATCATCTTGGCCAGTTTCATGGCCTGATATTTGGCGATATGGTTCCCGACGACCTCGTTGGGTTTCTTGAAAGTCATGGTCAGTTTGGACGATTTCGCCGCGTGCGCGGGGCTGAAGCCGTCAACGGTGAACCCCTCCGCCTCGACCCGCCAGGACGCGGCGGTGAACGGTTCCAGGCGCGGCGCAGTGCTGGCGCGGGCCGCGACCTTGGCCATCAGCGACTCGGCAAATGCCAAAACGGTGGCGACCAGCTTGCTCTCACTTGTCGCAAACGATCCGATGTCCTGATCCAACTCCCACAAGACGCCGTGCAGGGCCAATTGGCCATTGTCGGTCAGCACTTCCTCGACCTCGCCCACTTCGACGGTGTCTTCGGTCGCGTGACTGGCCAAAAGGAACGCCGTGGCGGATCCAAACACATAAAGCGAGATCAACGCCTCCGCACTCAGCATCTCGGAAAACTCGGCCTTTTTGCCGCTGGGCAAGCTGCCCTCAAGGTTGGCCCGCTTCAGATCAGCCAACCCCGTGCGATCCCCATATTGCTCGGCCACGGCCAGCGCGATGGCCAAGGCACGGCGCAGCCCCTGCAACACTGACGCCTGTACCGGCGAGCACAATCCATCGCCCTGATCCGCACTTTCAACCCGTGCGATCAACTGAACGCCTTCGGTGCGGGCGGTGCGCTTGGTGACCAGCCCCGGCGTGGTGCTGCGAAAGCGCCGCCGCGTGCCAACGCCGCTGGACTTCTCCGCGACAGGGTTCTCCCTGGCATCGGCGATGCGCGGCGCGTGGTCAAACCCGTCAAGCATCCTCAATGCAGCGGCATAGTGCTTGACCACATCCTCTTCGCGCAACTCCATCTGATCACTTGTCTGGCTCATGTGGTTCGCGCCTCCGCTTCAACTTCATCTTGGCAATTACAACTCAAAATCCCGCCCTCACCGATAGCTCAGCACACGCCCGTTGGGGCTGACGACAAATTTGCGCACATCCGAGAACCCGGGCGGTTTGCGTTCTTCCAGCGCCTGATACGGACGTTGGGGCAGGATGATGCTGCGTTCCATGCGGGTGGCGCCGGTTTCCGCGCCTTGGCCCGCGAATGGGTCGAGCGCGAAAACCTCGCGCTGCACGGTGCCGAACCAGCCGGATTTTTCGCGCACCGTGTCGGCGGATGCCAGTTCTTCTTCGGTCCAGACCAGCGCCCAGTCTTCGCCCACCGGCGCGCGGGCAGCCTCAAGCACTTCGCGCAGGGGACCGGCCTGACGAGTAAAGGCGTTGGAATACATCGGGCCGATGTGGAACCGGCGCAGGCGTTTGGGGTGCAGATCGTCGAAATCCTGATCGAAACCCCGCGCGATGGTCAGCAGTTTCAGCCCGCCAAGGCTCTGCGCCATCAGGTGGGCCTGGGCCTCGGGCCAGCGGCGTTCGTCTTTGGGCAGGCCAACTTTGCCGGTGTCCTCGACCTCCATCAGATAGATCGTCGGCAGGTTGGTCTGGCTGTCGTAAACCGCCCAGTGGATCAGGAAATTCCGGCGCATTTCGCTGGGGTTTCCCTGCCAGACGGCAACGGGATCGTTTTGCGCCCAGAACAGCCCGCCACGGCGCAATTCCTGATAATACAGCCGCTGGGACAGGGCGTATTGCAACTTGGTGGGAATCTCCAGGTCGTGCAGGATCGCGCGGATCATTTCGTCCTTGAGCGCCTCCTCGCTGCGCATTTCGCGCAGGTGGCGTTCGGCCTGAAGCGCGTCATTGGCCATCGTCAGCAGTTCGGCAAAGACGGGAAAGCCGCTTTCCACACGATCAAATGTCAGCTTGCCCGCATGGGCGAAACGGCCACTGAAATGGTATTTATGCGCCAGCGCGCGGAACGTCAGCGTCAGCCCCACCAGATAGCGCGCCATGACCTCCACCTCGGCGCGGGTCAGGCGGCGTTCAGCCTCCATCGCGGCGGCGACACGGCCCAAATGACCGGTGATCTTTTCAAACTTGCCAAAATAGCGCCGCGTGACGCGGGTATCTTCCAGCTGGAAATGATCGAGGGGGGTGTCAGTCATGCGCCATACCCAACGCCCCGGACCTGATCCGGGGCCTCACCCTCAACGATGCCCAACGCTCGTCGGCACAGAGGTCCCGCATCAAGTGCGGGACGTGAAGGTTGCGGGTGTCAGTCATGTAGCAGATTTCCGACGTCATCAACACGTAGCCACCAGCGCCAGAAGCCACCAGTGACAGGATTGTTAATCATTCTCCGAGCTATGGATTTGTTGCCTAGAGCGTCTGCAAAAAACCACCTATGGGCTTCGCGAAATACCCCCGCACCGACAATCAGGTTCAAGGCAACAAACAGGCTAAGAACCGCAAGAATGGAATAAAGCGTAGCATCATCTACAGATAACGATCTATGAATTGAAAGGCATGTAACCCCAACAGCCAATGCTCCGAATCCAACGGAATAGGTAATTTTTCTCTGTTGGCTCAGTTTCATTGAGTTTCCGCCCGCACCATTTGCACCAAGGACAGCGCCCGTCCGCGGGTGGGCGAGAAGCGCCCGCCCATGGGGGCGGTCGGGCGCTGTCCGGCGTTGCCGCCGGACGGGTTCTCTTGCATCAGACTGGCCTTCATCAAGCCCCGTACTGGTTGCTGTCGTGCTTCTCGACGATCTTCTCGAACCGGCGCATGAAACGTTCATCGGCGCGGGCTTTTTGCTCCAGCACTTCGCGGGCGAATACCATGTGGTCCTCGTGCGCTTCCATCATTTCGGCCATGCGCGCGTTGGTGGCGGACCCGATCGCGGCCATTGCGGTCTGCGCCTCCTGGTCGGTTTTCACGCCGATTTCGTTGATCTGGTGGGCCACGTCCTGCTGCTGCGCCGTCTTCAGCGATTTGGTCAGCGCATCATACAGCACCACCCGCTGTTTCGTGTCGGTTTGCAGCTTGTTGATCAGAACCATCTGCGTCGCCGCCTGGTTTTGCAGTGAATCGATCCAGGTCTTACCCTTGTCGATATAGCGTTCCAACGTTTGCGATTTTGCCAGCTTGACCTGTTCCTGCTGCACCAATTCGTTATAGCGGGTGTTGGCGGCAGCCAGTTCGGTTTCCAGTGCCGTGCGTTTGGCCGCATCCTGCTCGACCGCTATCTTGTTTTCCAGCGCGATGATCGTCGGGTCCATGCCGGAAATCTCCGCCTTCACGGCCTCAAGATCGGACACGGTCGTTTCGCGTTCCTGCAATGTCCCCGTCAGGTTGGTTTCAACCTTGGTTTTCTGTTCGTTCAGCACCGCCAACTGGCCTTCAAGCAGTTGGGTGATCACATCGGACTTTGCGATCAGGTCTTGCAGTTTATCGTCCACGGACGCGGTGCGCATCCGTTCCTGACGCAAGGATTCCGATTTCCCCTTCGAAAAGACACCGACAAAGCTTTCCCAGCCGGTTTTCGAGCGCATCTCGTCGAAATCCTTGGAAAATGCGGCGGTGACGTCATCCAGCCCCATGATCAGTTCGGCGATATTGGCGTTCATCGCTTCGGTGTGCACATGCACATCCTCAAGCGAAGCGTTTTCAATATCGACCGCGATATCGGTGCCATCGGCCATCTTTTGGCGTGCGGTTTCGATCCGGCTGGTCAGTTCGGCAATCTTGCCCTGTGCCTCGGCAACCTGTTCCTGTGATTCACGGATCTGCGCGTCAAAATTGGCCATACTTTGTCCCTCGTTGGTAATCGTCTAAGCTTTATATGGGAAATCTTATGACAATTTACACGGGTGCAGTAGAGCCAAAATCGTGTTTCGCCCTGCTTTCACCGGCAAAAATGCGATTATGCGTCGGTTTCTGCGCCGGTGTCGGTGTCCGCCGCCGTCTGGTCCTCGACCGCGCCGTAAATCGTTTCGGGCGACACAATCGTCGGGGGCAGTTCAACGCCACGGTTGGATAGCTCCGGCCCAAGGATACGTTCGGAGTCCGCCTTGGTGCGGATGCGCACGTTGGTGCCATTGGGCACACGCTCGTAAAGGTCGATAATATCCTGATTAAACAGACGAATGCAGCCCGCCGACCCCGAATTGCCGATCGATGCAAGATCATTGGTGCCGTGAATGCGGTAGTAGGTGTCGCGCCCGCCCTGATACAGATAAAGCGCGCGCGCGCCCAAGGGGCTGGCCAACCCGCCGGGCACGCCGCTGCGGAAGGGGCCGTAGACTTCGGGTTGGGTGCGCAGCATGTTCGCCGTGGGTGTCCAGCCGGGCCATTCAACCTTGCGCCGGATCACGGTCGGGCGGCGCAGGGACCGCCCGGCGCGGCCAACAGCGATGGGATAGCGCCAGGCCGTGCCGTCATCAAGAATCCAGTATAGAAACTTGGCATGCGGATCGATTTCAATCGTGCCCGCGGACTCGGTTCCGTCATAGACAACCAACTCGCGGCGGTTGGGGTATTCCAGATAGCCAAGCGGCACCGGCGGTATGGTATATTCGCCATCCTCGATCAGCCCGTAACCTTCGGCGGGGGTAAACCCGAACCGTTCCAGATCAGTTGCCGCCCGCACCTCTTCTTCGGTCAGCGCAGGTGTGCAGGCGCCAAGGGCAACTGCGCCGGAAAGCGCCAGAAATCTGCGACGATCTGGTGCGGTAAAGGGCATGAACGATCCGCCTCACTGAACTGTTCCTATTGATCTAACACACCGATTGGCAAAAGCGGAAGTCTGCCAGCGGTAATAGGCGGAAATTGCGCACCTTTGCGCAAAATTGCGGTGACGGGCGGCACAAGACCGCCCGCCGCATTTAACCAACGACGTTGAAGTCCGGCCCATAGGGATACCCGGTGATATTCTCGTTTCCGTCCTCGGTGATCACCAGAATATCATGCTCGCGATACCCGCCTGCTCCGGGGTTTCCTTGGGCAATCGTCAGCATCGGTTCCATCGAAATGACCATGCCCGGCTCCAGCACGGTGTCGATGTCCTCGCGCAACTCCAAACCGGCCTCGCGGCCATAATAATGCGACAACACCCCGAACGAATGACCATAGCCGAACGTGCGATATTGCAACAGCTGCCGTTCATCAAAGAAAGCGTTGATTTTATGAGTAATCTCGGCGCAGCTTGCGCCCGGTTTCAGCAGCGACATGCCGTATTCATGGGCCGCCACATTGGCTTCCCATATTTTCAGGCTCGCTTCATCGACCTCGCGCACAAACATCGTCCGCTCAAGTGCCGTGTAGTAGGCGTTGATCATCGGAAAGGTATTCAGGCTCAGGATATCACCGATTTCCAGCGCGCGCGCCGTCACCGGATTATGCGCGCCGTCGGTGTTCACACCCGACTGGAACCAGACCCATGTGTCGCGGTATTCAGCGTCGGGAAAGCGCTTGGCAATCTCGGCCTCCATCGCGTCACGGCCAGCCATTGCCACGTCGATCTCGCGCGCGCCAACCGTGATAGCATCGCGGATCGCATAGCCGCCCACATCGGCAACCTGCGCACCGTGGCGGATCAGGGCGATCTCGGCGGGGGACTTGTGCATCCTTTGGCGCATGATCGCGGGGGCGACATCGACAGTTTTCAAGGGTTTCAGGAACTCGTCCAGCTTGGCCTTTTGCACCAGCGTCAGATGGTCCCCCTCGTAGCCGATCACGCTGCCTTCGCCCGTTACCGAAAGGATCGCACGCCAGTAATTGTCGCGGGTCCAGTCGGTATAGGTGATGTTGTCGCCATGACTGCGCCGCCACGGCTGACCCGCGTCGATCCCGGCGCTGATGGTCACATCCTGCGTGGCCGTGACAATCAGCCCATAGGGGCGACCAAATGCGCAATACAGGAAACCGGAATAATAAGCGATCGCATGCATGGATGTAAAAACGCAGGCCTCGACGCCTGCGGCGGCCATGATCTCGCGCAGGCCCGCAAGGCGCGTGTCAAATTCGGCAGCGTCGAAGGCCTGCACGGCCTTTTCGCCATTGTGAAAACGGTAAAATTCGGGACGGTCCATAAGGCACCTCCTTTTCAGAAGGTCCGGGCGTGCAGGACGATGTGCGCTGTTGATCTGGAGCGACGCCATCGCCCCGCGCATCCGTTTCCATTGCCCGAAAAATTGGCCGCGAGTCAATCCACCTTGTGATCGCCACGGCTGGCGCATTAGGCTGACCCCAAGGGAGGACATCATGACCCACTTCGCCCGCCTCGGCCCCAAAGCCACCCGCAAAGACTATGTGGTCAAGGGGTAGCATGGGAATCCTGCGCGCCCTTTTTGGCTGGATGATGCCGCAATCCCCCACCGCCCCGCCTCCGCCGGCAGGCAGCGACAGGTTGCATCTCTTCGCAGGCCATTTCCCGTCCGAGGAAACCGCGATGTCCTATTGCTATGACGCGCCCGACACCAACCACCCCGAACCGCTGACCCGCGATCTGGCGGATGCTTATGTGGACACAAATTTCGTCGAGGTGGCCTTTGGAGAGAGAGTGCCATTTGCCCTGCGCATGATCATCCCCGCAGCGGATCTGGACGACATCAGCGACCAAATCAGCGGCGACAATACCCTCGTGATGATCTCGGAATCCGCGTTTGGCGGGATGCCCTACACCCTTAACGACACACCCGCCCTACGCTACCTTGGCGCCTACACCATTTCATCCTAGGGGACTCATGAACAAAGTTACGCTCACCGATAAACTTGCGCAGTTCGATGATCACTGGAGCCCGCGCATCGTCGCGGATTACAATGGCAACGACGTGATGCTGGCCAAATTTTCCGGCGAATTTCACTGGCACAGCCACCCGGATACCGATGACTTCTTCCTCGTGGTGCAGGGGCGCGTGGCGATTGACCTGCCCGCTCAGACGCTGGAACTTGATGTCGGTGACCTGTTTGTTGTCCCCGCTGGTGTCGCCCACCGCCCGCGCGCGCTCAGCGATGAAGCCGCAGTGCTGCTGATCGAACCCAAGGGCACCCCCAACACCGGCGATCCGGCCACCGCCGCGCCCAAGCCGCGGCTTTGACATGCGCAGCGGTCCGACCAATCTGATCACCGATGTCGCTGGCCTTCGCGTGGGCAATGCGCAGGATGATACGCTGAAATCAGGCGTGACGGTGCTGCTGGGCAATGCGCCCTTGACGGCAGGCGTGCATATCATGGGCGGCGCACCGGGCACACGAGAAACCGATCTGTTGGCGCCCGACAAAACCGTGCAACAGGTCGATGCGTTGGTGCTCTCGGGCGGATCGGCCTTTGGGCTTGATGCAGCTTCGGGCGTGATGGACGCCCTGCGTGCCCAAGGGTGCGGCTTTGCCGTGGGCGATCAGCGCGTGCCGATCGTTCCGGCGGCGATCCTGTTTGATCTGCTGAATGGCGGGGATAAAACCTGGGCTGCGAACCCCTACGCCGCTCTCGGGCGCGCGGCGCTGGAAAATGCAGACCCGGCCTTCGGCCTTGGCAGCACAGGCGCCGGCACAGGCGCGACGACCGCGACACTGAAAGGCGGGCTTGGCTCTGCCTCGGCAATCCTGCCCTCGGGGCACATTGTGGGCGCGCTGGTCGCCGTGAACGCGCTTGGCACCGCCACGGTCGGCGACTCGGCGCATTTCTGGGCTGGCCCTTGGGAAATCGGAACCGAATTTGGCGGGCGCGGCCCCGCAATCAGCTATCCGCGTCATATGCCGCCCACCAAACTGGGCGGCGCAACCACAATTGCCATCATTGCCACCGATGCCGCTCTGACCCAGGCGCAATGCACCCGCCTCGCCACCGCCGCCCATGACGGCATGGCGCGCGCGCTGGTGCCAAGCCACACACCAATGGACGGCGACCTGGTGTTTGCCGTCAGCACCGGTGCAAAACCGCTCAGCGATGATCCCCGCGCCATGCTTTCCCTTGGCCACGCAGCCGCAACCTGCCTTGCCCGCGCAATCGCCCGTGGCGTCTATCTCGCAACGCCAGCATATCACGATCCGCTGCCGACATGGACCATGCTGCACAACGCCCAAGCCCCTTCATCTTGGCCATAAAACTCCGGGGGTGTGGGGGCTGGCCCCCACGATCCTAGCGCAGCAATGCCGCCACCAGATCACTGTCAGGCACGGCCAGCCCGTCTATCACGTTGAAATGATGGCGCGCGGGGGCGATCACCAGATCATTGCGCCAGGCCTTTGCCAGCGCCCTGGCCTGCGCGATAAACGCGGGCCGCTCATCCGCCCCGACCCACACCGTCACTGGCGCGACTGGTGCGGGATACAGAACCGGACTTTCCTGTCGCGCCTCCTCCGCGTCCAGCAGCAGCGTCGTGTTCATGCTGGTGCGCAACAGCGGCTCCAGATCAGCCAGCGGCGAAATCGGCACAATACGCGCGATCCGACCGCGCGCTGCCAGCGCAACATCGCCGCATCCCATCCGCGCCACCAGATGCCCGCCCGCAGAATGGCCGGTCAGGCGCAGCGGCAACCCCGCAAACCGCGCCGCCACGTGATCCATCAAATCCGCAATCTGGCGGGTGATCCCGGAAATTCGAACGTCAGGGCACAAATCGTAGGACGGGATCACAACCGCCCAACCATGCGCCAGTGGCCCCGCCGCCAGATGTGACCAAAACGACTTATCCAGCGCCATCCAATAACCGCCATGCACGAACACAACGACCCCCTTGGGCGGCGTATCCGGCATAAACAGGTCGCAAACCGCGCGCGCACCCGCGCCGTAGGGCTGGTCCAACGCGCAAGTCGCGCTGGCCCGAAACGCCGCCGCATCCGCCGCCCACTGCGCGGGAAAGGCATCGCCCCCGGCGATATGGGCACCGTTGGCATAGGCATCGTCAAGCTCCATGTCGCACCCTTTCGCACCTCCCCCTAGACTTTGCCAGCCGCTAGGGTATCCCTGTGTCAAATCATTGCAGGAGGCTAGCATGCTTGACGACGTCACCAACCTCAAATCGCTTTTGTCCCGCCCCGATCTGGTCTGTCAGCAGGCCTTCGTCGCAGGCGATTGGGTCGATGCCAAGGACGGCAAGACATTCGATGTGGTCAACCCTGCCCGCGGCGACGTGATCGCGTCGGTCGCCGATCTGTCGCGCGCCGAGATCACCACAGCGATCGCCGCGGCAGAAAAGGCGCGCCACGCATGGGCGGCGCAAACCGGCAAATTCCGGGCGCAGATCCTGCGCAAATGGTTCGACCTGCTGATGGCCAATCAGGAGGATCTGGCAATCATCATGACCGCCGAGCAAGGCAAGCCGCTGGCAGAATCCCGCGGCGAGGTGGCCTATGGCGCGTCCTTCGTCGAATGGTTCGGCGAGGAGGCCAAGCGCATCTACGGCGAAACCATCCCCGGCCACATGCCCGACAAGCGCATCACCGTGATCAAGCAACCCATCGGCGTGGCCGCAGGCATTACCCCGTGGAATTTCCCCAATGCCATGATCGCCCGCAAGGTCGCCCCGGCACTGGCGGCAGGCTGTTCCTTCGTGATCCGCCCTGCTTCGCTGACGCCGCTTTCGGCCCTCGCCATGGCAAAACTGGCGCAGGAAGCTGGCCTGCCCAAAGGCTTGCTGTCGGTCGTGACCTCCACGAAATCCTCGGACGCAGGCAAGGAATTCTGCGAAAATCCTTTGGTGCGCAAACTGACATTCACAGGCAGCACGGAAGTGGGCCGCATCCTTTTGAAACAGGCGGCTGATCAGGTGATGAAATGCAGCATGGAACTGGGCGGTAACGCGCCCTTCATCGTGTTTGACGATGCCGATCTGGACGCCGCCGTTGACGGGGCCATCGCCTGCAAATTCCGCAACAATGGTCAGACCTGCGTCTGTGCCAACCGGATCTATGTGCAAGCGGGGGTCTATGATGCCTTTGCCGCAAAACTGAAGGTGGCGGTCGAGGCTCTGGCGGTTGGCGATGGGCTGTCCGAGGGCACCGCCCTTGGTCCGCTGATCGAACCCTCCGCAGTGGACAAGGTCAAGGAACACCTCGCCGATGCGCTGTCCAAGGGCGGCACCGTCCTGACCGGTGGCAAGGCGCACGATCTTGGTGGTCTGTTCTTTGAACCGACCATCGTGGCCAACGCGACCCCCGACATGCAGGTCAGCACCGATGAAACATTCGGCCCCTTCGCGCCGCTGTTCAAATTCGCGGACGAAGACGATGTGATCAAGCTGGCCAACGACACGATCTTCGGCCTTGCGTCCTACTTCTACGCCAAAGACATCAGCCGCGTGACCAAAGTGGCCGAGGCGCTGGAATACGGTATCGTCGGCGTGAACACAGGTATCATCAGCACCGAAGTCGCCCCCTTTGGCGGCGTCAAACAATCCGGCCTTGGCCGCGAAGGCAGCCACCACGGCATCGATGACTACATGGAAATGAAATACATCTGCACCTCGGTATGATGGGAAAATATTTGCACCGTAGCGAATTTCCTTCCAAGGATTGACCGCGCAGCTCCGTCAAAGGACTGTGATGCGCATGATGACAAGCGACGAAGATCTGGCCCAGGCGGCCGCGGAAGGTGACGGGCAGGCTTTTGCCCTGTTGCTCGAGCGGTGCTATGATCGGCTGTTCGCGCTTTGCTTTCGCCTGACCGGAACACGGGCCGAGGCCGAAGATCTGACACAAGACATCTGCGCCGCCTTGCCTGCGAAACTCGCAACATATCGCCGCCAATCCAGGGTCACGACATGGCTTTACCGCGTCGCTGTGAACGCCGCCCATGATCGCCGCCGCCGCGCGGCCACCCATGCGCGCGCGGCGGACGGCTGGGGGGATTGGGAAATCGGGCGACAGGCCGATATCGCCCAAACACGTGCGCAATTGGACTGGCTGACCACCGCAATGGCCGCCCTGCCCCCGGACCTGCGTGACACGCTGGCGCTGATCATGGACGACATGACCCATGCCGAAGCAGGCGAGGTTCTGGGCGTCTCTGAGGGCACCATAAGCTGGCGATTGTCCGAGGCACGCAAACGCCTGCGGGCCATGAAACAAGACGAAAAGGAGGGCGCGCGATGAGTGCCCGCAACGACGACTTTGATGATCTGAAAGCCGCGATGGACGCCGCAACGCCCACGCCCGATGCCGCGCGCCGCGCCGCCGACATGGCCTTGGCGCGCGAAAATTTCGCCGCCCTCCAAGGATCGCGCAATGCCACCCGTCATACCCCTGTAACCGAGGGATCATCCCTCTGGACAGGAGTGAAAACCATGCTGACCAAACTGACCACCAAAGGCGGGCTGACCGTCACCACCGCGATCGTCGCCTTCGGCGTCCTCGTGCTGACCCCGCAAGGGCGCGATCTGATCAACCTGCCAAGCGGACAACCGACCGTCAGCGAACTTGGCGAGACCAAGGTCGCGCCGACCCCGACGATTGACGCCGAAGATGACCCTGTTGTGTCCGAATTTGGCGGCACAGTGGCGGAGGATTCCGATACCATCGTCATGTCCCCAGCACCCAATGCAACAGACCTGGCCATTGACGACGGCGCACTCATGCCGCCCGCGATCACTGCCGAGCGCGAAGAAGCACCCGCTGAAATGCTAACCCTATCCCCCACCGTCGAATTAAGTTCGCAGGACCTGGGCCGTATTCGCACGGCGCCCGCAGACGGCATGGCCGATATGGCCGCCGTCGCGCCCCGCGTTGCGTCCAGCCCACAAGACACGGCTGCGGTCGGTTTCGGTGACGAGGCGCAACCCGAACCCGATACCGAGGCCTTTGCCAATGCCTACACCAACCCCCTGCGCATCACCGCCGAAACCCCCGTTTCGACGTTTTCCATCGACGTGGACACCGCCAGCTATGCGGTCCTGCGCTCCTCCCTCATGCGCGGGCAACTTCCACCGCCGGGCTCCATTCGCATCGAGGAAATGATCAACTATTTCCCTTATGACTACGCGGCCCCCGAAGCGGGCGAAGCCCCGTTCCGCCCCACCGTCAACGTCTTTGAAACCCCGTGGAACGCCGACACGCAACTGGTGCAGATCGCGATCCAGGGCAGGATGCCCGCGCGCGACGACCGCCCGCCGCTGAACCTCGTGTTCCTGATCGACACATCGGGATCGATGAATGATGCGGCCAAACTGCCGCTGCTGAAACAATCGTTCCGGCTGATGCTCGACCAGTTGCGCCCACAGGATGAAGTGGCCATCGTCACCTATGCCGGATCGGCCGGGCAGGTTCTCGCACCGACCCCCGCGTCCGACAGCGCCACGATCCTCGCCGCACTCAACGCCCTCGCCGCAGGGGGCGGCACCAACGGCCAGGGCGGGCTGGAACAGGCCTATGCGACCGCCGCCACGATGGCCGCGAACGGCGAAGTCAGCCGCGTGATCCTTGCCACGGACGGCGATTTCAACGTCGGCCTGTCCGATCCGCGCGGGCTGGAGCGCTTCATCGCCGATCAGCGTGACAGCGGCACATACCTGTCGGTGCTCGGCTTCGGGCGCGGCAATCTGGACGATGAAATCATGCAAACGCTGGCGCAGAACGGCAACGGCACGGCGGCCTATATCGACACCCTGAGCGAAGCGCAAAAGGTGCTGGTCGACAACCTGACCGGTGCGCTGTTCCCGATCGCCAACGACGTGAAGATCCAGGTGGAATTCAATCCTGCAACAGTCGCCGAATACCGGCTGATCGGCTATGAAACCCGTGCGCTGCGACGCGAGGATTTCAACAACGACGCAGTGGATGCAGGCGAACTCGGCGCGGGCCACACGGTCACGGCCATCTATGAAATCACGCCCGTCGGCTCGCCCGCTATCCTCAGCGATCCCCTGCGCTATCAGCCCACAGCCGCAGCCGACGACAGCGGCGAACTGGGCTTCCTGCGCCTGCGCTACAAAGAACCGGGCGCGGGCGAAAGCCAGTTGATCGAAACAGCGATCACCACTACCTCCGGCACGAACGAGGCACAATTTGCTGCCGCCATCGCCGGTTTCGGGCAATTGCTTCAGGGCGGCACCTACCTTGGCGACTGGACCTATGCGGACGCCATCGCTTTGGCCAATGCCAATCGTGGCGACGACCCCTTCGGTTATCGCACCGAAGCTGTGCAACTGATGCGACTGGCCAAAAGCCTGTCAGGAAACTAGGGGCAAACTCCCAGCTTCATCTTGGCCCAAACACTCCCGCCGGAGGCTCCGACACCACCACCATCGACCCTTCGGCGGGACACGGATCACTTGCCACACCCAAAAAAACAGCGGCGCGGCAGCGCCTCATTTTGGGCGGCTGCGGCGGGTTTCATCGGCATAGAAATCACGCAGGGTCTGGCCGCGCTGGGGCTTGAACGAACCGGCATCGCTCATCCCGGAAATCCGGTCCAGCCGGAACATGCGGAAATCAGTGCGTTTTTCACACCAGCCCACCATCGTCCATGTCTTCCCCCAAAACCAAAGGCCAAGCGGGCGCACGACACGCTGACTGGTCGCGCCACCTTCGTCGGCATAATCAATATCCAGACGAATATTGCCCTCCGCGGCGGCCTCGACCCGATCAATCATCGCGCGCAGATCGTCGGTCATTTCCGACATCGTAAAGGCCTTGATTTTTACCGCCTCTGCTCGCGCACGCGCGCCTTCGGGCAGAACGGCGGCAATCTTGATCAAGGCTTCCTCGGCGCCAGCCGCCATATTGGCCCCGCCCCAGGCACGGATCAGTTTCGCACCCGCGACCAGCGCGACAATTTCATCCTCGGTGAACATCAGCGGCGGCACCTCGTATCCGGCGCGCATGACATAGCCAACGCCTGCTTCGCCCTCGATCGGCACGCCTGAACCGATCAGATCAGCGATATCGCGGTAAACGGTCCGCTTTGTCACCTCAAGCTGTTTAGCCAGACGCGCCGCCGTGGTCAGCCGACCGCCCCGCAGATACTGCACGATCTGAAAAAGGCGGTCGGCGCGCCTCATGTCGCTTGGGCTGGCTCGAACAAGCCGATCGAATTGCCGTCAGGGTCCGTTGCATATTGGAAACGGCCCGGCGGGATCGCAATCACCGGCCCCAACAGGGTCGCGCCCGCCTTTTGCGCCCGTGCGGCACCTGCCTCGATCGCGTCGGGCAAGGCCAGGTGAATGGTCGGCCCGTTCCCACTGGCTGGCGTGCCGGGATAAAGATGGCCCGACACACCCGACATATCACTGGTAAAGTTCACAATCGGGTTCGGGCCTTCATCGACCCGCAGGGTCTTCCAGCCGAAAACTTCGCTATAGAACGCCGTGGCGGCATCAAGGTCACTTACTGGAATTTCGGTCCAGACAACTGTTGGCATATCGGTCATGGGTCTCTCCTTTGCATGTCGATACGCAGTTTGTGACATACCGCTGCTGACAGCATTGTGTCAGCATGTTTTCAGCCACTCCAAACCCGCGCCCGTGTCACCCGCTGGCGTATATTCGCCGCTGATCCAACCGTCATATCCATCCCTGCGCAAACACGCGAAAAACGCTTTATAATCAATGTCGCTACCCACTGGCTCGTGCCGACCGGGAAAGCCCGCAACCTGCACATGGCGCACAAGGTGGCCGGTTTTTTCCCATGTTCCAATGACATCACCTGTGATCCGGTGGGCATGGTAGGCGTCAAATTGCAGGTGAAGATTGTTCACCGCGACCTCTCTCAGGATGTCAGCAGCTTGATCGTAATCGCACAGGAAATACCCCGGCATGTCAATCCTATTGATCGGCTCGATGGTCAGCGCTTGTTTTGGCGCAAATTCGGCAGCCCAGCGCAGATTTTCGATGAAAATCTGCCGCGCCTCGGCCCCTTCGGCCACCCCGGCCATGATATGCACCCGCTGTGCGCCCAGCGCCCCCGCATAACGCAGCGCCCGACGGAAGGCCTGTTGAAACCGCGCCTGTTCACCCGGCACGGCGGCAAATCCGCGCGGCCCGTGTGGATCGGCATAATTGGGCGGCGGGCAGTTGATCAACGCCAGTTCCACGCCAGCCTGTGCAATCGCATTGCCCAAGTCGGCCGCGTTTTCATCGTAAGGAAATAACACTTCGACCGCGCCAAACCCGGCCTGCGCGGCGGCATGGGGCCGCGCGATCATCGGCAGTTCGGTAAACAACCACGTCAGGTTTGCGCAGACCTTAGGCATCTGGCAGGTCCGCCGCAGGGATTACCGCAAAAAACTCCCCCCCCGACCGCAAACCGAACCAGTCGATACCATCAACTGCGTCAACTTCACCCAGTTCCACAAGGCGATAAAACGATTTGCGGTCAATCAGGGCTTCAAGGTTCGCGCGCACATGCACATAGGGCGCAGGTTCGCCCGTCGTAGGGTCGCGTACCACCCGGATGGGATGATCCGGCCCCGCATCAACAAAATCGCCGACATTTGTCTCAAATCGCAGTGCCTCGCCGACCCTTTCGAAATCAACGGCCACAAAGGGGGCATCGTCGACGGTGATTCCAACCTTTTCGACCGGCGTCACCAGAAAATAGTCGTCACCATCGCGTCGCAGAATCGTCGAAAACAGCCGCACCAGCTCGGGGCGGCCGATCGGCGTGCCAAGATAAAACCACGTTCCGTCCCGCGCGATCCGCATATCAAGGTCGCCACAAAACGGCGGATTCCACAAATGCACTGGCGGCAACCCCTTTTTACTGGCCGCCCGCGCCGATGATGCGAGACTTTCCGCCGAAACGTTCACGCCATTGTCACCTGAGATTGTTTTTGCCATTGGGGTCGCCTGCGATATCTGGTCTGATAGGAACAGGTTACAGATCAGCAGGAGTGATTGCCATGGCCGGAAACGAGCTTGTCGCAGAGATCGAGGCGCTTGGTGCCAAATTGGCCGAGGCGCGCAGCAGTATCGCCAAGCGGTTCATCGGACAGGACAGTGTCGTTGACCTGACGCTTGCCGCGCTGATGTGCGGTGGGCACGCGCTGCTTGTCGGCCTTCCCGGCCTTGGCAAAACGCGGCTCGTCGATACGCTTTCCACCGTGATGGGCCTGTCGGGCAACCGCATTCAGTTCACGCCCGACCTGATGCCGGCCGATATCCTTGGTTCCGAAGTGTTGGAAACCGCTGTCGATGGCGCCCGCACCTTCCGCTTTATCGAAGGGCCGGTGTTCTGCCAGCTACTGATGGCGGACGAGATCAACCGCGCCAGCCCGCGCACCCAGTCCGCACTGCTACAAGCCATGCAGGAACGCGAGGTCACGATTGCCGGGGAACACCGCCCGCTTGGCCGCCCGTTCCATGTGCTTGCCACGCAGAACCCGATCGAACAGGAAGGCACCTATCCCCTGCCCGAGGCCCAGCTTGACCGTTTTCTAGTTCAGATCGACGTGCCCTACCCTGATCGCGGCACCGAACGTGACATCCTGATCGCCACCACTGGTATCGCCGAAGAAGAGGCAAGTGCCGTCTTTACCGCCGACGAATTACTGGCCGCGCAAACCCTGCTGCGCCGGATGCCCGTGGGCGACGCAATCGTTGAAATGATCCTTGATCTGGTGCGCGCCTGCCGCCCCGATGATGAGACCGCCCCCGAAACGGTGCGCCAGAATGTCAGCTGGGGCCCCGGCCCCCGCGCGGCCCAAGCCCTGATGCTGACGGTGCGCGCCGAAGCCCTGCTCGATGGCCGCCTTGCACCTTCTGCCGAAGACGTGCGCCGCATGGCAGCACCTGTGCTGACCCACCGCATGGCGCTGACATTTGCGGCCCGCGCCCGCGGCGAAACGGTGGCGGACGTGATTGATCAGGTCGCAGCGCAAATCACGACAGTCACCAAAGCCGCATGACCCTGTCCGGCGATCTTCGCGCAGGGGCGGAAACGCTCGCCAGTCCCCTGCCCGCCCTTCTGGCCGAGGCCGAGCATCTGGCCAGCACGGTTCTGCTCGGCGAACACGGGCGGCGGCGCGCCGGTCTGGGCGATACCTTCTGGCAGTTCCGCCCCGCGCAAAGCCATGACGCCGCGCGCGCGATTGACTGGCGCCGCTCTGCGCGGGCCGATGCGCCCTTCGTGCAGGAAAAAGAGTGGCAGATCGCGCAAAGCGTGATCCTTTGGGTCGATCAGGGCGCGTCGATGGGGTTTGCGTCCACCAGTGACCTGCCCAGCAAATCCGCCCGCGCCCGCGCCCTTGGTCTGGCCAGCGCGATCCTGCTGATCCGGGGCGGCGAACGGGTCGGCCTCACCGGCCTGCGCCTGCCCCCGCGCGGTGGCGAAACACAACTTAACAAACTCGCTGCGCTTCTGTCCCAGGACGACAGCTCTGATTACGGCACCCCCGAGGCCCAAGGCATGCTGCCCCACTCGCGCGCGCTGTTCATTTCGGATTTTCTGGGGGATATCTCGGCCACCGAAACCGCGCTGCTGCAAGCCGCAGATCGCGGCGTGCGCGGCGCGTTGGTGCAAATCCTTGACCCGCAAGAAGAAGCCTTCCCCTTTGACGGGCGCACCATTTTCGAAAGCATGACAGGGGCCATGCGCCACGAAACCCTGCACGCTGGCGATCTGAAACAGCAATACCTCGACCGGCTTGCCGCGCGCAAAGACCACCTTGCCCATCTCGCGCGCATCACCGGCTGGCAGTTCACAACCCATCACACCGGGCAAAGCGCCGCCGCCGCCCTCTTGTGGATTTACGGCGCGCTGGAGCGCAAAGCATGACCCGCAACCAACTTCATCTTGGCCATACAACTCCGGGGTCCGGGGCAGCGCCCCGGCGGGCCGCCACAGGCGGAAAACCTTATGTTTAGTATCGGACCCTTGGGCTTTGCCGCGCCGTGGATTCTTCTGGGGCTGATCATTCTGCCGCTGCTGTGGCTGCTGCTGCGCGCCGTCCCACCCGCGCCGATCCGGCGGCGTTTTCCGGGTGTCGCGCTGCTGCTTGGCCTCACGGACAGCGATAGCCAAAGCGCCCGCACACCGTGGTGGTTGCTGCTGCTGCGCCTGCTGGCAATCGCAGGCGTGATCATCGGCTTTGCCGGCCCGGTGCTGAACCCGCAAGTCGAACGCTCGGGCAGCGGTCCGCTCCTGGTGGTGGTTGATGGCACATGGGCCGACGCGCGCGACTGGCAGCGCCGGGTTGATCGCCTTGATGTGGTCCTCTCCGATGCAACGCAGGCCGGCAGGCCGGTCGCTTTGGTGTCCCTCACCGACCTACCCGCCGAAGGCCCCGTATTTCAGGCCGCCGATGCCATCGCTGCGCGCCTGCCCGCGCTGAAACCCGCGCCCTTCACGCCCGATCCCGCAGCAGTTGCGGCTTTTGCCGATACGCTTACCGGTAATTTCGACAGCTTGTGGATGTCAGACGGATTGGCGCGCGACGGCCGCGAAGACCTGCTCGCCGCGCTTGAAACCCACGGCAACGTCACCGTGTTCGAAAGCCCACGCAGCATCACAACCCTGCGCCCTGCACGGTTTCAGGATGGCGATGTTGTGCTGCGCGCCGCCCGCGTTCCGGCCGCAACCGCGGCCGAGGCGCTGATCCTTGCCATCGGCCCTGATCCATCCGGCGTCGAACGCCAGTTGGCCAGCCTGCCCATCTCTTGGGATGCAGGCGCGGCCGAAGCCAGCGCCAGCCTGACCTTGCCGCCGGAATTGCGCAACCGTGTCACCCGTTTCGAAATTGCCGGGGTGCAATCGGCAGGTGCCGTGACCCTGACCGACGACGCCTTGCAGCGGCGCGAAGTCGCGCTGATCGCCGGTGGCGGCGACCGTGAAGGGCTCGAACTCCTGTCGCCGCTCTACTATCTCAATCAGGCCTTGGTGCCGACGGCCGACCTGATCGACGGAACGCTGGCTGACGTCCTGCTGGCCAACCCCGATGTGATCGTGCTGGCCGATGTGGCCGTGCTGACCGCGCCAGAGCAGGAGGCCATGCTGACATGGCTCGATAATGGTGGCTTGCTGCTGCGTTTCGCCGGCCCGCGCCTTGCCGGCTCCGACATTGGCCGCGCCGAAGAAGACCCGCTGCTCCCGGTGCGCCTGCGCTCGGGTGGGCGCAGCATCGGCGGCGCGATGAGCTGGGGCGAACCCAAGGCGCTGGCCCCCTTTGCCGAGACCTCGCCGTTCTTTGGCTTGGCCGTTCCCGATGATGTGACCGTCACCGCCCAAGTCATGGCCCAGCCCGATCCAACGCTTTCTGATCGCGTCATTGCCGCCCTCAGCGACGGCACGCCGCTGGTCACGCGCAAGGATGTCGGTGCAGGCCAGATCGTGCTGTTTCATGTCACTGCGAATGCGGAATGGAGCAGTCTGCCGCTCTCGGGCCTGTTTGTGCAAATGCTCGAACGGCTGGCCGTCTCGACCCGCCCCGCCGCGGCAAACGCCGCCGAGTTGACAGGCACAACATGGATGCCCGAAGACGTGCTCGACGGCTTTGGCGTGATCCTGCCAGCCGATACCCTGCCCGGTATCGCGGGTGAACGGCTGGCCACTGGCGTGCCTGGCGCCGATATGCCCCCCGGCCTTTATGCCGGTGACAAACGTAGGATTGCGGTGAATGTCATGACAGATGAAACCGAACTCGCGGCGATGCGCTGGCCCGCCCGCATCACCATCGAAGGGCTGGCCGTGACGGCGCAGACCCTTCTCAAGGGATGGGTGCTGGGCGTGGCGCTGACGCTCTTGGTCATTGATATCCTCGCCTCGCTGTTGTTGTCGGGCCGCCTGACAGGTCCGCGCGCACAGGCGGCGGCCATCATCTGCGCCGCCGCGCTCATGCTGCCCCAGACCGGACAGGCACAAGAGACCGATGATCGTTTCGCACTTGGGTCACTGACCGAGGTTGTCTTGGCGCATGTCATCACCGGGGATGCCCAGGTCGATGATATCGCGGCGGCTGGTCTTTACGGATTGTCGCAGACGCTTTACCGCCGCACCTCGATCGAACCGGCTATGCCTATCGGCGTCAACATCGAAACCGATGAACTGGCATTTTTCCCGATCCTCTACTGGCCGATTACCGCAAACCAACCGCTGCCATCAGCCGAGGCCTATGCCAAACTGAACCGCTATCTGCGCACGGGCGGGATGATCCTGTTTGATACCCGTGATGCGGATTTGGCGGGGTTTGGGTCAACGTCACCCGAAGGGCAGCGCCTGCGGGCCATCGCGCGCTTGCTCGACATTCCGCCGCTGGAACCGATTCCGCCGGACCACGTGCTGACCCGCACCTTTTACCTGCTGCAGGATTTCCCGGGCCGCTATGCGGGGCGCGACGTCTGGGTCGAGGCCGCGCCGCCCGATGCCGCGCAGGTCGAAGGCATGCCGTTTCGCGACCTCAATGATGGCGTCACACCTGTTGTGATCGGCGGCAACGACTGGGCCGCGGCATGGGCGACAGATACCAATGGCAATCGCCTTGTGCCGGTGGGCCGCGGCATGGCCGGTGAACGCCAGCGCGAGGTCGCGCTACGCTTTGGCGTCAACCTGATCATGCATGTGCTGACGGGCAACTATAAGTCGGATCAGGTGCATGTGCCTGCCCTGCTGGATCGGCTTGGCCAATGAGCGGTGACATCCTCCTTGATCCGCTGATCCCGCTGGTTTTTCTGGCGGCCCTGGCCGTTTTGACCACCCTTGGCACGCTGCTGGCCGCCTGGCGCGGGCTGTCGGGCTGGTGGTTGCGCGGGCTGGCCGCGCTTGCCCTGCTTGCCGCGATTGCCAATCCCTCGATCCAGCGCGAAGACCGTGCGCCGCTGTCCGATATCGTCGTGCTGGTGGTGGATGAAAGCGCAAGCCAACGCATTGCCGACCGCCCCGATCAAACCGAAGCGGTCATTGCCGATGTGACGGCGCAAATCGCGCTGCGTCCCAACACAGACCTGCGCATCGTGCGCATGGGTGACGCGCTGGGTGACGGCGGCACGCAAATGATGACAGCCCTCACCGAAGCCCTGAGCGAAGAACCGCAGGCGCGGATCGCGGGCATCTTGCTGCTGTCGGATGGGCGTGTGCACGACATGGAGCGTGCGCCAAACCTGCCCGCCCCCCTGCATGCGCTGATCACCGGGCGCGATACCGATTGGGACCGCCGCCTGATCGTGCGCAACGCCCCTGCCTTTGCCATTCTGGGTGAACCCGTCACCCTGACCTTGCGGATCGAGGATCAGGGCGCGGCCCCGACGGATGGCGGGCTTGTCCCGCTCACCATCGCCATCGACGGGGCTGACCCGCTGCAATTCACCATCCCCGTGGGCGAAGACATCGAAGTGCCGATCGATCTGGCCCACGGCGGCATGAATGTGCTGCAATTCGCCACCCCCGTGGCCGAGGGCGAACTGACCGACCGCAACAACGCTGCCGTGATCCAGATCAACGGCGTGCGCGACCGCCTGCGCGTGTTGCTGGTCAGCGGCGAGCCCCACCCGGGGGAACGCACCTGGCGCAACCTCTTGAAATCCGACAGCGCCGTGGACCTTGTGCATTTCACGATCCTGCGCCCGCCCGAAAAGCAGGACGGCGTGCCCGTGGATGAACTGAGCCTCATCGCCTTTCCCACGCGCGAGCTGTTTCTGGAGAAGATCGACGAATTCGATCTGATCATCTTTGACCGCTACAAGCGGCGCGGCATCCTGCCCTCGCTTTATCTTGATAATATCGCCACCTACGTCGAGGAGGGCGGCGCGGTTCTGATCGCCGCCGGCCCTGATTATGCCAGTGCCGACAGTATTTTCCGCTCGCCCTTGGGGCGCATTCTGCCGGGCACGCCAACGGCGCGGGTTTATGAACAGGGCTTCCTGCCGACCCTGACCGACCTTGGCGCGCGCCATCCCGTGACCGAAGGGCTGGATACACTGGCCCCCGCCGGACCCGATGCCGACACCCCCGGGTGGGGCCGCTGGTTCCGCCTGATCCAGGTTACGCCCAGCGCGACCGCTACCACCGTGATGTCGGGCATCAACGACGAGCCCCTGCTGATGCTGGACCGTGTCGGTGAAGGGCGCGTCGCGCTGCTGGCCTCGGATCAGTCGTGGCTTTGGGATCGCGGTTTCGAAGGCGGCGGGCCGCAACTGGAAATGCTGCGCCGTCTGGCCCATTGGATGATGAAGGAACCCGACCTCGAGGAAGAAATGCTATGGGCCGAAGGCACGGGGCAATCCATGCGGATTATCCGGCGCACGCTGGACGACACGGTGCCGGACGTGACTGTCACAGCGCCTGACGGGACCGAAACGGTGCTGACTTTGGAAGAAACCACGCCCGGGCGTTTTGAAACCGTTTGGGATGCGCCCGATATGGGGCTTTACCAGCTTGCCAATGGCGATCTGGATGCGGTGATCGGCCTTGGCCCCGCCGCCCCGCGCGAGTTCGAGGAAACGATTGCGTCACCCGATCTGCTTGGGGCTCTGGCGGAAACGACGGGTGGCGCCGCGGTGTCGATCACCGACGGCATGCCGCAAATTCGTGCCGTGCGCGAGGGACGTCCGGCAGCGGGGCGCGGCTGGATCGGAATCACCCCGCGCGAGGCCTATCGCACCGCCGATGTGCAGGTGTTCGCACTATTGCCTGCATGGGCATTTGTGTTGCTCGCGTCCCTTCTGGTGATCGGCGCTTGGCTGCGCGAAGGGCGCAGATAGGGCTGATCCTGCACGGAATCAAGCCGCAAGCGCCGTGCATCGACAGACCGCCCCGCCGGGCTGGCGATTTGGCCAAGTGATGCGCCCCGTTCTGACGGAGGACGTGCTTGGCCACCATAAAGTGCCACGCGCCAAGGTCAGATCGCCATCCGGCGGTCTGTCGATGCACGGCGCGCGTTGCGTCTGGGTCTAAGGCAGCGCCACCGTCACTGTATCGGCGCTCCAGCCGTCCACATTGCAGCGGGTGCGGATCATGACCGCGGTTGCGCCCGCGGGGATCACCACGCCTGACAGGCTGCGCGTAAAGGGCTGTTCATCCACATGCGGGTGCACCAATTCGCGCATCCCCAGCCGGGTGCCATCGGCGGCCAGAACCTCCCAGCCGTCAGCATAATGATCCCACCCCGTATCGGGATGGGTGATGGTCACGTCAAAGCGGGCTGTGTCGCCGGACGCCGTGACCGTAACGTCGATCGCTTGCGGTGCATCGGCCCAGACAGGTGCCGCACCAAGGGCCATCAAGGCCAGGAAGAGCTGTTTCATTCAGGGATCATAGCAGCACAGCCTGCTCAGGTCTTGCCCTGACCCATCACGATATCGCGTGGAAGCGATGCAAACTCGCGCTGCCATAGCAACCAGACGGTGGCCGCCGTTGCCGCGATCAAGGTCCAGGGGCCGGGCAACCACGCCAGCGCCCCCAGCGCGAAATACATCGACCTGAGACCGCGATTGAAATTCACGGCCGCGCGGATGTTCAGTTCAGCCGCCATCGCCGCACGCGGCTTGGCACGCGGATCCGCCGGATCATTGGGCACCGAGGCCATCATTACCGTGCAATAACCAAATACCCTGTTCGCCCAGACAAATTTCAAAAACGCATTGGTCAGGAACAGGGCCACCACCAGCAGTTTGATCTGCCAGACATAGGTCGGGGTGGTTCCTTGGCTGAACTCCTGCGCGACACCGCGCAACGGGTCGGTGTTGCCTACCAGCGCCAGCACACCCCCAATCGCCAACAGTGAGGTTGACGCGAAAAACGCCGTGCCCTGACGCAGGCTCGTCATGACTTGTGAATCGAAAATGCGCGGGTCGCGGTCAACGAACACCTGCATCCATTCACGGCGATAATCGGACATGATCATCGTGACCGAGGGGCGCTTGAGCGACGGGTGTTCAATCCGCCAGCCGATGGCCAGCCAGGCGCACAGCAACAAGATCACCGCCGCAATATCGGGCCAGGTCAAAAACTGAAGATAAGTCGCCATGTCCATAGCGGCACCTGCCCTAAAACGGCTTGACGACAACAACCCAAAGGATCGCGATCACACCCAAGACGCTGATTTCATTGAAAATACGCAGAAACATATCGCTTTCGCGGAACGTGCCGCCCCGCGCACGCACAACCATCACACCGGTGTAGGCATAGTGCAGCGCCAGCAGCGTCACCAGCGCCAGCTTGAACCAGACCCAGGTGGGATAATCCCACGTCCAGCCCAACCAAAGGCCCGTGATCAGCGCAATGACACCCAGACCGGCGGAAAAGCGATATAGCCGCACGGTCAGATCACCGGTGGGGCCAAATTCGCCCAACCGCGCAAATTCGCGCTTCCAGTAGATCAGCGCGCGCGGCACCGCAAAGATCGAGGTCATCCACCCCATCACGGTCAGAATATGTATGATCTTGAGCCAATCCATAGCGCCTGATTGCCCTGCCCACACGACCACCGCAAGGTGTGACAGGGGGTGCTGTCGAATCTCTTGGCAAAACACCGCATATTGGTTATAAATGTTTACCAATTCCGCAAGGAGAGCCGTCATGGACATGCCAACACCCGATGCAACCATCATCGCCAGAAAGGCTGCCGTGGTCGAACGGTTACAGGCCGTGCTCCCCAAATCGGCGGTCATTCACGAGGACCGCGAGGTCAAAGCCTACGAATGTGATGCGTTGACCGCCTACAAATGTCCGCCGCTTTGCGCCGTCTTGCCCGCGACCACCGCCGAAGTCGCCGCCGTGCTGCGGATTTGCCACGACATGGGCGTGCCGGTTGTGCCGCGCGGCTCTGGCACCTCGCTGGCAGGCGGGGCCTTGCCCACCGCCGATAGTGTGATCCTTGGGGTTTCGCGCCTGAATGGCGTGATCGAAACCAACTACGATGATCGCTATATCCGTGTCCAATCCGGGCGCACCAACCTGTCGGTGACAGGTGCTGTTGAACAGGACGGGTTCTTTTACGCCCCCGACCCGTCCAGCCAGCTGGCCTGCGCCATTGCAGGCAATATCGCGATGAATTCCGGCGGCGCGCATTGTTTGAAATACGGCGTGACCACCAACAACCTGCTGGGCGTCACGATGGTGATGATGGACGGCACCGTGACCGAAATCGGTGGCGCACATATGGATGCGGCGGGCCTTGATCTGCTGGGCCTGATCTGCGGCAGCGAAGGGCAGTTGGGTGTCGTGACCGAAGCCACCCTGCGCATCCTCCCCAAACCCGAGGGCGCGCGCCCCGTGTTGATGGGGTTTGATGACAACGAGGTCGCGGGTGCCTGCGTGGCCGATATCATCAAGGCGGGCGTCCTGCCTGTCGCCATCGAATTCATGGACCGCCCCTGCATCGAAGCAACCGAGAAATTCGCCAAGGCGGGGTATCCCATGTGCGAGGCCTTGCTGATCGTCGAGGTCGAAGGGTCCGAGGCCGAAATCGACGAACAGCTTGGCATGATTCTGCAAATCGCGCGCAAACATAACCCCGTCGAACTGCGCGAGGCCAAGGACGCAGACGAGGCCGCGCGCATCTGGCTGGGCCGCAAATCGGCCTTTGGCGCGATGGGCCAGATCAACGATTACATGTGTCTGGATGGCACGATTCCGGTGTCGTCTTTGCCGCTGGTCCTGCGCCGGATTGGTGAATTGTCAAAGCAATACGGGCTGGCTGTCGGCAACGTGTTTCACGCGGGCGATGGCAACATGCACCCGCTGATCCTGTTTGATGCCAACAAGCCCGGCGATCTGGAACTTTGCGAGGCGATGGGCGCGGATATCCTGAAGCTTTGCGTCGAAGTCGGCGGTTGTCTGACCGGCGAACACGGCGTGGGCATCGAAAAGCGCGACCTGATGAACGTGCAATTCGCGCCCGACGATCTGGAAGTCCAGATGGCCGTCAAGGATGTGTTTGATCCCGCCTGGCTGCTTAACCCGGCCAAGGTGTTCCCGCTGGGCGCCAGCGAAACCCGCCGTATCGCTGCTGAATAAAGGCCCGTCATGACACCCAAATCCGAAACCGAACTGGCCGCCGCGATTGCGGATGCCACAGGGCCGCTTCACATCACCGGCGGGGGAACGCGCCCCATTGGCAACCCCGTTGTTGGCGCGGCGCTCGGCACTGCCAAGCTCAAGGGTATTACCCTTTATGAACCCGGCGCGCTGACGCTTGTGGCGCAGGCGGGCACCCCCTTGGCGGATATCGAAAAGGCGCTCGCGAAGGAAAATCAGCGCCTTGCCTTTGAACCGATGGATCACCGTGCCCTGCTTGGCACCAAGGGCACGCCAACGATTGGCGGTATCGTCGCCGCAAACGTATCCGGCCCGCGCCGTGTGTCTGTTGGGGCCTGCCGCGATCACGTGTTGGGCGTGCGCTTTGTCGATGGACGCGGCACCGTGATCAAGAACGGTGGCCGGGTGATGAAAAACGTCACCGGTTACGATCTGGTCAAGCTGCTGACAGGCAGCTACGGCACGCTTGGGGTGCTCAGCGAAGTCTCGCTCAAGGTGCTGCCCCGCCCTGACACCAGCGCCACGATCACGGTGGCGATTGACGATGACGCGCGCGCCGTGGCTGCCATGTCAGCCGCCCTTGGGTCGCCCTTTGAAGTGTCCGGCGCGGCCCACGATCCGGCCACGGGCCAGACCCATCTGCGCATTGAAGGGTTTACCGGATCGGTCGCCTATCGCAGCGAACAACTGTCCAAACTGCTTGCCCCATTCGGCACAACGACCATCAGCGAGACGCAGGAAAGCGATGCAATCTGGACAACAATCCGCGATGTCACGCCCTTTGCCGATCAGGACGGCGATGTCTGGCGCGTGTCATTGAAACCATCCGACGCGCCCGCTGCGGTGGCGGGGCTCTCAAAGAAGGGTGCGCTTTACGATTGGGGCGGCGGCCTGATCTGGATGCTGACAACGGCGGGCCACAACCTGCGCGCCGAACTGGGCGACAGGGCGGGCCACGCCACCCTGATCCGTGCCAGCGCAGAAACCCGTGCCGCCCTGCCAGTTTTCCACCCTGAAAACCCGACCGTCACCGCCCTTTCGGCAGGCCTACGCGCCCGGTTTGATCCGCGCGGCATTCTCAACCCCGGAGTCATGGGCTGATGCAAACCACATTTACCGACGCACAACTGCAAGACCCCGCGATCCAGCGCAGCAACGAGATTTTGCGCGCCTGTGTCCATTGCGGGTTTTGCACGGCGACCTGCCCGACCTATCAGGTGCTGGGTGACGAACTGGATAGCCCGCGCGGGCGGATCTACCTGATCAAGGACATGCTGGAAAACAACCGCGTGCCCGATGCAGACACCGTGAAACACATCGACCGCTGTTTGTCCTGCCTTGCCTGCATGACGACCTGCCCCAGTGGCGTGCACTATATGCATTTGGTCGATCACGCCCGCGCCTATATTGAAAACACTTATAAACGCCCTTTGACGGATCGCGCCCTACGCTGGATTCTGGCCCGGATTTTGCCTTATCCCATGCGGTTTCGCGTGGCGCTTCTGGGGGCCAAGATCGGCAAACCCTTTGCCCGCCTGATGCCTGACGCGCGGCTGCGCGCGATGCTGGAAATGGCCCCGAAAACCATCCCGCCAGTGTCACGCAACGATGATCCGCAGACCTTTCCAACCACGAACAAGAAGATGCGCGTGGCGCTGATGACGGGCTGCGCGCAAAAGGCGCTCAACACCGATATCAACGATGCGACGATCCGCCTGCTGACCCGGCTGGGGGCCGAAGTTGTGGTCGCCAAAGGCGCCGGGTGCTGTGGCGCGCTGACCCATCACATGGGCAAGGAAAGCGAAAGCCACGCCACGGCGGCGCGCAATATCCGTGCATGGGCGGCGGAAATGGACGGCGGCGGGCTGGATGCGATTGTGATCAACACCTCGGGCTGTGGCACGACCGTCAAGGATTACGGCCATATGTTCCGCAACGACCCGCTTGCGGCTGATGCGGCGCGGGTCAGTGCCATCGCGATGGATGTCAGCGAAGCGCTGATGAAGTTGGACCTGCCCGAAAGCGCACCAAAAACCACCAAAGTCGCTTATCACGCGGCCTGCTCGCTGCAACACGGCCAACAGATCAAGACCTTCCCAAAAGACCTTCTGAAACGCGCCGGTTTCACCGTGCTGGAACCTGCCGACAGCCACCTGTGTTGCGGATCGGCTGGCACCTACAACCTGATGCAGCCTGAAATTTCAAAGCAGTTGAAGGCGCGCAAGGTCGATACCCTCGAAGCGCTCACTCCCGATATCATTGCCGCGGGTAACATCGGCTGCATGATCCAGATCGGTGGCGGGACGGACGTGCCGATCGTGCACACGGTTGAACTGCTTGATTGGGCCACGGGCGGGCCAAAACCGCCCGCCCTGACCGCACCGGGCAAACGCGACCCAAAGGTGCCGATCCTGCGCTGACCGCCCCATTTGTGCCACATCTTTTTGCTACGCGACGACCAACAAAGGTGAGGCGATGCGGCAATTCTTTCTAACTATGGTGTTTTTGCTTGGCGTAGCGCTGCCTGCGCAGGCCGAGGAAACCGCGCTGGAAAGCATGCAAACCGCCGACGCCGCGCGCGGCTGGGAGGCCGTGGGCCGCCTTGATATCGCGGGCAAGGGTTTTTGCACCGGCGCGTTGATCGCCCCCGATCTCGTGCTGACGGCGGCGCATTGCCTGTTCGATAGCAGCAAAGCGCAGGTCGATCCCGCAGGCATCCAGTTTCTGGCGGGTATGCGCAACGGGCGCGCGCTGGCCTATCGCGGGGTGCGCCGCACGGTAGTGCATCCAGCCTATGTTTACCCCAGCGTGGTCGATACAAGCATCGTGCGCTACGATGTCGCCCTGCTGGAGCTTGACCAGCCGATACGCTCGACCCAGATCACGCCCTTCGAAACAGCCGGTGGCACAGCGGCGGGCACGCAGGTCGGCGTTGTCTCCTACGCCTTCGACCGGTCAGAAGCGCCCTCACTGCAAGAGGTGTGCGATATTCTGGGCGAACAACAGGGCATGATCATCACGACCTGCGACATCAATTTTGGCAGCTCCGGCGCGCCGATTTTCCGGATCGACAACGGCATTGCGCGGATTGTCTCCGTGGTGTCGGGCATGGCGGAGGTGGACAGCGAAATGGTCTCTTTCGGGCCGGTTCTCATGGAATCATTGACCTTGCTGCGCGCTGAACTGACCGCCGGGGCGGACACGTTTCAATCGACCCCGCCGCCACAGGTGCGCGTGATTGCCCCGGGCGAACGCACGCAAACCGGTGCGAAATTTGTGCGCCCCTAGGGGTCTTGAAAGCCACAAAACCATCCCCAAATAGATGATACAGCACGCCAAAGACGGGTGCTGTGACGACCTGCCTGTCCCATGAGGGAAGGCATAAACACTTGGAATCGCTTGTGAAAGGATACCTACCCATGCGAACTTTTGACCTTGCACCACTGCATCGTGCCACCGTTGGCTTTGACCAGATCACCGACCTGATGGATCGGGTTCTCTCCAATGACGCCGGCACCCAAAGCTACCCCCCTTACAACATCGAAAAGACCGGTGACGACGGCTGGCGGATTTCACTTGCCGTGGCCGGTTTTGGCGATGAAGACCTGTCGATCGAGGTGCGCGAGAACGCTCTTCTGGTTTCGGGCCGCAAGTCCGAAACCGAAGACGACCAGAACCGCAGCTATCTGCACCGCGGCATCGCCACCCGTGCGTTTGAACGCCGCTTTCACCTTGCCGACCACGTCCGCGTGACTGAAGCGAGCCTTGAAAACGGCATGCTGCACATTGATCTGGTGCGCGAAGTGCCCGAGGCGCTGAAACCCCGCCAGATCGCGATTGCCTCCTCGGCCAGCAAAAAGGCCGATGTGATCGAGGCCGATAAGGTCAACTAACCTCTTATTGGTCAACTTTTGACGGGCGCGCGGTCCTCCCACCGTGCGCCCGTTATTGCGTTGGAACGCGTGCCAAGCCAGAAAACTCTCACGTGAATTGCAGTACTAGCCAATGTCAGCAGTGAGCCCTTAACGGAAGTGTTGGATTCTTGCTGCGCGCGCACGCGGCGTCGATATTGCTGCGGCAACAAAGTTATACATGCCGCAGTGCAGGGGCAAGACCGGTCATTCATGTGATCTACAGCAATAACCAGGCGCTCAAGAACAAAGCCACGCCACGGGGCAATGTGTAAGTTCGCTGTGAATTGACCCTTATGTCTTGCTCGCAGCCCAAATTGCTCCGCGGCGGATCATCTCGGTGACCTCGGGCACCTTGAGGTCGTCCAATTCATGCCCGATCGAGCAGTAGAATACGCGCCCCTTGTCCCAACGACGGATCCATGTGACGGGCATGACGGTTCCCTCAATCCACCAGAGGTGGTCGCCTGAAAACGTCGTTGTGGCCAGCACGCTGTTCGACGGGTCCGTCAGCATATAGTATTGTTCCGATGTGATGCGGAAACTGCGGATGCCTTCGACCAGTGGGTGATGCGGCTGGCAGATCGTCACGTCGTAATCGATGTAGTCTTCCTTGGGCTGCAAGTTATCGGGCCAGCCGGGGGGATGGGCGACGAACTGGCCGCCGATCAGAAAATGATAGGTGGGACGGTCGCGAAACGCGTCGCCCATGTGGCCGTGCCAGCCGACCAGACCGCAGCCATCGCCGATGAGCTTCAGCAGGCCGTCCTCTTGGCGCTTGGTCATATTGCCGAATTCTTCTTGGTGGCCGGAGCGGGCGGAGGACCAGATCGGGGTGATCAGATCGACATCGGCCATATCTTCCGGGCGCTCCAGCGGTTCAAGCGTGTCGTGCACGATCACCTCAAAGCCATTGGTTTCAAGAAGATCGCGGTACCAATCGGCGAAATCCATGGGCGCGTGGCCTTCCCAGCCACCGACGAAAAGAACTGCTTTCATATCTTGTTCTCCCTCATGAATGTCAAGATTGAGGCCATGTCGCGGGCGGCATAGCCATCCGCTTCAGCCTGTCTGAGAATGTCCAAAGTGCTCAGTCCCTGCGGCATATCAGTGCCGAGTTTGTGGGCCAGATCGGCGGTGACTTCCATATCCTTGCGGGCCAGTGCGACGGTGAAGGTCACCGCGTGGGCGGCCTCATTCAGGTAAAGCGGGCGGCGGTATTTCAGCATTGGCGCGCAGGCGGCCGACGCTTCGATGACGTCAAAGGCGGCCTTCGGTTCGATGCCTGCGGCCTCGGCCAGGGTCATCGCCTCGGCCAGGGTCTGGTTGATGCCATGTATGAGCGAATTGACCGCCAGCTTCATCACCGCGCCGCTGCCCGTTTGACCAAGGCAGAGGGTTTCTTTGCCCATTGCATCAAACAGCGGGGCGAGCGGTTTGGCGTCTTGCGGCGTGCAACCTGCCATGATGACCAGCTGCGCATCGGCGGCGGCCTGTGTTGCGCCGGAGACCGGCGCGTCGATCACGCACGCGCCCTCAGGCACGCCTTGGGCAAGCCGTTGAATGTGATCGGGGCTCATTGTGCCCATCTCGACATAGGTTTGCGCCGTGCCGGCGAAGAGGCCGTCAGGGCCAAAGTGAACGCTTTCAGACGAAGGATCATCGGCGAGCATGGTGAGCACCACATCCACAGAGTCTGAAAGTGCGCTTGGGCTCGGCGCGGTTGCGCAGCCCAGTTCTGCCGCCAGCGCGTCGGACTTCTCAGGTGAGCGGTTCCAGAGTGTGAGCTCAAAACCAGCACCCAACAGGTTGCGCGCCATATGTGCGCCCATCCGGCCCAGCCCGACAAAGCCGACCCGCATCACGCCACCTTTTCGGTGTCTAGACCGGATATGGCCGCGATGAGGTTTTCCTCTGTTACCTCTTCAGAGGTGAAGGTGCGCATAATCCGACCCGAATACATCGCAACAATACGGTCGGCCACGTGGAGCACCTCAGGCATCTCTGAACTGATGACGATTACCGCGTAGCCCTGTGCCGCCAACTCGCGAAGCAGGTTGTGGATCTCTGCCTTCGATCCCACGTCGATACCGCGCGTGGGTTCGTCTACGATCAGCACGTTGGGGCGCATCGACAGCCATTTTCCGATGACGATCTTCTGCTGATTGCCTCCCGAAAGGTTCCCCACAGTCTGTTTCCAGCCCGGTGTCCTGATGTCCAGCTTGTCGCGATATTGATCAAAGATCGCGATCTCGGCACCATCGGCGACGAAAGGACCGGACTTCAGGTCATCAACTTGCGGCAGGGTCATGTTATCGCGGCAGTTCATCCCCAAAACGAGGCCCTGTCCCTTACGGTCCTCAGGCACAAGCGAAATGCCCCGTTCAATCGCATCATGGGGCGCATTTATTCGCACCTCTTCGCCATCTAGCAAAATCGTACCCGCAGATGGGTTGCGAAGGCCAAACAGTGTTTCGGCAATTTCTGTGCGGCCTGCCCCGACAAGTCCATAAAAACCTACGACCTCACCGCGCCGTACTTCAAAGCTGACATCCTGATAGAGATCACCGCAACTCAGCCCGCGCACTTCAAGCGCGACATTGCCCAATTCATGATGGGTTTCGTTGCGGCTGAGGTCGAGCTTGCGCCCGATCATCATATGGGTCACGCCCTCTTCGTTGGTGTCGCGCGTGTTGACCGTGCCTTGGTACTGGCCATCGCGCAGAACGCTGATCCGGTCGGTGATCTTGAAGATCTCTTCCATCCGGTGGGAAATATAGGCAATGCCGACACCTTGCGCCTGCAAGTCCGAGATCACCTCGAACAGAACAACCTTTTCGGCGTCTGTCAGCGAGGCGGTCGGCTCATCAAAGATCACGGCCTTTGCATCTACCGTCAACGCGCGCGCAATTTCGACCATCTGTTGGTTGGCGATCGAAAGGTCACCCACACGCGTCTTTGCTTTGAAGCCAACCTTGAGCTTCTCAAGGATCGCGTTGGTCTTGGCCTCAAGTTCGGTCCAGTCGACCAAACCGAACCGTTTGCGCGGCAATTCGCCCAGATAGATATTCTCGGCCACGGAAAGCTCATCCGCGAGGCTCAGTTCCTGATGGATGAAGACGATGCCTTTGGCCTTCGCATCCAACGGGCCAGACATGACGACCGGTTTCTCGTCCACGATGATCTGGCCTTCGTCGGGTTGGTGAATGCCGCCGAGCACCTTCATCAGCGTTGATTTTCCGGCGCCATTTTCGCCCATCAGGGCATGCACCTCACCGGGCAGGATCGAGAGAGAGACACCATCAAGGGCACGCACACCCGGAAAGGTTTTCACGATCCCCTCCAATCGGAGAACAGGGGTTTGCTCGGTCATACCTTCAGCTCCTCTTTGCCTTTCACGTTCAACTGACGATCAAGGAACAGCACGACGATCAGGATCAGACCGATCACAAGGTTCACGGTGGATGTGTCGGCGCCGATATGGGCAAGACCCTTGCGCAAAAGCTGGATCGCGATAACGCCCCCGAACGTCGAGACGATTGAGCCTGCCCCGCCTGTCAGCTTGGTACCGCCCAGCACGACGGCGGTGATCACCCACAACTCGTAAAGCTGGCCATCGTTGGGATTGACCGATCCGGATTCCGAATAGAAAACCACGGCGGACAGCGCTGCGAGGAAACCGATGATCATGAAATTGATCATCATGTGCGGACCGACGCGGATACCGGCGTTGACCGCCGCTTCGCGGTTGTTACCGATGGCATAGGCGTTGCGGCCATGGACCGTACGGTTCATCAGGAACCAGATCGCCGCGGTCACGATCAGCAGGAACCACGTCGCGGTGTGCAGGCCAAAGAATTGCGCCTCGGCGAAGTCGACCAGCGTCCAGTTGAGATTGCTGGTCGGCTGCTCTCCATTGTACATGAAGACCAACCCGCGATAGCCCAACATAGAACCAAGCGTCACGATGAAGGCGTCCACTCCGGTCTTCCACACGATCAACCCATTGATCGCACCGAGAACCACTCCGGTCAGCAGCGCGAGAGACCAGGCCACGGGAATGACCCAATTTTCGAGCCCTGCGAACATTGTCCACGACATCGAATCCAGCAGGATGATGGCGCAGATCGCGTAGATCGCCCCGACAGATAAGTCGATATTTCCGTTCACCATGACGATTGTCATGCCCATGGCAATGATTCCGATAGGCGCGGATTGCTTGAGCAGAAGCAGCATGTTGTCCGCGTCCATGAAGGCCTTATCACTGACCGAGAGGAACTCGCCCGCCACCGAGAAGAAGATCAGTTCGAGAACGATGAAACCCCAGATGGCACCGCCCTTTAAATATTTCGAGAGTTTTCCAGATTGCATAGTCTTCCCCCTTACGCGATCGGCGACATGAGCTTGCCGCGCTTGGCTGCAATATCGAGCCAGACCGCGAGGATAATGATGATCCAGGTCACCACGTACTGTACCGAGAAATCAAGCCCGACCAGTAAGAGACCGTTCTGAATGAACCCGAGGATCAGCACGCCGATCACGGTCTTGAAGATTGTCCCCGAACCACCCAGCAGCGATGCACCGCCAAGAATGACTGCGGCGAGTACTTCAAGCTCTAGCCCTTGCCCTACAGTATTTTGCGACCCCATGGAGCGGCTGGCCTGGATAAGACCGGCCGTGGCCACACAGAACGCACTCATAATGTAGCAGAGGAAAACCACGCGTGCCCGCCGGATGCCCGAGAAGGTCGCCGCCGTACCATTACCGCCTACGGCGTAGACTTTTCGGCCAAACGGTGTCTTGGCCAAGATAACTCCGAGCAAGGCCGCTAGCGCAATGAATATCAGGATAGGCGTTTGAATTCCCATGATATTACCTTGCCCGAAGATGGCAAACCACGTGCCTTCCTTGTCGGCGATATCCATATTCTTGCCGCCCGAATACGTCAGCGTCAGCCCGTGGATGGCCGAAAGCATCCCCAAAGTGACAATCAATGAATTAAGCTTGAGATAGCCAACGAGAAACCCAATGAAGGCCCCCAGGAAGAGCGTCATCGCAAACATGGCAGGGATAGCAAGGGTCGGCCCTAGTTTGTCGTGAAGATCAAGGACAACGATGGTCGAAAAGGACATCATCGACCCTACGGAGAGATCGAGATTGCCGCTGATAACGACAAAGGTCACACCCAGCGCCATCACGCCCAAAATGGCCGAAGACCTAACCACGTTCTCAAGATTATCGAGGGTCAGGAACCTAGGATTGGCAATCGTGAACCCGATTATGAAAAGCGCGAAGGCAATCAGGATGCCCTGCTTCGCCAGAAACTTTCCGATGTCCTGCTTCGTAAACTCAGCCATTAGTTCCTCCCGCGAACCGCGTTTTGCGGCCCCAAGTTGTTTTTCTGTCCAACCTGCCGAAATCCCTCCCCCGGCATGTCAGATCAAACCAGCGTCATACCCCCGTCGATCATCACGATCTGGCCTGTCATGTAATCGCTTTCCGGCGCAGCCAGAAACGTGGTCGTTCCAATGATATCTTGCGGCTTTGCCACGCGGCCGCGCAGGATTTCAGCCGAAAACTCCTCCATCGCCTGACCTGGCCGTTCGGCTGCGCCAATCTCCATCAAGTCCTGATCGACCTGTTCCCACATCTCGGTCGCAACCACCCCAGGGGCAAAACCTGTGACCGTGATATCGTGCTTTGCCAAATCGCGGGCGCCCGATTGGGTGAGCGACACGACGGCAAATTTACTGGCACAATACGGGGCCACATTGTCAAACCCCTGTCGGCTGGCGATCGAGGCGGTGTTGATGATCTTGCCGCCTGTGCCTTGGGCGATCATCTGGCGGGCCGCTTCCTGCATGCCGATCATACAGCCCAACCCGTTGACCCCCATAATGAAATTCCAGTTATCTTCGGTGACATCCATAAAGTTCATCGGCCGGTTGACGCCTGCATTGTTGAAATTCACATCCAGCTTTCCAAACGTCGCGACCGTATGGTCGATCATAGCGCGAACCGCGGACCGGTCTGTCACATCGACCTGTGCGTGGATCACCTTTTTGTCCCCATATGTCTTCCGGTTCAGGTTAGCGACTTCGGAGACCCGATCGCCGTTAATGTCGGCAAAACAAACGCTTGCCCCTTCCGCCAGCAGCGCCTCGGCGATAGCTCGACCGATACCTTGCGCGGCCCCCGTAACAATACACGACCGCCCAGAGACTCGACCCATTGGCCCTCTCCTATACCTGAAATTCTTTTTAAATCATAAGGGGTTCGAGTGGGAGGGGGGCCGCAGCCCCCTTCCCGAAGTTGGGGCCCTAGAACACCGGCTTGGTGAACTGGTCCATGTTGTCCTGGGTAATCTTCGGCGTATCGAAGTAATTCAGGAATGGCAGATCTTCGCCGTTGAGCAGGTCAATCGCAGTCTTAAGTGCTGCTTCGGCGTCATCGACTGGTGACTGGTAGATTGAACCCCAGTAGGTGCCTGCGGCCATCGCTTCATAGCCAACTGCGAAGTTAGTTGCGCCAACAAAGGTAATGCCCTCGCGGCCCGCAGCGATCGCTGCGTTCATTGCGCCAACGCCCATGTTGTCGTCACCGGAATAAACACCGTCGATGTCGTCATACTGGACGAGGAACGCTTCCATTACTTGCTGTGACTTTTCGCGGTTCCAATCACCAGGCTGCTCGTCGATCTGCTCAACGTTCGGGCAGACTTCGGGCAGACGATCGTTGAAGCCCTGCGCGCGTTCAATCGCCGTTGTGTAGCCGGGCTGACCTGTGATGTGGACGACCTTGGCTTCGTCTTCGATGCCCAGTTCTTTGAAGCGGTCACACATGATTTCGGCAGAACGGATGCCCTGCGTGACGTTGTCAGGACCAGAGAAGGACGCGACGAAGTCAAAGCCGGCTTCGGCGATGTTGGAGTTGGTCACGACAACCGGAATGTCAGCCTGATATGCCTTACGCACAGCGGGGATCACGGCCTCGCCGTTGGTCGGCCAGATAATGATGGCGTCGACTTCCTGCTGGATAAGGTCTTCCATCTGGGCGATCTGGCGGGCCACGTCACCACCGGCGTCCAGAACGACGACTTCAACATGAGGGTTGGCTTCGGCAGCCGCAATGAAGGCCTGCTCATATGTGGTTTGGTAGCTGTCGACACCCACGTTGTTCTGGGTGATGCCGATTGTCATCGTTTCGTCGGCTGCGGCCATGCCTGCAACGGCCATCGCCGTCGTGGCGGTCGTCGCTGCGAGAAGTGTGCGGATTTTCATTTGTGATTTCCTCCCAAGGAATCTTTTCTGAACTCAGTTTAGCTGGCTCCCCCCTCCATAGGGGAATCATGGTCCATCGGACTGCGTTCACCATGTGGGTTTGCCAGAAGCACCGCGTCACCAAAAATATCCGTTATGATAATTTCTTCGTCCGAATTGGATATTTTTGCGATACGCTTTGATCACCAACTCTCGCAACCTACGGAGGGAAGCATCGATGGGCAAATCAGATTCGTTCAAAATGAATATTTCGGCCGACGGTCGCAAAACGCAATCGCCAAAGCAAACCAGAAAGAAAAAAACCAGTCCGATGAATGCGATGAGCGCAACAAACATGGCCCGGTTCAGGCCCCCAAGGGCAAAAACCGAGATGCTTCAGATCATCGCCTTTCTCGAGGATTTGGGTGACGAACTGGAGGACGTGGTAGACCTGTCCGCACCGAATCCGAACCTGCGAATGACGCTCTTGTTGCTACGTGGACACCTCGAAGGGCGTGCGATTACTGCCACTTCGCTGATTGGTGCCAGCCGCGTGCCCTACGCCACAGCGAACCGCCGCCTAAAGGAAATGGTGAACGCTGGTCTGATTGAACAGCGCCCCCGCACCAAGACCGGCAAAAGCTTCTCGATGCACCCCAGCGAAACACTCATGGATCAATGGGCCCAACTGTCGAGCCGCGTGAGTCGGTTGGCGGCAAATCGGTTCGGCGGCAAGCAAACGCTGGGAGAGGCCGACGACTACTACTTTGGCGAGTCCTACATGGACGCCAAGTCGATCCCCCCGCTTCAGGTTCTGTCCGAACCGCTGAAGCTTGCCGGTGGCCTGCGTGTGCTGGTTCACGGGGACCCAACGTTCATGGTCATGGAAAACCTCAAGCGGCAATTCGAACAGTCCATCGGGGTGCAAATCAATCAACGCGCTTTTTCGATTGATCGCCTGCACGAAGAAGCCGTCCGCAATTCAGAACGCAAATCCAGCCGCTACGACATCATCGCCGTGGATCTCCCATGGGTGGGGGAGTTCGCTGAGCGCGACATTCTGATGCCACTGGACGAGGCCATGGACATTGCGAGCGTTGACCCGGCAGATTTCCACACGGCTGGCTGGAAGGCGGCCCATTGGGGCGGCAGGCCCTATGGTTTGCCCGCCCAGACCACGCCCGAATTGTTGTTCTACCGAAAAGACATGTTCGCCGAAGCCGGGCTTGAACCACCTGCTACAACCGATGCGCTCTTGGCCGCCGCCAAGGCGCTGCATGACCCCCAAAACGGCCGACACGGGATTGCGTGGAACGCCGCGCGCGGAACGGCGCTTGGCCACACAGTGCTTATGACGCTTGCCGATTTCGGCCAGCCTGTCTTTGATCTGCCCCCCGTCGCGGGCGGCTTTGCCACGGGCCACCTCGCTGATCGGCGCTACAACGTCACGATTGATACGGAATCAGGTCTCCGCGCGGCCGAGTTCCTGCTGGAATTGCTGGAATACTCACCTCCCGATATTCTGTCGATGTCCTGGTATGAACGCGTACGGCCCTATGCTGCGGGTCGCATCGCGATGGCATACGGCTACACCTTGCTGGCTCCCTATTTCGAGTCGGACGAAGAGTCGCCCGCCAACGGTCAAACTGGTTATCTGCCCCATCCCGCTGGCCCGGGTGCCAGCCAGATCGCCCCTGTGGGCGGCTACATCATGGGCATTCCCGCCAATCTACCGCCGGATCGCGTGCCAGCGGCTGTTGAGGCGCTACGCGTCTTCACCTCGCCCGAGGCACAAAAGCTCTACGTGCAAAACGGCAGCCGGACCAACCCGCGTTATTCCGTTGGCGCGGATCCAGACGTCCGGCGCCTGTCGCCCATCTTCGAGGCCGTCGATGCCATGTCATGGCGCGACGAGTTGCAATTCTGGCCCCGCCCGCCCGTGCCGGAGATCAGCGAGATCATCCAGATTTGCGGAGAGGAATTCCACGACATGCTGCGCGGTCTAACGACCCCGGCAGAAACACTGCGTCGCGCACAGGAGAGGGCCGACGCCATGATCAAAAGACACAGGTCTAAGTGACAACAGGAGGAGACATCCATGGACCCCAACCGCCTCAAAGGTAAGAATATTCTCATCACCGGTGCCGCCCGCGGCATGGGTCAGGCCAACGCCGAAAACTTTGCCGCCCAAGGCGCGAATGTCTGTCTTGGCGATCTGGACGGCGATGAAGCGCAGAAAGTTGCCGATGCGATCAATGCAGCGGGGAACGGCGAGGCGATTGCTGTCAAAATGGATGTCACCAAGCGCGAAGACAACGCCGCCGCCGTTGCCGCCACGGTCAAGGCCTTCGGGTCGATCAATGTCGGGCTTTTCAACGCGGGCCTGAACAAACCCCGGTTCTTCATGGATATTGACGAAGACAACTGGGACATGATCATGAACGTCAACACCAAGGCGATGTGGCTGGGCATGCAGGAAGTCGCCCGCCAGATGATCGCCCAAGGCCCGATGGAGGATCACCCCTACAAGCTGATCAACGTGGGCTCGATCGCGTCGAAAAAGCCGCTGGTGGATGTGACCGTCTATTGCACCTCGAAATACGGCTGCCTTGCGCTGACAGAATGTGGTGCGCTTGGTCTGGCCGAGCACAACATCACCGTGAACGGCTACGCGCCGGGCGTGGTTGTCACACCGCTCTGGGAGCAGTTGGACAAGGATCTGGTCGAGATTGGGTTCAAGGAACGCGAAGGTCAAGCCTATGAGGATATCGTTGACAGCGCCCTTGTGATCAAGCGCGTTTCCTATCCCAAGGATATCGTCGGCACCGCGTCGTTCCTTGCATCCGACGATAGCGATTACATGACCGGCCAAATGATCTCTATCGATGGCGGCTGGGCGACGACCTAAGCCAACACCCGAATTTTCAGCAACAAACCGGGTGCGCATGGTCCCACCCGAAAGGAGTTTTCCATGTCAGAACGTCCAGGCAATGCACTCATGCCAAACCTGCTCACCCCTCAGGATCTTGAGCCCAATTGGGAGTGGCGCGAAAAGCTGCCGGCCCATGGCCACATGTCCGTGGATTTCGAACGCCGCATCGATCACGACCGCCTGCGTCGCTACCGCCTTGCGCGGACTCGCCAGTCGCTGAAGAACTCGAACGCGGGCACGCTGCTTTTGTTCGATGTGAACAATATCCGCTATGTCTCGGCCACCAAGATCGGTGAATGGGAACGCGACAAAATGTGCCGCTTCTGCCTTCTGACAGGTGACGACAGCCCCTACGTCTGGGATTTCGGGTCCGCCGCGGAGCACCACAAACGTCACTCCGATTGGCTGGAGCCCAGCCATTGCCTTGCAGGCGTGGTCGGCATGCGCGGCACGATCCCGCCCGAATTCGGGCTGATGCAGAAGTATGCCAAGCAGATCGCGCAATTGATCAAAGATGCCGGCATGGCCAACATGCCCGTGGGAGTGGATTATGCTGAAACGGCGATGTTTCACGCTCTGAAGGAAGAAGGCCTGAACGTCGTTGACGGTCAGCAGATCATGCTGGCAGCGCGTGAGATCAAAAATACCGACGAGATCCAGCTTCTGACGCAAGCCGCGGCCATGGTCGATGGCGTCTACCACATGATCTACGAAGAGCTAAAACCAGGCATTCGCGAGAATGACATTGTCGCCCTGTCCAACAAGATGCTCTACGAGATGGGCTCCGACGATGTGGAGGCGATCAACGCCATTTCCGGCGAACGCTGCAACCCGCATCCGCACAACTTCACCGACCGTTTGATCCGCCCCGGCGATCAGGCCTTCTTTGACATTCTGCAATCCTATCAGGGATATCGCACCTGCTATTACCGGACCTTCAACGTGGGCCGTGCGACCCCGTCGCAAAACGATGCCTACGTGAAGGCCCGCGAATGGATCGACGCTTCTATCGCTATGATCAAACCCGGCGTCACGACCGACAAGGTGGCTGCGGTCTGGCCCACTGCGGAAAGCCTGGGCTTCGCCAACGAAGATCAAGCCTTTGGCCTGCAGTTCGGCCACGGCCTTGGTCTAGCGCTGCACGAACGCCCGATCATCTCCCGCGCCGTCAGCTTGGATCACCCGATGGAAATCCAGACCGGTATGGTCTTTGCGCTGGAAACCTACTGCCCCGCAACGGACGGCTATTCGGCCGCCCGGATCGAGGAAGAAGTCGTCGTGACCGAGACCGGCTGCGAAGTCATCAGCCTCTTCCCGGCCGAAGAACTGCCGATCGCCAACCGCTACTGACCGGCGGTTTATCCGCGCCCGGCGTTCGCTCCCAGCGTCGGACGCGGGCCTTGCCCGTTTGCCCAAGAGGACATCATGGCCAAAACAAAGACAAACACCGAAGACTACCTACGCATGTATCGCCAGATGGTGCGCATCCGCTCGTTCGAAGATAACGCCAACCAGCTCTATCTGTCCGCCAAAATGCCGGGCCTGACCCATATGTATTCTGGCGAGGAAGCCGTCGCCGTGGGCATCTGCGAGGCGCTGAAAGTGACAGACAAGATCACTTCGACCCACCGGGGCCATGGCCACTGCGTCGCCAAGGGTGCGAATTTCAAAGAAATGTTCTGCGAACTTCTGGGCAAGGAAGAGGGCTATTGCCGCGGCAAGGGCGGCTCGATGCACATCGCCGATCAATCCAACGGCAATCTCGGCGCCAATGCCATCGTCGGCGGGTCCATGGGGATCGCCACCGGATCGGCCTTCACGGCGAAGATGCTGGGCAAAGACGATGTGACTGTCTGCTTCTTCGGCGACGGGGCGACGGCACAGGGCCTGATGTATGAGGTCATGAACATGGCTGCGCTTTGGAATCTGCCAGTCATCTACGCCTGCGAGAACAACGGCTATTCAGAATACACCAAAACCGAAGAAATCGCCGCCGGTTTGATCACGGCGCGCGCCGAGGCCTTCGGGATCGAGGCGCATCAGGTCGACGGGCAAGACGTGCTGGCCGTCAACGAACTCACCCAAGACCTCGTAGCGCGGGCGCGCAAAGGCAAAGGCCCCTTCTTCATGGAGTTGATGACCTATCGCTACCACGGCCACCACGTCGGCGACATCAACCGCGAATACTACCGCTCGAAGAACGAAGAGAAGGACTGGAAGGAAAATCGCGACCCGATCATCAAATTCCGCGGCTGGCTCGTCGAGCAGGGCATTGCGTCTGAGGACGAGATCGAAGCGATGAACGCTGAAGTGAAGAAAGACGCCGAAGAAGCCGTCGCCTATGCTGAGGCAGCGCCTTACCCAGACCAAGCCGAGGTCGATATGCATGTCTTTACAGACGTCAAACATGCGCTGGCCTGAGGAGGAAGACATGCGAGAAATTACACTGTCCCAAGCGGTCAATGAAGCACTGGCCGAAGAGATGCGCCGCGATGAAACCGTGTTCATCATCGGCGAAGATGTGGCCGAGGCCGGAACGCCTTTCAAGGTCCTCAGCGGCCTTGTCGAAGAGTTCGGCACCGAGCGCGTTGTAGACACACCAATTTCCGAACCCGGCTTCATGGGCCTTGCTGTTGGGGCCGCGATGACGGGCACACGCCCTGTCGTGGACCTCATGTTCGGCGATTTCATATATTTGATCATGGATCAGCTATGCAATCAGGCCGCCAAGACGCATTATATGTCGGGCGGCAAGATGAGCGCCCCCTTGGTTCTACGCACCAACATGGGCGCAACCCGCCGCTCGGCCGCGCAGCATTCGCAATCGCTGCACGCATTGGTCGCCCATATTCCCGGCCTGAAGGTGGCGATGCCATCGTCTGCCTATGAGGCCAAGGGCCTGATGAAAACCGCGATCCGCGACAACAACCCTGTCGTCATCTTTGAGGACAAGCTGATGTATAACGACAAGGCCCCCGTCCCGGAGGAGGAGTTCTTGATCCCCTTCGGAGAGGCCAACATCAAGCGGGAAGGCAGCGACATCACCCTGATCGCCACGTCCTCGATGGTGCAGGTCTGCGAAGCGGCGGCCGAGATTCTGGCGAAAGAAGGCATCGACGCAGAGGTCATCGACCCGCGCACGATCGTGCCTCTAGACGAGGAAACCCTCATCGCATCGGCCAAAAAAACCTCCCGCGTGATCGTGGTAGATGAAGGCCATCAAAGCTACGGTATCACCGGCGAGATTGCTGGCCGGATCAACGAAAAGGCCTTCTATCACCTCGACGCTCCGGTGCTGCGCATGGGCGCGATGGATGTGCCCGTCCCCTTCTCGCCCGCGCTGGAAGACATCACCGTTCCGACACCGGAAGCCGTGGCAGAAAACGCGCGCAAACTCATGTCAGGGGAGATGATCCATGCCGCATGAGGTCATCATGCCGGCGCTTGGCATGGCGCAGGACACCGGCAAGATCGTCAGTTGGCTTAAGTCTGCTGGCGATGCCGTGAAAGCCGGTGACGCGCTGTTCGAGGTGGAAACCGACAAAGCGACGATGGAGGTAGAATCCCCCGCCGACGGCTATCTGACAGATGTGCAAGCCGACGCAGGGGCCGATGTGCCCGTAGGCAATGTCATAGCACTTGTTTCGGACACCGCCGAAGACAGCGGCAGCGCCGCGCAGGCCCCCGTTGATGCAGGCGGCAGCGATGACGCCTCGCTGCCCGACGGCAAAGCCGTCATCATGCCCGCGCTTGGAATGGCACAAGATACAGGTGTAATTGTCGCTTGGCACAAGGGGCTTGGCGACGCCGTGGCCGCGGGCGACATCCTGTTCGAGGTCGAAACCGACAAAGCCACCATGGAGGTCGAGGCGGGCACCGATGGCTTCGTCGCAGCATTGCTGGCCGAGGCAGACGAAGCCGCCCCTGTTGGCGATACGATTGCCATTATCTCCCCCGAAAAGCCTGCCAATCCTGTGCAGCGCAGCATTGCGGATGGTGGCGCAGCAAAACCAGCTGCAACACCCGATCCGGCCCCAAAGGCGAAAGGCGAACCCAAATCTTCACCTAAAAAGGCGCCCAAAGCACAGGCTTTCACATCAGCTGATGGTCGTATCCTCGCCTCCCCCAAGGCGCGGCGTCTGGCGCTGGAACAGGGGCTGGACCTTAACCGACTGGTGGAGGCCGGACATCCCCAACCCTTCCACGTTGCGGATATTGAGGTCCTCAGCACAATGCCCGCGCAAACTGCCGGTCAAACCGCCGCACCTCCGCGTCGTCTGACTGCTGATTTGCCCACGGATGGCTCTTGCGCGTTTACCGAATGGGCGACTGAAAACACCGACCTGCAAGATGCAAACGCCATTCTCGCAGGCCTCGCCGCCGCAAGCCTTGGTCGCGACACGGCAATCATCGCCGTTGAAAGCTTCGAGCAAAGCCGCGCCTACACGGTTCCTGCCGGCCCGTTCAGCGCCATCACCAAGGCCGAAGATGATAGCGCGCCGGACCTCATCCTGCGCGATCTGCGCTTGAGCCGCGTCAGCACTGTCGATCTCGGCGAAGAAGACGCGCCGGTCCTCACGCTGACACGCACAAACAGCGGGCTCACCATCACACTGGAATGCGCAGGCCATCACCTGGCCGCCAGCGCCGCCGTCACCCTTCTATCAGAATTCGCAGGCCGCATGGAGCAACCGCTCCGCCACCTGCTCTAAGTCTCGGAGACACCTATGGAATATACCGATCTCTACATCAACGGCACGTGGACCAAAGGCACCTCGGGCGAACGTTTCGACGTCATCAACCCTGCCACCGAGGAGGTTCTCGCCTCCGTCGCCTCTGCCGACATCGCCGATGCAGACGCTGCACTGAACGCCGCCGAAGCCGCGATGAAGGACTGGGTCGCGCGCACGCCGCGCCAGCGCTCTGAAGTGCTCCGTAAGGCGTGGGAATTGATGACCGAGCGGCTTGATGAGTTCGCCCACCTCATGACGCTGGAGAACGGCAAGGCAGGCGTGGACGCCAAAGGAGAGGCTACCTATGCCGCCGAGTTCTTTCGCTGGTTCGCCGAAGAGGCCGTGCGCGCCGACGGGCTGATCACTCATGCCCCATCCTCTGGCGCGCGCATCGTTGTGCAACACAAACCGGCGGGCCTCGCCGTGCTGGTCACGCCTTGGAACTACCCCGCCGCGATGGGCACCCGCAAGATCGCACCCGCGCTGGCTGCGGGCTGCGGCGTGATCATCAAGCCTGCGTCCGAAACGCCCCTCACCATGCTTGCCCTCATGCCCCTTCTGGAAGAGGCGGGCGTTCCTGCGGGTCTCGTGAACGTACTGCCAAGCCGCAAGACGGGGTCATTGGTCGACCACATGTTGCATGATCCCCGCGTGCGGGTCGTCAGCTTCACCGGCTCGACCGGTGTCGGGCGGAAGCTACTGAAAAGCGCGGCCGATCAGGTCCTCAAACCTGCGATGGAGCTGGGCGGCAACGCCCCCGTCATCGTATTCGATGATGCCGACATGGACACGGCCATCGAAGGAACGATGCTTGCCAAGATGCGCAACCTTGGCGAGGCCTGCACCGCCGCCAACCGCATCTATGTGCACGAAAGCATCGCGGATGAGTTCACCAAACGCCTCAGCGCGCGGATGTCGGCCCTCAAGGTCGGGGACGGCACTGACCCGACCGTTGACGTCGGCCCGCTTGTGAATGCCGATACGCGCGACAAGGTCGCGGAGTTCGTCGCAGACGCCGTGGCAAAAGGCGCCAAAATCGAATGCGGCGGCACCCCGCCCGAAGGCAAGGGTTTCTACTACCCGCCCACGGTCCTGTCCAACGTGTCCGTGGATGCCGATTGCGTGCGCGACGAGATCTTCGGCCCCGTCGCCGCCATCCAAACCTTTACGGATCAGGACGAGGTCATCGCACGGGCCAATGACACCGAATACGGCCTTGTCGCCTATGTATTCTCTGAAGACTTCAAGCGTGCGCTACAGGTCTGTGAACGGCTCGATTACGGCATGGTTGGCTTGAACCGTGGCCTCGTGTCGGACCCCGCTGCGCCCTTTGGTGGGGTCAAGCAATCCGGCCTTGGCCGCGAAGGCGGGCATGAAGGCATGCTTGAGTTCATGGAAACCCAGTACATTTCGGCCAGCTGGTAAGGGGGCTGATATGAGCGACATCACCGCACCACCGTCGGTTCGTGCCCTTGCCCGCCAAAAGGGTATCGACCTTGAGAAACTGGCCAAGGATCTGGGCCGCACATCCATCGCGCGTGAGGATCTGGAGGGCGGAAAACCTGTAGGCGGACCAGCCGGTCACACATCTTATTGGGATGTGGACCACAACCAGTTCGGCCCCGTGACCGAAGAACCGATGAGCCGTTTTGCCCAAGTGGCCGCCGCCAACCTTGGCGCGGCCAATGCCCTTATCCCGCAGGTCACGCACCATGATCGCGCCGATGTCACCGCCATCGAGGCGCTTCGCAAAGAACTGAAACCGGAGGCACAGGCGCGCGGCATCAAGCTGACCGCGCTGGCGTTTCAGGCTAAGGCGCTGGCGCGAGCGTTGCGTGAATTTCCACGGTTCAATGCGTCGCTGTCGCCTAACGGCAAGACCCTGACACTTAAGGATTATGTTCACATCGGTATCGCCGTGGACACGGCCCATGGCCTCATGGTTCCGGTTGCGCGCGATGTGGACCGCAAAGGGCTTTGGCAGATCGCGACAGAGATTTCCGACCTCGCCACACGCGCGCAAAACCGCAAGGTAGGACCGGATGAAATGGGTGGCGCGTCGATGACGATCACCAATCTGGGCGGCATTGGCGGTATAGGCTTTACGCCCATCGTCAACCCGCCCGAAGTTGCCATTCTTGGCATTACGCGCACGGAAACTGTCACAGTCTGGGAGGGCGACACGCCGCGCCCCGTGCCAATGGTCCCGCTTGATCTGAGCTATGACCACCGCGCCATCAACGGGGCCGATGCGGCCCGCTTCGTCAGTTACCTTGCGGGGCTGATCGCGGATCCGCGCCGGATCATGGTCTAGGGGGCGCCAATGTCTGACAACCACGCCGACCTCATCGTTCTGGGCGCAGGCCCCGGTGGGTATGCCTGCGCCTTTCGCGCCGCTGATCTGGGGCGCAAAGTCGTCATGGTCGACCCACGCGCAACACTTGGCGGGGTTTGCCTGAATGTTGGCTGCATCCCGTCCAAGGCCCTCTTGCATGCCGCCGAAGTGATCCGCGAGGCCCGCCACGGGGACGACTGGGGTATATCTACCGGCCGTGTGTCCGTGGATCTAGACAAGTTGCGCGCGAAGAAAGACAGCATTGTCGAGCAGCTGACCACGGGCCTCGTTGGCCTTGCCAAGCGGCGAAAGGTCCAGACCATTCGTGGCACGGCACAATTCACCGGCGATAAGAGCCTTGAGATTGACGGCACCGCCTGGACCTTCGATCAGGCCGTGATCGCTGTGGGCTCCGCCCCTGTGCGCCTGCCCGGTTGGCCCGAAGACGATCGCATCTGGGACTCTACCGATGCGCTTGAACTCAGTGACGTGCCCAAGGCGCTCGCCATCGTGGGCGGCGGGATCATCGGGCTGGAAATGGCCACGGTCTATGCCGCACTCGGCAGCAAGGTGACTGTCATCGAGCTCATGGACCAGATCGCCCCCGGCGCCGATGCAGAAGCCGTGGCGATTCTGCGTGCCGCTCTGGAGACGGAGGGGGTTACAATCCACACAGGCACAAAAGTGACCGAGGTCAAAGCCACCAAAGCCGCGCTGACGCTATCTTGCGATGGTGGGTACGACGGGAAGATCAAGGCGGATGCGGCGATCCAGGCGGTGGGACGTCGTTCCAACGGGCCGCAAGTCGCCCCAGAGGCCGCTGGCGTCGAGATTGACGACCGCGGTGTTATTCCAGTGAATGTCTCTTGCCGCACGAATGTTGATGGCATTTTTGCGATCGGCGATGTCACCGGCAACCCGATGTTGGCACATCGCGCCACCCATCAAGGCCACGTCGCCGCCGAGGTCGCCTCGGGCCACGCCGCGGCCTTGGATACCGACCTTGTTCCCTCGGTTGCCTACACCAGCCCCGAACTGGCTTGGGCTGGCCTGACACAGGCACAGGCCAAGGACCGGGGCGTCGATCACAGAGTTGCCAGCTTCCCCTGGGCTGCGAGCGGGCGGAATCTGGCCTCGGGTGGGGGCGATGGGCTGACCAAACTGGTCTATTGCCCCGAAACCCAGCGCCTGCTTGGCGCGACCATCGTGGGTCGAAATGCCGGAGAGCTTTTGGCAGAATGTGTACTGGCTATGGAGATGGGCGCAACACTCGAAGACGTGGCGCTTTCAGTGCATGCACACCCGACACTTTCCGAAACCGTAGGCTTCACGGCAGAACGCGCCCTCGGCACGCTAACCGATCTGTGACTTCGCTTGGCACTTCTATAGAGCTCAGCAGGCAGTCAGCGCTCGTCACCGGAGCAAGCCACGGCATCGCCAGCGCCCGTGGCAACTGGCCCTGACGCAAATATCAGCAGACGCGCCATCAACCTCGATTGCGCCGCGTATGTTTTGTTGAGTTGATCCAGATTGACGGTTCGGATTATCGCTCGTTCGAGAATAGGGCCAATCCCAGCACCCCGAACGGCTGGTTTGGTGAATTTCGCTTCACTGTAAAATGCGCGTTGCTGCAGCTGCGATGAAATGCTGCATCAGCATTGGCCGCATCTGCGAAAGGCGGTAAAGTCCGCAAAGCAGACAATCAAGCGATGCTCATTGGCTTGTCCAACGTAGGCGCGCGCTTAGCCCGGAAAGAAGCCAAAGGCGCCGGGCATCGCCAGACTGGCCCGAAGGGCTGGCGATACCCGGCTTGCATGGTGCCTGTGGGCAGCGGGGCGGGTATTACCCCTGCAACGCCCTGACCCCAACCTCGCCCTCGACCCGTGCTTTCATTGCCAGTGCTGCGGCGTGTGATCCTGCGGCGGTGGTGTAATACGGGATGCGGTCATACAGGGCGACGGCGCGGATGCTCCGGCTGTCCTCAATCGCGGCGGAGCCTTCGGTGGAGTTCATGACGATGGCGATGTGCCCGTCCTTGAGGCGGTCTTCGACGGTCAGGCCGCCCTCGTAGACCTTGTTGACCACTTCGGCCTCAAAACCCTGTTCGTGCAGCCAGGCCGCGGTGCCGCGGGTGGCACACAGCGTCAGGCCAAGGTCGGTGAGGATTTGCGCGGCCTCGCTCATCAGCGGGCCTTTGTCGGCGTCCTTGATCGACAGGAAGGCCATGCCGGATGTGGGCAGATCCACGCCCGCGCCCATCTGCGCCTTGAGAAAGGCGCGGCCAAAGTTGCGCGCCCAGCCCATGACCTCGCCGGTGGAGCGCATTTCGGGCCCCAGGATCGTGTCGACACCGGGGAAGCGGGCGAAAGGCAGCACGGCCTCCTTGACGGAGAACCACGGGGTTTTCGGGTCGGCGAGGGTGAAGGCATCGCCCAGCGGGAGGACCGTCATTGGGTCTTCGGCGTGCGGATAGGGTTCGCGCAGCGGGAAGTTTGTGAGCGGCTCACCAGCCATGAGGCGCGCGGCGGTGCGGTTCACGGTTGAGGCTGTGAACGCTCTGGAGCGTGCCACCGAAGTGGTTTTGAAGCCGGTCGCGGATATGATCGACTTCAAGCCCGGCCAGTTCGCCTTTGTCGAGGTGCAGGGCAAGGGGTGGTCGGAGCCGCATCCGTTCACGATCTCAAGTGCGCCGGGCGAGGATCGGTTGCGCTTCACCATGAAAGTTCTGGGTGACTGGACCCGCAAGGTGCGCGAGGAGCTTCAACCGGGCCGCGACGTCATGGTCCGCGGCCCCTACGGGCGCTTCGATGCGGCGAAAACGGCTGGCAAGAAGCAGATTTGGCTCGCGGGTGGCATTGGCCTGACGCCCTTCGCGTCGAAACTGCGCGCGATGCAGCCGGGCGACGACCGGCAGATCCACCTGGTCTATGCGGCGCGCGAGAAACAGGATGCGATCTTTCTGGATGAGTTGAAGGCACGCGCTGCCGAGCTGGGCAATATCACGCTGATCCCGCTCTTTTCGGAGGAAGGCAACTTTGCACGCACCGACAAGATGAGGGAAAATTTGCCCGATCCGCTTGACACCTATGAATACTTCATGTGCGGGCCGAAACCCATGATCGAGGGCCTGATGAAAGGCCTGAAAGAAGAAGGTGTGAGCCGCAAGAACATCCACACGGAAGCGTTCGCGCTGAGGTGAGGCGCAGCTTGGGTCGGCCGCACCCCGGCACTGCGCCTCGCCATCCAAAACACACTGACAGGAGCCCCCCCATGCGCAAGCTCATCGGATGTGCTGTTGGCCGCAAGGTCCACAGCGCCGGGATCCGCGCGCGTGACGGCGCGCCGGATGTGCTCAAAGCTGTCGCCGCGCGTTACCGATGCTGCGCCACATTTTCGCCAACGCGGATACGCCAAATTGCATGACCGCTGAAGGCGATCGGGCGCAGGACCGTGCAGATCGTCAAACGCTTCGACGCCGCAAACGGTCGGGAGGCCTTGCCCCGCCGTTGCGTTGTCGAGCGCACCCGCGCATGGGTGGGGCGGTGCCGCCGATTGTCAAAGGACCGGGGAAAATCCAGCGTCAGCGCCAAGACGTGGGTGATAATCTCCCGGATTCGCCGCGTCACTCGCCATCTCGCAAAGCAATGAAAAGGCAGGGTTAGTTTTGAATCGGACTCTTAGATCGCTTCGGGTTCTTTCGGTCGATAGGGCGCGTCGGCATTCTTGAACACCACGTAGATGGCCGGGATCACCAATACCGTCAGCAAAGTTGACGAGGCCAGCCCGAACAAAAGCGAAATGGCCAGGCCCTGAAAGATCGGATCGGTCAGGATGACCGAAGCCCCGATCATCGCGGCAATGGCGGTCAGCAGGATCGGTTTGAAGCGGATCGCGCCAGCACGCAGCAGCGTCTCGTGCAAAGGCTCGCCCTCGATCGCCCCATGCCGGATGAAATCCACAAGCAGGATCGAATTGCGCACGATGATGCCTGCCAGCGCGATGAAGCCGATCATCGAGGTGGCGGTAAAGGCGGCGTTGAACAGCCAATGGCCAAAGACGATGCCGATAAAGGTCAGCGGGATCGGCGTCAGGATGACCAATGGCACCCGGAACGACCCGAACTGCGCCACCACCAGCACATAGATCGCCAGGATGGCCACGGCAAAAGCCGCCCCCATGTCGCGAAAAGTGACATAGGTGACCTCCCATTCACCATCCCACAAAAGTGTGGGTTCGGCGTCGCTTTCGGGCTGCCCGGCATAGCGAATCTCGGGGCGCGGCACGTCTTCGGACCAGGACCGCGCGTCCAGCGCCTGCTGCACCTCGATCATGCCATAGATCGGGGCCTCGAAATCTCCGGCCAGCTCGGCCATGACCATCTCGGCATAGCGCCCGTTGCGGCGGTAGATCGGATAGCTGCCCTCCTCTTCGCTCACGGTGACGACATCGCCCAATTCGACAACGCCGCGCGCTCCGGGCAGCAGGTTGGCCGGCACCGGGGTCGAGCTCAGTCGCTCGGACCAGCTCAGTTCCGAACGCGGCAACGCCACCCGGATCTCGGCCGGGTCGCGCCCCTCGCCGCGATAGGAATAGCCAACGGGCACCCCATCGAACAGCGCTCGGATAGTGCCATAGACATCGCTCTGGCGGACCTGGAAATACTCGAGGCTGTCCTGATCGATGGCCAGGCGCAGGCGCGGGCGGGGCAGGCCAAAGCTGTCCTCTACATCCACGACATAGGGTACCTCCTCGAAAGCGGCGCGCACCTCGCGGGCGACCGCGCGGCGGGTCTCGGCGTCGGGCCCGTAGATTTCGGCCAGAAGCGTGGCCAAGACAGGGGGCCCCGGCGGCACCTCGGCAACCCGGAACGATCCGCCCTTGGGCAGCTCGATCCCGGCCAGAATGTCGCGGGCCGCCAGAGCGATCTCGTGCGAGACCCGCTCGCGGTCATCCTTGGGCAGCAGGTTGACCTGCAAGTCACCCATCTCGGGGCGGTTGCGCAGGTAATAATGGCGCACCAGGCCATTGAAATTGAACGGCGCCGCGGTGCCCGCATTGAGCTGTATCGACGTTGCCTCGGGCAAGGCGGCCAGCCGGTTCGCAGCCTCGGTCAGCACCCGTTCGGTCCGTTCCAGGCTGGTCCCCTCGGGCATGTCGAGTATGATCTGAAACTCGGATCGGTTGTCGAACGGCAGAAGCTTGACCCGCACCGTGCGGTCAAAGAACAGCGTCATCGAGGCCCCTGTCATCGCCAACACGACGATCAGGAACAGCCCGGCCCGCCAGCGGCTGGCGATTACCGGGGTCGCCACGCGACGGAACAGCCGCCCCAACAGGCCCTCGTTTTCGTGATCATGCGCATCAGCGTCAGCATCGGCCCCGTCACGCCCGGCGATTTTCAGCATCAGCCAAGGGGTCAGAATCACCGCGACAAAGAAGGAAAAGATCATCGCCGCCGATGCATTGACCGGGATCGGCCCCATATAGGGGCCCATCAACCCCGATACGAAGAGCATCGGCAACAGCGCCGCGACCACCGTCAGCGTGGCAACGATGGTGGGGTTGCCGACCTCGGCCACCGCCTCGATCACCGCGGTCACCCGTGGTCGCCCGTCGCGCATGCCCCAGTGCCGGGCAATGTTTTCGATCACCACGATGGCGTCATCGACCAGGATTCCGATGGAAAAGATCAGCGCAAAGAGCGAGACCCGGTTGATGGTATAGCCCATCAGGTTCGAGGCAAACAGCGTCAGCAGGATCGTGGTGGGGATGACAATGGCCACCACGATACCTTCGCGCCAGCCGATGACCACCGTCACCAGTGCCACGATCGACACCGTCGCCAGAACCAGGTGGAACAGGAGCTCATTGGCCTTTTCATCGGCCGACTCACCGTAATTGCGGGTAATTTCGACATTTACGTTTTCGGGGATCAACTCACCGCGCAAAAGTTCCAGTCGTTCGAGGATGCTTTCGGCCACGACAACCGCGTTTGCGCCTTCACGCTTGGCGATTGCCAGTGTCACCGCGGGCAGCTGCGCCCATTCGGTTTCGCCTTCTTCGCGGGTCATCGTCCATGTGCGGGCCTCGACTGGGGAAGCTCCGACAACGATGTCAGCCACATCGCGCACATAGACCGGGCGCCCGTCGCGGGCGGTCAGTTGCAACAGCCCGATATCGGTCGGGCCGCGCAACGTTTGCCCTGCGGTAACAGAGAGCGTGCGATCCAGCGCCGAGACTTCTCCGGCGGGAAAGGTCTGGTTGGCCTCGGCAACGCGCGCGGCCAGCTGTTGCAGGGTGACGCCGTAAAGCGCCAACTGTTCGGGGTCGGGCTCGATCCGGATCTGATCAGTGCGCCCGCCTACGATATAGGTCAAGCCGACATCCTCGACCGACATCAACGCCGCGCGCAATTCTTCGGCCAGCGAATAGAGCGCCCGGTCGTCCCAGTGTGCGGCGGACTCGGGCGCGGGCGAAAGCGTCAGCGACACGATGGCCACATCATTGATGCCGCGCGCAACGATCAAGGGCTGCGGAATGCCCTGCGGGATGCGGTCTATATTGGCCATGATACGCTCATTCACCCGTAGGATGGCGTCATCGGGGTCGGTGCCGACCTCGAAGCGCGCGGTGACCAGCACCCGGTCATCCTCTGTCTGCGAATAGACATGTTCTACAGCGTTGATCGAGCGCAGGATCGCCTCCAGCGGCTCGGTCACAAGCTCGACCGCGTCGGTCGCGCGCAGCCCGTCGGTGCGCAGCATCACATCGACCATCGGAACCGATATCTGAGGTTCTTCCTCGCGCGGGATAACCGTCAGCGCGATCAATCCCACGGCCAGCGAGGCCAACAGCAAAAGCGGCGTCAGCGCCGAGCGGACAAAGGCACGCGTCAGGTGCCCGGAAATACCCAGTTTCATTGCTGCACCACCCGGTCGCCAACTGATAACCCTGTCAGAATTTCAACACCTTGCGGGGTTTCCGCCCCGAGAAGGACAACAATGTCGTGCCTGCCTTCCTCGGTTTCGACCGTGACGAAATCATTGCCGAACCGGGTGGAAATATAGGCGCGCGGCAAGATGATCGTTTCGCGTCGCTCGACCGTCACGTGCACGCGCACGCGCTCGCCGACAAAGAAGCTGCCCAATCCGTCGACCTCGGCATCGGCGATGACGCGGCCGTTTTCGATACGCGGATAGACCTGAACGATCACACCGGTGGGGGCCACATCGGCCCCGAGCGCCGCCCCGGCAACCTCGATCTCGTCACCCTCGGAAATGGAACGGGCGTGGCGTTCGGGCAGGTTCAGACGCAACAGGTAGCGGTCCGATGCAATGATGGCGACCGGTTCACCCGGTAACATGACGCTTCCTTGTGGGCTCCGAACGTCCAGCACGCGGCCCGCGGCGGGGGCCAGAACCGCGCCCTCGCGTTCCTGTTGCACCAGCACATCGCGCGTCTGGTTGGCCGAAGCCAGGCGGCCTTCAAGCACCGCCACTGCGGTCTGCGCCTGATCCAGCCGGGTCTGCGCGACGATACCACGTTCAAAAAGGTCCTCGGCGCGGGTCAGGTCTTCGCGGGCCTGGACCAGTTCGGCCTTGAGCGCATCGGCTTGCGAATTGGCAGAGGCGATCTGCGGAGCCATCTGATCATTGACCACCAGCGCCAGCACATCGCCCGCTGCGACCCTGTCGCCCTCATCGACCATCAGTTGCGCGATGGTGCCGCCGATGCGAGTCCGTGCGGTCAGGGTGTCGACGCTTTCAACCGTGGCGAACACCGCCTTGCGGTCGGCGATCATGGTGGTCGTGACCTCGAGAACCGGCGCGGTTTGGGACAGGGCAGGCGTGGCAAGAAATAGGGAAAGGAGTAAGGGCTTGAACATGGCAGAGCTTTCAGCGTCGGGTGTTGTGAGCGGGAAGACGGCGTAGCGGAATCGGCAGTTGACAGAAATATTAGCAAAATCTAAATTAGCTATTGCTGAATTAGTGTCAACCGGATTGATATGCTTTTATGTCGCAGTTCCAAAACCACGCCTTGGCAGATCTGCAAGCCCGCGCCGAGGAAGTCGCCGGGCTGCTCAAACTGATGTCCAACAAAAGCCGGTTGCTGATCCTGTGTCGGCTTTCTTCCGGCAAGGCCTCGGTATCCGAGCTTTGCGCGGTCGTGGGACTGTCGCAATCGGCGATTTCGCAGCATCTGGCCAAAATGCGGCGGGACGGGTTGGTCGAGGGTGAGAAAGATGGCCTGCAGATCAATTACTCGATCACCGATCCGCGTTGTCTGGATCTATTGGCACATTTGAGTTGCCAAAAACCCCGTGAGGCCAAGTAGACACCGGTCCGGTCGTGGAAAAAGTGCCGGTTGGCAAGCGGAGCCAGGTGAGCCGACGATTTTGGCCAAGGCACGTGAAATCGGCAAAGGTTTGGCCCGCTACGGGCCCGTTTCACATTGGTCCGATCTAACGACGGTTCGGCGTGCCGCGACTGGTTTCAGATATGCGTGTGAGGTGACCATGCGGGGTGGCGGTTACTCAAGCCCTTGCTGCCACTAGGCAAGTCGACCGGCTACTGTCGCACGACAGTTTTCGCGATGTGCGCGATGCGATTCCGTATATCGCGAGGGCCAGGCGCCAATGGCGCGTGTTGCCCGACGATTTCCCGCCGGTCTCCACGGTGCGGGGTTCGAGGGTATGACGCGGGCAAGAGGACCACGGAGCGCAAGCGCCATATCGTGACTGACACGGTCGGATGTGCTGTTGGCCGCAAGGTCCACAGCGCCGGGATCCGCGCGCGTGACGGCGCGCCGGATGTGCTCAAAGCTGTCGCCGCGCGTTACCGATGCTGCGCCACATTTTCGCCAACGCGGATACGCCAAATTGCATGACCGCTGAAGGCGATCGGGCGCAGGACCGTGCAGATCGTCAAACGCTTCGACGCCGCAAACGGTCGGGAGGTCTTGCCCCGCCGTTGCGTTGTCGAGCGCACCCGCGCATGGGTGGGGCGGTGCCGCCGATTGTCAAAGGACCGGGGAAAATCCAGCGTCAGCGCCAAGACGTGGGTGATAATCTCCCGGATTCGCCGCGTCACTCGCCATCTCGCAAAGCAATGAAAAGGCAGGGTTAGTTTTGAATCGGACTCTTACATCACGCACAATGAACGTGTGGCAGTCCAACTGAGGCCGAGTTCGCCAAGGCGCTACGAGGTCCAGTTGGACTGCCAATTCGCCCGCTGAGTTGACAGCAGCCATTCGCTTCGCTGCCGCCCGTGCCCGCTTCGTCCCCCATAGCAGGCGTTAATGCGCCTCGGCCCATGTGTCGCCAGTCCCTGCGTCAACGACCAACGGAACGTCGAATTTCACCGCCGGATCAGCCGCATTTTCCATGACCTCGCGGGCTGCGGCGATCAGGTCGTCAGCGGCCGCCTTGTCCACTTCGAACACCAGTTCGTCGTGGACCTGTAGCAGCATCTTGGCGGGCTGACCGGCGATTGCATCGTCCATCCGGATCATCGCGCGGCGGATCACATCGGCCGCCGTGCCTTGGATGGGCGCGTTGATCGCCGCGCGTTTGGCAAAGCCTGCGCCCGGCCCCTTCGCATTGATCTCGGGTGTGTGGATCTTGCGGCCAAACAGGGTCTGCACATAGCCGTTGTCGCGCGCGAATTTCACCGTATCGTCCATATAGGTGCGAATACCGGGGAAACGTTCGAAATAGCGGTCGATGAATCCCTGCGCCTCGCTGCGTGGAATGCGCAGATTGCGCGCCAGACCAAAGCCGGAAATCCCGTAAATCACCCCGAAATTGATCGCCTTGGCCTTGCGGCGCACATCCGGCGTCATGTCCTCCAGCGGCACGTCGAACATTTCCGAGGCGGTCATGGCGTGAATGTCATGCCCATCGCGAAAGGCCTGTTTCAGCGCATCAATGCCCGCCACATGGGCCAGAATGCGCAATTCGATCTGGGAATAATCAAGCGAAACCAGCAATTTGCCTTCTTCCGCAACGAATGCCTCGCGGATACGCCGCCCTTCCTCGGTGCGCACGGGGATGTTTTGCAGGTTCGGATCGGTCGAGGCCAAGCGGCCCGTATTCGCGCCCGTCTGCACATAAGATGTATGCACGCGGCCCGTATCGGGGTTGATATGGTCCTGTAGCGCGTCCGTGTAGGTCGATTTCAGCTTTGACAACTGCCGCCAGTCCAGCACCCGCGCGGGCAGATCATGTTCCGTCGCCAGATCCTCAAGCACGTCCGCGCCCGTGGCATAGGCGCCGGTCTTGCCCTTCTTGCCACCCTCAAGGCCCATCTCGTCAAACAGGATTTCGCCCAACTGCTTGGGCGATCCCACGTTGAACGACCGCCCTGCGAGTTCATGAATTTCCGCCTCAAGCCCCGCCATTTTCTGCGCGAATGCGTTGGACATGCGCGACAGGGTGTCACGGTCAACCTTGATGCCGTGCATCTCCATCGTGGCCAGCACGGGCGACAGGGGCCGTTCAAGGGTTTCATAAACCGTTGTCACCTGCTGAAGGTGCAACTGCGGTTTGAACGCCTGCCACAGACGCAGGGTGATATCGGCATCCTCGGCGGCATATTTCACCGCCTCGTCCACCGGCACCCGATCAAAGGTGATGGCCGATTTGCCCGTTCCCAACAGCGGCTTGATCGGGATCGGCGTATGGCTCAGGTAGCGTTCGCTCAGCGCATCCATCCCGTGATTGTGCAAGCCCGCATTCAGTGCATAAGACATCAGCATCGTGTCGTCGAACGGCGTCACATTCACACCGTTGCGGCGGAAAATCTTGGCGTCGTATTTCATGTTCTGGCCGATTTTCAGAATGCTGTCGTCCTCAAGCATCGGGCGCAGCATATCCAGACATTCCTCAGCGCCCATCTGCCCCTCGGCCAGATCATCGCTGCCAAACAGATCGTCAGCACCACCCGCCTTGTGGATCAGCGGGATATAGCAGGCCTCGCCCGCGTTCACACAAAGCGAAATACCTACCAGATCAACGCGCATTTCATTCAGGCCGGTGGTTTCGGTATCGACGGCCACACGGCCAAATTCATAAGCGCGATCAATCCAGACCTTGAGGGCCGCCGCATCGCGGACCCATTCGTATTTCTCGGCGTCAAACGGCACCTGCTCCACCTCGCCTGCGGGCGGGTTCGCGCCTTCGGGCGTGGTGTCTGGGATGGCGGGGGCCTCAACACCCAGCTTGTCGGAAATGCGCTTGACGATCGTGCGGAATTCCATTTCGGCCAGAAACCCCAGCAACACCTCCGGATCAGGGTCACGCACCTCCAGATCGTCCAGCGTGAACGTGATGGGCGTGTCGCAATCCAGCTGCACCAGGCGCTTGGACAGCCTGATCTGTTCCTCGTTCTCGATCAGGCTCTCGCGGCGCTTGGGTTGCTTGATTTCGCCCGCGCGGGCCAGAAGGGTATCCAGATCGCCATATTCGTTGATCAGCAACGCCGCCGTCTTGATGCCGATCCCCGGCGCGCCGGGCACGTTGTCAACGCTATCCCCCGCCAGCGCCTGCACATCGACGACGCGGTCCGGGCCAACGCCGAACTTTTCCATCACACCATCGCTGTCGATCACGCGGTTTTTCATCGCGTCCAGCATGACAACCCCGTCACCGACCAGTTGCATCAAGTCCTTGTCGCTGGAAATGATCGTGCAGCGCCCCCCCGCTTCGCGCGCCTGACAGGCCAGCGTGGCGATGATGTCATCGGCCTCATATCCCTCCATCTCCTCGCAGGCGATATTAAAGGCCTGCGTGGCGCGCCGCGTAAGGGGCATCTGCGGGCGCAAATCCTCGGGCATTTCGTCGCGGTTGGCCTTGTAGAGATCATACATATCATTGCGAAACGTATGGCTGCCCTTGTCGAAAATCACCGCCACATGGGTCACGTCACTGCCGGTATTGCCATCCACATAGCGCTGCAACATGTTGCAAAACCCCGATACCGCGCCAATCGGCAAACCGTCCGATTTACGCGTCAGGGGTGGCAGCGCGTGATAGGCGCGAAAGATAAACGCCGACCCGTCGATCAGATGCAGATGACAGCCTTTGCCAAATTTCCGAGCCTTTGCAGTCATGTCGCCCCCTCATCGGTCGTCAGCCGTTTTACCATCATCACCTTGCGGTCGTCGCGCCCGGTCTCGATCCAGCCCAGCCGACCATAGATCGCCACATTCTGCGGCATCTTTACGTGTGTCGCCAGCCGCAATTCCTGCAGGCCCGCCGCGCGGCAGGCATCTTCGGCCACACCGATCAACGCCTTGGCAACACCCTTGCCACCATGATCAGGCGACACCGCCAGATTGACCAGATGGGCGTGATCACCGTGCAGGGCCAGAACCAAACCGCCAACGATCGCGCCGTCCCAAAGTGCCGCAAAACAGGTCTGCTGCGCCAGATCATCCGCCAAGCCGCCTGTCACATCCGGCAGATCCGCAATCTCGGCGCGGGCCTGCGCATAGGCTGCGTCAAACACCGCACGCAACGCGGCCAAATCCGCGATGGTCGCTGGCCGGATCGCAAGGCGGCTCACACCTTGCCTTCAAAATCCTTGTGCACGTATTTGGCATCACAATAGGGGCATTCGACCCAGCCATGATCCTGGGGAATTTGCAGCCAGACGCGCGGATGGCCAAGGCTGCCATCGCCGCCGTCACAGGCCACACGCCAGTCATGCACGATCTTGGTCTCGGGGGCGGGTCGGGTCATGGGATTTACCTTTGGCTTGTCGCGGGATAGGCCCGCGTTACATTTGCAGCCATTCTAACGCCACAGCAGTTGCGGGCAAGACGGGAACGACGCGCCATGACGGACAATGCCATCGAAATCGCAGGCCTTTGCAAGACATATGCGGCCACAGGGCGCACCGCGGCCAAAGAGGCGCTGAAAGACATCAACCTCGACATCCCGCGCGGGTCGATTTTCGGGCTGCTTGGGCCGAACGGCGCCGGCAAGTCCACATTGATCAATATCCTTGCCGGTCTGGTGGTGAAAACCGCTGGCAGCGTGAAAATTTGGGGCTTTGATCAGGATGAAAACCCGCGCCAGTCCCGCGCCGCCATCGGCATCATGCCCCAGGAACCCAACCTTGATCCCTTTTTCACGCCGCGCGGCAGCCTGGATGTGCAGGCCGGGCTTTATGGCGTGCCCAGATCGCAACGGCGCACCGACGAGCTGCTTGACCTGATTGGGCTGACGGACAAGGCCGATGCCTATGCGCGCTCGCTTTCGGGGGGCATGCGCCGCCGCCTCTTGCTGGGCAAGGCACTGGTGCATTCGCCGCAAATCCTTGTGCTTGATGAACCCACGGCGGGCGTCGATATCGAATTGCGCAACTTGCTTTGGGCCAATGTGCGCAAGCTGAACGAGGACGGGATGACGATCATCCTCACCACCCACTACCTCGAAGAGGCCGAAGCCATGTGCGACGAGATCGCCATCATCAACCACGGCGACATGGTCGTGCGCGACACCACGGCGAACCTGCTGGAACGGCTGGATACGAAAACGATGGTGATTCAGCCCGACAGCCCTGCCAGCCTGCCCGATATGCCCGCCGGCATCAGCGCCAGCCAACGGGCCGACGGCGCGCTGGTCTTTACCTACGGCACCAAAACCACCCCCGCTGATGCGATCCTTGACCGCGTGCGCGGCGCCGGAATCACGATCCGCGATGTGAAAACGCAAGACCCCGACCTCGAGGACGTGTTCCTGTCGCTCACCTCGGGGCGCTGACCTTCTTCGCTTTTTCTTCCAGGATAACTTTCGCCGAAGGCCAGCGTATCGGCCAGCGCGTGTTAGCGCGCGTCGCCTCACCGCTTGCTGAAATAACAGGGCGCGGTCGCGCTCATTTTGGCAACATCCGCCCCAACTGCTGGCCACCAAGGATATGCAGATGGTAGTGCGGCACCTCTTGCACGCCGTGGCGGCGGGTGTTGGCGATGGCGCGGAACCCCTCCTCGACACCCGCGCTTTCACACACCGCCGCAACCGCCCGCATGAACCCGATCTGTTCATCGGCGCTGGCGTCACGGGCAAAGTGATCAAGGCTGACATACGGGCCCTTGGGGATCACCAGCACATGCACCGCCGCTTGCGGGGCGATATCGCGAAAGGCCAGCGCGTGATCGTTTTCAAACACCGTCTGGTTGGGGATTTCCCCGCGCAGGATTTTCGCAAAGATGTTTTCGGGGTCGTAAACATGATCCATCGGATACCTCAGTCGTCATAAAGATAAGGGGTTTGGGCGATCCCGCGCGCGACCTCGTCGGTTGCCGTCAGAAATTCGCGCAGGGTGGCGGCGTTTTCATCGACGGAGCCCAATTCGCGCAAGCGCAGATAATTGGGAAAGTTCGCGTCGCGGATCTTGTCACTCTCATAGACCACGTCGTAACGGATCGTCGGCAGCAATTGTTCCAGCGTCTCGGGCGGCGTTTGTTCGCCCGCCAGCCCGACCCGCATGGCGTGGCCGATCAAATAGGAATCGCTGAACTCGCACTCGATCTCCAGCAGCCGCGTGGTTGACCGGTCCGACATGAAATCCTGCATCAGATCAAGGTTGGCCGTGTCCAGACAGATGATCAACCGGTCGGTTTCATAGTAATCAAACAACATCCGCATCAGCGCGCGGCGATGGCGCGTGCGCTTGCCCAGCGTTGACTGAATGCCCCCCAGATCAGGCAGAGGCGTGTCCTCTTCGTTGAACAGGTATTCGATTGCCGGGATGTCGGTATGGTGCTTGATCGACCCCAGCAGGCGTTTGGCCACATGCCATTTCTTGCAGGCGACAATCAGCAATTCGCGTTCGCGGCCCAGTGACGCCTCGGTTTCCCAGAATCGCGGGGCAAAGCGGCGCCCGATTCTGCCCCGTCCGGTCAGGAACTTGAACAGGTCGCGGCCCTCGTCCGATATCTTGAAATCGTCGCGCTCGGATGCATACAGCCGCCCCAACCGGTCCTTCAGGCCCTTGGCTTCGGGGCTGATCTTGCGGGCGAACAGGAAATCCTGACTAAGCAGCAGATCGTAATGATCGTTGTAGAACGTGATCGGCATCCCGTAGTCGGAAAACATCAGAAATGTCAACGTGCGGGTCTTGATTTCGTGTTCGGGCACAAGGTGGCGCACGAGGGTTTGAAAGAACGTTTCGTCCGGAATCCATGTGGTGCGGAAAAAGCGCATGACGTCCTTGCGCTTGCGGGTCATCTCCAAAATCCATTCCACCGTGCGGCGGCGCAGGCACCACCACTGGCTGCCGATCATCACCTGAATGTCGCTTGGTATTTCGCGTTGCAAACCCAGTTTGCGCTGTGCCCACCACGACCAATAAAAGATGCGTTTATGCGCGCGTTCGTTAAAGAAATGCCGATAAATCAGCCGTTCTTCCTTCATCCCCGTCTTGATCCAGTCGCTTTCGAAAAAGTCGAAACTTTCGATATAGTCCACGTCATCACGATCAAGAATGTTCTTGGCGTAGCGGGCCGATTTCACCGCCATGCAATCACCCGAGACCATGTAGAAATGCGTGGCCCGCGGAAAGGCCTCCACCGCCGCTTCGACCGCGTGAAGGGTCGCCTGCACCAGTGACCATTCCCCCCAGCCGCATTTGATGCGCTTTTTGGCGAAGGTGACGTTGGGATTGTCCCCAAGCGCTTCGCTGATTTTCTCGAAAGCCTCGCGCGGGGCGCTGGCGTCAAAGTGGATCGCCATGTAATCGCCGACAGCCGTCAACTGCTCCGCCTGCTGAATAATCGCATCGGGGTCTTTGTGGCACAGCAGGATAAAGGCGATCTTTGCCATATTGGAAACAGTAAGCCATTGTTGCTCGGATTGTTTTTCATGTCTAAACGTGAAGGGACATTGAATAAACACAGTTTCTTTGCTTTTTTGGCGGAAACATCCCCTAAGTCACATTTGGGGCATTGCGTTGGAGGCGCAGAAGTATGGGTTTTCCCGGAACATGGATGACGGAAAGCGAAAGCGTGGTGTATCGCGTCGTTCCGAAATGCGCCTGTTCGACCATTGGCCAGATCATGTATTATTCCGATCACGGCGAATTTTTTGATGGTGATATCCACGATGCCACCGGAAAAATGCACAAATGGGCGATGGAGGACAGCCAGCAGCTGATCACCGACAACGTGAAGGGTCACAAAAGCTATGCCTTCACCTGCGTGCGCAACCCCTATACCCGCATTCTGTCGTCATTCTTTGATAAAATCTGCGGCATCCAACGCAACGGCAAACGCTATCGCGGCAACCTTGTCCCCCTGCTGATCCAGAAATACGGGATCGAGGTGGGCAGCCCTGACGATGGGTTTGAATTTGACCAGATCAAATCGTTCCGCCGCTTTCTGCTGTTTGCGCGTGATACCATCCGCTGGCGCCGCCCGATGGAGCCTGACATCCACTGGTCCGCCATGTCCGGCCATATCAGCACCTTTATCGTCAACGGCGGGCGCTACGACAAAATCTTTTGGACGGAATCCTTTAATGACGGGATGCAGGACGTGCTGAACGGCATCAAGACCAGGCACAAGGTCAACCTCAAGAAAATCCCGCGCTTCAACGAAAGCGAAGGGCATGGCCCCAAGCGCGCCCATCCGGTCGAAGATTATTTCGACGACCTGTCGATGCATCTGATCTATGAAATCTACAAACGTGATTTCAACCTGTTCAAATACGACTTTGAAAATCCGGCCAACAAGATGCCGATCGGCGAAATTGATCTCGACGAGGTTCACGCCAAGCTGGGCGAATGACGGCTGGCATGTCGGGAACATCGGCGCGGAAAAGCCGCGCCTTTGGGCGCGCGCGCCCAGCGCTGGCATCGCCATTTACCAAGGCCCCCCTTTCGCAGGCGATTTGCCCTACCCGTCGGCAATTCTTGCCCTATCTTCCGTCACGGGAGGGCATGTTGTGTCGATCATTCTTATCTTGGGCAGTGGCCCCGATGTCGTGGCCGCGCGCGCGTGGTCGCGTGCGTCGTTTAACAAGATCATCGCGATCAATAACGCTTGGGCAGTGCGCCCTGACTGGGATATCCACATCCATCCTGAGGATTTCCCGCCCGAACGTCACCCGGTGGATGTCAGCCCGACCCAGCAGATCATCACCGCCGCCGATTATGTGCCTGCACAAAACGCCTTTGGCGGGTTTATTTATGGCGGTGGCACGATGGCATTTACCGCGTCTTACTGGGCACTTCATGGGCTGCGCCCCTCGGTGATTGCCTATTTGGGCTGCGACATGATCTATCCCGAAACCGCGCAGACACATTTTTATGGCACAGGCACCGCCGACCCGTTGCGCGCAGATATCACACTACGGTCGTTGACCGCGAAATCGGCCCGCTTTGCGGCCATCGCCGCGCGCGAAGGCTGCGCGGTGGTGAACCTGTCGCCCGGACCCAGCCGCCTGACCTTTCCGCGCGCCACGCTTGAAAACGTCGGCACGTCACGGCATTTGCAACTGGATCAAACGGCTGTCGCAACCGCACTGGCAGCCGAGGACGCGCTTGGCTACATGGTCCCCTCGGGGCGCTATTGGGAATCAGACATGCAATTCGACCCTGCTGAAATTGACAGGATCGACTCGCTTTGGCTGGCTACGCTGCAATGATATTGTAACGCTTGAACAGCGCCTTGAGGTCTGCCTCGGGGCGCGCACCGACATGGCTGATCACCTCTGACGCGGCAACACAGCCCATATGGCCGCAGGCTTCGGGATCATAGCCATTGGTCAGCCCCCACAAGAACGCACCTGCGAACAGATCACCCGCGCCCGTGGCATCAACGATATCGGTCGGCACCGCAGGCACATGCCAGCGATGACCGGCAGCGATGATATGCGCGCCGTTCTCGCTGTCGGTGCAGGCAACCAGCGGCACTTCGTCCGCTGCGGCATCAAGGGCCGCGTCAAAATCGTCGGTCTGATACATCGACAGGATTTCCGCGCGGTTGCAGAACAACAGGTCCACATCTTCGCGGATCATCACGCGAAACGCATCGCGGTGGCGTTCAACGCAGAACGGGTCCGACAGGGTCAGCGACACGCGACCGCCGTGGCCCTTGCAGGCGTTGATCGCCTTGGCAAATGCGGCGTGGCTGTCAGGCCCGTCAAAGCGGTAGCCCTCAAGGTAAATCCAGTCGGCATCGGCCATCATCGCAGGATCAATATCGCTGGGTTCCAGAAATTCGGTGACCCCCAGATAGGTGTTCATCGACCGCTCACCATCGGGGGTCACAACGACGATACACCGGCCCGTTTCCTGCGGCGCGTCTTTGGGGGCAAGCGAGGTTTCATAGACGGCCCCCTGTGCGCGCATGTCGTGGGCGAAAATCGCGCCAAGCTGGTCGTCCTTGACCTTGCCAACATAGGCCGTCTTGCCACCCAGATGGGCAATGCCCGCAATCGTGTTGGCCGCCGATCCACCGCTGATTTCCTTGGCGGGGCCGATCCTGCCGTAAAGATCAACCGCGCGCTCCATGTCGATCAGTTGCATGATGCCTTTGCCGATGCCCGCCTCGGCCAGAAATGCATCATCGGCGCGGGCCAGCACATCGACCATGGCGTTGCCGATTCCGACAATCTGAAACTTTTTCATAGGTTCTTGTCCTCGAATGGGCACAGGTCGCGGATCAGGCAGGCTGCGCATTTGGGTTTGCGTGCAACGCAGATGTAGCGCCCATGCAGGATCAACCAGTGATGAGCGTGTTGCTGATAATCCGCCGGGATATGATCTTCAATGGCGCGTTCCACCGCATCCACGTCTTTGCCCGGACAAATGCCCGTGCGATTGCCAACGCGGAAAATATGGGTGTCCACGGCCTGCGCGGGCATCTTCCACCACATATTCAGGACCACATTGGCGGTCTTGCGCCCGACACCGGGCAGGGATTGCAGCGCGGCGCGGCTGTTGGGCACCTCGCCACCGTAATCATCGACCAGAATCTGGCTCATCTTGATGACGTTCCTGGCTTTCTGGCGGAACAGCCCAATGGTCTTGATGTGTTCGGTCACGCCCTCCAGCCCCAGATCAAGCATCTTTTGCGGCGTGTCGGCGATTTCAAACAACCGCTTCGTGGCCTTGTTCACGCCTGCATCTGTCGCTTGGGCCGACAGGGCCACCGCCACCACCAGCGTATATGCGTTGGTGTGATGCAATTCGCCCTCGGGCGCGGGTTCGGCCGCGTGAAACCGGGCAAAAATTTCGCGGATCGTGTGGTAGTCAAGTTGCTTGGCCATACGCATTTGTGGCCGAGGGCGCGACGGCGGGCAAGGGATTAACCCACCTGAAACCGCATAAATCGGGTCGCTTGATCGCCCGTCGCGCGCTACCTTGGGGCATGGAACAGGATCACAGGTATCACTATGGCGTCATGGCCCGCGCAATCGCGCTGATTGACGCCGCCAAGACCCCGCTTTCGCTTGACGACCTCGCAGCGCAGATGGGGATGAGTGTCGCGCATTTTCAACGGCTTTTCAGCAGTTGGGTCGGGGTGTCGCCCAAACGCTATCAGCAATACCTTGCGCTGGATCACGCCAAGGTCCTGCTGCGCGATCATTTCACGACCCTCGCCACGGCTGACGCGGTTGGCCTGTCAGGTTCGGGGCGGTTGCACGATCTGTTCATGCGCTGGGAAGCCATGAGCCCGGGCGAATTCAAACGCGGCGGCGCCGGACAAACCATCCGCTGGGGCACCTTTGACAGCCCCTTTGGCCCCGCCATCGTCATGGCAACGGACCGGGGCATCTGCGGGCTGGGGTTCACGGCCGAAGTGGGCGTGGCCGCGACGATGGCGGACCTGATCGCACGCTGGCCGAATGCACATTTCACCGAAGATGCGGCGGCAATCCGGCACCTCGCCGAACCCGCCCTTGCGATGCAGGGCGAAACCCGCCTGCATATGATTGGCGCGCCCTTTCAGCTGAAAGTCTGGGAGGCCCTGCTGGCCACTCCATCGGGCCAGGTCACGACCTACTCTGAAATCGCGGGGGCGATTGGGACACCGCGTGCCGTCCGGGCTGTCGGCACGGCTGTCGGGCGCAATCCGGTCAGTTGGCTGATCCCCTGTCACCGCGCCCTGCGCAAATCGGGCGGTTTGGGCGGGTATCACTGGGGATTGCCCGTCAAACGGGCCATGCTGGCCTATGAGGCCGCCCAGTCTGATGCCACAGCAGGTTAAGAATGCGCGGAACCTTGCCAGTGGTTCGCGCGTTATTGGATAACAACACCACATCGGCGATATAACCATCACAAGCGCGCAACCTTGCGCTCCAACATATGGAATCAGACCAATGACCCTGTCCAAATCCAAACTTTCTCTGGCCGTCGCGGCCTCTTCGATCCTTGCGCTGTCCGCCTGCGAGGAAATGACCGACCCCAACAACCCCAACCGTAACACCCAACAGGGCGCCGCGATTGGCGCTGGTATTGGCGCTCTTATCGGGGTCGCCGCAGGTGATACCGCCGCAGAGCGCCGCCGTGGAGCGCTCGTGGGGCCGTGATTGGTGGCGGGATCGGAGCCGCGGGCGGTGCCCAGCTTGACCGCCAGGAGGCCGAGTTGCGCCAGACGATGGGCAGCAATGTCGGCATTACCAATACTGGCGAACAGCTGATCGTGACCCTGCCGCAGGATATTCTGTTTGCAACCGACAGCGCCGCTCTTACAGGGTCGATGCGCAGCGATCTGACCGCACTCGCCGCAAGCATGAACCGCTATCCAGACACCACGATCAACGTGCTGGGCCATACCGACAACGTCGGTGACGCGGGCTATAACCAAGGTCTGTCGGCCCGTCGTGCGCAGGCGGTGACATCGGTGCTGATCAACGCCGGTGTCGCGCCTCAGCGCATTCGTTCAATCGGCCGCGGCGAAACGTCCCCCATCGCGACCAACCTGACGCCGGAAGGGCGCCAACAGAACCGTCGCGTCGAAATCATCATTGTTCCGAACTAGATGTATCGCATGTGATTGACCGGAAAGGGCCGCCCCTTGGGGTGGCCCTTTTGCGTTACAAGCATCGCTCCTCATGGCCGTCAGCTTTACACCTTTGATGATTTGGTCATATGATTTGACCAATACCAAGAGGACCGTAATGCCGTTTGAAAAAGTCCAGCCAGAAAAGCTTTCGCAATCAGTGGTGCGCCAGATCGAACTATTGATCCTGCGCGGCATCCTACGGCCCGGTGAACGCCTGCCATCCGAGCGCGAGCTGAGTGAACGGCTGGGCGTATCGCGCCCGTCCCTGCGCGAGGCCTTGGCCGAATTGCAGGACGCGGGTTTGCTGGCCTCGCGCGCCGGCGCAGGTGTCTACGTGGCCGATGTCCTGGGATCGGCGTTTTCAGAATCCCTCGTCCGGTTGTTTTCCACCCATGACGAAGCGGTGTTCGATTACATCACTTTCCGGCGCGACATGGAGGGGCTGGCGGCAGAACGCGCCGCAATCTATGGCAGCGACACCGACCTCAAGGTGATTGATGCGATCTTTCGCAAGATGGAAGCGGCCCATGCCAAACGCAACCCCAAGGACGAGGCCGCGCTGGACGCTGATTTCCACCTCAGCATCATTGAGGCAAGCCATAACGTGATCATGCTGCATATGATGCGCTCGATGTTCCAACTGCTGCGCGAGGGCGTGTTTTACAATCGGCAGGTCATGTTCAAGCAGCGCACGACCCGTGACATGTTGCTGGACCAGCATCGCGCCATGAACACGGCGATTCAGGCCCGCGACGCCGCCGCCGCCCGCGCCGCGGTCGAAGCGCATCTGACCTTTGTCGAAATCGCAATGACCGACCAGAAAAAGGCCGACCGAAACGAAGCCATTGCCCGCAAGCGGTTCGAACACGAAACGCGGCGCTGACATAGGCAACCACAGAAAAACCCGACGCCTCGGGGCATCGGGTCAATTCAGATCATCGGGCGGGGTTTCGCCCCACTTGCAACCGGTCAGTGCAGCTTGGCAGCCACATCCGCGATCGCTTCGTCGATCAGCTTGTTGCCATCGGCAGCGGTCAACTGTTTGGCGACCACATCGCGCGCCGCACCAATGGCGACCGTGATGGCGCTGTCACGCACTTCGTTTACGGCGGCCTGCTGGGCGCTGGCAATCTGGTCTTCGGCCGCGGCAACACGGCGGGCAACGGATGCCTTGATGTCATCCTTGGCCTGCTTGGCCGCGCGGGCGGCTTCTTCCTTGGCGGTTTCAACGATGCGGGCAGCTTGTTCCTGCACATCCTTTTGCTTGCGCTCGTAGGATGCCAGCAGGGTCTGCGCTTCTTCGCGCAGCGCCTTTGCTTCGTCAAGTTCGGAACGGATACCGGCGGCGCGACCGTCAAGCATTTCGCCAATCTTGCCGGGCACCTTGAAGTAAATGAGGATCCCGATGAACACCAGGAACGCCATCACAACGATCAGGTTGGTGTTTGTCAGCGTCCAAAAATACTTTGAAAACGGATTGACGCTCGCAGCCAATGCAGGCGATGCGACCAACGTCAGGATAAAGGCGAATGCCAGTTTTCTCATGTCGCTACCCCTTCATCCGTGCGGTGACGGCTGCGGTGATGGTCTTGGCGTCTGCCTTGCCACCCAAAACAGCGATCAATTCCTTGGCGGTGTCTTTGGCCACGGCTTTGACGCTGTCCATCGCACCGGCGCGAATATCGGCGATTGCCTTTTCGCTTTCGGCGGTCTGGGCCGCAATCTGTGCATCGGCCTTTTGCAGTTCGACATCCAGTTCAGCCTGAATTTCGGCTTTGGCTTCGCCAACGATGCGGCTTGCTTCGGCGCGGGCTTCGGCCAGGGCTTGATTATAGGCTTCTTCGGCCTCAATCGCTTTTTGCTTCAGCTCTTCGGCTGCGGCAATGTCATTGGTAATCGTGCCTTGGCGTTCGGCAAGAACGGACCCGATGCGCGGCAGCGCGATGCGGGACAGCACGAAATAGATCACGACAAGCGTGACCAGAAGCCAGAAAATCTGGTTCGGGAATGTTGAGAAATCCAGCTGCGGCATTCCTGCCTTGCTGGCCTCGGTCACTTGTTCTGCGGCTGTGGGCTCGGTCGCCATCTCGTCGTCCTTTCGACAAATCCTGGTGTCTATGGGGCGGGGTCAACCCACCGCCCCACACGTAAGGAAGCGTCGTTTGTTTAGACGGCGAACATCAGCAGAAGCGCGACGAGGAACGAGAAGATCCCCAGGGCTTCGGCAAAAGCCAGACCGATGAACAGTGTTGCAGTCTGCGATGCAGCTGCGGATGGGTTGCGCAATGCGCCGGCCAGAAAGTTACCAGCGACGTGACCAACACCGATTGCGGCTGCGCCGGAACCGATGGCGGCCAGACCGGCGCCGATGAATTGACCCATGTTTGCGATATCGCCTTCCATGACATTTTCTCCTTACGATGGAATTTGCGTTAGTTGTTTAAGACGGACCTTAGTGGTTGGGGTGCAGGGCATCCTTAAGATACACGCAGGTCAGAATAGCGAAGACGTAGGCCTGAATACCGGCCACAAGGACCTCAAGACCGAGGATAGCGGTAATGGCCAGAACCGAAACCGGCGCGATGGCCGAGATTGCGGCGAAGGCTGCGAACACCTTGATCACCGCGTGACCCGCCATGACGTTACCCGCCAGACGAATGGAGTGGCTGACGGGGCGCACGAAATACGAGATCAGTTCGATCAGCGCGATGACGGGGCGCAAGACCAAAGGTGCTTCAGTCATCCAGAACAGACCCAGAAATTTGGGGCCGTTCAGCACAAAGCCAAGGATCGTCACCGCAAAGAACACACCGAAACCAAGCACCGCCGTCACGGCGATCTGCGTGGTCGTGGTAAACGACATCGGGATCAGGCCAAGGAAGTTGGCGAATAGGATGAACAGGAAGATCGTAAAGATATAGGGGAAGTATTTTACCCCTTCCTTGCCGGTCACATCCTCGACCATCTTGTAGACAAAACCGTAAAGCAGCTCGGCGACAGACTGCACACGCGTGGGCACAATCGCGCGGCCACGGGTGCCCAGCACCAGCAGGCCAATGATCCCAAGCACCGCAAAGCCCATCCACAAGGTCGCGTTTGTGGGCGTATACCAATGCACCACCTCACCACCAAACAGCGGCTCAACAGTGAACTGATCCAGCGGTTTGAAAGTCAATTCCGGGGTCTCGGGGCCCAAGAAAATAGCCGCGAGCACAACAAGCGCCAATGCCCCGTACAAAAAGACCTTATGCATCTTCTGCTTCCTCGTTGTCGCCAGCCTCTTTGGCCAGCTGTCTTTCCTGCACCTCCCGGGCTGTGCGCATCATGGTTTTGACACCGGCTGCGAAGCCCAGAAATATGAACAGCACCAGAAAAATTGGCAGGGTTCCAAACAGGGAATCCAGCCCATATCCAATGCCAAAGCCGATCCCAAGACCAGCCACAAGCTCTATCACCATTCGCCAGGCAACCTGCGCCTGAGAGTAGTGCTCTTCCGAGTGGTGCTTTGCCTCGTCGCCTTTGGCCGCTTTGATCCGGTCCTCCAGCGCCTTCAGGCGACTGGCATGATCATCGGGCGAAGGTCCGTCAGACACGCGAAAATCCCACTCAAGAGTTGCGCAGTAGCTACGGTTTGCCGCTGCACGAGTCAAGCACGAGACAAGCGTGGTTAAATCACTGAATTAGAACGATAATTTATAACATCACACCGCCGGTGACAGCCTGTCGCACCCCCATTCACCCTCAAAACCTTATTTAACCAGATGGTTGACGTTTGCACCGACGCGCGGCAAAGCACACCAATGGCCCAGACTCTTGATACCGTTTTTGCCGCTCTTGCCGATCCGACCCGCCGCAGGATTCTGTCGATGCTGCTCGAGGATGATATGGCGGTGACGGATGTCGCCGACCCGTTCGAGATGTCGCTGGCGGCGATTTCCAAACACCTTGGGGTGCTGAGCGCCGCCGGGCTGATCACCCAGGAAAAGCGTGGCCGCGTGAAATGGTGCAAACTTGACCCCGACGCCATGCGCGATGCCTCGATCTGGATGCAGGGGTTCGGACAGTTCGAGGCGGTGAACCTTGATGCCTTCGAGGCGTTTCTGGAAACGCAATTTGACGACAATTGATCCCGGTCATGCTATCATGCCCCTTTCAACGGAGCATTCTCATGAAACGTATTGTCACCCTCCTTTTCGCCACCCTTGCCAGCCCCGCCCTGTCCCAAGGGGCCTGCCCCGCCGAAGTGCCCTTTCCCGATCCTTGCCTTGTGGGCAACTGGATTGGTGAAAACAGCGCCGTGATCCGCCTTCAGGCCGCGATTGACAGCATGCCCCTGCCCGATGCCGAACGCACGGTGATCATGGGCATGTCACCGGTGCTGGGGATGACCGTGTTTGATGACGGGCTTTATGCCACGCTACCCTTTCATCAGGACATGGAGGTAATCACCGTGACCGAAGAAGACACGGTGAGCGTGGAAATGAACCTCGCGATTGGCACGCAGGTCGGGTTTATCTGGGGCGATGGCACAAATCTGCAATTCTGCACGACCGGCGACAGTTTTGTCGCGTTGCAGGTCGATGCCGAGTCCACCCTTGGCGGCAGTTCCTCGACCATGATCACGCCCGGTGGGATGGGCGGCTTTACCCCCGTCATCACCTATCAGTGTTCAGCCAATACGCTGACCTATCAAGTGCAACTGCCCGCGCCCATTGGCACCGTCGATTACTATCTGGAACGGTTCTCGGATGCGCGCTTTCCGGCCGAATTTCGCGCCTTGATGGACGATCGGTTCGGGGTGGAGTGAACCGGATTTGCCCCTGCACGGACTCAAGGCGCAGCCGCCGTGCATCGGCAGACCGCCCCGCCGGGCTGGCGATTTGGCTGATGCAGGTTCCACACTCTACCGATGGACGTGTTTGGCGACCATAAAGTGCCACGCACATAGGGCAAGTCGCCGTCCCGCGGTCTGTCGATGCACGGCGCGCGTCACGCACGTGGCAGGAACAGGATCACCCCAGTGATTTCGCCGCCTCTTTCAGGTGTTTCAGCACCGCCTGCACCTTGGCCGTGCGGTGCAGATCGACATGTGTCACCAGCCACAGCGCGGCGGACCAATCATCGCGCGATGGGATCACCTCGACCAGTTCGGGATGGCGCGCGGCACTCCAGTCCATCACAAAACCGATGCCGGCCCCCGCAACGATCGCGTCCAGCATCGCGCGGTTATCAGAGGTGCGAAATACGACTTGGTCGTCATCTACAGCACCCCGCAGCCATTTGTTGAAAGGCGCGCGCGATTGCAGATCATCGTGACCGACAAATTCATGGCGCGCCAGATCACCCTCGCCCGTCGGCATCCCCTTGCGCGCGATATAGTCGGGCGAAGCCACCAACCGCACACGCTGCTCCAGAAAGGGTTGCACCACGTTGTCGGGCTGGTCGGGTGCTTCGCCCGCACGAATGGCCACATGCGCCTCGCCGTATTCCAGCCGGAACAGGCGATCCCCGGTCAAATAGCGCACCCGCAGGCCCGGATTGGCGACCTGGAACCGCGTCAGGACCGGCGCAAGCACGGGCGCCGCCGATACCAGCGACGTGACCACCAGATCACCGTTCACACCCTGCCCGCGCCCCTTGATACGGCCCGCAAGCTGGGTCAGCTGATCATCGGTGATCTTGGCGACCTGCAACAGATCCTCACCCGCTTCGGTGGCGGTATAGCCGCGCGCGTGGCGCTGAAACAGCTTGGCACCCAGATTCGCCTCGAGCGCATCAATATGGCGAATGACCGTTGCGTGATGCACGCCCAAAACATCCGCCGCACCACTAACCGTGCCCATACGGGCCACCTGATAGGCTGTGCGAACCTCGTCCCAATTATCCATCTGAACCCTCACGCGTTTACGTGCGCTGAAAAACACAACTGCCGCAAAATGCCAAGTCACGTTCGCTTGCGCAGGGTAAATCCGCCGATTGACCTTGGCCACCACCCACGGCCAAATAGCAGCCATGAAGATCACCCATAACGCCCCCGACCTGTTGATTATCGACAGCAAGCCCTGGCCGGTTGGGATCATCCTTGTCGGCATGGTGCTTGTGGTCGTGGGCTATGGGCTTGAGACATTCTTGAACGGCGATACCTTTACGGGCCTGATGACTGTTCTGTTGGGTGGCGGGATCGGCGGGCTGTTCATCGCCATCTTCGTGCGGCGCAACCAGCTTGTGCTGGATCGGCGCGACAACCGTCTGGAACTGCGCCGCCGCACCCTGTTTCGCCACACCCGCGTGCGCCACGATCTACGCCACCTGCGGCGCGCCATCGTGGAAACCGCGCGCGGTGACAAGAAGGATACACACCGGATGACACTGGAACTGACCGGCGGGATGGACGCGGGCCTGCACCCGTTCACAGAAGTCTACACCAGTGGCCGAGGTGCGCAGCGCGCCGCGGATGCCGTAAACGGCTGGCTGGCCTTGCGGCCCGTTGACTCCGCCCCGCCAACCCCCTAAACGCCACCCTATATCCGGAAGTCCCACGCTTCCGGTCCCCATTGCGGGGATCGCCACCAGTCAGCGCGTTGCGCCCACTGGTGCATTTGTGCTTTTCGCGATCACTTCCTATCTAGGGGTGGTCATATCCTAACTGGCCAAGGAGGCCTGCGGCATGTTTGAAAATCTATCCGAACGCCTGTCAGGTGTCTTTGACAAGCTCACCAAACAGGGTGCGCTGTCCGAGGATGATGTCAAAACCGCCCTGCGCGAAGTCCGTGTCGCGCTGCTCGAAGCCGACGTCTCGCTGGAGGTCGCGCGCGATTTCGTCAAGGCCGTGGCCGACAAGGCAACAGGTCAGTCCGTCACCAAATCGGTGACCCCCGGTCAGCAGGTCGTCAAGATCGTGCATGACGAACTGGTGCACGTACTGACGGGCAGCGAAGAGCCCGGCGTTCTGAAAATCGACAATCCGCCCGCGCCGATCCTGATGGTCGGCCTGCAAGGGTCGGGTAAAACGACAACCACGGCGAAACTGGCGAAACGCCTGAAAGAAAAAGACGGCAAGCGGGTGTTGATGGCGTCGCTTGACGTGAACCGCCCCGCCGCAATGGAACAGCTTGCGATCCTTGGTGTGCAGATCGGCGTCGATACCCTGCCGATCGTCAAGGGCGAAGACCCCGTGCAGATCGCCAAGCGGGCCAAGACCCAAGCGAGCCTTGGCGGGTATGATGTCTACATGCTCGATACGGCGGGTCGCCTGCACATCGACGCCGAATTGATCGCCCAGGCCGCCGCCGTGCGCGACGTGGCCAACCCGCGCGAAACGCTGCTCGTGGTCGATGGTTTGACCGGCCAGGACGCAGTGAACGTGGCGACCGAATTTGACGACAAGATCGGCGTTTCGGGCGTTGTCCTTACCCGCATGGACGGCGACGGGCGCGGTGGTGCGGCCCTGTCGATGCGCGCCGTGACGGGCAAGCCGATCCGCTTTGTCGGTCTTGGCGAAAAGATGGACGCGATCGAGGAATTCCACGCCGAACGTGTTGCCGGCCGTATCCTCGGCATGGGCGATATCGTCAGCCTCGTTGAAAAGGCGCAGGAAACCATCGAGGCCGAACAGGCCGAACGCATGATGAAGCGCTTTCAGAAGGGTCAGTTCAACATGAACGACCTGAAGATGCAGCTTGAACAGATGCTGAAAATGGGCGGCATGGAAAGCATGATGGGCATGATGCCCGGCATGGGCAAGATGGCCAAACAGGTCGAACAGGCGGGCTTTGACGATAGCATCCTGAAACGTCAGGTCGCGCTGATCCAGTCGATGACCAAACGCGAACGCGCCAACCCGCAGCTTTTGCAGGCCAGCCGCAAGAAACGCATCGCGGCGGGTGCGGGCATGGAAGTCAGCGAACTGAACAAGCTGATCAAAATGCACCGCCAGATGTCGGACATGATGAAAAAGATGGGCAAGATGGGCAAGGGCGGGATGCTGAAACAGGCCATGAAGGGCATGTTCGGCAAAGGCGCCCCCTCCGAAGCGGAAATTGCCGCCGCGCAACAGCAAATGGGTGGCATGGGCGGCTTGCCCGGCCTTGGTGGCGGCGCGCAGCTCCCCCCCGGCTTGTCAGGGTTCGGCAAGAAAAAATGATCACAATAGCCCGCCACGTCCCGGACTTGATCCGGGACCTCACCCTCCCCTCGCAAAGGCCCCGGATCAGGGTCCGGGGCGTGTTGTCATGACCCGCACCGTCACCATCCCCACCCTTGAAACCGATCGCCTGATCCTGCGCGCGCCGCGGATGTCGGACGCGCAGGCTTATCTCGGTTTCAAAGGATCTGAACGGTCGGTATTCACCGGCGGGCCGATTGACGCCCCAAAGGCAGCGGGCAACTTTTTCGGGATCGCAGGGCACTGGGTCTTGCGCGGTTACGGGTTGTTCATGGCCACGCTCAAGGGCGACCTTGATACACCCATCGGCGGCTTTGGCGTCTTTCACCCGCTCCAATATGCAGAACCGGAATTTGGCTGGACGCTCTACGACGGTGCGCACGAGGGTCAGGGCTTTGCCGTCGAAGCGATGCGCGCCGTGATCCCTTGGGCCTGGGGCGTCATGGGTGTCGATACCGCGCAATCCCACATCGACGAAGGCAATGATGCATCCGTCGCCGTGGCCAAACGGCTCGGTGCCACGTTCGATGCCCGCCAGACCGAAATCGCCAATGCGCCCGGTGGTGAATTTGAAGATGACGGCGGGATCGTCAATATCTGGCGCCATCACAAGGGGGCGCTGGCATGATGTATCGCAGCCATACGCTTTCCATACGCTTTCCATACGCTTTCCATATCGCCTTTCGGGGGGCAAAATGACCGATCACACCATCCTTGCCGCCGACCTTTTGAAAGGCCACCGCGACAGCATCGACCGGCTGGACGCGATCCTTGTCTATACGCTGGGCGAGCGGTTCAAACACACGCAGGCAGTGGGGAAACTCAAAGCCGAACACGACCTTCCCCCGTCCGATCCGGCCCGCGAAGCGGCCCAGATTGCACGGCTTGAAGATTTGGCAAAACAGGCCGATCTGGACCCTGAGTTTGCCAAGAAGTTTCTCAACTTCATCATCGCTGAAGTGATTCAGCATCATAAGCGCCACCAAACTTAGAATACTGAAAACAAAGGACTAACTACCATGGCTATGAAAATTCGTCTCGCCCGCGGCGGCTCCAAGAAGCGCCCGTTTTACCGCGTTGTTGCGGCTGACAGCCGTATGCCCCGCGATGGTCGCTACATCGAAAAGCTGGGCACATATAACCCGCTGCTCGCTAAAGACAGCGAAGAGCGCGTCAAACTGGACATGGAGCGCATCCAGCACTGGCTGGGTCAGGGCGCACAGCCCACTGACCGCGTAAGCCGCATGCTGGAAGCCGCCGGTGTCCTGCCCAAGAAGGACCGCAACAACCCCAAGAAGGGCACACCGGGCAAAGCCGCGCAGGACCGCGCCGAAGAAAAAGCCGCCAAAGCCACAGCCGCCGCCGAAGCCGCCGCAGCCCCCGCCCCTGCAGAGGAAGCCCCTGTCGAGGAAGCTCCCGTTGAGGAAGTTGCCGCCGAAGAAGCAGCGACTGAATAAACGAACGTGGGGCCGTCACTTGGCGGCCCCGCTTTTCCTGCTAGGATCGCGCGCATGAACAAGGATCGTATCATTGTCGGGTCACTTGGCGGCGCGTTTGGCGTCCACGGTGACGTGCGCCTGAAATCCTTTTGCGCCGATCCCGAAGCGATTGCCGATTACACCCCGCTTGTCACCGACAAGGGCCAGACCTTTGCGACGATCCTGCTGATCGGCCAGACCAAGGGCAGCCTGATCGCCCGTCTGGACGGAATCACGACCAAGGAACAGGCAGATGATTTGCGCGGCGTCGATCTTTATGCGGATCGCGCGCAGCTACCGCATTTGCCCGACGACGAATACTATCACAACGATCTGGTCGGCCTTGCGGTGTTTGATACCGGCGGCGTGGAAATTGGCCGCGTGAAGGCCGTGATGAACAACGGCGCCGAGGACATGCTTGAGGTCACCGGCCCCGGCTTGCGCGACAGCGCCCTGATCCCCTTCACCCGCAAGATTGTGCCGACCGTCGATCTGGCAACAGGCCGTGTGATCATTGATCCGCCCGAGGGGCTGATGCCCGATCATGTTGATGCCACCGATGGCTAAGAAAATCCTGCTGCACCCCGGATTTCACAAGACCGGCACCAGCACGGCGCAACATGTTTTCTGGCTCAACCGCGACCTGCTTGCCCCGCATGTCGCGATCTTTCAACTGCGCCACCTGCGCGAGGTGGCCAAGCTGTGCATGGGCTACGCAAAAACCCAGAACCCATTGTTACTGATGGATATGATTGACTCACTCGACAGCGTATTTGCCGATGTGACCGCCGCCGACCCACGCCATATCCTGATCAGTTGCGAAGGGCTTTCAGGCCATTTGCCGGGCTGGCCTGACGTTGATACCTACGCCGCCGCACCTGTTACGATCAGCTATATCTGCGGCTACCTTGCAGACCGCTTTCCCGATCACGCGCTGTCCGTCACCCTGACCACGCGCGGCGCAGACGAGTGGCTTTACAGCGCCTATCGCCACCATCTGCGCGGATACCGTCTGCGGGAAAGTTGGGACGAATTTCGTACCGCTTTGCGCGCAGCCGCTGATCTGGATGCCGTTGTGTGCGACATTCGCGAGGGGACTGCCCCCGTTCCGGTCACTGCCCTTCCGCTTGAGGCAAGCCGCGATCACCCGCTTGGCCCGGGCGGCGCGATCCTGAACGGGTTGGACCTGCCCAGCGGCCTCATGGCACGGCTTGATCCGGTCGATGTCGGCAATCAGGGGCCGAGTGACGACCTTGCCGAGAAGTTTCTTGCGCTGAATCTTGGCGATCTGCCGGACGGTGAAGTGCAGGCCCAAAAGGATGCGCTGGCGGAAATGTCCGGTGTCGGTGGTTGGAAGAAGGTGTCACGCGCATGACCGAAAAGCCCAGCAAATCCCATGGCCGAAAATCCATCGCCGCCACACTGAAACCACGCGCGCTGATGGAAGACGCCCCCGATCTGGCGGGCGTTTGGCGCGCGCAGGTGATCACGCTCCTGCCCGAGGCCTTTCCCGGCATTCTGGGCGACAGCCTGACCGGCAAGGCGCTCAAGGACGGGATTTGGCAGTTGCATACAACCGATCTGCGCCGTTTTGGGATCGGCAAGCATCGCAATGTCGATGACACCCCCGCCGGAGGTGGTGCGGGCATGGTGCTGCGCGCCGATGTGGTGGCCAATGCCATCGAAGACACGCGCCGTCGCGCCAAAGGTCAAATGCCGTTGATTTACCTGAGCCCGCGCGGCGCGCCTTTCACGCAAAAAATGGCGCAGGATCTGGCCGCCGCAGATGGTGTGACCCTGCTGTGTGGCCGGTTTGAAGGCGTGGATGAACGGGTGCTGGAACATTATGACATCATCGAGGTGTCGATGGGGGATTATGTGCTGACCGGTGGCGAACTGCCTGCGATGGTGCTGATCGACGCCTGCGTGCGCCTGTTGCCCGGTGTGCTGGGTAACGCCGAAAGTGCAGTCGAGGAAAGCCATTCCAACGGGCTGCTGGAACATCCGCAATACACCCGCCCTGCGGAATGGGAAGGGCGGGACATCCCGCCGGTGCTGACTTCGGGCGACCACGGCAAAGTCGCCAAATGGCGCCGCGAGATGAGCGAGAAGATCACAGCCGAGCGGCGACCGGATTTGTGGAGCAAACGCAAGCGCAACTGACGACACCGCCGATTGACATAACGCTGGCGAAACCGTGCGCCGTGCATCGACAGGCCGCGGGGTGGCGACCAAAGGTTGGTCTGTGGCATTTTATGGTCGCCAAACACGTCGCCCCGTCGGAGCGTGGGACATCCATCTGCCAAATCGCCAGCCCGGCGGGGCGGCCTGTCGATGCACGGCGGCTGCGCCTTGACTCCGTGCAAGTGCGTCCAATCCCCCCTTGCCACATACGCCCCTTCCCTCTATATCCCGCCTGTCTGCGGCCCAACTGAGTCGTCGGACCTGTTTGGTATGGCCGCGGCCTCTTCACCGCGAACCCGCCAGATAGCAAAAGCAAGGCCGCGAAACCTTTGGTGGGCAGCATGACTGACCCGCGAAGACCAAAGCTCTGGTAGCCCTCACATCCGCGGAAAAACCGCGTGAAACACAGGAGACGGTCAATGGACCTGATCGCACAACTAGAGGCGGAGCAAGTCGCCGCCCTCGGGAAAGACATTCCCGATTTCAAAGCGGGTGACACCATCCGTGTCGGTTACAAGGTGACCGAAGGCACGCGCTCGCGCGTCCAGAACTACGAAGGTGTGTGCATCGCACGCAAGAACGGCACTGGCATCGCTGGGTCATTCACCGTTCGCAAGATTTCCTTTGGCGAAGGCGTGGAACGTGTGTTCCCGCTGCATTCGACAAATATCGACAGCATCACCGTTGTCCGCCGTGGCCGTGTGCGCCGCGCCAAGCTGTATTACCTGCGTTCGCGCCGCGGCAAGTCTGCGCGTATTTCCGAACAGACCAACTATCGCCCCATCGGCGAAGCCAACGCATAGGAGAAGTCGAGATGAAAAAAGAGATCCACCCCGACTACCACCTGATCAACGTCAAAATGACGGATGGCACAATGTTGCAGATGCGCTCAACCTGGGGTGCCGAAGGCGACCAGTTGTCGCTTGATATTGACCCGACCGTCCACCCCGCATGGACAGGCGGCAACAGCCGTCTTCTTGATACCGGTGGTCGCGTGTCCAAGTTCAAGAAAAAATACGAAGGTCTGGGTTTTTAAAACACCCACCTTTTTCAGAAAACGAAACGCCGCCCATTGTTCCGGGCGGCGTTTTGCGTTTGGGGGGCACGACAGTGTCGCAGTGGTGTGCTAGGTTGGGCCATCAAACAACCTGAGGAAGGAAACCCATGTCATTCTCAAAATTCATTGATGCGTTTCCCAAATTGGACGTGCCCATTTCTGAAGACATCGTTTCAACCCGCGCGATTGCCTCGGACTCGGGACTGGTCGCGTTCTTCACGTTCCACGAGGATTTCGAGCTGCCCCCGCATTCCCACAAGGGCCAGTGGGGCACACTGATCGCCGGGCGGCTTGAACTCACCATCGAGGGGGTCACAACCGTCTATGCGCCGGGTGACACCTACGACATCCCGTCAGGTGCGGTGCATAGCGTCAAAGTGACTGCTGGAACGCAGGCACTGGATGTCTTTGAAGAAGGCGACCGCTACCCGCTGAAATGATAACGGGCGGCGCATGGCCGCCCGTTCTGTCGTCGATTTATGCTGCACCGCGGCCGGATTTGCGGCGGCGACGATTGCCGCCTGCCGGTTTTGCTGCGGCGTGGGCGGGCTTGGCACCACCACCATGAGAGCGCCGCTGGCCACCGCCACCGCGCCGACCTCCGCCGCCACCGCCGTTGGGTTTCTTTTTCTGACCAGGCTGCACTTCCCAGGGGCGACCTGATGCAACCGGAATATCGGCTTTCATCGCCTTTTGAATATCCAGCAATTCAATCATTTCATCGGGTGCGCAAAAGGCAATCGCCATGCCGTCAGCACCGGCGCGGGCCGTGCGGCCAATGCGGTGGACATAGTTTTCAGCGACGTTGGGCAGGTCGTAGTTATAGACGTGCTTGACCTCGGGGATGTCCAGACCGCGGGCGGCTACATCGGTCGCAACCAACACACGCAGCTTGCCGTTCTTGAAGCCCTCAATCGCGCGTTCGCGCTGGCCTTGGCTCTTGTTGCCGTGGATCGAAACAGAAGCGAAGCCCTTGGCCTCCAACATCTTATGCAGCTTTTCACAGCCGTGTTTGGTGCGCCCGAATACGATCGCGCGTTCATTGCGGTGCTTGTCCAGCAGTTCGATCAGCAAATCGTTCTTGGCTGCTTTGGCAACGAAATGGACCGACTGTTCGATCTTTTCAATTGCCTTGCCCGGAGGAGCGACCTGCACCCGGATCGGGTCATTCAGGAACGATGCAGCCAGTTCGGTCATCAGTTTCGGCATCGTGGCCGAAAACATCATCGTCTGGCGCGGGGTGGCCAGCAGCGGCGCAATCTGGCGAAGGGCGTGAATGAACCCCATGTCGAGCATCTGGTCAGCTTCGTCCAAGACAAGGTAGTGCGTTTCGTTCAAACGCACCGCCTTGCGGTCGAGCAGGTCAATCAGGCGGCCGGGGGTGGCGACCAAAAGGTCGGTGCCACGTTCAAGCCGTTTCATCTGCCCAACGATACCCGCCCCGCCGACAACAAGGTTCACCTTGAGGTGCGATCCTTGCGTATAGGCGCTAAGGTTGTCAGCGATCTGTTTGGCCAGTTCGCGCGTGGGCGCAAGAATCAGGCCGCGTGCGGTTTTCGGCTCGGGCTTGACGCCGGCTTTCATCAGCGCGTCGATCATTGGCAGGCCAAAGGCGGCGGTTTTTCCGGTGCCCGTCTGGGCAAGGCCCATCACGTCACGGCCATTCATCGCGTGCGGGATTGCCTGCGCCTGAATTGGGGTTGGGTCTTTGATGCCCTGTTCGGCCAGTTTGGCCACAAGGCGGGGCGCAAGGCCCAGCATGTCGAAATCCATATGGATGTCCTATCGGTTCGGCGACCCCGCAAGGGGCCGCACGGAAAAATATGCCCGACCCGAACGGGCAAGGCGGCAAAGGGATTGCGCCGTCGCACTGACATGAAAGCAGGATTGCTCGCACGCCGACGTGGCGCGGAACCCCTGCGTGATGGTGGGAACCTGTCACAATGCATCTTTGGCGGTGTCGGGCGCTGCGCCTGATATGCCCTGCTCACGCGGCAGCCTGCATCGGTCTAGGGGCAGATGGCCCCTTTGTTACCACAAGTCAAGGGTTTGACGAAAATGCGATATGTTCAGCGCGCATCCGCTTCCCCTTGCACGCCGCGCGCCATATAGTTACGCCGACCGTCCGGAGTTGAACCGGAGCAGGCACAAGGGGCAAGGGCAGTGGCACATATCATCGTTGTTGGTAACGAAAAAGGCGGCGCGGGCAAATCGACCGTATCGATGCATGTGGCAACGGCCCTGTCGCGGATGGGCCACAAGGTTGGCACGCTTGATCTGGACCTGCGCCAGAAAACGCTGGGCCGCTACATCGAAAACCGCACCGCCTATATGGCGCAGGAAGGGTTGTCGCTGCCCACACCGACCTATCACGACCTGCCCGAGATTGACGCCGCAAGCCTGAAACCGGGCGAAAATGTCTATGATCACCGGCTCAGTGCCGCCGTCGCCACGCTGGAGCCCGATAGCGACTTTATCCTGATCGACTGCCCGGGCAGCCACACGCGCCTGTCACAGGTCGCCCATTCGCTGGCAGATACGCTGATCACGCCGCTCAATGACAGTTTCATCGACTTTGATCTGCTGGCCCATGTGGACACCGATGGTGAAACGATCAAAGGCCCCTCGGTCTATTCCAGCATGGTCTGGAATGCGCGGCAACTGCGCGCACAGGCGGGGCTTGACCCGATTGACTGGGTCGTGGTGCGCAACCGGATGGGTGCGCAGAACATGGTCAACAAGCAAAAGATGGAAACCGCGATCACCAAACTATCGCGCCGGATCGGGTTTCGCACGGCACCGGGTTTCAATGAACGGGTAATCTTCCGCGAATTGTTCCCCCGTGGCCTGACCCTGCTGGACCTGCGCGATTTGGGTGTAACGGGGTTGAATATATCCAACGTCGCCGCCCGTCAGGAACTGCGCGAGTTGATCAAGGCGCTGAACCTTCCGGGCGTGACGGTGGATTTCTAGTAGCCGCTGTCCATGCCCATGCCGGTCATTGACGGCTGAATCTTGGGCCGGAACATGCCGCGCACAAAGAAGAACCAGCGCAGCAGGAACAAGAGCAAGAACAACCCGCCCACCATCATCGCAAGGGTCACCTGCGCGTTCTTGTCACCACTGACGGCCAGCACGCCTTTGGCGACGAACCATTGGGCGATCGGGGCGAAATCAATCTCGTACCATTCCTTTTCGGTCGCGGCAGTGGTCGGGGCGACGTATTCGGCCACGACCTGGGCGACACGTTCTTCGGCAGTTGGAATGGAAACTGCGGCGGCCGCATCGTTTTGACGGGCGTCCATCAACAGACTGCCGATGGTCGCGATTAACACCAGCCCGAACACCGCACCAACCACGATCAGGGCCACTTTGCGCAGGGTTGCACCAAAGGATCGCTTGGCGGGTGTATTTGCCCCGACCATGCCGGCCCGCAGGGTCGCAGACCCCGTGTCATCTGCCGCTTGCCCGTTGATTTTCGCATCCAGGCGACGCTTCCATTCAGGGGTGTTTTCCGTCACTTGCGCGGCTACGACGGGCGCTGGGGTGACGGCCAAAGGATCGGCCTGATCATCTTGCATCATGCCCTTGCGATTGCTGCCGGTCAGCGCAAAGGGGTCGTCAAGCGGGCTGAACCCCGACGCGGTTTGAGGCCCGGCCGATGGTTGCAATGGTGGCAAGTCAGGTATTTCGGCAGAGACAGGCGCGGGTTTGCGAAAGACCATTTTCAGAATGGCCAGCAAGGCAATTGCCCCTGCAATCTTTGAAAAAAGCCCGAAAACAGTGCCGGTCTTGGGTGCAAATTCGGCGGCGCGCCCGTTCACATAGGGGTAAACGATCAGGAAATCGGACGCGAACGCACGGCCCTGTTCACGAAAGGAGTCCGCGACGATGTCGTCCCATTTCCCCAACGTGCCCGTTTCGCCGTTCAGGTTCAGGATCGGGCCAACTTCACCAAACCCTTGGGATTTCGCCAAAAGAGCCATCGGCTCCATGTCCTCGAACTGGAAATTGCGGGTTGTGAACAGGGCGACACCAACCGGTTCGCCGGTTTCGACCTCCAACAATGGCACCATCAGCGCGCGGTCGGTCGATGACGATCCTTCGAGCGTCAACTGATAATCCATCGAGAAATCAAGCTGGGCGCGCAGGTTCACCTCGCCCATGTCAGTGCGATGACTGGCGCGATCATAATCCTCGATGTCGACAACAGCGGGCGGGCCTGCGGCAAGGGCTGCGGCCTTGCGCAGTTCCCGATCGTTTTCAGCGATTTGCAGGAAATATCCCAGTGCCAACACGGCAGCAGCACCCGCGAAAAGCGCCAATGGACCCGACATCACAAAGCGGATGAGACCTGCGAGAATATATTGCATATGACCTGCCCTAACCAAAGATTTGGACTGAAAGTGACAGGCGTTTGGGGCCAATTTGCGGCGCGGTGCGACCGATTTTATGGTGATGAAAGCATGGGAAGCGCATCCAGCGCCGCGCGCATCCGCGCGATCTTGTCGCCGTCGGTGCGGTTTCGTGATGCAGCGGAAAAACCGAACGCCTGTTCCTTTTGCCCCTGTGCCACAGGGCTGGAACAGGAGGCATGAAAGGCACCGATTCCCGTTCTTGCTGCGATATCGCCGAGGTTGCGCGCTGTCACGCCGCTGCCCGCGATCACCGTGATCCGGCCCGCTGCGGCATGTTGCAAGGCGGTCAGGCCAGCAATCCCGTCGTGCGCGCACAACGCCCCGCCCGAGGTCAGGATACAATCAAACCCAAGCGCGATCGCGTCTTCAAGTGCTCGCAAGGGATCCTCAGTCAGGTCAATCACACGGTGCAGCGTGCAGGCCATTTCGCCCGCCGCACCCCGCATATCGGCAAGTGCTTCGGCATCTAGCCGCCCGCCCTTGGACGCCCCCAGAACCACGCCCGCCAGACCTGCGCGGCGTGCCGCTGCGATATCGTGCAGGCAGGTCGAAAGATCGCGGGCATCGTAGCAAAAATCGCCCGTGCGGGGCCGGATCATCACGTGCACGGGCACCGCACTTTCGCGCGCGATCTCGATCAGTCCCGCCGAGGGGGTCAGCCCACCCAAATCAAGCGCACTGCACAGTTCGATCCGGTCGGCGTGGGTTTGGCACGCGGCGATACCTTCCGCGGTATCAACGCAAACCTCAAGCGTGGCGCTATTGGGCGGCATTGTTTTGCGCGACCACCGACAATGCGGTTGCCAGGTCGCCGCCATAATCAAGTGTGTCGGCGTCAAGCACGACAAGGTCGTCCGCGCCCCGCCCCACAAGACCACCCAAATCAGGACGCCCAATACAGGCAGCAGGTGCGGATGTCGCCATCGCAAGCGCGGTTTCCAATGGCGTGCCAGTCTGCCTCACAAGCCGCTGGACACCCAGCGCCTGGGTTACATGCGCCCCGGCAAGCGACCCTTCCTCGTTGACCAAACGTCCGTCCTGCAGGCGGATCGTCTGGCCATAAAGCGTGAATTCATCCGGTCCGCCAACGGTCGCCATCGCGTCGGACACAAGCATCATCCGCCTGGGAACAGGGCGCGCGCGGATCGCCATGCCGACAATTTCATCGGCCAGATGATGCCCGTCACAAATGATGCCCGCGTAGCAGTCGGAATTGATCACAGCACCGACTGCGCCCGGCGCACGGCCCAGCATCGGCGACATCGCGTTGAACAGATGGGTTGCGCAGGTCGCACCTGCCGCCATCAACGCGCGCACCTCCTCGGCGGTGGCATCCGTATGGCCGACCGATACGACCGCCCCGCTTTGCGCTAGGGTCGCCACATGCGCAGGTGTCGCGTTTTCCGGCGCAAGCGTCAGCATCACGGCAACACCGGCTGCGCGCAAACGCATTGCCGTTTCCATCGTGCGTGCGTCAAACGGGCGGATGAACCGCGCGGCATGGGTGCCACGGCGCGCTACAGAAATATGCGGCCCCTCGATGTGCAATCCGACGAAGCCGTGCAGCCCCTTGGCGGCAATCGCCGCATCTGCGGCCTTGTCCATGATATCGGGGTGATCGGTGATCACGGTGGGCATCAGCGCAACCGTGCCCAGCCCGCGATGCGCCGCCAAAATACCGGCGATTCCGTCAAGAGTTGGCATGGTGTTCACCATGATCCCGCCACCGCCATTGACCTGAAGATCAACGAAACCGGGTGTGATCAACCCTTTGACCGCCAGCGCATCGGCGGGTGCATCCGCCACTTCGGTCACGCGCCCGCCCGACAGGCGCAGCGCCTTGCCCCGATGCACATCCGTGCCATCAAATAGCAGATCAGGTGCGATCCAGCGGTCCATCATGTCACCCCGTTCCAAGCGGCATAGGCCGCGCCGCGCGCGCCGCTTGTATCACCGCCCTGCGCAAGGACAATCGGCGGGATTGAAAAATCGCCGATCTGTGCGGCGAGGGCTGCGGTTGTCAGATCGCCGATGACCCCGTCAATCTGGCTTAGCCCGCCGCCCAGCACGATAATGTCTGGATCAACGGTCAGGATCAGTGTGCGCATCAGGTCCGCGACCAGGTCGCACCACGCCTGCCAAACCTGCGCAGATTCCGCATGGCGCGTGGCGGCGATGTCCTGCGGGGTCAACGCGGACCCTGTCAGCGCCTTTGCAATCCGGGTCAGGCCCGGACCGGCGATATAGGTCTCGCTACAGCCCATGCGCCCGCAGCCGCATTGCACGATCGGCAGATCATATTTCGCGACCAGATGGGCAGGCGCGGAGGTATGGCCAAATTCACCACCTGTCAGGGTCGGGCCATGCATGATTGCGCCATCGATCGCAATGCCGCCGCCGATGCCGGTTCCCATGATCAGCGACATGACCGTGCGATGCCCCTTGCCTGCGCCGAACACAGCCTCGGACAGGGCAAGCGCGCGGCAGTCGTTCACATAGGTTACCGCGCGGCCTGCGGCCTTTGCGACATCACTTGGCAAGGGTTTGCCGGACGCGACGAGGTTCGCCGTCAGTGCCAGCCCCGTCACCGGATTGATCAGCCCTGCCGCGCCAATGCCCACTGGCGCAGGCACGCCGGTCTTGCCGTCAGCCCAGGCGATCTGTGACGCGACCGCCGCAACAAGGTCATCATAATCGCGCGGCGTCGCAACACGGTTGCGCGCGATCACCCGCCAGTCGTCATCGAACACCTGCGTTTCGATCTTTGTGCCACCAAGGTCGATCCCAACTGCTGTCATGACGCCACCGGATAGAGTTTCACGCCCGAGACCACGCGGCTCAGGGTGCCTTGGCCGGCAAACGGGTCATCGACGTTCAGGCCCAGGGCATGCGACCAGCGCACGGCGTCCAATTGTGCCGTTGCGATGACCAAGGGCGCGGCCCAAAGCGCGCCATATGGCATCGCAACCTTGGTGTCGCCCGTGGGGCCGACAGTGGCGAGGCGTGCTTGCGGGAACTGCGCGCGAAGTTCGCCCGCGAGGTCGGTTTCATAGGCGCTGGCGGGGTGATCGGGGCTTTGGAACAGGGTGATCGCGGTGTCATCGCTCACAAAGGATTTCGGCCCATGCCGGAACCCCAACGTGCTGTCCCAAAGGGCCGGGATTTGTCCGGCAGAAAGTTCCATCACCTTGAGCGCCGCTTCGCGCGCCGCAAAGGCCAGCGGCCCGGTGCCAAGATAAACCGCCCGCTGCGGCATTGGCGCCGCCGGATGATCACGCAGGATGGCGCGCAATTGATCGGCCAGCGCCGCCGTGCGGCCGGGAAAATCGCAGGGCGCGTCAAACAGCGCCAAGGCAGTCAGCAGCATTGTCGAAAAACTGCTGGTCATGGCAAAGCCCGCGTCATGCGTTTCTTGCGGCAGGGTGATCACCTTTTGCGGTGCGCGTGATGCGCGGGTCGCCAATACACTGTCCTTGTTGCAGGTGATGTTCAGGCGTGGCGCACCGGGCGCAAGCGCGTCCAAGACGTCAAGCGTGCCAATGCTTTCGGTGCTGTTGCCCGACCGCCCGAAACTGACGACCAGCGGACGCACACCTTCGCAGAAATGCTGCGGGCGACTGACCAGATCGGTGCTGGGCACCGCGCGCGCACCATGCAGGCCTGCTGCGATGATGTCACCGATATAGGCGCTCGTGCCCGCGCCGCAGAACCAGACGTCATCAGCGTCCTGGTCCCGGGTCCATGCGCGCAAACCTTCCACATCCAAGGATGTGCCCCAAGCCTGCCAAATGTCGGGCTGGCTGTGGATTTCGCGCCAGGTGGCCCATAGGTTCAGATCATCGCTCATGTGGTTTGTGTCACCTTCGAGAGGGTTTCGGGCGCATCCGGGTCCATCCCCAGCGCAAGGGCCGTGTTCAGAATGACCGGATACATCATCGCCAGCAAAAGGCCAGCCGCAGATGCAGGCGTCAGACCCTGCGCGCCAATATCCGCAGGGCTGATCCGCTGCACGTCGCAGCCGATCTTGCGAAACCGTGCTTCGGCCTGATCAAGGCTGTCCTGAATATGCGCGCTGCCATTATCAAGGATCAGCACCATCAGCGGGTTTGTGGCCAGTTGCATCGGGCCGTGCAACACCTCGGAAGATGAATATGGTTCGGCATGCAGGGCGCAACATTCCTTTAGCTTGAGCGCGACCTCATGCGCCGCACCATACCCCGTATCGCGACCGATCACATAGATATGGCGCGCGCGCAGCAGCGCGGCTTGCAGTTTCGCGGCGCGCGGGTGGGTCGGGTCGATCCCCCGCAGGGTCGCGATGGATTGCGCGGCGCGGGCGGCGTAATCGGGCGACAGCGCGCCAAGCAGGGCCATGCCTGCGGCGACTGATCCGATCACGGTTTTCGTGGCTGGCACGGCCAGTTCCGGCCCCGCGTTGATGGGCAGGTGCAAATGCGCTGCCATTTCGACGTTTGATCGCGATTGGTTGGTAATGGCCACGACCTGTGCGCCCTGTGCGGCCGCCCCTTTGGCCGAGAGCACCAGATCATCGCTGGCCCCAGATTGGCTGATCACAAGCGCGGCGGTGCCTGCCATGTCCACCCCCTGCCCGAGCGAAAACACCGAGGGCGGCAGGGATGTGACCGGCACGCCAAGTTCGCGCATCATTTCGTAGGACAGGATATTGGCGGCCGCATCGGACGACCCGCGCGCGATGGTATAGAACGCGCGGGCATTTTTCAGCGCAAGGGCGTCCACCTTTTGCGCAGCGGCGGCACAGAACACATCCAGCGCCTGCGCGGATTCGGTCGCCATCAGGCTGCCTGCGGTTTTGGTTTCCATGCTCATCCCCGCAATCCATAGCTGTCAAATTCGGCCCATGTGTCGGTCAGATCGATCATTGTGCCGGTGATCCGCGCCTGATCCAGCGCCATCGCCGCCAACCCCGCCTCGAGCGCGTCGACAACACCCACAGGCAGGCTGCCGACCTCGCCGCGCAGGAACGCCGCGATATCGTCCACCATCATGTGATCGGCACCGTAGTGGGCCGAGGCGCGCGCGCCGTCCATTTGCGTATAATCGTGATCGGCGATGACCGTGCCATCGCGTAGCGTCGCACGCAGATAACCGCGCACAAAGTCACCTTCGGCCATGCCCAGCGCACCCATGACGCAGAAACGGCGGTGCTCGTCGGGGACGTTCAGGTTGGTGTGAAAGGCCAGCGATGCGCCGGTGTCGTAGTGCAGGATCGCGGTTTGGTAGTCGATGATGTCACCATCAGACCGGAACGGATCGTCAATGCTTTCCCAGACACTTGGCTTGCGGTGCATGATCTCGTTTTCGGTGTTCGAGGTCGGGGCGAACTCCGGCACAAAAGATTTGCGCCCGCCAAAGCTGGCCACGCGATTGGGTCGCGCGCCTGTGACCATGTTGTAGATGTCGATGTCATGACAGCACTTTTCCAGCATGAACCCGCCCGACCATTTGATCATCCGCCGCCAGTCACGCATGAAAAACGCGCCGTGATAAGGGCCGATGTGTTCGTTGGCTTCAAGCGACACAATTGGTCCCAGACGATCAAGCACCGCGCGCAAATCGACCATGTGCTGCGAATAGCGCAGCACCAGCCCGACCATCACCTGATCGGTGCCGTGTTTGGCCAAAAGGGCGGCCAATTCCATGGTGTCTTCTTTGGTTGTCACAACGGGTTTCTCGGTAAAAATGCGCACGCCTGCAGCCAGCCCCAACTTGATATGGTCAAGATGGAAACTGTTGGGCGAACCAACAAAAAACAGATCGGGCTGTGTATCGGCCAGCATTTGCGCAACGTCGTCAAAGCGTGGCGTATCCTCGCCGATCATGTGCAGAAATGTCGGTTGCGGATCGTAGTAGCCGACGAATTCCACCTCGGGTATCGCATCGCGCAGGATCGACAGAACGTGCCCCGCACGCAGACCTATGCCGGAGGTGACGACCTTCATGCGACCAGAGCCGGTGCAGATTTGCGGCGCAGCACATCGCCATTGGCATCGAAAACATGGCAGTCTTGCGCCAGGACCGACAGGGTCAGGTTACGGCCCTCGCGCACGGGGGCGTCGCCGGGAAGCGAGGCGCAGAAGCGGTGGCCGTTGCCAATCGTGCCATAGGTGATCGACACGCCACCAAGCCGTTCCAGCACGCGCACCGAAATATCCAAGCCACTGTCGCCAAGGCTGACATGTTCGGGCCGAATGCCGACTTCGACCACGTCGCCCTTGCGCACGCCATTGGCGTCAACAGGCAGCGCCATTTTATGCCCGCCGTCCAGTTCAACGGTTAGCAGATCGCCGGTTTCCAAAACCGTGGCGGGGATCAGGTTCATGTTGGGCTGACCAATGAATGAGGCGACGAATTTCGTGGCAGGGTGGTGGTATAGCTCCATCGGGGTGCCGAACTGTTCGACCCGTCCGCCATTCAGCACGACAATGCGGTCGGCCATTGTCATTGCCTCGACCTGATCGTGGGTGACGTAGACCATCGTAGCATCAAGTTCGGAATGCAGTTGCGACAGCTCCACGCGCATATCACCGCGCAGGGCCGCATCAAGGTTGGACAGGGGTTCATCGAACAGGAACACCTTGGGATTGCGCACGATGCTTCGCCCAATAGCGACCCGCTGGCGCTGCCCACCCGAAAGCTGCCCGGGCTTCAGTTGCAGCTTGTCGGTCAGTTGCAAAATCTCGGCGGCCTTGTGGACGCGCTGATCCATGTCACCCTTGGCCAGACGCTGCACGCGCAGCGGAAAGGCAATGTTTTCATAGACCGACAGGTGCGGATACAGCGCGTAAGACTGGAAGACCATCGAAATGCCGCGATCAACCGGATGGGCGGCGCTGACATCTTGGCCGTCGATGATGATGCCGCCTGACGTCGCCTCCTCGAGCCCGGCGATGATCCGCAGCAACGTGGATTTGCCGCAACCTGACGGGCCGACGAAAACCACAAACTCCTTATCCTCGATGGCAAGGGAAATATCGTGCAGCACCTTGGCCGCGCCAAAGGATTTGTTGATCGCATTCAGGTCAAGGGTGGCCATTGTGCAAGCGTCCTGTCTTGGAGGTTTCGGGGGGCATGTCCGGGCGGCAGCAGATGCCCGCCGCCCGGATCGGGGAGAAACACCTGCTAAAGGGCGTCGTCCAGTTCTTGGCCTGCGATCGTCACAAGATTGTCCACGGTGTCATCTTCAAGGATGATGCCCTGGATCATGTTGGTGAATACCGATTGCAACGATTTGAAGTCCTCGACCAGTGGTTCAGGGCCACCTGTCTGGATCGATGCGGTAAAGGTCGGCCAGATACCACTTTCGTAGTAAAGATCGGTCTTGCCCATCGCCGCATAGTCAAGGATCGGCGTCAGACCCCACGAGCTGTCCAAGTCATACTGGCTGTCGCCGGATGTGATACGCTGCGCCAATTCCTGCGCCAGGCCTTCGTGACCCGAGCCTTTGAATACGACAATGCTGTCGGTGATCAGGATCGAGCCGCTTTCACCGGATGGGCCGCTTGGCACAGGGACAACCAGTTGGTTGATGTCCTCGTTATGTTGCCCGTAACCCCAGGGGCCGGACACATACATCGCGATCTGGCCATCGTTGAACAGGTCTTTCAGCTGGTCGCGTTCCCATGCGGTGGGGCCGTCCTGGGCCACGGCGACTAGGCTGCCATAAAATTCAAGCGTTTCGCGGGTTTGCTGGCTATCAAGTTTGTTTTCACCGGTCACCGGATCAATCACGACTCCGCCATTGGAATAAAGATAGTTCAGGAACTGGTGCATGGTGTTGTCGAAATCCTTGCCCGCAAGGCCAACACCGGCGGCATCGGTGTTGTTGGTCACGGCTTCGGCCATCGCATACATGTCATCCCAGGTGGCAGGGGCAGCACATTCCATACCGGCCTCCTCGACAAGGTCGCAGTTGATATAAAGCGCCTTGGTCGAAAACGCGTGCGGATAGCCCCAAGCCTGACCCTCGATCGTCACGGTGTTCAACACGCCGGGCTGATAAGGTGTTTCGGGGTCGATGTTGGCGGGCACGATCAGATCGTTGTTGGCCAGTTGGCGCAGCGTGCGCGACCCCATGTAGGCAATCGACGGTGGATCACCGGCAGCGGCCAGCGTCAGGGATTTGTCCTGGCAGGTGCCCCAGGGCACCGCTTCAAGGTTCACTGTCACGCCTTCGTTGTCGGCGACAAACTGATCGACAACAGCCTGATCGGCGGCGCGGATTTCCCCGCCACACATGATAAAGTGCAACTCGGTCGCGTCGCTGTCGGCCTGTGCGGTCATCGCTGTGCCAGAGAGCAGCAGCGCCCCCATCGAGATTTTCGCAAGTTTCATTTGATCGTTCTCCCTTGGTTAAGATTATTCTTTCACCGCGCCCGCCGTGAGACCGGCGACGAGGTATTTTTGCAGGAACAGAAAGATGACCATGACGGGCAGCACACCCACCAGGGCAGCGGCCATCATTTCGTTCCAGGTCACCGACTGATAGCCGATGAATTCGAACAGACCCGCGGGCAGCGGTTGCAATTCGCGGGTCTGGTTGAATGTGATTGCGAACAGGAATTGCTGGGCGTAAGCGCCAATGAACACAGCCGTTCCGACAACGATCAGCCCGGGCGTTGCCAAGGGCAGCACCACGCGGCGCAACGTATACATGCGCGATGCGCCATCGACGTAGGCCGCTTCTTCCAACTCGCGCGGGATTTTTTCCAGATACGAGCGTAGCAGCCAGATGCCCGTCGGAATAAGAAACGCCACACCTGGCACGATCATCGCCCAATATGTATTCAGGAACCCCAAGGAGCGCAGCACCCGGTAAAGCGGGATCAGCAGCACCGCGCCCGTGAACATGTTGACACCCAGAAAGATCGCAAGACTCGCGTTCTTGAACGGAAAGTCGAGCCGGGCATAGGCATAGGCCGCCGGCACCACGAAAATCATCGTCAGCCCTGTCACCGAAAAGGCGATAAAGACCGAATTGAAGATATAACGCCCGAGCAGCGGCACCGTCACCCACATGTCGGAATAGGCCTGGAAGCTGAAGTCGTCAGACCAGAACTGATAGGGGCTGCGGAACAGATGTTCGAGAGGGCGCAGGGAGGCCATGAACATCTCGAAGAAGGGCAATAGGATGAAGATCAGAAAAACAATGATGGCTGCGTAGATCCCTGCCATCTGAAGCTTGGTATACTTGTCCATCATCTTACTTCACCCCGTATTTCTTGTTCACCTTGTTCAGGAGGAACAGGTAGGCCAGAGAAAAGGTGCCCAGCAGAAACACGATGATCACAGCGCGCGCCGACCCTTCGCCGAATTTGTAGTTACCGATGGCGGTCTTGTAGGTGTCGACGATCAAGGTGGTCGTCGCGCTGCGCGGTCCGCCTTCGGTCAGGATCCAGATAATTTCAAAACTATTGAAAGTGAAAATCGCCGACAGCAGGGACATCGAGACGATCACCGGCATGATCTGCGGGATCGTGATGCGGCGGAACCGATACCAGCGCCCCGCCCCATCAACCCATGCGGCCTCGTAGAGGTCGCGGCTCACGCCCTGCATCGCAGCAAGGAAAAACAGGGTCACCATCGGCGTGCCGACCCAGACATCAGCGACCACCGCCGAATAGAACGCCGACCGTTTATAGGCGAGAAATTCGAACGGCCCATCGATCAACCCGATCGCCTGTGCGGTGCCTGACAGCACACCGAAATACCCGTTATAAAGCCAAAGCCAGCCAATCATCCCGATCGCAATCGGAATGACCCAGGGCGGCATCACCAGCACGCGAAACAAGCCGCGCCCGGGCACAGCGGCGTTCAGCAATGTTGCGCCGACCAACCCAAGCACCAGCTTCAGCGCGACCGACAGAAACATCCAGTAAAAGGTGCGCACGATCGTTTGTTGAAACTTGCGGCTTTCCAGCAGGTCTTCGTAGTTGGCAAGACCGATGTATTCTTCGCCGCCCAAGCCTGCCTCCATGAAGGACAGGCGGATCGTTTCGGCCAGCGGCCATGCGACGATAATGGCGATGAACAGCATGGCGGGGCCGACCAGCAACCATGCAAACACGCTCTCGGGCAGCACCTTGCGGCGGCTTGCCTCTTGGGTTCGCCCGATCGACTGCGCGATATCTGTCACGTTGATGCCCCCCGGCTGGATTTTCACCACAAGCGAATCGCGGTGCCTGAAATAATGATACCAAAGAGACGCATTATTACTACCAATATAATACCAAAATAGCACAGGGCTATTTTTATAATTAAATACAGTATTTTAAGCACCAATATGATAACCCCCATTGCGCAGGTGTATATAATTGGTATTGTATTCGCATACCAAACGGGCAGGTCAAAAATGTCGCTAAGCTTAGATATCTTTCACCCGGACAGCTGGTTTCGTGCGGGCCGCGGGCCGCGCTATCAGCAGTTGCAGCGCCATATCGCGGCGGCGATCCAATCAGGTCGCCTCGCGCCTGACGATCAACTTCCGCCCGAACGTGAGCTTGCCGACATGGCCGATATCAGTCGCGTCACGGTGCGCAAGGCAGTGGCCCAGCTGGTCAGTGACGGGCTGATTGAACAGCGTCAGGGGGCGGGCTCCTTTGTGCGCACGGCGGCACCCCGACTTGCGCAATCGCTGTCGTCCCTCGTGTCGTTCACGGAAAACATGCAAGCGCGGGGCATGACCTCGACGTCCGAGGTTCTGTCGGCAGGGTTGGTCACGCCGAACCCTGACGAAATGATCGCGCTGGGCCTATCAGCCCATGATCGGGTGGCGCGGATCAACCGGTTGCGCAACGCCGGTGATACGCCAATGGCGCTGGAATATTCGTCATTGCCGCGCGATATCCTGCCGCGCCCTGATCTTGTGCAAACCTCGCTTTACGCCGTGCTGCGCCAGACAAACTGCGCCCCTGTGCGCGCCGTGCAACGAGTAATGGCTGCCAATCTGACCAGCGCAGACGCCAGCCTGCTGAAACTGCCCGAAGGCACCGCTGTGCTGCGCATCGAGCGCACCGGATACCTTGGATCGGGCCGCCCGATCGAATTTACCAGCGGGCTTTACCGGTCAGACATCTACGATTTCGTTTCCGAACTGCGGTTGGACTGACATGGATTATACCTGCGAACTGCATGGCGCCGAATTGCTGTGCACGATCACCCCGGACCGCGATCTTGCGCGCCCGCTATTCTGCTTTTCCGGCATGGCGCCAATGACGGCAACCGCTGGTGGGCAGCGCATCAAGGGCTTGGGCAGTTACACCGAAGTCGCCATGCCTGATCTGCGCGCGGGCGTGCCCCATCGGGTGACGTTGCAATACGCGACGGGTCACAAGCCGGCGAACCGCGCGTGGCACCCCATCGGCCCGCTGCTGCGCGTCGGCAACGAGGTGATCAAGCTGCCGCAAACCACCCCGCTGGGGTGTCGCCCACAGCCCCTGCCCGATCTGGGGCCGTTTGACGGTTTACCCCTTGTGCCGCAACCATCATCGTGGAAACCGGACGGGCAGACCCTGACCGTCGGCGGGTTCACGGGGGAGGATCCGGCGCTTGCCGCCGTTGCTGCCCTGGCCGCACGGCAAGGGCTGACCTTTGTGGGCGATCACCCCGTCAGTTTTGCAGATGCCGACCTACCCGTTGACGCCTACACCCTGCGCATCACGCCCGAGGGCACCACCGTGCAGGCATCATCCTATGGCGGGCGGTTTTATGCGGGGGTCACGCTGCTAACCCTGCTGCAACATGGCCCCTGCCCTGTGGCATCCTGCATGATGTCCCCCGTTTCGGCTGGCGCGGACAACATCTGGACACCGCGCGCCACTACTATCACCCCGATACGATCTGCGATCTGCTGGACCTGATGGCGCTGCTGAAACTCAACCGGTTTCACTGGCATTTCGCAGACGACGAGGCCTTTCGCCTTGAGATCGACTGCCTGCCCGAGCTTTGGCAAAAGACGGTGTTTTGTGGTGAGGGGCAGTTGCTGCCCGCGCTATTTTCCGAGGGGTTGGTGACCGGTGGCAGTTATTCCAAAGACACCGCCCGCATGATCATCGCCCATGCCAAGGCACTGAATATCGAGGTCATGCCGGAAATCGAAACCCCGGCCCATGCCATTGCAATCACGCATGTTTTCCCCAATACGCGCGACCCCGCCGATAATGGCGCCGAGGTTAGCGTGCAGGGCTATCAAGGCAATGTTCTGAACCCGGCGCAGCCAGAAACATGGGAGGTTATCAACGCAATTGCCACCGAGGTTGGCGCGCTTTTTCCATTCGGTCATCTGCATCTGGGGTGCGATGAACTGCCCGAAGGGACGTGGATGGGCAGCCCGATGGCCCGCGATCTGATGGCGCGTGAAGGGCTGGAAAACACCCACGATCTGCAGGGCTGGACGATGGAGCGTATCGCCGCACAAGTGGCGCAAAACGGCCAGCGTCCCTGCGCTTGGGAAGAGGCCGCGCAGGGTAAGAATGGCGGTATCGGTCACGGTGCAATCCTGTTCAGCTGGACCGGTCAGGGGCCGGGCGTGGCGGCGGCACGCGCGGGTTATGACGTGGTGATGACCCCTGCGCAGCACACCTATTTCGACATGGCCCACAGCGACGATCCCGACGATTGGGGCGCAAGCTGGGCCGCTTTTGTGTCACTGACGGACACGCTTGCGTGGAACCCCGTCCCCAACCCCGATATCGCCGATCGGGTCATCGGCGTGCAGGGTGCGTTCTGGAGCGAGTTCACCACGCAGGACGCCCAAATCTGGCCGATGCTGATGCCGCGCATGTTGGGGCTGGCGGTCAAGGCGTGGCAGTCCGATGACCTGCCCCCCGACGATCTGATCCGCCTTGCGCGCGGGCATTTTCTGGTCCCGTTTACGCCTGCCAGCGCTACAAGATAATTCTGCGAGACAAGGCGAAATTCGCCCGCTAGGGTCGTTTGGAAAGTGATCACGGAGCGGGCGATGAACTTTGGACTAAGCGACGAGCAAGAGATGATCGTCCAAACCGTGCGCAGCTTTGTGGAAAGGGAAATCTACCCTCACGAGGCCGAGGTCGAACGCACCGGCGAAGTGCCTGCCGAGCTTGGCGAAGCAATCAAGAAAAAGGTGATCGACCTTGGATTCTACGCCTGCAACTTCCCGGAATCCGTGGGTGGCGCGGGGTTGAACCACGTTGACTTCACGCTGGTGGAACGTGAATTGGGACGCGGGTCAATGGCGCTGACGCATTTCTTTGGCCGCCCGCAAAACATCCTCATGGCCTGCGAAGGCGATCAAAAGGAACGCTATCTGTTGCCCGCCGTGCGCGGCGAGAGGTCCGATGCCCTTGCCATGACCGAACCGGACGCCGGATCGGATGTGCGGGGGATGAAATGTCAGGCTGTGCGCAGCGGCGGTGATTGGGTCGTCAACGGGTCCAAGCACTTCATATCCGGCGCGAACCACGCCGATTTCTTTATCGTTTTCATCGCTACGGGCGTTGACGATACCCCGCGTGGCCCCAAGAAGCGCATCACCACCTTTCTGGTTGATCGCGGCACGCCAGGGTTCACGGTGCGTGACGGCTACACGTCGGTGTCCCATAAGGGCTACAAGAATTGCATCCTTGATTTTGACAACTGCCGCCTGCCCGATGCGCAGGTTCTGGGCGACGTCGATGGCGGTTTTGCAGTGATGAACGAATGGCTTTATGCCACGCGGATCACGGTTGCGGCCTTTTGTGTGGGCCGCGCGCGCCGCTGTTTTGACTACGCGCTGAACTATGCTGCCGAGCGCAAGCAATTCGGCCAGCCGATCGGCAAATTTCAGGGCGTCGGTTTCCAGATCGCCGATATGATCACAGAAATCGACGCCGCCGACTGGTTGACGCTGGCCGCCGCCTGGCGGCTTGATCAGGGGTTGCCAGCCAACCGTGAAATTGCCAGCGCCAAGGTCTATGCCTCGGAAATGCTGGCGCGCACAACGGATGCGACCTTGCAGATTTTCGGTGGCATGGGGTTGATGGACGACTTCCCTATTGAACGGTTCTGGCGTGATGCGCGGGTCGAACGGATTTGGGACGGCACCAGCGAAATCCAGCGCCACATCATTTCGCGCGATCTGCTGCGCCCGCTTGGGGCCTGACGTGACGGGCGATCTGGCCCGCCTGCTGCGGCCTGCGTCAATCGCCGTGATCGGCGGCGGGGCGTGGTGCGAACAGGTCGTGCGACAGGCCAGCGGCATGGGATATGCTGGCGCGATCTGGCCGGTGCATCCGCGTGCAGACACCATCGCGGGACTGCCCGCATTTGCCTGCATGGGCGACCTGCCCGGCGCACCGGATGCGGTGTTCATCGGCGTGAACCGTGACGCCACGGTCGGGCTGGTGCGTGACCTTGCGCAGGTCCGCGCGGGCGGGGCTGTGTGTTTTGCCAGTGGCTTTGCCGAAGCCCGGGCCGAGGACGCGCGCGGCGATGATCTGCAGGCGCAACTGGTCGCGGCGGCGGGTGACATGCCGATCCTTGGCCCCAACTGTTACGGCTTTATCAACGCGCTTGATGGTGCGCTGCTCTGGCCTGATCAGCATGGTTGTGCACGGGTGGACCGCGGCGTGGCGATCCTGACCCAAAGTTCCAACATCGCGATCAATCTGACGATGCAGAAACGCGCCCTGCCCATCGCCTATACGATCACTTGCGGGAATATGGCGCAGACCAGTCAGGCCCAGATTGCCACTGCCCTGTTGGACGATCCGCGCGTGACGGCCATCGGGCTGCATATCGAAGGGTTTTCCGATCTGCGTGCCTGGGAGGCCTTGGCGCAAAAGGCCCATGCAAAAGGTGTGCCGCTGGTCGCCATCAAGGTCGGCGCGTCCGATCAGGCACAGGTGGCGACCGTGTCGCACACTGCGTCCCTTGCGGGCAGTGATGCGGGTGCGCAGGCTTTCCTTGACCGGCTGGGCATTGCGCGCGTGGGCAGCCTGCCCGCCTTTATAGAGACGCTGAAATTGCTGCATTGCGCCGGACCACTGACATCGAAAAACATCGCCTCAATCAGCTGTTCGGGCGGCGAAGCGAGCCTGATTGCGGATATGGCTATGGCGACCGGGCTGACGTTTCCGCCGCTGACGCAGAGCCAACGCACGCAACTGGCCGGTGCCCTTGGGCCGATGGTCGCGCTGAACAATCCGCTGGACTATCACACCTATATCTGGCGCGATCACGTCAAGATGGCAGCGGCATGGGCGGGGATGACCGGCCCTGACATCGCCATGACGTTCTCAATCGTTGACTACCCAACCACCGATGCGACCGATTGGGAATGTGCCACGCAAGCTGCCTTGGACGTGCGTGCGCAAACGGGTGCGCATTTCGCGATGGTCGCAAGCCTGCCAGAACTGATGCCGCTAGATGTCGCGGCGCGCCTGATGACGGGCGGCGTGGTGCCGTTCATGGGGATCCCCGAGGCCTTGGCCGCAACCCATGCCGCCGCGCAAATCGGCCCGCCTGATCCCAAGCCGGTGCTGTTGCCCAGCGCGCACCTGAACCCGCAAACCCTTGACGAGGCAACGGCGAAAGCCGCACTGGCCGCGCATGGCGTGCCCGTGCCCGCCAACCGCGTGGCGCGCGACGCGGATGAAATCGCGCAAGCCATCGTGGCCTTGTCCCCTCCCTATGCCGTCAAAGGGGTCGGCCTTGCCCACAAGTCGGAACATGGTGCTGTGCGGTTGGGAGTTGCCGCTGCTGATGTCACGACAGTTGCTGCCGAGATCGGCACCGATGCCGTATTGATCGAAGAAATGGCGCCGGGTGGCGTGGCGGAATTGCTGATTGGCGTCACGTGCGACCCCGCGCACGGGTTCGTGCTGACCCTTGGGGCGGGTGGCGTCTTGACCGAGGTATTGCGCGATACGGTGTCAATGCTGGTGCCTGCCGATGGCACGGCGATTGAAACGGCGCTGAACCGATTGCGCTGCGCCCCCCTTCTGCTCGGCTATCGCCGCAAACCCGCCGCCAATTTGGTTGCAATCGTCGACACGGTGCAGGCCGTGCAATCCTATGTGGTTGCCAACGCCGACAGCTTGGCCGAAGTTGAGATCAACCCGCTGATCTGCACCCCAGATGGCGCGATTGCCGTCGATGCCCTCATCCGAAAGACCATGCCATGAACCCGATCAAGACCGAAACCCGTGACGGTATCCTGCTGGTCACGCTGGACCGCCCCAAGGCCAACGCCATTGATCTGGCGACAAGCCGGATCATGGGCGATACCTTTGCTGCGTTTCGCGACGATCCGGCGCTGCGGGTCGCGATCATTACCGGCGCGGGGGCAAAGTTCTTTTGCCCCGGTTGGGATCTGAAGGCGGCGGCTGATGGCGATGCGGTGGACGGCGATTATGGCGTTGGCGGCTTTGGCGGCTTGCAGGAGTTGCCTGACCTGAACAAGCCGGTGATCGCTGCCGTGAATGGGATTGCCTGCGGCGGCGGGCTGGAACTGGCGCTTTCGGCGGATATGATCATCGCCGCCGATCACGCGACATTTGCCCTGCCCGAAATCCGATCCGGCACGGTGGCGGATGCAGCCAGCGTCAAACTGCCCAAACGCATTCCCTATCACATCGCGATGGAGCTGTTGCTGACCGGTCGCTGGTTTGACGCGAGCGAGGCCAAAGGTTGGGGGCTGGTCAACGAAATCGTGCCGGCCGATCAACTGATGGACCGCGCCTGGGAACTGGCCCGGCTGTTGGCATCGGGCCCGCCGCTGGTTTACGCCGCAATCAAGGAAATCGTGCGCGATGCCGAGGATTCGAAGTTTCAGGACGCCATGACCCGGATCACCGGACGGCAATTGGCCACCGTTGATGTGCTTTACGGGTCCGAGGACAACCTTGAAGGCGCGCGGGCTTTTGCAGAAAAACGCGATCCTGTCTGGAAAGGGAAATAACTGCGCAAACTTTGGGCAATTCTGGCACTTGCCGTAGCGGCACCGTTGAGCCCCATTGCCAGTTCGCCGCGCTGCTATAAGCTAACGGGATGACATCAGACCCCACACACTTTAATGAAATGCACGCAGCCAACGGTGCACGCGCACCCTACCACAGCTACGATGGTTGGTTCGCACAGCAAGACAATAATCGCCTTGCCAAGAAGTCGGACGAGGCGGAGGCGTTCTTTCGCCGCTCGGGCATTACCTTTAACGTCTATGGCCAATCGGACGCCGAAGAACGGCTGATCCCGTTTGATCTGGTGCCGCGTATTTTGTCCAATAACGAATGGGTCAAACTGTCCAAGGGGATTGATCAACGGGTCCGCGCGATCAACGCGTTCCTGCACGATATCTATAACCGTCAGGAAATCTTGCGCGCGGGCGTCGTGCCGACCAACCTGATCGCGCAAAACGATGCCTTTCTGCCGCAGATGATGGATTTCACGCCGCCGGGCGGAGTCTATACGCATATCACCGGCACGGATATCGTGCGCACGGGGGCGGATGATTTCTTTGTGCTGGAAGACAATGCGCGCACCCCGTCCGGCGTCAGTTACATGCTCGAAAATCGTGAGACGATGTTGCAGATGTTCCCTGAATTGTTCAGCAAGATCAGGGTGCAACGGGTCAGCGACTATCCCAAGGAGTTGCGCCGCTCGCTTGCGGCAAGCGCCCCGGCATCCTGCAAAGGGCGGCCCTGTGTCGCGGTGCTGACGCCGGGTATCTACAACTCGGCCTATTACGAACACAGCTTTCTGGCAGATCAGATGGGCGTCGAATTGGTCGAAGGGCATGACTTGCGGGTGGTCGATGGCCATATCGCCATGCGCACGACCAAAGGTTACAAGGTCATCGACGTGCTTTACCGGCGCGTTGACGATGAATTCCTTGATCCGCTGACATTCAATCCCAGCTCGATGTTGGGGGTGCCGGGGATCATGGATGTGTATCGCGCGGGCAATATCACCATCGCAAATGCGCCCGGCACCGGTGTCGCCGACGACAAGGCGATTTATAGCTATATGCCCGAAATTATTGAATTTTATACGGGTGAGCGCGCGATCCTCAAGAATGTCGAAACGCATCGTTGTTCCGAACCCGACACCCTGAAATACGTGCTTGATAATCTGGCTGATCTGGTCGTCAAGGAAGTCCACGGATCGGGGGTTATGGCATGTTGGTCGGCCCTGCCGCCAGCAAACAGGAACTGGCCGACTTCGCCGACAAGCTGCGCGCGCGGCCCAGCAATTACATCGCGCAGCCAACGCTGTCGCTGTCCACCGTGCCAATCTTTACCGAAGCGGGCCTGTCGCCGCGCCACGTTGATCTGCGCCCCTTTGCGCTGATGTCGCCCGATGGTGTCAACATCACGCCCGGTGGCCTGACGCGGGTTGCCTTGACCGAGGGCAGTCTGGTCGTGAATTCGAGTCAAGGCGGCGGCACCAAAGACACCTGGGTATTGGAAGACTGATATGTTGGGAAAAACCGCAGGTGGTCTTTACTGGATGTTCCGCTTCCTAGAGCGGGCCGAGAACAATGCGCGCCTTCTTGAGGCGGGCTTTCGGATTGCCCTGACACGTTCGAGCGCGGCCGAAGCCGAATGGCGCTCGGTGATCACGACCTCGGCGGTGCGGGCGCAATTTGACAGCAAATACAGCACCTATGACAGCGCCTCGGTCACGGATTTTCTGCTGCGTGACACGGATAATCTTGGGTCCGTGCTTTCGGTGGTCAAATCGGCGCGCGACAATGCCCGCCTTGTGCGCACCGCCCTGACCACCGAAGTCTGGTCGGCCGTGAACGAAACATGGATGCTGTTCAAGGACCTGTTGCAAGAGCCCGTGCCAGAAACCGAATTGCCTGCCGTGCTGGCGACGATCCGGCAGCAATGCGCGCTGGTGCGTGGCGCATTGACCGGCACGATGCTGCGCAATGACATGTATGATTTCTGCCGCCTTGGCACGTTCATTGAACGCACCGACAGCACCGCGCGGATTATCGACGTGAAATACTACGCGCTGCTGCCAGCCCCTTCGATGGTGGGCGGCCGGATGGACAATGTGCAATGGGAAACACTGCTACGCTCGGTGTCGGCACACCGGTCGTTCCGCTGGGCTGTGGATGGCGACTTTACCGCTGCCAATATCGCCAGCTTTTTAATCCTGGACACGCGAATGCCCCGTTCGCTGTCCTACAGCCTTGGGCGCATCGTCACCAATCTTGGCTATCTTGCCGAGGAATACGGCGAAACACCTGCCAGTCATGATATGGCCGTGGCCCTGCGCGCGCGGGTATCCAAACGCGACATTGGCGCGATCTTCGAAGAGGGGTTGCACGAATTCATCAGCTCTGTTCTGCGCGACACGGCAAGCCTTGGTCAACAGATCGAGCAGGATTACAGGTTCACCCGCTGATGCATCTGAAAATCACCCACGAGACCCGTTATCTTTATGATCAACCCGTTGATTATGCGTTACAAAAGGTCCGTTTGCGCCCGCTGGACAACCCGCTGCAGACCATTACGGATTGGACGGTCGAGGTCGAAGGTGGCAAGATCGAAACCAGCTACCGTGATCACTATGGCAATCACACCGATCTGGTCAGCATCACGCCCGAAACCCATAACCTGATCATTCGCGCCCACGGCACCGTGGACACCGTGGATGGTGCGGCGGGCGTGCTTGGGCCTGTCTATGGCCGCGCCCCGCTTTGGCATTTCACGCAACCGACGCCGCTGACCGCGCCCGGTGACGGCGTTGCGGCGCTGGCATCGGTCTTGGCTACGGCCACGGATCCACTGACCGGCCTGCACGATTTATCTGCCGCGATCCTTGGCGCGACCCCATACCAGATCGGCAAGACGGCTGCCAATACCACTGCCGAAACTGCCTTGGGGATCGGCGCGGGTGTCTGTCAGGATCACGCCAATATATTTGTTGCCGCCGCGCGCGTCGCAGGCCTGCCTGCACGCTATGTCAGCGGCTATTTGATGATGAACGACCGTATTGATCAGGACGCCAGCCATGCCTGGGCCGAAGCCCACGTGCCCGATCTTGGATGGGTCGGATTCGATATCTCGAACGGCTATGCCCCCGATGAACGCTATGCCCGGATCGCCGTGGGGCGCGATTCCGCCGATGCGGCGCCAATTTCCGGCATGCGAATGGGATCAGCAGGTGAGTCTTTGATTGTATCTTTGCAGGTGCAGCAGTAGCACTGCGACAGGTTTCACATGGATACGATTAAATGACCTATTGTGTCGGAATGCGGCTGAACGCCGGTTTGGTGTTCATGTCGGACACACGCACGAACGCAGGTGTCGATAATTTTTCGACCACACGCAAGCTGTTCAACTGGGCGGTCAACGGCGAGCGGTCGATCACCATCATGACGGCGGGCAATCTTGCCACGACCCAAGCGATGATCAGCCTGCTTGAGGAACGTTCGGTCGCGACAGAAGACCGCGACCCCAGCATTTTGCGCCAGGACACAATGTTTCAGGTCGCGCGGCTGGTGGGTGAAACCCTCAAGGAGGTCATCGCCTACAGCAACCCCAACGGCCCGACGGCCAACGACCAGTTCAGCGCCTCGGCGATTGTTGGCGGCCAGATCAAGGGCGGCAAGCCGACGATTTTCCTGGTCTATCCGCAGGGGAATTTCATCGAAATCAGCGAAGATACGCCGTTTTTCCAGGTTGGTGAAACCAAATACGGCAAGCCGATCCTGGTGCGCGCTTATGATGCGGACATGCCCTTTGACGAGGCTGTCAAACTGTTGCTGGTGTCGTTTGATTCAACGGTGAAATCAAACCTGTCCTGCGGCCTGCCCTTTGATCTGCTGATCCACGAAAACGATCATTTCAACGGTGATCGCACGATCCGTATCGAAGAAAACGACCCCATTTATCAGGCCATTTCAACGGGTTGGGGTGATGCGTTGCGTGCAGCCTTTCAGGCGTTGCCAACCTACAAAGTGTAGGATCCAGCGGCGAGTCACGATCTTCTTCAACGCCCCGCGAAAGGAGAAAACCGCATGAGCATCATCAAAGACCTCATCGCGCGCAACCGCGCTGGCGAAGCGATTGGCCTTCCTTGTTTCTGCACCGCCAATGAACATGTTTTGCGTGCCGTGCTGGCCCATGCCAAACAAACCGAGCTGCCCACGGTGATCGAGGCGACCTGCAATCAAGTCAATCAGGACGGCGGGTATACCGGCATGACGGCTGCGGATTTCATGGCGTGGCTACGCGGCTTGGCAAGTGACGCGGGCGTGCCGATGACACAGCTGATCCTTGGTGGCGATCATCTTGGCCCGAACGTCTGGAGAAATGAACCGATTGATATCGCTATGGAAAAGTCGCGTGAGCTGGTGAAATCCTACGTGCAAGCGGGCTTTGGAAAAATCCATCTGGACACAAGCATGGCCTGCGGTGGCGAACCGAATCCGACATTCGAGCAAATCGCCGAACGTGCTGCCGACCTTTGCGCGGTGGCCGAAAAATATGCGCCCGACCCCTCAGAGCTGTGTTACATCATCGGCACTGAAGTCCCTATTCCCGGCGGCGAAACCGACGAACCCAACGTGCTTGATGTGACGTCGATTGATCGCTACCGCGCTACAATTGACACGCATCACGCTGCCTTTATGGCGCGCGGGTTGCAGGAAGCTTGGGCGCGGATCGTGTCGGTCGTCACCCAGCCCGGCGTCGATTTCGGGCATACCTCGGTCTATCCGTTCGCAGCAGAAAAGGCAGCGCCGCTTTGTGCTGCGATCCTTGCTGATGACGGGCTGACGTTTGAAGCCCATTCGACCGATTATCAATCGACTGCGGCCCTCGCGGCACTCGTCGAGAACCACTTTTTCTTTCTCAAGGTCGGCCCTGAACTGACATTCCGTTTCCGCGAGGCAATCTGGGCGCTGGCCGAAATCGAAGCACACCTCGATATCGCATCACCGTCGCGTATTCGCGAAATCATGATCCAACGCATGACGGATCGGCCCGACTTCTGGTCCGCCTATTACAAGGGGACCGACCCCGAGGTCGCAAGGTTGCGGGTTTACAGCTATAGCGACCGCATCCGGTATTATTGGACAGATCCGGCCGTGTCCGGCGCGCTCTCACGACTGTTGCAGAACTTGTCCGGCTTACCCCTGCCCGAAACGCTTGTGTCACAGTCGTTCATGGGGGCGGAGTTTGGCGAAATCCCCACGACGGCGAACGACCTGATAGAGGGCCATGTCCTGCGGTGCGTCAGCCGATACTTCAAAGCGGCAGGCCTGCGGCAGGTGTATTGACGCGACCATGAAGCGGCAGCCCCAAGCCCACGAGATTGCACGGGCGGCGACCAAGACACTAGAAAATCCGCTGTTCGGGCCTTGCGCAAACGCATAATGTCCAGACGATGGAAAAGCGCGACGGCCCCGATATCAGGATCACATCATCAAAGCGTCAGGTGGTTGTCACGCTGCAAGGCGAGGTATCCTTGCGCAATGTCACGCCGTTTGTTGCCGCGTTGCGGGATATTGCGACCGACCAGCCCGTAAGGTTGGATATGTCCGGCGTAACGCGGTTTGATACGGCGGGCGCCTGGGCCATTTCAACCTTCAAGACCCGCCTTGATGATGCGGGGCAATCGCTTGAGATCGCGGGCGCGGATGACGGCCCTCGTGGTCTGCTGGAAACTGTGACAAGCGCCATGCCTGCCCCGACCCAAGCCGCAGCCACGCCCGCGACCTTTGCGGACCGGCTTGCAGGACTGGGCATGGCGGTGACGGACGGCGTGAGGTTCGTTCTGGCGCTTGTCGGCTATTTTGGGCTGTTTCTGGCGCGGCTCGCGCGATCCATACGTCACCCAAAGGAATTCCGGCTGACCGCGCTTGTGCATCATTGCGAAGATGTCGGGCTCAAGGCCGTTCCTATCGTTGCGCTGATGGCGTTTCTGATTGGGGTTGTGCTGGCGTTCCAAGGGTCCACGCAGTTGCGCCAGTTCGGGGCCGAGGTCTTTGTGGTTGATCTGATCGCAATCTCGATCCTGCGCGAATTGGGCATACTGTTGACGGCGATCATTGTAGCGGGGCGCACCGCTTCGGCCTTTACCGCCGCGATTGGCTCGATGAAGATGCGTGAAGAAATTGACGCGATGCACGGATTGGGTCTTGATCCGGCGATGACGCTGTTTGTGCCACGTATCCTTGCGCTGGTGATCATGCTGCCAATCCTGGGGTTGATCGCCGATCTTATGGGGCTGCTGGGCGGTGGAATCATGGCATGGGTCGATCTGGGCATTTCGCCCGCGATGTTCACCACGCGGCTGGTCAATGGCACCGATATCAGCCACGTGATCGTCGGCATGATCAAGGCACCGGTATTTGCGTTGATCATCGGAGTCGTCGGCTGCCACGCGGGGATGCGGGTGAAAAGCAACGCAGAATCGCTTGGTCGCATGACCTCCGCCTCGGTAGTGACAGCAATCTTTGCGGTGATCGTCGCTGACGCGCTGTTTTCGATCTTTTTTGCACAGATCGGGATGTGACGATGACCCAGCAGACGCCAAAATCTGACAAGGATGTCGTGATTTCAATCCGCGGGCTACGCAATCAGTTTGGCACGCAAGTGGTGCACGAAGACCTTGATCTGGATATCTATCGCGGTGAAATTCTTGGTGTGGTGGGGGGTCCGGCACCGGCAAGTCTGTGCTGCTGCGCACGATCGCCGGGCTGAACACACCGGCTGCGGGCACGATCAACGTGCTTGGGACCGACCTGTTAAACGCGGATCAGGATGCGCTGAACGCTGTTGCGGCCAATTGGGGCGTGATGTTTCAGGATGGGGCGCTGTTTTCGTCGCTGACCGTGCGCGAAAACGTCGAAGTGCCGATGCGCACGATTGAAGGGCTTGATCCCGCGATCCGGCGCGATCTGGCGGACCTCAAGATTTCGATGGTGGGGCTGCCCTATCTGGCGGGGGATAAATATCCGTCCGAACTGTCAGGCGGGATGCGCAAGCGCGCTGGATTGGCACGCGCCCTTGCTCTTGATCCGCAGATCGTGTTCTTGGACGAACCGACTGCCGGGCTCGACCCGATTGGCGCGACCGAGTTCGATATGCTGATCCGCAGCCTTAGCCGGGACCTTGATTTGACGGTCTTTCTTGTGACCCACGACCTTGATACCTTGCACGCGGTGTGTGACCGGATTGCTGTGCTGTCAGAACGCCGCGTGCTGGTGACCGGCACGATGCAAGAGATGCTGCACGTCGATCACCCGTGGGTGCATGAATACTTTAACGGGCCGCGCGCGCGGGCCGCGCTTGATACAAAAGAAACCGCGACCGAGCAAACAAGGGTCTGACGCAAAGCTATGGAAACAAGGGCCAATTACATCCTGATCGGCGCGTTTACCCTTGCGGGGGTGCTGGGCATCGTCGCCCTGTTCCTATGGTTTGCGCGGGTCGAACTAGACCGCCAGTTTTCCTATTACGACGTGCGCTTTACCTCGGTTTCGGGTCTGAGCGATGCCTCTGACGTGCGCTTTAGCGGCTTGCCTGTCGGGCAGGTGGTTGACGTGCGTCTGGCCCCTGATCGCGATGGCACAATTCTTGTTCGCGTCGAAGTGGAGGCCGACACCCCAGTGCGCGCCGACAGCATTGCCACGATCGAGGCGCAGGGCGTCACGGGCGTATCGTTTGTTCAGATCGGCCCTGGAACGCCCGAGACACCACTGTTGGCGCCGACCGACGCCATGCCGGTGCCCGAAATCACGGCTGGCCGTTCTGTCATCCAGACCCTGTCGGAAGATGCGCCGCAACTGGTCAACGAAACCCTTGTCGTGGTCGAGGAATTGGGCGCACTTCTTGGTAACAACCAAGACCGGATCGACCGGATTTTGACCAATGTCGAAGACGCTTCGGCGACCTTTGCAAGCACGCTCGAGGATTTTTCCGAAGTCGCCGGATCGGTCACCGAATTTGCGACTCAGATCAGCGAATTCAACAAGATTCTTGAAGGGTTGTCGGATGATCTGGAGGGCTTGCTGCAAACGGCTGATGCTACACTCACCTCGATCGGCAATCTGACAGACGAGGCCGGCACGATGCTGACAACGGGCACTGAAACACTGTCGGTCGCGCAGGATACGATCGCTGTCGCGGGCACATTTATCACCGAAGACCTGACCGTCACGACAGACTCCCTGCGCACCACAGTTGCCGAATTGCAGGCGACGATTGCCGCACTCAGCGCTGATGCCCAAGGCCTGATCGCGACCTTCAGCACCACCGGCACCACCGCCAACAGTCGCCTGGCCGAGGCCGAGGCGACCCTGGCCGCGGTCGATGAATTGCTTGCACAGCTTTCACAAGCCGCCAGCACAGTCGACAGCGCCGCCGCAAGTTTCGACACATTGCTGCAAACCGAAGGCACGCCGCTTTTGGTGGAAACGCGCGCTGCGGTCGCCGATGCGACCACCGTGATTGCCGAAATCGGCAAAGTCGCAGGCACCGATTTACCCGTCATTGTCGCTGATATCCGCACCGCAACCGAAACGGCATCCCGTGTGATCACGCAGGTGGGCGAAGACCTGTCAACGGCCAGCGGCCGGATCGAAGGGCTAAGCCTTTCAGCTGAAACCGCCCTGACACAGGTCACCGAGACCTTTAGCAACGCCAATGCCACGCTTGCGGCAATCAACGCCGCGCTGGAAACCGGCAACCGCACACTGGCTGCGGCTGAACGCGCTTTTGACGGAGCGGATCGGGTGATCAACGATGATATCGACGGTATTATCACAGGCCTCGAAACCAGTCTGGCCACGCTCAACCAAGCGATTGGTCAAGTCTCGGCCGACCTGCCTGAAATCACCGCTGAATTGCGTGCCGCCAGCCAATCCGCAGAAGGCGCGTTTGATTCGCTACAGCAGGTGATCGGGGCTGCTGGCCCACCGATCACCACGTTTAGTACCACCGGCCTGCCGCTATATACCCGCCTTGCCGATGAAGCCCGCGAGCTGATCAGCAACCTTGACCGGCTGACCCAACAAATCCAACGTGACCCGGCGCGGTTCTTCCTTGATCAACAATCACCCGAGTTCCGGAGATGAATGCGCCATGACTTTCGCTGTCAAACTCAGACTTGTCGCCCTGTTAGCGATGATCCCCTTGCTGACCGGATGCGCGACACTGGGTGCGCTGGGTGATGTGAGCACTCCACTTGCCGTTTACGATCTACGCGCACCCGACGATGCACCTGTGGCGCCGGGCGGTCCGCTGGCACGTGACGTGATTGTCGAACTGCCAACCACCAGTGGCGTGCTCGAGACGGACCGGATTTTGATCCGCCCCGACGCCCTGCAGGCGCAATATCTGCCCGCGGCGCGCTGGGGTGATGAAACGCCTGTGATGCTGCAAACGCTGATGGTTCGCAGCTTGGAAAACACCGGCGGATTGCGCTATGTGGGCCGCCGTCCGTTGGCGGGAAGCGGCGATTATGCCATCATAACCGAACTGGTTGATTTCCACGCCGAATTGGCACCGGACGGGGTTGGCGCGGTTATTTCCATCAGCATGACATCGCGGTTGATCCGCGAGCGTGACGCCAGCGTCATTGCAAGCCGGACGTTCCGCGCGCAAGCGATCTCAGCCTCGACAGAGACGCCCGCACTGATCGACGCCTTTGATCGTGGGTCTGATCAACTGCTGATCGACTTTGCCGACTGGACCATGAACTCCCTTGGCCGCCGCCTGTCACCCGCCTGACGGATATCCGCATGTTTTGGCCCACACCCGGCGCATTGGCTGGTTCGCTGTGGTCTAGGACGTCTTGGTTTCGGTGTCCGGTTCCGAGGTAAAGCGCGACCTGGTGCGATTGGCAAAGGCCACAAGTGAAAGCATCACAGGCACTTCGACAAGAACACCGACAACCGTGGCCAGTGCTGCGCCTGAATTCAGGCCAAACAGGCTGATGGCGACCGCCACGGCCAATTCAAAGAAATTCGATGTCCCGATCATGGCGCAGGGGGCCGCGATCCGGTGCGGAACTTTCAGGGCGTAAGCCGCCGAATAGGCCAGCATGAAGATGCCGTAGGATTGCAACAGGATCGGGACCGCAATCAGAACGATGACCTGCGGGCGGTCCAGAATGACCTGCCCCTGCAACGCAAAGAGAATCACGACCGTCGCAATCAGGCCGATAACGGACCAAGGCTTGATCCGCGCCTGAAATGCGCCGATGCGTTCGGCACTGCCCAGCCGCCTTCGGGTCAACAGACCTGCTGCCAGTGGCAGCGCCACAAAAAGAATGACGGACAACACCAGCGTCTCCCAGGGGACAACAATATCGGTGACACCCAATAGAAATGCGACAATCGGCGCAAAGGCGAATACCATGATAAAATCATTCACCGTGACCTGCACCAGAGTATAGCTTTCATCGCCACGGGTCAGTTGTGACCAGACAAAAACCATGGCCGTGCAGGGCGCAGCCCCCAGCAGGATCAAACCGGCGATGTATTGCTGCGCATCCTCGGGCGCGATCAGATCCGCAAAAACGACTTCAAAGAACAAAACACCAAGCGCGGCCATCGAAAACGGCTTGATCAGCCAGTTGACCGTCAGCGTGATGGCCAGACCTTTGGGTTGTTTGACCACATCGCGCAGGCTGGCGGGGTCAACACCGACCATCATCGGATAAACCATCGCCCAGATCAAAACGGCCACCACAAGGTTCACACGGGCAACTTCGGCCATTGCAATCGCGGAAACCAGAGCGGGTGCGACGCTGCCAATGGCGATCCCGGCCACGATAGCCAGCGCGATCCAAACCGTCAGGTAGCGTTCAAATATGCTCATACTGTTCCCGCTACCTTGTGTTCGCTCGACAACCGTCCTGATGCGATGGCGGATGCTGCCACCATGACAGCCGCCGTCGCGAGCATAAGCGTCAATCCCCCGACCTGATAGGTCAGGCCCGACAATACGGTGCCTGCAAGCCGGCCCCCGGCGTTGGCCATGTAATAAAAGCCCACATCCATCGTGACCCGCTCGGCCTTGGTGAAGGCGAGGATCAGATAGGAATGCAGCGCCGAATTGATGGCGAATATCCCGCCAAATACCAACAGTCCGGCAATCAGCGTCAGGGTCAACCATGTCTGCGGGCCCGAAGCAGCCCCGGCCGCCGCCGCCAACGCTGCCGGAACAAGCGCCAAGGCCCAGGCCCATCCGCGGGCTGCACCGATCAGTTGCGATTCATCGCGGGTTTTGGCACGCAGCAGGCGTGGCGCCGTGGCCTGCACCGCGCCATAAAGAATGATCCAAAGCGCCATGAACGTCCCGATCAGGAAAAAGGCGGCGCGGTTGCCTGCTTCGCTGCCATCGGACAGCACGGCGTAGAAATAGATCGGGATGCCGACGACGAACCACACATCCCGCGCGCCGAACAGAAACACGCGGGCCAGTGATAGCCAATTCACGTTGGCCGATTTTGAAAAGACCTCGGAGAACTTCGCCCCCTTGCGCCCCTTCGGAAGCCCGGTGGGCATGGCGGTCAGCACCGCGACCAGAATGACAAACAGAACCGCCGCCATACCAAGAACGGCAGTTGTGAACCCGAATGTGGCCAGCATTGCCGCGCCCAGCAGAAAGCCGATCCCTTTCACCGCATTCTTGGAGCCTGTCAGCATGGCGACCCAGCGAAACAGGCCGTCACCTTCTGCGGGTGCGAGGATCTTTACGGCGGATTTCGATGACATCTTGGCGAGGTCTTTTGCAACGCCGCTCGCCCCCTGAACCATCATCACGAAAGCGACGGAAGCGCCGATTGCCCAATTTGGGTCCAGTTGCGTCAGTGCCAGCAGGGCGAGCACCTGAATGCCCAGCCCCGCGTAAAGGGTCGAGGTCAGGCCGAACCGCGCTGATATCCATCCGGCAGCCAGATTGGTGACCATGCCCGCGATCTCGTAAAACACGAACAGATAGGCCAGTTGCACGGGCGAGAAGCCAAGCGCGTGAAAGTGCAACAGCACCAGCATGCGTAGCGCGCCATCCGTGAGCATGAAGGCCCAATAGGCCGCCGTGACGGCGATATAGGCCGAAAGGCCCTCGGGCCGCGCGGAAGCGCTGCTCACAGGCTGTCCCCGACCATACAGGCGACGTCGACCAGCCGGTGGGCATAGCCCATCTCGTTGTCATACCAGGCGTAGATTTTGACCTGAGTGCCGTTGATCACCATTGTGGACGGGGCATCCACGATGCTGGACCGTTCGTCGTTGGTGTAATCGGTCGAAACAAGCGGGCGTTCCTCGTAGCCCAGAATACCCTTCAGCGGCCCTTCTGACGCGGTTTTGAACAGGGCGTTCACCTCTTGGGCTGTCGTATCGCGCTCTACCTCGAACACACAGTCCGTGAGCGATGCATTGAGCAGCGGCACACGCACCGCATGGCCGTTCAAACGGCCCGTCAGTTCGGGATAGATCAGGGTGATGGCGGTGGCGCTGCCCGTGGTTGTCGGGATCAGGGAATTCAAGGCGGAGCGGGCGCGGCGCAGGTCTTTGGCAGGACGGTCCACGATGGTTTGCGTGTTCGTCACATCATGGATTGTCGTGATAGAGCCATGTTTGATGCGCAGGTTCTCGTGGATGACTTTCACGACAGGAGCAAGGCAGTTGGTCGTGCAACTGGCGGCGGTCACGATCCGGTGGTGGTCAGGGTCGTAAACATCGTGATTGACCCCGTAAACGATATTTGCTGCCTCGCCGTCCTTTACCGGGGCTGACACAACGACTTTCTTTACGCCTGCGTCAAAGTATGGTGCCAGCTTCGCCTCGGTCTTGAACACGCCGGTGCAATCGATCACGACATCGATGCCCGCTAACGGAAGGTCCGCGATCTTGCCGGTGCCGATGAACGGCAAACGCAGGCCATCAATTGTCACGCTGTCCGCATCATGGGCGAAATCAGCGTCCCACCTTCCATGCACCGTGTCGAATTCAAACAGATGCGCGTGCATCTCAGGATCGCCGACGGCATCGTTGATCCAGGCGATCTTGGCCCCCCGCTCAAGCAGGGGTTTCAAGGCAAGCTTCCCGATGCGGCCAAGGCCGTTGAGGGCGTAAACAGTCATGTTGATGGTCCTTGTTCTTTTGTTTGCCCGATATCATCGACCGCCCGTTGCAGGGACATACGGTCGAGCGAGGCCAATGGCAGCGCGGTAAAGCCGATCATGCGGTTGCGCAGCGCGCCGTAGGTCTGATGGAAGGCAAGGCTCTTTTCTGCATCCGAACCTTCGACCTTGACCGGATCAGGAAGCCCCCAATGGGCGCTGATGGGCTGCCCCTGCCAGGAGGCACATTCCTCGTTTGCAGCCTGATTGCAGACTGTGAAAACAAAATCGAAAACAGGGGCATCCGGCCCCTGAAATTCAGCGATGTTCTTGGAGCGCAGAACGGACACGTCGTGTCCTTTCTGCTTTAATACTTCAAGCGCGAATGGATTGAGGTCGGTGCGGGGTTTGGTGCCTGCCGAATAGACTTCAAAGCGATCCCCGGCCAGATCACGCAGGATGGACTCAGCAAAGATGGAGCGGGCGGAATTGCCTGTGCAGATAAACAGGACGTTGTGCTTACGGTCGGTCATGGGGATGTCTCGGTTTGCGGTGGAAAGGGCATCTGGGTGGCAAATCTCAGGCCGTCCCCTGCAGCAGTCATGCAGGAGATAGTCGATGGTCTCGCGCGCGGCATCCATGTCGATGGCGTAGCGCAGCGAAGTCCCGACACGTTCTTGCGACACCAGACCGGCATGCATGAGCGCGTTCACATAGGTTGAAAGCGTGTTTGGCTTAAGCCCAAGCGCCTTCGCCAGTTCAGTCGCCGGGACGCGATCCGGGTAGCGGCGCATCAGCAGCCGGAACACGGCCAGCCGCTGCGGATGGCCGAGGGTCGCGAGACGATTGGGGATCTCTAGTTCCATAGTTCGTGAATATATGAATTAATGGCTATGGAAAGTGAAATTTTTGTAACAACCGCCCTGATCAACGGCCAGCCAGGGCGGCTAGGATCGAACCGCCTGCGCGACGGGCTATTGCGCAACCTGACCCGCATGGTCAGCCCAAGTGGTCGCCGAAAAACCACTCATTTGCCGGAATTATTGGCCCCCACGCAGAATTGATTGCATATTGGATGCATTGCATCCTATCAGCGAAAGATCAGCAGATTATTAGTTCAAGGAGCCGCCGGATGTTCAATCGAAACACAGCCCTACTCACATTGCTACCATTGCTCGGTGCTTGCACCGTCGGTTTGGCTGGCTCTGAGGATCAAGACACAGCCCCTACGCCCCCGGTGCCCGAACAAGTCGTCGCCGTTGCCGCACCCAATCAGGACGTCATGGCGGCGTATTTGCGCCCCGAAGACAATTGCTACTGGTATTTGCACGCAGGTCCCGTCGAGACCACGCCGCTGCCGCTCAAGACCACAGACGGGCGCGCGATCTGCATTCGCCAAGAAGAAGAACAATCAAGCTAAACAAAAAAAACACGCTCGGCGATGTGCGCCGAGCGTGCAAACTTGTTGGGCGACGCATGTCGCGGTCGGTGAATCAACCTACCGAGACGACGCTGTCTTCGGCCGAATAAAGATAGACGGTCGACTCCATTTTGACATTTGGATAAAGCGTATTGATGTGGGCCATGACCATACGCACGCATCCCGAACTTGCCCGGCTACCGATGGATCTTGGATATGGCGTGCCGTGAATCCGCAGATAGGTATCGCGCTGCCCCACATAGAGATAGATCGCACGTGACCCAAGCGCGTTGGTTGGCCCGGGCTGCATCCCGTCTGCCCAGCGCTCGTACAATTCGGGCTCGCGCTCAATCATCGATCGGGTAGGTGTCCAGTGGGGCCATTCGACCTTGCGGCGGACGGTATATACGCCCGGCTCGTAAAGGCCGCCACGCCCGATCGCTACACCGTAGCGCATTGCCGTCCCGCCTTCTTCGATGTGGTAAAGGTATCTTGCGACCGCATCGACGTGGATGTCACCCGGCGTCAAAGTATCGCGCGCCTCAACGCGCTGTGGCAGGAACCGCTGTTCCAGACCCCAGGGATTGGACGTCGCGAGATCAAAATTCTCTGGCGTGATCTGCACATCCCAAGCCGCCTTCTCAGCTTCGTTGGGCCATGTGCTGGCCAGCAGAGGCGTTGCGATCGGTGCTGAAAACAGCGCTGCGCTGGTAGTGATGAAATGGCGTCTTGTTAACATTACTTGTTTCTCCGTTGTCTTGGCGGCGTGGCATACTTATCAACATTCTCGGTCGAGAGCTACAGCTTACACCTACTAGAGCCTCAAGAAGAAATATGAAATCACACGATTTTGTGTGGTGGCCATAGGCAATTCTTTGCCAAACAACGCTCTGTCGATCAAGCCACACTGTTTCAGCAGCTATTTCGATGGTTTGCTACGCTTTGGAAATCGATTTGTTGGTCGCACTTCAATAACGCGACAATGCGCATCTGATTGCGCAGAAACACTTGACCTTCCCCTCACTGGAAAGCCTATGTCAGCTTGGCACTAACAAAAGGTATGAGTCATGGAATTCAAAGTCCCGGAAATGAGCTGCGGTCATTGCACCAGCTCGATTGAAAAAGCGGTCAAAGGATCGGATGAAACAGCAACACTGGCATGCGATCTTGAGGCGCGCACAGTATCTGTTCAAAGCAGCCTGCCCGTCGAAACCGTAGCTGGCCTGATCAAGGGCGCCGGATACGATAACGAAGTCATTGCAGCCTGATCTGGCTGCGAGCCACCGCCGACCAGACGGCGGCGGTGGCCCATTTTCTGATTACTGATCTGCGTCGCGGGTCTTTTGCACGACCTCCAACAGCACAGATTCTTCGACGAAGCCCGGCAACAAATCCTCGCCGATAACGAAAGACGGCGTTCCGTTGAACCCAAGAGCCTGGGACAACCGCATCGATTCTTCCAGGTGGGCATTGACTTCGGGGCTTTCCATATCGGCCAACAACTGGTCGATATCGAGACCGACCTCATTGGCGATGCGCATGACCGAGGCTTCCTCGGCGCGACCCGTCATCCCCATCATCGCCCAATGGAATTCTTCGTATTTGCCCTGATTGCGTGACGCGAGTGCCGCCCGGGCCGCAAAGACCGACCCTTCGCCCAGGATAGGCCATTCACGATAGACCAACCGCACGTTCGGGTCCGCATCCAACATGCCCTGAACTTCGGGCATGGCCTGCCTGCAATAGGGGCAGTTGTAATCGAAAAATTCGACCACGGTCACATCGCCTTCGGGGTTGCCAAGGACGGGCGCATTGGGGTCTTGTTCAAGCAGCATGCGCTGGTCTGTCAGGGTTTGGGCCTGCAACTGCGCTTGGGCACTTGCCTCGCGCTGCTGCAGGATTTCGACCGCTTCGATGACAATCTGCGGGTTCTCGCGGATCGCTTCAAGAACCAGTTCTTTGACACGGTCTTCGTCAAGCGTTTGCGCAAGTGCCCCAAAGGGCATGGTCGCCAAAACCGCTGTGAAAATGGTATTTCTTACCGACATGTTAGTGTTCCCTATTTCTGATCTGTGCCTGAATTGTCGGCCTGAATTTCTTATTTCAATCGCACCAAGGGGTGCAAGTCATGCCACATCAACCCATGTCATCATGCCCGACGCGGCGTGCGTCAGCATATGGCAATGCAAGAGCCATTTCCCCGGATTGTCGGCGACAAACGCGATCTCGTTTGACTGCCCGCCAATGCTGAGCAGAGTATCGCGCATCGGGCCAAGCTGACCGTCTTGCGCAACTTCGCGGAAATGCATGCCGTGCAGGTGTATCGCATGCGGGAATGCCGTGTCGTTCTTGATTGTAAGGCGCACCGTTTCGCCGCGCGCAAGAGTGGCAAGCGGCGTGTCAGTCATGCCGATCACCCCGTTAAAAGCCCAGAACTGGTTGGCATCGGCCAACTGGCGAAAGGTCCGGCGTTCGCCGTCAAGTATGGCCGCCTCCAACTGGCCCATCGCGCCGCCTTCCATGTTCAGGATCAGCGAACGGGCATCGGCCAGATCGCCGATTTCCGCGATGGTGTTCGCGGGCAGGGCGTCGGGCGCCCCACGCATGCTGCCGGTGCTTGCGGCTGTCACCGGAAATGTTGCCTGGGGCATATTTTGACCATCCAGCGTCCGCAACACATAGGCGCTTTCGCCCACCTCGGCCGTCACATCGACAAACAGATCGACACGCTGCCCGGGGGCAAGCGGAAAATCACCCTCAATCTTTTCGGGCTGTGCCAGCGGCATGCCATCATAGGCCATCGCCCACCCGTCGAGCCCGGCAAGCGACAGCACGAAAATCCGTGCATTGGCCGCATTGATCAGGCGCAGGCGCAACCGGTCACCCTTTTTAACATCCGTGCTGAATTCGTAGTCGCCGTTCGTCACAATGAAATTGCCACTGCGGCCTGCGTGACTTCGGTCATGCGCCGCCTCGAAATCGGGATCCAACTGGGCCGTTTCAGGGTTCAGCAGCCAATCATCCACGACCAGAACCTCGTCGCGGTCAACATCCACCGCGACCGGTTCTTCGACGATCAACGCGCCATGAAGGCCGCGCGCCACCTGTTCAAACGACCTGTTATGAGCGTGAAACCAGTACGTGCCGGCATCGGGCACGACAAAATCATACTCAAACGTGTCGCCCGGCGCGACAGCGTCCTGGGTCAATCCCGAGACCCCGTCCATCGCGTTCGCGATCCTTATTCCGTGCCAGTGGACCGAACTTGCTTGCGGCAATGCGTTGACAAACTCTCGCTGCACACGCGCACCCTGCTGGACGCGGATCGTCGGCCCGGGCATCGCGCCATCGTATCCCCAGATGTCTGTCTTGGCATAGCCTTCGGGGGCAAGCTGCACCGCGGCGGTCCGCGCTGTTATTGGCGCAAAGCCCGAGGCTTGGGCCATAAGGCGATGTGGCGCGATCGCCGCCGCCGAAAAGGCCGCAGTTGCGCCCAGGAATTGCCGTCGTGTCTGTCTCATTCGTTTCATCCTTTGATCCGGAAGCCCAAGAGCCCGCGAATGGTCTTATTGTGCCGCACTCAGCCTACCGCCCTCAAGTCGTTAAGTAGCTTGCACATCATGCAGGACAATAAGACGCGCCTGCGACCCGATCCTTTCAAAGATCGCTACGCATAGGCCTTTGAGCGCCGAGTTGCCGATGTTACCATCAGAATCCAACGGGTGGTCTGGAGGGAAGAACGCGTCAAGTTCCGTCCGCAATCCGGAGACATCGGAAGGTGCAAATCCAAAGGGTTTTCCAGCCCACGACGGGTTCGTGACCACGCCGTTTGCGAAAGGCATCCTTAATTGATTCCGTTGGCGCGCTGAAGTTCGCGAATATATCGCGCGATGAACTGGACGTCCGCCTGAGTCACACCTTCGATCGGTGGCATGTTCCCAAAATCCCAGTGGTGGGCACGCACACCGTTTTGCGCTGCAATAATAAAGGCCGCGTCGGAATGGTGGTTGGGTTCATAAGTGATGTGCACCAATGGTGGGGCGACACCGTTTTGACCTGCCGCATTCTGGCCGTGGCACGCGGCGCAAGAAACCTCGAAGATACGTTTGCCGATCTGGGCATCCGTCGACAACTCTGCCGGTAGGACAACGTCAGCCAGCGCCCCGCCTGCGGCGATATCGCTGGTATCGGGCGGCACCATCGAATGATCCTGCGTGGCGACCTCGGGTTGAAAGGCCTGCCAGCCGACGACACCCAGTCCGACAACCAAAACACCGCCGACCACTATTCCCCAAAAATTCATGCCTGTTCCTTCAATTTAGCCGCTTTAGATCAGCTTGACTTGGGTGCCGACGGGGACACGATCATAAACTTCTTCGATCTGGACGTTGTAAAGCCCGATGCACCCGTTGGACGACCGACGCCCGATCTTGCGCGTGTCTTGTGTGCCGTGGATACGGTAATATTGCCACGACAGATAAAGCGCCCGTGTCCCCAGCGGATTGGTTGGATCGCCGCCCGGCACATACGCGGGCCATTCGGGGTTGCGTATGCGCATGGAAGGCGTCGGTGCCCAGCCGGGGTTTTCGCGCTTTTCGACAACTTCAGTATAGCCGCGCCGCGTCAGTTCGTCGGTCAGGGGCACCGAGGTCGGATAGACCCGCATTTCCCCGTCCAAAGTCCAGTGCTGCAACACCATCGTATTGGTGTCCGATATGATGATTCCCCGCCCAAGGGCGTCAAAATGATCTTGCCATTCATGCAGCGCGAACGAGGAAACGTTGCGCCGGATCACAGGGTTGGATTGCGCCCGCAGAACCTGCGGCGCAAACAAAAATGCGGCACTGGTGGTCACAAATCCGCGCCGGTTGAATTTCATGGGTTTCTTCATACCAAAAACTCCTCTGCCCCCGCGATCTTTGACGCGTTCCCACGTCTATTGCGCGATGTGGCGCTACCGGCAACCTACATCTGCGTTACTTTTGTATCCAAATGTATCCTTGACCTTCCCATAGGGGAGGCTCGCAAATACCGCCCAACTTTATCCCGAGCGGCCTGTATGCACAACGAAAATCACGTGACAGGGACAGAAAAGGCGGGCGACGCATCCTCGCTCTTTAAGTGGGGCATGGCCGCCTGTTGTGCTGTGATGTTCGTGCCGATTGCGATCTATCTTGCCGGAGGCGGCTCGATCGTCGGCCTTTGGTCCAATGCTGGCATCTTTGCCCCGCTTGCGCTGTGCTCTGGCGCGCATGTGGTCATGCACAAGATGATGGGAAAATCCTGCCACGGAAACGGCGAAAGCGGCGGGGCCAAGCAGGATGCCCCCGCCACAGTTCACATATTGGCCCAACCCGAAGGCAAGCGTGCCTAGAGACGCAGGCCGTTATTCCTTCAATGCGGCCAAGCGCTTGCGGTATTCTTCTTCCTCGATTTCACCGCGCGCAAAGCGTTCCTTGAGGATCTGTGCTGGGTCTTGATCAGGCTTGCTTGGGCCATTGCCGAACTGGCGCACGGCCACGACGATCAGGGCGATCACAGCCCCCAGAACAAAATCATCATCACTCCGCCAAACATTCCGTATCCTCCGCCCCACATGTGCCCGATCCCCCAGTCATTGCCAATTCCGTCTTCCGCATAGGCCGCTGTTCCCAGCATTGTCACCAGAGGAATTGTCCATAATCCATTCAGTTTCATCTTAGTCTCCTTCTTTCAGTTGTTTGGCCACAAATGGCAGCTGCACGATTGCAGCGAGGCCACCGTGGTTACGGTTTTTCAAGGTGATATCGCCACCGTGGGCGCGGATGATCGAACGGGCGATCGACAGACCAAGCCCGTGGCCACCGGTTTCTAGCGAGCGGCTTTCCTCGAGCCGGAAAAAGGGATCAAAGACCCGCGCGATATCCTTGTCGGGAATGCCTGGCCCATCATCCGCAATGGTGATGGTCAGGCTGTCGTCTTGTGCGCTCCATGATACCTGCGCGTGATTGCCGTAGCGCACAGCGTTTTCGATCAGGTTGCGCAGGGCGCGCCGCATCGCATTGGGGCGAAGCCTGACCTGCAGCGGTTGCCCCTCGGTGAGAGTAAACGCAACGGCTTTGCTGGCTTGCAGCTCGCGCAGGAACGCCTGGATTTCGACCGTTTCGACCGCTTCGTTACCAGTCAGGCCGCGGGCAAATGTCAGAGTTGCATCGACCATTGATTGCATCTCCTCGACCGATGCAACAAGGCTATCGCGGGTTTCGTTGTCATCAACCATTTCAGCGCGCACACGCAGCGCCGTCAAAGGCGAACGCAGGTCATGACCAAGCGCGGCGAGGACGCGTGTGCGATCAGCGACAAATCGGGTCAATCTATCTTGCATCCGATTGAAACCAGAAGTCAGCTCGCGCACTTCTGCGGGTCCCTGCATCGGCAGCGCCGCAACGTCTTCGCCACGGCCCAGACGGTCAACGGCACCGACAAGGCGACGCAGCGGCCCCGTCAGGCGCGTCATGACAAACCAAAACACGGCCACGAGAATCGCAAAGGCCGACAGCGCAAAGGTCAGCATGGCGTAAAACGGCCATTGGAGTGGCGGGCGTTCGAACCGGGTGCTGACATTCAGCCACTGCCCTCCCGATATGGCGATCGACAGGGTCATTTCGGTGGCCGACAGTTCACCGCGCATCATCGCGACGTGCATCTCGGTCATCTCGTGGGACAGGTTGGGAAGCGGCATGAGTTCGCCGGTTATTTCGTGCAGCTCTACGCGGATATCACGACTGTAGTCATCGCCCAGCAGGGCGCGCACACGATTTTCCACCATAACACCGTCGGATTGGTCAGTGCGCTGAACAAGCGGCAGATCTGCCAGGTCAAACCGCACCAGCGGCGAATTCGCCGCCCGCAGGATCGACGGGCGCAGATCGGCGGGCGCTTCTTCAAGCAACCGCGCCACATTGGCTGCTCGGCCCGCCGCCTCGAAACCCAACGACAAGCGGATGGCGAGACTGCGTTCATCGGCAAACAGCAACAAGCTGATGACCTGTGCAACGGCCAATGCGACGACGATCAACAGCACAAGCTGGACCCGCAAGGTATGCAATCCACGCCAGATCATGTGACATCCGTGATGTCTGCGTTCAGGCTGTAGCCGCCATTGCGCACGGTTTTGATGATCCTTGGGCGCAGGATATCGGGTTCGATCTTGCGCCGCAGGCGGGAAATCTGGTTGTCGATCTTGCGATCAAGCGGCCCTGCGGAAATCCCGGCGGACAGGTCCAGCAACTGTTCGCGGCTCAGGACCATGCGGGGCCGTTCTATCAACACTGATAACAGCCGGAAGTCCGCAAGCGTCAGCGCCGTTTCCTGACCATCTTCGTGGATCAGAATTTGCCGATCCACGTCCAGGACAAGGTGGGCGAAACGCAGTTTTCTTCCGGCGAGTCCGCGTGAAATCGTCTCGGGTTGCTCTGAACGCCGCAACACCGCCTTGATCCGTGCGAGCAGTTCGCGCGGGTTAAACGGCTTGGCAAGATAATCGTCAGCCCCGATTTCCAGCCCGACAATCCGGTCGGTTTCCTCACCCAAAGCTGTCAGCATGATAATCGGCAGCTCACGTTCAGCCGAGATGCGGCGGCAAACCGAAAGGCCACTTTCACCCGGCATCATGACATCCAGCACCATCAGATCAAACTGGCCTGCGGCAAGTTTGGCGTCCATGTCGGGCGCGTCCTTGGCGGCCGTCGCGCGCAACCCGTTCTTTTCCAGAAAGCGGGTCACGCTATCCCGGATCTGCTGGTGGTCATCGACAACAAGGATGTGTGGTGTGTGTTGCATTTGTCCTATCTAGGTCATTTGAACCGGATCGGTTAGGCCCGGTTTTGTCACCCTTTGTATCAGGCAGCGGGGGCTGCGACAGACGGATACAAAAACACCGGTGTTCAGCCCTTTCAATTTTGCCGCTTTAGGCAGAACTAATCTGTCAATGAAACCACGAAAGGAAAAGATATGTCTCTTACTCACAACATTGCAGCCGCCACCGCCATCACGCTGTTCAGCGCGGTCACTGCGGTTGCAGACAACAATCATCACGGTGCCCAAGCCGGCGGTGGGGCCACTGCGACACCCCAAGCCCAAACCGGTGCCGGTGAAATGGGCGGTATGGGCGGCGCGTCCGGCATGGGCGGCATGGGCGGCGCATCCGGCATGGGCGGCACGCCCGGCATGGGCGGCATGGGCGGCATGGGCAGTATGAACGGCATGGCCAGTATGATGGCCAACCATCAGATGATGATGCAGATGATGATGCAGATGCATTCTGGCATGCAGCCAATGGGCATGAACGGCCCAGGTCACAACGCCGGGGCCGGCCGCTTTCCGATGATGGGCGCCGCGATGATGGAAGCCTTTGACGCCGACGACGACGGCGAAGTGTCGTCTGAAGAAGCGCTTGGCATGATGCAGTCCATGCGCAGTGACGCTGACTCGGATGGCGATGGCCAGTTGAATCTGCAGGAATTCGAAACCATGCACACCCGCGTGATGCGCGAAACGATGGTTGACCGGTTTCAGCTTCTTGATGCCGACGGTGACGGGGTTATCAGCGAAGACGAGCTGGCCAAGTCGGTCGATGTGATCGGCGCAGGTCGTCGTGGTAATGCGCCGATGGATGCGCAATAATACATTTGGGAACCCTAATGGGACGGCTCCGGTTATACAGGTCTCAGGATCAGCTTCGATCCTGGACACATAACCGGGCCGTCGCCCCAATAGAAACCAAAGGAGAACGATATGAGCTATACCTACAATCGCACCCTCGGCGACACCACGATTGATGATGCCGACATGCGTGTGCGCGCCGCACTCAAGGACAACGGATTTGGTGTTCTGACCGAAATCGACGTCAAAGCGACGATGAAAGAAAAGATCGACGTGGATATGCTGGGATATCGCATCCTGGGCGCATGCAATCCAAACATGGCACATCAGGCCATCGGGCTTGAGCCGCGCATCGGAGCGATGTTGCCCTGCAATGTAATCCTGCGTGAAGTCGAGGGCGGTATCGAAGTCAGCGCCGTTGATCCTGTCGCCTCGATGGCTGCCGTAGAGAATGCAGCGCTTCATGATGTGGCCGGGCAAGTGCGCGAGATGCTGAAAACCGCAATCGACGCCGCGTGAACAGACCAAGGAGAACAACCATGCCCCTGAACCGCCGTAGATTTCTGGGAACAACGTTGACAGCGCCGGTCCCGTTCCTGATCGCCAGCCCGCTTTGGGCACGGGATCACGACATATGGTCGGCGCAGGACACCTATGCTGCGATGACTGCAAACACCGCCCGCCTGGTGGATGTCCGGCGCCCTGACGAATGGCGCGACACGGGCGTTGCCGAGGGCGCTTGGCCGCTGGATATGACGGACCCGCGCTTTGGTGAAAGGCTGTTTGCCGCGCGCGAACTGGCAGATGGTCGCCCCGTCGCGCTGATTTGCCGGACAGGGCGGCGATCCGGCTTTATCATGGATCAACTGCGCCAAGGTCAGGTGCCGGGGTTTGTGGACGTGGCGGGCGGCATGTTGGGATCGCCCACCGCGACAGGCTGGATCGACAGTGACCTACCGGTTGTATCAAGTGACTCAGCTCTTTCCGTCCTTCCCTCCCTCCTCGCTTGAAGGCCAACGTTATGATTTCCAGACGAAAATTCCTTGCAGGCGCCGCCGCCCTGCCCGTCGCCATTCACCCTGTTCTTACACGGGCACAATCCGCGCGCGTGCCCTTGGCGATGCCGCCATTGCTAGACGCGACCCGAACCCGGCGTTTCAAACTTACGGCGCAGCGGGGCACGACAGATTTTCTTGATGCCGGAGCAAGCCAAACCTGGGGGTTCAACCAACCCCACCTGGGACCAACCCTGCGTCTTGCAACGGGGCAGTCTACGGCAGCCGAAGTGTTAAACACTGTTGATGAGCCGATTTCGGTTCATTGGCACGGCTTGCTGGTGCCGGGTGACGCAGATGGCGGGCCGCACCAAACGATTTCGCAGGGCGAAACCTGGGCGCCAGAACTGGCCATCACGCAGCCCGCATCAACCGCCTGGTATCACACGCATGTCCACGAAAGTACGGCACGACAGGTCCAGAAGGGGCTTGCCGGTGTCTTGCAAATCGCTGACGGACAGGACGAAGCGCGCGGGCTGCCCATTGCCTATGGCATCGACGATCTGACATTGGTACTGCAAGACCGTCGCTTTGATCGGAGTGGTCGGATTAGTTATGATTCCGGAATGGCAGACCAGATGATGGGCTTCATGGGCGATACGATGGTTGTCAACGGGCAGGTAGGCCGCACAGCCGTTGTTCCAAAGGGAATTGTGCGCTTGCGGCTGATCAATGGATCGAACGCGCGGATTTACCCGCTCTCCATGTCTGACGGGCGCGAGATGCACCTGATCGCCACCGACAACGGTTATCTGGATCGTCCCATTGCGCTGCACGATCTGACCATTGCGCCCGGCGAACGGTTTGAAGTCTTGATCGACTTTTCGGACGAGCGCGATATCGCCTTGGTTTCTGCGCCAAACCCCAATCAGATGATGGGCGGAATGATGGGCGGCGGCGGAGGTGGAACACCTTTCGTGGTGCTGCCATTTTCTGTCGATGGGGCACTGTTGGCTGCCAAGGATCGGGTTCCTGATGACATCGGCGGAAGCCTTCCGCAAGCCGATGGCACTGGCGCATCCCTGCGTGACATTTCTTTGGATATGCCGATGGGGATGGGTATGATGTTGCGGGGCGGCGGTAACCGTTTTTCTGTCAACGGCGCGGCCTTTGACATGGAGGAAATCAACTTTGATATCCCCCGTGGCACGGTCGAGCGATGGCGCATCACGGCTGATATGATGATGCATCCCTTCCATATTCACGGCGTGACGTTTCAGGTGCTGTCACAAGGCGGCCGCGCGCCTGCGACGCAAAACACCGGCTGGAAGGATACCGTTCTTGTCAATGGCAGCGCCGAGGTGTTGGTCAAGTTCGATCAGGCCGCATCGCGTGACACCCCTTTCATGTTCCACTGTCATATTCTGGAACACGAAGACGGTGGCATGATGGGGCAGTTCACGGTAGGATAACGCTAGGCTGCCTGTTGACCTTACCCTTGCTGGAAGGCCTATCTGAGGCCACGAGTCAAGCGCGTTGGGACTACATCGAGGCACGAATATGACCGATAATCTGGTGAACCGCCCTACCTTTGTCGGCGGGGCATTGTTTGCCGTCACAGTCCCGTTTCACCTGCTGCTCCCGCAGGACTATTCGATCACGCTTGCGGCGGTGACGCTGGCCCTGATCGGAGGCGCTTATATCGGTTTTGGGGCTGGCGCCGACAATTTCACGACCTTTTCGATGGAATTGGCCGTTGCCTGCCTTTTCGGTGTTGCTGCACTGGTCGGGATTTGGTGGCACTGGAGCGCGCTACCCATAGGGCTGGCCGCGCATGCTTTTTGGGACATGGCACATCATAACGGGACCTTCGGGGCGCCGGTACCGCGCTGGTATATCCCGCTTTGCGTGATCTTCGATCTGGCGGCAGCAGCGTTTCTGGTGGTTCTATATGCCTTCTGACCGAACCACACTGCTGCGCCTTGTCGGAGTCGGAGTCCTGATCGCGGCCTTGGCAGGGCTGGTTTTGGGTTGGCAGCAACTCGGCCTGCCCGAAATCGATAAACAGACCGTCATGCAATGGGTTGATCGGGCCGGTCTTTGGGGGCCGGTCCTGATCATTGGTCTGATGGTGGTCGCCATCGTCGCCACCCCCATTCCCAGCGCCCCTATCGCATTGGTAGCCGGGGCGACATATGGGCATGTGACAGGCGCAATCTTTGTCGCGATTGGTGCTGAACTGGGGGCGGTCGTCGCGTTCCTGATTGCACGATATCTTGGGCGTGCAACTGTCGAGCGGATCCTTGGCGACAAAGCCGACTATGGCTTGTTTGGGTCGCAGAACGCGTTGACGCTGACGGTATTCGGTTCCCGGCTGTTGCCATTTATTTCGTTCGACGCGATCAGCTATGCGGCCGGGCTAAGCAAATTGCATCTCTGGCGGTTCCTGATTGCGACCTTCGCAGGCATCCTGCCCGCCAGTTTTGTGCTGGCTCACGTGGGCGCAGGCGCTCTCGAGGGCAGTTACGGCGCAACAGAATGGGCCGTTCTTGGGCTTGGCCTGATCACCGCATTGCCGCTGCTCGCGGTGGCACTGCGCTGGCGCCCTTTTGCGCGCGCTGATAAGGGATCAGCGCCATGAAGGCCAAATCCGATACAGGCCGTCGAACGCTGGTCGATGCCGTGGGCACCGGCATCTTGGTCAGTGCGGGCCTTGTGGCGCTTAACGGACAAATCGCACAACTGGCTGGATCAGCATTACCGTTACTGCAATCTTCCTCGGCTTAAGGCTATACTTATACGACATCTCGTGAGCATGCGCCGTGCAGCATGGCGATGGCACCGCTGACGCGATCTAAATCAATTGGAGCAATTCATGTCTGACCACGATCACACGCACATGCAAGGACACGGCCACAATGCGATTCCCGCGGGTGCAAATACTGCCAAGGACCCGGTCTGCGGCATGACCGTCGAGATCAAGGAGGACACCCGGTCAGAAAACTACGATGGGGAAAGCCACTATTTCTGCTCGGAGAAGTGCCAAACAAAATTTCAGACCGATCCATATTTCTACGCATCCGGCAACGCGGCGTCGGTTGGCCAGCAAGCGCAGCCGGGCACCCAATGGACCTGCCCGATGCATCCCGAAATCATCCGCGACGAACCGGGTGCCTGCCCGATTTGCGGCATGGCTCTGGAATCAATTCTCCCATCGGATGAGCCTTCCGAAGAACTGACAGATTTTACACGGCGCATGTGGATTTCGTCGGTGGCAGCAGTGCCGCTGGTGATCCTGACCATGGGAGAACTATTCGGACTCCCTGTGCGCGACTGGGTGGGCCATCGCCTTGCGACCTATATCGAATTCGTGATTGCCACGCCGATCGTGCTTTGGGCGGCGCAGCCGTTCTTTGTGCGCGGCTGGGATTCCATCCGCAACAGGTCGCCAAACATGTGGACCCTGATTTCGCTCGGTGTTGGTGCAGCCTACCTCTATTCTCTGTTCGCGACGTTCTTGCCGGGTGTATTTCCGGCCGAATACCGCATGGGTGAAAGCGTGGGCACCTATTACGAAGCCGCAGTTGTGATCATCGCGTTGATCTTTGTCGGTCAGGTTCTTGAGCTGCGCGCAAGGGAACAGACCGGTGACGCAATCCGCGCGCTTCTTGATCTTGCGCCCAAGACCGCGCGGCGCATTCTGCCCGATGGAAACGAATATGATGCCCCGCTTGAAAATGTGATAACAGGCGATGTGTTGCGGGTGCGGCCCGGTGACAGCGTTCCGGTCGATGGCGAGGTTGTCGAGGGCCGGTCATCAATCGACGAAAGCATGATCACGGGCGAGCCGGTTCCGATTGAAAAAACCCAAGGCGACCGCGTTACCGGCGGAACCATCAACAAAAACGGGACGCTGGCCATTCGTGCCACGCATATCGGCGCCGATACCGTGCTGTCGCAGATTGTCGAAATGGTGGCTGGCGCGCGCCGGTCGCGAGCACCGATCCAGGGTCTGGCCGACCTTGTGTCATCAGTTTTCGTGCCCACTGTCGTGGTCATTGCGATCACCGCGTTTGTGGTCTGGTTGGCGTTTGGCCCCGATCCCGCGCTTGCCTTTGCCATTGCGTCGGCTGTGTCGGTGCTGATTATCGCGTGCCCATGTGCGCTGGGGCTGGCCACGCCGATTTCGATCACGACGGCGGCAGGGCGCGGGGCGCAGTCCGGCGTGCTGATCAAGGACGCCGAGGCGCTTGAAAGGATGGCGCGCGTCGATACTGTCATCGTCGACAAGACTGGCACCCTGACGATGGGCAAGCCCGTGTTGACGGATGTCATCCCGCTGGGTGACCTGCCCGAAGCCGATGTGCTTGCCTTGGCCGCCGCGCTGGAACGCGGGTCCGAACACCCCCTTGCCGAGGCCATTCTTGAAGGCGCAAAGGACCGTGGTGCCGAACGGCTGGACGCTACCGAATTCGAGGCCGTGACGGGAAAGGGTGTAAAAGGCCTGATCGCCAAACGGCATGTCGCCTTGGGAAATGCGGCCATGATGCAGTCCCTGTCCGTCGATACCGCGACCGGCGACGAAGCCGCCAACACCCTGCGCGCCGATGGCAAGACGGCAATGTTCATCGCCGTGGATGGCGCGCTTGCCGGTATCGTCGCCGTGGCCGACCCGATCAAGGACTCGACCGCGGGGGCGATCCGCGATCTTCACGCGCTTGGTCTGCGCATCATCATGGCAACCGGCGACAATCAACGCACCGCCGAGGCCGTGGCGGGCAAGCTTGGCATCGACGAGGTGCGCGCAGGTGTGCTGCCCGAAGACAAGAAAGATCTGGTCGAGGAGCTGCGCGCCCAAGGTGCCTATATCGCGATGGCGGGCGATGGAGTGAACGATGCCCCTGCCCTTGCCGCCGCTGACGTCGGTATCGCGATGGGCACCGGCGCGGATGTCGCTGTCGAAAGCGCCGGCATCACGCTTCTGGGCGGTGATCTTGTTGGTATTGTGCGGGCGCGCAAACTCGCCAAGGCCACGTTGCGCAACATCAAACAAAACCTGTTCTTTGCATTTGCCTATAACGCGGCCGGTGTGCCGGTCGCTGCAGGCATCCTTTATCCGGTGTTCGGGCTTCTTTTGTCGCCGATGATCGCCGCCGCGGCGATGAGCCTCTCATCGGTATCCGTAATCTCAAATGCGCTTCGCTTACGGCGGCTAAAGCTATGAGGATTGTCACGACCTTGAAGTCGATCAGATGGAAAATCACCCGGGCAGGACTACGGCAGGTTGTGAAACGCGCAGCCAAAAGCGTCCTGATCAATCATGCTTTTGTAGACGCCAACGGACACCCCTATCGTTGGCTACACAGCGATATTGAAACGTTTCTCGCTTCTGTAGAGGCCGATGTATCGGCGCTGCGCCCGCAGGCAACGCTTGATGCGCTGCCTTCCTTTGGCACCCAACTGATGGTCGAATTCGCAACCTATACGATTTCGGCCGGTCGGGTTCTGACGAACTTGGGCGTGCCGGCAGAGGTCACCCGGCAACTCGTCAGTGATCTTGGGTGGGACATATATCGACGGCTCCTTGGGCTGACGTCCGCTCCGGTCCGGATGATGGCCCGCGATCCGGGCCGCCGTATCCGCTGGACGATCCGCATGCTGCTTTGGTTTCCATTCGGCGCACATGGGGCACCCGGCTACGCAGTTGAGACCAGCCGCGACGGCGATGATATCCTGACGCATTTCACGCATTGTCCGCCGCAAACTTTGGCCCGGCGCCTTTCGGAACAGGAGGGTGATCCCGAAATTCTCGAGGTCTTTAGAAAAAGCTGGTGCACCTATGATTGGCCGGGTGCCGACCTCATTGCCGATGATGGTCACCGCGGTCACTACCGTAGAACCCGGACGCTTTCGCACGGCGACAGCGTTTGCGACATGTGCTGGATCGCCCGATCCGCCCAGCAGTAATTGGCGGTGAACCTGACCGGCCCGCCCTTATAGCAAGGCTGCTTCGCGGGCTAAGCGGACTTGTGCCAGTGCGGCACTTGTTCGCGCAACGTTTGTTCGCGCTGGCGGCGACAAATTTCGCCGATGCAGCAAATTTCAACAAACCAGCCCTGAAACCGCGTCAATCTCTCTAGCCCCGTTGCCAAATGTAGAGAACTGTCGCGCGACAATCTTCTGTCAAAGGAGCGATCCCAGATCCGACCCAACACTCGGATAGGCAGCCGTCATTGACCGAAGTTGCTTTGCCGTGAGGCCCAGCTTTATGGCCAACCCGAAAAAGTTGATCAACTCGGCGTATTCCGGGCCGAACAAGTGCGCACCAAGGATTTTGCCGTTCGACCTGTCTACGAGGATCTTCGCAGCGGCTGACGTCTCGCCGATCCGGTAGTTCGAATACCAACCGCCGGTGTCGGTGAACCGGACATCAACGTCATGCCCGGCGTCCCTTGCCTCACTTTCCAACATGCCGACACGCGCCACTTCCGGAACGGTGAAGACGGCCGTCGGAATGCCTGCGTAATCCGGCGCGATCTGCCCGTTTTTGAGCATGTTGGAGGCAGCGACCTTCCCTTCGATCACCGCGACCGGCGTCAAGGGCAGGCCGTCGGTGTCGGCGGAATCTCCGGCGGCATAGACCGCGCTATTTGTCGTGCTTTGCAGATGGGGGGCCACGACGATGCCCTTGTCACCGTAGTCAACACCAGCCGCCTCAAGATTCAGATCGGTCAGGGCAGCAACGCGGCCCGCGCCATGCACGACCAGATCGACCTCGATTGTCCGGGTCTGATCGCCCGACGTCACCTTGACCGCAAATGCTACATCGGTTTGCGAGACCGAAACGATCTCAGCCTCGCGCATCAGGTCCACGCCGATACTGGCACTGCGCTCGATCAGTAGCTCGACCAGATCGGGATCGAAGCCGCCCAAAGGACGGGCACCGCGATCCACGATGGTCGGCTTGGCTCCGGCCCGCGCGGCGATATGCGCAAACTCGAATGACACGAAGCCGCCGCCGATAAAGAGGATGCGTTCGGGAAGGGCCTCAAGGTTAAGGAAATCCGTGCTGTCGATCACGAGATCGGCTCCGGTGAAACCGAGCGGCCTGGGCATGGCACCGGCGGCCACGAGGAACCGTTCCGACCGATATGCTGTTCCATCGACCTCCAGCGTGTTGCTTCCCGTGAAGCGCGCGGCGCCATGCAGGGTTTCGACGCCGTTGCCCAACAGGCCCTTCTCCATCTTGTCCGGCACCGGGTCGGTGAAGCCACGCTTGTGTGCCATCAGATCGGCCCAGTTGATCGAAAGGTCGCCAGCGTCGATCCCCTTGCCCTGCATGAGCCGTGCCGCGTCGATGATTTCCGCACCGCGCCGCAAGATTTTCTTCGGATCGCAGCCGCGCAATGCGCAGGTGCCGCCGTAGGGCAACGCATCGACGATAGCCACACGCCATCCTGCCGCGCCACACTTGTTGGCGGCTGCCACACCTGCCATGCCCGCCCCGATGACAATCAGGTCGTAGTCTTGGCTCATTCTTTCATCCCTTGCCTGATCTTCATCCGGCACAACAGCTCAGCTTTGCCACATCCATATCAAAGGTTTGCGCCGCCAGCTTCAGCCCTTCAACCGTTGTCAGATACGGAAAGATCGTCTCGCCCAGCGCCTTGGTGGTCATGCCGAACTTCAGCGCCATAACGAGGGTCTGAATCGTATCGGACCCCTCGGGCGCGATGATCTGGCCACCAAGCAGCTGGTCGGTCTTTCTGTCGGCTACCAGCTTGATCAATCCGCGCGTGTCACGTGCGGCCAGCGCGCGCGGCACTTGATCGAGTGGCACGATGGACGTCTTGACGTCGAAGCCTGCGTCCCGAGCGCGGGTTTCGCTGAGACCGACGCCCGCGACCTGCGGATCTGAAAACACGACCCAGGGCATCGCGGCGTTGTCGTAGCGATGGTCCTCGCCAAGAACCGCGTTTCTGGCCGCGAGCTTTGCACCATAGGCCGCCATATAAACGAACTGGTCGCGGTCGGTCACGTCGCCTGCCGCATAGATACCAGGCACCGATGTCCGCATGTCATCGCCCACAACGATGGACCCGTGCGCGTCGGTTTCAACGCCGATGTCTTCCAGCCCCATACCTTCGGTATTGGCCCGCCTGCCAGCGGTCGAAACAAGGTGATCCGCCGTCACCGCGACCGGCTTTCCGTCCTGGATCACGCGCAGCGTCACGCCCGCGTCGTTGCGGCGCGCATTGTCGTAGCTCAATCCGGTGAGAAGGGTGATCCCTTCGGCCTCGAATGCTTCCGCCAATGCCTTTGAGACCTCCGGCTCCGCGCCGGGCAACAGATGCGACCGTGCGACGAGCGTGACCTTCACCCCCATGCGGCTCATCATCTGGGCGAGTTCCGCGCCGATGTAGCCCGCGCCAACGAAGATCAGGCTTTTCGGCAGGATTTCAAGTTCAAGCAGGCTGGTGCTGTCGAGCGCGCCGATTTTCTCGATCCCGTCAATGGTCGGCAGAACGGGGCGCCCGCCCGTAGCGATGATGATCTTCGGCGCTTTCAGGGTTCGCTCACCGACTGTCACGCCACCTTCGATCAGCCGCGCGGGACCGGCGTCGATGTAATCAACGCCCTCGTATTCCGGTAAAAGATCTGCATATTTCTTCTGTCGCAGCGTCGCGACCAGATCGTCCTTGGACTGAACGAGCATCGGCCAGTCGTCCACCTGCGCTTGCCCCGACAGGCCGGGGAACCTCTCGGCAGCTTTCGCACCATGCACCGCCTCTGCCGCACGGATCATCGCCTTGGACGGCACGCATCCCACGTTGACGCATGTCCCGCCAATGGTCCCGTGCCCAACGAGGGCGACACGCTTTCCACCATCAGCACCGGTGATTGCGGCCGAGAACCCCGCCGATCCGGCCCCGAGAACGATCAGGTCATAGCTGCCCGGTCCGTTGTAATTTTTGTCAGCATCTTTCATTTCAATGCGCCTCTTTCAGGTCGGTTATTGCCGCGTGGCGACACTCGGATAGATGATCGCACCGACAGCAATAAGCGGTGTTGCCATGCCAGGGATGTCGCCTGCCGCGTAGGGCCGTCTTCATTGCGTCGCTCTGTTCGATGTCATGCGACTAAGGAAAAAGGCGTAAATCCCGACAGCAACAAAAACGCCCAAAGTGATCCGCAACGCGAAACGGAACTCGATCCAGATGAAAAGCACGGATAGCGCGGCGGCTATCGCGGTCGCCCAGAGTTTCGGAGCCGGGCCTGGCCTGCCTGCGCGCAACCAGAGCGCCTGCACCACCACCGCCAGACACAAGAACAACAGCGGGAACAACACATAATCGAGCCAGCCCGTGAGCGCCGACAACCCCACGCCAGCGACGACAATGACGAGCAGCGGCGTAAAACAACAAACCGCCATAAACAGCGCGCCGGCGAGCCCGCGTTTCAACAATCGGTCGGGGTTTTCAGATGTATCCGTCAAGGGGCTGACTTTCATTGAGTTGCGTTGCGTTGAAGCGAGGTCGAGTTCTATATTCACGAGTCAATCTCGGGCAGGGCGGAAGCCGGATAACCGTTGGCAGTTACTGCCCCGATAATGATCGCTATGGCCGTTTCGGCGTCATCAAAACTCACGGTGTAAATACCCTGACCTTCCTCGAGTCCATCCTCGAAACCATTGATTTCCACTGAAGGGACGCCCCTGAGCGCGCTTGCTACGATGAAAGAACAGGACGGGCAGGTCAATTTACCAACGGTGATCTCGATCCTGCGCTCTTCTGCCAAGGCTGCAGAGGATAGCGCGGCGACGATGAATGCCGATGACAACAGTAAATACTTCATGAATTTGATCCTTGCTTATAATTTCAGGATGTATGGGGTGATGTATGGGAAGATCATCGCGACAACGACAACCGCAGACGCGGCCCAGAGGATCGCTCGCATAATGCGGCGGTCGATCGGTCGGGCGCAGGTGCCATCTGCGCAAGCCTCGGCATCTGCGGGCTTGTAGGCCTTGTAAAATCCGTATCCGATAAACGCGGCGCTGAGTGTGAAAGTATACCACTTGTAAGCATAGAGCGCCCCAAGCTGTGCGATGAACACGCCTGTTACGCCAAAGCTGACCAGCACCAGCGGCAAGATGCAGCAAGACGTCATGGCCAGCGCGCCGAGGACACCAAGGCCGGTCGCACCCCAACCCTTGGCGGTGTTATCGCCGGTTTGCTGCGGCTGAGTGAGCGGCACCTCTGCAAATTGTCGTTCCATCGAATCGTCCTTGAACTGATGTTTCCACCGTTCTAGGGTCTGTAGCTGATACAGGCTCAAGGGGTTTTTCTGCGAAATGAATAACGCACGCGTGAGGTCAATTCGGCGGGGGGAGCTCGCGGGGGTCACAGGCTGTAACCTGGAAACCATCCGCTACTACGAAAAGATCGGCATTATGCCAGACCCGCCGCGCAGCGTGAAAGGCTATCGAAGCTATGACGATACTCATGTCAAACGGTTGAAATTCGTCATGCGATCCCGCGATCTTGGCTTCACGCTTGAGGAAGTCCGCGGGCTGCTTGGGCTGGTCGATGACCAGTCCCGGACATGCGCCGAAGTTCAGATTATCGCCGAGGATCATCTGAGCGATGTTCAGGCCAAGATTGCCGATCTGCAACGCATAGAGCGCGTCTTGTCGGAAACCGTTGCGCGATGCACCGGTGATGCCGCGCCGGAATGCGCTGTTATCGACGCACTTCTTGATGCATGAGCAGCGTGATTGATCGGGGGGTTCGTGCCATCCGACGCAGAAGTAGGCATTCAATCAAGGTTTTGTCCTATTGGAAAAACCGACTTGGCCTGCGTGTGTCGGTGTAGTCGAGGATCAACGCCCATGACTCCGGGATCAAACGCCGAGGGCCGTCCGAAGGATACTGATCCTGCGCCCAGACGCCGCCCGTCGGTGGCCGCAGGCAATCACGCCGGATCTTGGCTGCTATCTGGCTGCCTAACATGGGAAGTGGTTGCCCTTTAAAGCCGAAGAGTGGCCTAACACCGCCTTGCTGACACACCAGAACGCCGCGGCGATTTCAGCAATCTGCCAATGCCTTGGTTGGCATTGGCCGTGTGTTTAGCTGTCATGCGCGCGCCAGACGGACCGGTTCATGAACCGCCCTGCTTTGACAACCCGCCGATTTGACAAATCAGGTCAAGCACCTCACCCGCCCCGCCCCCGTTTCGCAGCGAGGTCATGACGAATGGCTTGCCGTTCCGCATGCGTGTGGCATCCCGTTTCATCACATCAAGCGACGCACCGACATAGGGTGCAAGGTCGGTCTTGTTGATCACCAGCACGTCGGATCTGGTGATGGCCGGGCCGCCCTTGCGGGGGATTTCCTCGCCCGCGGCGACGTCAATCACGTAAAGGGTCAGATCGGCGAGTTCCGGGCTGAACGTGGCCGACAGATTATCACCGCCGGATTCGATCAAGATGACTGCGACGTCGGGGTGGCGTTCTTGCATTTGTTCAATCGCGGCCAAGTTGATGCTGGCATCCTCGCGGATGGCCGTGTGCGGGCAGCCGCCGGTCTCGACCCCGATAATGCGGTCGCTTGGCAGTATCTGCATCCGGGTCAAGGCCTCTGCGTCTTCCTTGGTGTAGATATCGTTGGTGACAACGCCGATGGAATGCCTTGGATGTAGCAACTGCGCCAGACGCGCAGTCAAGGTGGTCTTGCCCGCGCCCACAGGGCCACCGATGCCGATCCGAAGCGGGCCATTTAGGTGGGTCATGATTGGCAAAGCCTATGCGGTTGGACTTCGTGGCGCATGGCCGCGATGTCAGAAAGGAACGTATTGGAATAGAGATCGTCAAGCGTGGCGCCTGTCGTTTCATTGGCCGTCTGTTCGCAAACCTGTGCAAGGTCGCTGATCACCTTGTGCGCCTGTGTTTGTCCCAGCCGCATCAACCGGACGCAGGCCATCACAATGCTGCTTGCAAACGCTTGCGAATACATCGGCGCGGTAATCTCTACCGGAATGTCCAGACGCGCCGCAGCGCAGCCGACCGCGACCGGAAACAGAACCTCTGGCACGTCGATGTCCGCGATAGCGGATGTGGTCCGCGCGAATGCCGCGCCTTGGTGCAGGCTTTCTCGCAACCGCTCATGGCTGGCCGCAAAGGCGCGTGCAGTCGCATCGATTTCCATCAGTTCGGCGCGCGTTTTGCTTTGGTATGCGGCGCGCAACACGATGATGTCGGCGCGACCTGTTCCTTCGCGCAGCACGTCTCGCAACCAGATCTCAAGTGTCGTGGCATCGTGGACCCACCCTTCATCGATCGCCGCTTCCAATCCATGCGAATAGGCGAAGCTGCCAAGCGGGTAAGCACCCGACAACCACTGCTGCAGCGTGAGGATAGCGCTAGTGGTCATGCGCTGTTGCCCCATGCGCGTGGCTGTGGGTGCGCCCGTGACCATAGGCGCCACCCTCGGGGGTAAAAGGCAGCTTTGCCACCGCTACAATCGCCCCAAGGTGTCGAAGCATATCCGCGATTACCGGATCATCGCGGATCACCAGCATGTCCGGCAAGATCTGGCAGGGCGTATGGCGGTTGCCGATGTGCCAGGCAAGCTGCGTGATATTCGTTCCCGACACTTGCAGGACAGGTTCGGGCGCCGCAGCGATCTGCACGCGCGTCCCGTCCGACAGTTCCAGTGCATCGCCATGTTCAAGCGACGTTGTCTGCGCCAGATCGACCAGAAAATGCTGACCGTCGGCGGTTGCCAGCACCTTGCGCCGCAAGAATCGCGCGTCGTAGTCAAGACTGCACAGGGATGCAGGTCCGGTCCATGTGCCTGCGCGCAAACGCGACTGCGCGACGGGTAGATCTATCATCGCATCCTCTTTCAAAACAGGAAATACCGTTGGGCCATCGGCAATTCCGACGCCGGTTCGCAGGTCAGCAACTCGCCGTCCGCCCGGACCTCATAGGTTTCGGGGTGAACCTCGATTTGCGGCAGCGCGTCGTTCAGGATCAAGTCGCGTTTACCAATGTTACGTGTGTTTTCCACGGCGACGGTCTGCTTGGACAGGCCCAGCGTGTCGCCGATGCCGTCCGCTTGGGCGGCGGCGCTGACAAAGGTGACGGCCGTCTGCGCAACGGCACCACCCATCGCCCCGAACATAGGTCGCGAATAGACAGGCTGCGGCGTCGGGATCGATGCATTCGCATCGCCCATTTGCGCACAGACGATCATGCCGCCCATCAGCACCATTTCCGGTTTCACCCCGAAAAATGCCGGATTCCACAAGACGAGATCCGCACGTTTGCCTTCTGTGATGGACCCTATCTCGCGACTCATCCCATGGGCGATGGCGGGGTTGATCGTATATTTCGCGATGTAGCGGCGCACGCGAAAATTGTCGTTCTCACCGGTTTCTTCGGCCAACCTGCCGCGCTGTTTCTTCATCTTGTCGGCTGTTTGCCATGTGCGGATCAACACCTCGCCGACGCGACCCATCGCCTGACTGTCGCTGGCGATGATCGAAAATGCGCCCATGTCGTGAAGAATATCCTCGGCGGCAATTGTCTCGCGCCGGATACGGCTTTCGGCAAAGGCCACGTCCTCGGGGATGGACTTGTCCAGATGATGACAGACCATCAGCATGTCGAGGTGTTCTTCCAGCGTGTTCACCGTGAAGGGCCGCGTCGGATTGGTCGAACTGGGCAGCACATTGGCGTCGCCACAGATCTTGATGATGTCTGGCGCATGGCCGCCGCCCGCACCTTCGGTGTGGAAGGCGTGGATCGTGCGGCCCTTCATCGCCGCAACAGTCGTTTCGACGAAACCAGATTCGTTCAGCGTGTCGGTATGGATCATCACCTGCACGTCCATGTCATCAGCGACGGACAGGCAGCAATCAATCGCCGCGGGTGTTGTCCCCCAATCTTCATGCAGTTTGAGCGCACATGCACCCGCCGTGACCATTTCGACGAGGGCTTCGGGTTGCGAGGCATTGCCTTTGCCGGACAGTCCGATGTTCATCGGAACGGCATCGATCGCCTGAAGCATGCGGCCGATGTGCCACGGCCCGGGGGTGCAGGTCGTGGCCAGCGTCCCATGCGCGGGACCGGTGCCGCCGCCCAGCATTGTGGTCACGCCGGAATGCAGTGCATCATCCATCTGTTGCGGACAAATGAAGTGGATGTGTGAATCAAACCCGCCCGCTGTCAGGATGCGCCCTTCTGCGGCGATTACTTCAGTACTGGGGCCGATGACAATATCTACACGCGGTTGCGTGTCCGGGTTGCCTGCCTTACCGATCTTGTGGATCCGGCCATCGCGAAGGCCTACGTCAGCCTTGTAAATACCGGAATGATCGACGATCAGCGCGTTGGTAATGACGGTATCTACGGCACCCCCCGCTCGCGTGACCTGGGATTGGCCCATGCCGTCGCGGATGACCTTGCCGCCACCGAACTTGACCTCTTCGCCATAGGTCGTCAGATCGCGCTCGACCTCGATGATCAGGTCGGTATCCGCCAGCCGCAGGCGGTCGCCGGTGGTCGGTCCGAACATGGCGGCATATTCCGCACGTTTGATGAGGGCGGGCATTACAGCTCTCCCATGACGGTCGCGTTGAACCCGAATACACGTCGTGCGCCGCTGAGCGGGATCAGGACGACTTCGCGACGCTGGCCGGGTTCAAACCGCACCGCAGTCCCCGCGGCAATGTCCAGCCGCTGGCCATATGCGGCTGCGCGATCAAACTCCAACGCGGCATTGCTCTCGGCAAAGTGGTAGTGGCTGCCAACCTGCACCGGCCTGTCGCCGGCGTTGGCCACCATCAGCGTGGTTTGCGGGCGGCCGTCGTTCAGTGTCAGGTGGCCCTCTTTCGGAAAGACTTGTCCGGGGATCATTGCGGGTTCCTATCTGATTGGGTTGTGAACGGTGACCAGTTTTGTGCCGTCGCGAAATGTTGCCTCGACCTGCACGTCGGGAATCATTTCGGCGATGCCGTCCATGCATTGATCACGCGACAGGATGGTCGCACCATGCGTCATCATATCGGCCACGGACCTGCCATCGCGCGCACCTTCGACAACCGCGTCGGTGATCAGGGCGATGGCCTCGGGATGGTTCAGCTTGACACCACGTGCCAGCCGCTTGCGCGCCACTTCGGCAGCCATCGCAATGATCAGTTTATCCTTTTCGCGCGGGGTTAGTTGCATTCAAAGTCTCCATGACTTGGGAAGTGGCGCCTTTGACAGACGCTCGAGAATTGGAATCAGGGACTGACGCAGGACATAGGTATCGCGCGCCACGATCCTGACGACCAGCAGGCCCTTGGCAAGCAGGGATGCCCCACCGAACTGGGGCAGATGCGACCGCACCGCGCCAAGATGCCCTTCGGCGTCGGGTGCGGCATAAACGATGCTGGCCATAGCGTTGGCCCCCTGCGCAACTGCGCCTTGCGCCAGCTTTTCCGAACCGTTCCCAGCGAACGTAACGCCGTCCAGGTAGATGGGGCGACCGTTGCGGTGGATGGATATCCGGTCCCTGAACCGTATACTGTCCAGGGTCTCGCCCATCGCCATGCGTCCAAAGGCTACGGTCTCCACCAACAGTGCCGTGGCGGATGGTGCCAATGCGACGTTCAAGCTGCGATCAAGATCGCAGCCGTCATACAGGATCAATTCCTGCGGCAACCACGCCAGCATTGCGTCATCATCGACAGAGATGTCGGTTGATATGCGCCCTGTCTCAAAGGGTTGTGCGCGGTAGGCGCGCTCGGCTGCTTGCGTCGTCAGGCTGAGGGCACAACCCTGGCCGACCCTTGCGCGGATCGCAATCCGGTCGCCGCCGGTCACGCCTCCGGATGTGTTGATCAGCACCGCATCAAGTGCACCAGCACTACGCGGAAACAGGACGCGCATACACCCGGATTGATGTAAGGTATCGATGACGCTGGCCTTGCCACGCCGCTTGGCCGAGAGAACCGCGGCCCCCTTTGAACGGGGTTGTGTGGTTGATAGGCTGTCAAACATGCAGGTGTCGCAGGATCCCGAGTGCGGTCTTGACTTTATATGCCTGGCAGGGTCGGCGCCGCCAGCGCGATGCCGTGCTGAAGCGCTTGGTCGACCGCTCAGCGCAAAAAGCAAGCGATATAGAAAGAATCGCCCATATTTCGGGCAGTTTGAGAACTCGATGCCCGGTGCGTCGCCCTCGACTCATCTTGACCAGGCTGCACGACGTGTCCGCGCAAATCGTGCGGCGCATCTGTGCAAACTGCGCGACTAACAGGCGTGTGTGCGAAAAGATGGTCAAACTTTGAGCGAAGGTGCGTGCGTTTCCAGAATTGTTGATGACGTGACTGGGAGTCCGCGATCGGCTTTGACCTAGTGATCCCTGATAACCACACCGCTGAAAGAGGACACATGATGCTATTTGGTAAAACGCTTCTGGCGACTGTCGCAGCCCTGCTGACTTCACCGGCATTCGCGCAAACAGAGATGCCGTTTGCGCTGGACTGGAAGTTTGAGGGGCCGGCAGCCCCTTATTTTCAGGCCCTCGATGCGGGGTATTTTTCAGATGCCGGCCTTGCCGTGACGATCAATGAAGGGGCCGGTTCCCTTGACGCAATCCCGAAGGTGGCAACTGGGGCGTTTCCGGTCGGCTTTGCCGATATCAATTCGCTGATGCGTTTTCTTGACCAGAACCCCGGCGCGCCGATCACGGCCGTTATGATGGTCTATGACAAACCGCCCTTTGCCGTGATCGGTCGCCGGTCATTGGGGATCGAAGCCCCAGAGGATTTGATGGGCAAGGTCTTGGGCGCTCCGCCACCCGATGGCGCATGGGCGCAGTTCCCGATCTTTGCCGCGGAAACCGGTATTGATATGTCCGAAATTACTGTCGAAGACGTCGGGTTTCCAACCCGGGAGCCGATGTTGGCCGAGGGCAACGTCGCCGCGATCACCGGTTTTTCATTTTCATCGACGTTGAACCTGATGCGCCTTGGCATTCCCGCCGATGACATATCGGTCCTGCTGATGGCGGACTATGGCGTTGATCTTTATGGCAACGCGATTATCGTGAATACCGATTTTGCCGACTCCAACCCCGCGCAGGTCACCGCATTTCTGGCTGCTATCGCGATGGGCTGGAAGGACGCGATTGCGGATCCTGACACCGCCATTGCCGCACTGATGGAACGCAACCCGGCCGCTGATCCCGCGCTTGAGGCCGAGCGCCTGCAAATGGCGATCGATGCCAACGTCCTGACCGATTTCGTGATCGCAAACGGCATCGGCTCTATCGATGATGAGCGCATGATGAGCGCGATCGCACAAACGAAATCGGTCTATACGTTCCAGAGCGAGCCCGACGCCGCGTTGTATTTCGACCCAAGCTATCTGCCGACCGACGGCAGCCTGATGCTGCAGTAACAACCTATCGGGGCCGTGTCCAAGCGCGGGGACGGCCCCGGCTGCCAGGGGTAAATACCATCGAAAATCTCATAGAAATAAAAGCGGTGACCCACGCCTATCAGACTGCGGGCGGGCCTTTGCCCGTGCTTGACGGGTTGGATGTCTCCGTCCCCGAAGGCACATTTGCAGCTGTCGTCGGACCGTCGGGATGCGGAAAATCCACATTGACCCGCCTTGTCGCAGGGCTGATGAAGCCTGATGCAGGCGAAGTCTGGCTACATGGCGAACGTGTAAAGGGCCCCCGCAAGACCGTCGGGATGGCGTTTCAGAACCCCGTGCTATTGGAGTGGCGCACGATCCTCGACAACGTGGTCCTGCCGCTTGAAATCGTTGCGCCCAAGATGCCCAAGGCGTCACGGATCGACCGCGCGATGGCATTGCTTGAAATGGTCGGGCTGCTTGGGTTCGAACACAAGCGCCCTTCGGAATTGTCGGGGGGTATGCGCCAGCGCGCGTCACTGTGCAGGTCGCTTGTCCACAAGCCCGATGTGTTGATCATGGACGAACCGTTCGGGGCACTGGATGCCTTCACCCGCGAAGACCTGTGGCAGACAATGCGCGACCTGCGCCGTGCGGAACCGTTTACGGCAGTTCTGATTACGCATGATCTGCGCGAAAGCGTTTTTCTGGGGGATCAGGTGATCGTCCTGTCCGGTCGGCCAGCACGGACGCAATACGTGATGGATATCGATTTGCCAGAGGATCGCACCCTGGACGTGCTGTTCACTCCAACCGCAGCCGATATGCTGCACATCTTGCGCGACCAGATCAAGATTGCACAGGGCCGCGCCGAGGCGGACCACTGATGCTATTCAAGATCGCGACACCCGTGCTCGCCATCCTCGTGTTCCTTGGACTGTGGGAAATGTTGGTTTGGGTCAACGACTGGCCGAACTACAAGATGGCTTCCCCCTCCGACTTGCCACCGGCATTCTGGAACTTCAAATATCTGTTCCTGATCATGGGCTGGCAAACCCTTTGGCGCACCGTCGCGGGTTTGATGCTGGCTGTGGTGTTCGGCACCTTGATCGGCATGATCATCGGTTTTTCAAAGGTCGCCCGCAATGCACTTTATCCATTGCTGGTAGGCTTCAACGCTATTCCCAAAGCAACGCTGGTGCCTGTCATCTCGCTCATCTTTATCGGGCAACATGACTTCAACACGGTGCTGATGGCCTTTATGATTTCGTTTTTCCCGATTGCCGTGTCGGTCGGGATTGGGCTGTCCACGCTGGAGCCCGAATACCGTGACATACTGCGCGCGCTCGGCGCATCACGGTATACGATCTTTCGCAAGATCGCGTTGCCCAAGACCTTGCCGGAATTCTTTGGGGCACTGAAAGTATCGGCGACCCTGGCGTTCATTGGCACCAATCTGGTCGAGATCGTGAGCCCACATGGCCGCGGCCTTGGGGCGCTATTCAAATCGGGCGAAACCAATGGGGATTATCCCCTGATGTTCGCGGTTTTGATTGCCCTCGCCTTTCTGGGCATCATTTTATACTACGCCGTTATTTTTCTGGAACGCATCTTTGCCGGTTGGGCGGATCGAGAGGGAAGCTGAGAAGCGCGCGCGCAAACTATAATCCCTGTGGCCGCGGCCCCTCGTGACGGACACCGGATTTTCGCGTCAAATCCCGAACCAACAGTCAGCGGGCTCAGAAGTCTTCACCATTCAACAACACGTCGTCGAAAGGGAGGCGGCATGGCCTCTTCCCTCGGACAAGATGAATTCACAAGATCGCATCCTCGGATTGTCTGACGTCAGACACACTGACACTAAGATCGACCTCATCTAACGTCTGATCACCCCAATACTCGTTGTCAGTTGCTCGGATGAATTGCCATTGCCGCTGGGTCCATTCAATGAAAGCCAAGTCTTGATAAAATTCTGCGTTTGGGCCTAGAAAATCCGCGACACTATTGACGCCATGCTTTCCTGTCCAATTCCATGTACTTGGATCGCTGCCGCTGCTTGCCTCAATTCAACCAATGTCCAGCAACGCGATTCTTTCAGACTGGTATGCTCCCAACCGAAGCCCGCCTTGAAAAGAATAGTCATTGTCACTTTCTCGGTAACCTACAGATTGGATAAACGCCGCAAGGTTCTTATTAGCGAAGCTATCAATTAGGTTTTGTGTCTGCTCAAATGAAGCCAATTCTCAATCCTCAATTCGATATTCATTCTTGCCTGATCTATAAAGCGCGACCGGGTCTACAAAAAAGTCTGAAGCCCCAAAACGAAGTGCGATTCCCAAACCTCCTCGGTCGAAGACGAAGATAGGTTCCAGACTGATCGGCAGGATGGTTGCTGTTTCGTATGAGGCGGAACCATCACTAGCTAGTTCGCTTAGGAAAATATAGTTTGCGCATCCGACGCTGCCGCACCATTCGAAGTTGCGAACTCTCAATATGAGATCCAGTTTCCCATCACGGTTTATGTCGAGCCACGCATACTCAAGACCACCCCGACTCCGGTCTTTTTGATCAGGGAACAGTTCTGTATTTACGCGAGCGAAATGCTCACAAACTTCAGGTATTGGACTAAGGGCAATCTGGCAGATTTGAGCGTCAACAATTTCACTGGATAGTCTGACTTCCCACGAGTATTCTGAATGAATGTCCGCCAATGAAGCAATCGGTAATGCAAGAAGGATAAGACCACAGAGTTTATTTCTAACTAAGATTTTGAGAAGCCTAAATTCAATTGCTGGGTCGCCGCTAAATTGCCCGAAATACGAACTCTGCATGATGGTCGCCACATCCCCAAATGTCATCAGAAGTTCAATTTCGTTGCTTTCTTAGCGACGATGTTATCTGTGCTCAGCTGGAGGTTGCAGCCCTAAACTCATTGCTTTGAGCATCATTCTCTGTCGCCAATGTTCGAATTGGCATAGTGCTGAGGCTATTAGGTGTCGATCTATTAGGCCTATCGCATATGATTAGCTGACTGTCCGTCGTCAGGGTTTTTGGAACCAATGGCGGCCTAAACTAAGAGAGAGTTCGGCTCATCTGGTTAATGTGATTATGCGGCGCGTTGGCTGTGATGCAAGCGTCTCGCTTCGAGCGTCTTCTGTTTGATCCTTTCCCTTTGTTCCAGAATGGCTTTGTCGCGCCCGAAGTAGACATTGGCTTCCGAATGTCTGTCTCATCTCCACTCCTTGACGGTTACGATGAACCAGAAATCCTCCTGATGCCAATCCCTCAAATCTGCCCCACAGGTGCTGACGTCAGACACACGCTTGTGAGCGTTATCAAGTATTTGTGTGGTGTGTCACAAACCTTCGATTCTTTTTGCAGCTAAATCTTCACGAAACAAAAAGAATCGCGTCATTCAGTTCTGACCCAATATGAAGAGCGGCCCTTCGTCGAAGCGGCGGCGAAGGTGTAAAAGGGCCCAACCCGGTCATCGTGATTTCTTGTTGCCTGCGCTCGCAGCGCCAAAATTGCGGCGCATGCAAAGAAATCCGTGCCGCCATGCGGCGCAAAAACCGATCATTCGAACTTTCTGCCGCGAGAACAAATTGCTCAAGGATCAAGTTGCGGGACTTAGTTATGCTTCCCGCAGCGGTCGGCAGTAGAGAACCCGGCTTGATCAATGCTGCAAAGCGCATGAACGGCAGCTTAATGAAAATCCCGGCTTGGGAAGAGGCGTTTTGCTTGATCGCGCGGATGCATGGCGCGGGCGGGATAGCGGGATTTCTTGGGGGTGTCATCCGTGCGAGGCCCTTCGGTTGTCAGGGCATCGGGGAGCGGGTGGCCCAGTTCCGACAGCTTGTGGGACATGTCCTGAACGTCCTGTGCAATCAGGTGCACCACGATACCCTCACGTTGCAGATAACCCTGCACCTGTAGCAGCCGCCCGCCCATAACGACACGGCGAAATCGTTCATAAACCTTGGGCCAGACCACGACGTTGCTGACGCCGGTTTCATCCTCAAGCGTCAGGAAAATCACGCCCGAGGCCGTCCCCGGGCGCTGGCGGGTGATAACCAAACCACAAACGCTGTAACGTCCAACCGCGATATGTTTCAAAGAGTCATGTGTGACCAGTCCCGGCAGAGATGGGCGCAAAAGTTCCATTGGGTGTGCCCGCAATGTCAGCCTGGTTGAAACATAGTCCTCGACCACTTCTTCGCCCAATTGCATGACCGGCAGGTGCGTCTGTGGCTCATTGATCGCTTCTCCATCAATCGGATCGTTGAAAAGAGGTAGTGGGTTATGATCCCGAATTGCCTTCACCGCCCAAAGCGCATCGCGACGGGCAAGGCCCATATCGGAAAACGCGTCGGCCTCGGCAAGGCGTGTTAGCACATCAGGCCGCAATCCGGCCCTCAGCCAAAGTGCCTCGGGATCCGGATAGCCATTACCACGCGCGGCAACAATCCAACCGGCATCTTCTTCCCTGAAAGCTTTGATCTGGCGAAATCCCAGCCGCAGGGCCAGCCTGCCATCGGGGCGGCGTTCCAACGTGTTGTTCCATTCGGAATGATTGACGCAAATGGGGCGCGTTTCCACATTATGTTCCCGCGCATCACGCACAATCTGGGCCGGGGCGTAAAACCCCATCGGCTGGGAATTGAGCAGCGCACAGGCAAAGATCGCCGGGTGGTGGCATTTTAGCCAGGCCGATACATAGGCCAGCATGGCAAAGGCCGCTGCGTGGCTTTCCGGAAAGCCGTAATCGGCAAACCCTTCGATCTGACTGAAACAGCGTTCGGCCACCTCCTGATCATAGCCCTTGCCAAGCATGCCATTGATGAATTTGTCGCGATGCGTGCCGATTGTTCCCATCCGCCGGAACGAGGCCAGAGACCGGCGCAGGTGGTCGGCCTCTTCAGCGGAAAACCCGGCTCCGACAACGGCGATCTGCAAGGCCTGCTCTTGAAAAAGCGGAACACCAAGGGTGCGCTTGGTAACTTGTTCCAATTCCGAGCCAAAAGGTTCCGGTTTCTCATCACCGTTCCGACGCCGGATATAGGGCTTGACCATATCGCCCTGAATAGGACCGGGGCGAACAATGGCGACCTCGATCACCAGATCATAAAAAGTTCTGGGCTTCATGCGGGGCAGAAAATTCATCTGCGCCCGACTTTCCACCTGAAAGACGCCCACCGCATCGGCGACACACAGCATGTCGTAGGTGGCTTTGTCCTCTTGCGGGACCGTGGCAATCGTCAGCGTTTCCCCCTCATGCACCTGCATCAGATCAAACGCTTTGCGCACACAACTCAGCATGCCCAGCCCCAGAACATCGATCTTCAGAATACCCAAGGCGTCGATATCATCCTTGTCCCATTCGATGACCGTCCGGTCCTCCATCGCTGCATTTGAAATGGGTGATAACTCGTCCAGCCGCCCACGCGTGATGACAAAACCGCCAACATGCTGAGATAAATGGCGGGGGAACCCGATCAGTTCACCTATCAGGCGAATGGTCTGCATCAAACGACGGTCCTCTGGAACAAGGCCAAGTTCGCGGATGCGGTCCAGATCAACACCGCCATTGGTCATACCCCAGATTTGGCTGGACAGACCTGCGGTTACATCTTGTGATAACCCCATGACCTTGCCCACTTCGCGGATCGCAGCACGAGAACGGAAATGGATTACCGTGGCACAAAGCCCCGCACGGTGGCGGCCATATTTCTTATAAATCCACTGGATTACCTCTTCGCGCCGTTCGTGTTCAAAATCCACGTCGATATCCGGCGGCTCGCCCCGGTATCTTGAGACGAACCGCTCAAAAACCATAGCGATCGTATCCGGGCTGACATCGGTAATGCCCAAAAGATAGCACAGGATAGAATTTGCGGCCGATCCCCGTCCCTGACAGAGGATGCCTTGCGATTTGGCAAATTGCATGATGTCATGAACGGTCAGGAAGTAGGCGGGAAATTTAAGTTCCTCCACCAGCGCCAGTTCTTTCTTCAGAAGTTGGATTGCGCGACTTGGCGGGCCAGCGGGGTAACGGTTTTTCAACCCTTCATGGGCCAGACGTTCCAGGCGAGCCTGCGGTGTTTCGCTCCCTGCGTCCTCATGAGGGTATTCATAAGACAGCTCCTCCAGATCAAAACTGCATCTGTTGGCAATCTCAAGCGTGCGCCGCAACGCACCGGGGTGGCTACGGAACAAACGTGCCAGATCGGCCCCTGATTTCAAACGGCGTTCTGCGTTGAGCAGCGCACGGGTTCCGATCTGATCAATGGTGATATGGTTGCGCATACAGGTCAGCACATCGGCCAACTGCCTACGACTGGCGTGGTGCATCAAAACATCCCCAACCGCGACCATGGGGGCGGATGTCTTGTGCGCCAGCCGGGCACAGGCCGCCAGATAGGTTTGGTCGCTGCCATCATATCGGGGGGCCGCCCCCAGAAAGACATGATTAGAGAAATATCGCCGCATGGTTTGAATATCCGAAGTGGCTTCTGCCAGGCCAGTTTGCGGCAAGGCGATCAAGATCATGCCTTTGCACGTGGTTATCATGTCTTCGCGGTAAAGGTCGCATTGCCCCTTTTCGGCCCGACGTTTTCCCAACGTCAGCAACCGGGTCAGTCGCTTATAGGCGGTCCGGTCACAGGGCAAGGCAAGCCAATCCACGGAACTGTCCTGTAAAATCAGACGGCACCCAACGATCAGTTTCGGCAACGAAAATGCGGTCGGTTTCGCAATTGGGTCAAGTCGTCCAACCTCTTGCCGAGAAGATGAATCAATCTGATGCTGAGACCGGATTTGCACTGCACCTTTCGCCTCACGTTTCAGCTCTTTCAGCGCACTCCACGCGCGCACCACCCCGGCCAGGGAATTGTGATCCGTTATGGCAATAGCAGACAGCCCCAGTTCCGCCGCGCGCGTGACCAATTCTTCTGGATGAGATGCGCCGGTCAGAAAGGTAAAATTCGTCGTCACGCAGAGTTCTGCATAATTCTGCCCTTGCGCATGTGTTTCCAGCATATCCGGACGATAGGTGCGGTTCACCTCGATCATGCGAATTCCCCCTGCACAAACCAACCCGGATTTTGCGGGGTGTGAAATAACCAAAGCCGCCGCCCCTGTCTTGTCTCCACGCGCCAGTAATCGCGCAGACCTGAGCGCCAGTTTTCATCCTCAAACCACCATTCCGGTGCGATACGTTCAGGGCCCGTGGCATGGCCTGTGGTCAAGGACATGCGCCGCCAGCGAAAACGGCTTGGCGGGTGCGGTCCCGTTCCAGCAATCGGTTCCGGCGGAAACAGGCAAAGCGGGCGTCGCTTTGCACTGTTCCAACCACTTTGTGGTTCAGAATAAGCCGCGCAAGCGATCAGAAAGCTGCGCTCCGGAATATGGCTGTCTGCTGGTAGGAACCGTTGGATATTCTCCAACCCGATACGTGTGCCAAGGCGGCTAATCAGGTCGTCTAACTTGTCTTTGTCATGATCCGATACGTGGCTCACCTGCTGCACGGGCAATGCCTCGACCTGTGTCGCCTCCAGGCGCAATTGATCAATGCCAAACCCGGCCTCAACCTCGGCTAATCCGCGCTCGAACAAGGGCAGGATGCGCTTGGGGTCTTGCAAGGGCCGCGCCAGACGCAGCTCAACCTGTTGCTGATCCTGATCTACCCGGCGCAGCGTCATGCAAAGCATGCGCGCACCCATCTCTCGCGCTTTCAGTTTGGCGCAAAGCTGAACCAGCAACCGTTCGGTTCCAGCCATGACATCAGTCAGCAATCCAATCGGTTCCGGCAAGGTCATCCGCAGACCGTAATGTGGGGGATCAGCCAGCGGTGTAATCTCTTCGGGATGTGTGCCAAGGGCCTGATCAAGCCGCAGCAAAAGACCGGGGCCAAAGCGGCGGGTCAGGGGTGCGCGCGGGGCTGTCGCAAGGTCCCCAATTTTGCGCAAGCCCAACCGCTGTAACGTGACCGTTGTGTCTTCCTTCAGGCGCAGCGCGGCCACAGGCAGGGTTTCAAGCGCGCTCCGCATGTTACCAGAGGGGGCGGTTCCCTCACCATAATGGGCCAGCGCCCAGGCTGCCCCCGCGTGTCGCCAAGTCCGATTTGCACCGAAAGCCCCGCCCGCAACAACCGCCTGCGTATGTCCACGATCATGGCAGACTCTCCACCCCAAAGATGCGCCGATCCTGTTATATCAAGAACCAGCCCGTCCTCACCCTCCGCCCCGACCCAGGGGCAATACCGTGTCGCCCAGCGGCGCAAAATATGCAGGAAACGCTGATCTTTTGCGGGGTCGGCCGGAGCGCTTCGCAAGTTTGGGCAAAAGGCGCGCGCATCGGCATAAGACATCCCCCGGTGCAATCCCTGCCGCGCGGCTTCACCGTTCAAGCAATATATACGATTGGCATCCTGCTGTTTCAGGGTCAGCGCAAAGGGGCCATCAATCAGATGCTGGCGTAAAACCCGGTCACTTGCCAGCCGAGGAAACCATAATGAGACGACGCGACGCTGTATCCCATCGAACATGCCAGACACCCAATGTTCCTGATTTGTTCTTAATAAGCTCCCATTTTTGCAGAGTCGAGTCCTTGGGGTCAAAAACAGGGCCACACCGCCACCTGGTTTCCGCGGCATTGCTACCCATGCCTTCGGGGATGATGGCCAACCCGGTGGATTTTCCCTCCCGCGCGGCCAACTGCAATCTTCGCCCTTCGGTCAGGCCGATAGGCTGATTCAAGGTCATCACAACAAGGGTGACAGCCCCCGATCGCAACGCTTCTTCTGCGACGGCCAAAACCCCCATTTGATTTTTGGCATTGCAAATGGTCACACTCGCCGGGTCAATGAACTCAGCAAACCCGTTGGGATTGGGTTGCACAGTCTCCCAGGCCTCGCGCACCCAAAGGATTTCCCCACCCAGCCGCGCGGCCAGCGTAAAAGCGAAAACAAAAGCCCCGGACCCGCAAACTTCATGGGTGCGGGCACTGTCAGGTGGAAAGAAACGTAGATCAGAGCTGTGCATGTCTAAGCTTTAGCAGTTGATGGCCATATTGAAAAACAGCAGAAACCGCCAAAGCTGATATTGGTGCAGTTGCGGCGAAAGTCAGCAATGTCCGCGCAGTCCAGTCATTGGCGCCATCCGCGGCGAAGGTTGGGTTTGGGCCCACTCCCCCAAATGCTGCGGCGCGCTCGATTGGACGCCAGGCACCCAAAGCCGACATCGTTGCCAGTAGAAACGGCGCTTAACGGACATACGAGGCCCCCGCGTCGAACGGCTGCAATAGGCACGAATTGTCAAACGCATCTCTGAGCGGGGTGTCCGTTTGCGGAGTTCTTCGATACGGCGATTGGCCCCATCACCTGTTCCGGCATTTGCTTCCAAAGCGGTCATCCTCTTGAGCCGACGGTCAACTACGTTGAATGTCCAACCGTGCAGAAACACCTGCCGGGGTATCTTCGAATGACAGTTTTCCACCGTGCAATTTCGCAATAGTGGCGACGATCGTCAGGCCCAGCCCGTGACCGTCGATGGTCTTTGTGTTTTCACCGCGTTGAAATGGCGCGAGCATGTCTTCGATTTCCGTGGCCGAGCTTTGGGAACCCTCATCGTCGATGATGACAGTTGCCGATTGCGCGTCAGCCTCTAACGAGATGGTCGCGCTCCGACCGTATTTCAGAGCATTTTCGATTAGGTTCGTAATGGCTCGTTCCAGCGACACGGGCCGCCCAACAACAACAATATCGCGGTCATTGGACATCACACCGTACCCTTGCCGGGACATGAAGATGGATTTCCCGCCCCGTACAATGACATCGTTGCCTTTGCGGAGGGTCACTGGGCGTCCGACGTCTTGGTAGTTGGCCACAATCGCTTCCAGAAGTGATGTCAGAGATAAGTTGCGTGGTTCTTCGGCGCCCATTTCGACGTTCGTATAGGTCAGTACGCTCTCGATGATGCCCGTCATGCTGTCAATATCTGTTTCAAATTTGCGACGCAAGTTGCCGTCTTGGATCAACGCAGCCCGTAGGCGGAGCCGTGTGGCAGGTGTGCCGAGATCGTGGCTAACACCAGAGAGAACGGCGGCCCGGCTCGCCAGTTGTTCGCGCTCGATTTCCAGATAGCTGTTAACGGCCGTTATGATCTCTTGCAGTTCTTGCGGGCCATACGGTTCATAGCGGGTGGGACCACCTACACGCCGACGATTTCGCAACTGGTCGGCGAAAGACAGGAATGACGAATGTAGGTTCAGGACCACCGTTAGAAGGATGCCTGTCGCGACCACCACCAGAAGTGCGGCGAGGATACGCAGATCTGGCGGGGCGACGTCACACCCCCATACGGTGTTGCCAACTATCTCGACCCAATCGGCATCGCCCATGCGGGCCACGACAAATGGGTCGCTGCAGAAGGTGGCCAATTTCCGGGTTATAGCGCCCAGCGTTTCGGCTCCAGTCTGGCCGTTGCGGCGCGGCAGGTCCGCCAGGCTATAGGTCAAACTGGGCGACAGAATGGCCAAGGTAACCGGTGCCCCGGTGATCTGGTTTGCGGTATCGGGCAGGATTGGGACAATCGTGATCCGCGGGGCATCAGGCGCGCCCGAGATTTGGCGGAATGATCCGTTTGTCGCGTGGACCTGATCGGCGTCAGGCAAAGGTGTGATTTCCATGCCCGCAGGTGGGGCAGTACCGTTTTGCATCGCATAAAACAGTGTTATCCCTGCGTTATAAGCCGCAATGCGATGCTCGCGCCAATCTGACGTGGATTTCGTCCACATCCAAACCGTGCCGCCGCCCATTAGAAACGCCGCAAGAACCAGGATCGGCCCAATCATGCGCAGGCTGTTCGGTTTGAACTTCACGCGTCTGAAACCGCGACGTCCACGGCGAATACATAACCAACACCTCGTTCAGTCTTTAGGATTTGTGGGTCCTTCGGGTTCGCTTCAATCTTATTGCGCAGGCGCCCGACCAAAACATCAATGGCTCGGCCCGATGTCTCGCCGGGGGGCTGGGTTTCTCCGGTGACATCCAGATTGGCCGCGATTTCTTCCCGCGTGAGGGGAATGTGCGGGTTCGCCAACAATACCTGTAGCAATGCAGTTTCTCGGCGCGATAAGGCGACTTGAACCTTGGATGGGGACGAAACCTCGCCGGACTTGGCGTCATAGAACCATCCGCTGAAATTGAACGTCTTGGTGTTTCTTCGGTGCACCAGTGACGCCGACCGTTGTGTGCGCGACAGGACGGCTTTGACACGTGCCAATAGCAGTTCAGGGTTGAATGGCTTGGCAACATAGTCGTCCGCCCCAACCGCATATCCTTCCATGCGTTGATGATCTGCAGATAAGGCCGACACCATGACAATCGGCACCTCCTGTTCACGTCGTAGCCGTTTGCAGATTTCCAAGCCGTTCTCGTCGCCCAGCATAACGTCGAGCAAAACCAGATCGACGCGGCCGCCGTCGATATGCGTGCGCACTTCTGCTTCGTTGGCGGCGGGCAAAGCAATCGACCCGTTCTGACGCAGAAATTGCGTCATCATCTGACGCATGTCAGGGTCATCATCGACGACAAGGATACGCGGGATCGGCATGGTTCAGGTTCTCCGGCGGATGCCAAGGTTTTTGGTCGGACAAAGGAGCGTCATCCCGTTATGTAACAGAATGCAACAAAATCGAGCGCAAAGTAACAGCGTGTAACAAGCCGTGCAATTTTCTGCATGCGTGCAGCGAATACCCGTCATGTAGCAATTGCATCGACATCGTCGTGGCCCTCACATTGCGGCCACTCGAGCCGCGAAGAGCGGTCTTTTCTGGGAGGAAATCGAAAATGAAAACTCAAGTAATTGGCACAGCATCCGCACTCGCCATCGTCGCATCTACGGCGGCATTTGCCGAACCACAGGCAGAAGTCCTCCACTATTGGACGTCCGGCGGCGAAGCACGTTCTGTGGCTGTGCTGCAAGAAGAATTCGCGGCGGGCGGCGGCACTTGGACCGACATGCCGGTTGCTGGCGGTGGTGGCGATGCGGCTGGTACAGCCCTGCGCGCACGTGTCTTGTCCGGCAACGCACCAACCGCTGCACAGATCAAAGGCCCAGCGATTCAGGAATGGTATGCCGAAGGTGTTTTGGCCGACATTTCAGCAGTGGCTGAAGCCAATGACTGGGCAAACCTTTTGCCAGCGTCCATCGCAAACCACATGCAGTGTGACGGCACCTGGTGCGCAGCCCCTGTGAACGTTCACCGCGTTGACTGGATCTGGGCCAACACCGAAGTCCTGTCTGCCAACGGTATCGAAATGCCAACGACGTGGGACGAGTTCAACGCCGCAGCCGAAACACTGCAAGCCGCTGGCATCATCCCGCTGGCCCACGGTGGTCAGGCTTGGCAGGATGCAACAGTCTTTGAAACGGTTGTTCTGGGTCTTGGCGGCGCCGAGTTCTATCAGGCCGCTCTTGTGGATCTCGACCCCGAAGCCCTGACATCTGACACGATGGTTGCGGTGTTCGACCAGATGCGCACTATGCGTGGCTACGTCGACGAGAACTTCTCCGGTCGTGACTGGAACCTTGCGACAGCCATGGTCATGAACGGCGAAGCGGCGTTCCAGATCATGGGTGATTGGGCGAAAGGTGAATTCCTAGCGGCCGGCAAAGTCCCAGGCGTTGATTTCTCCTGCGCATCCACTCCGGGCGATGGTTACCTCTACAACGTTGACAGCTTTGCAATGTTCTCGGTTGAAGGCGAGGACAAAGCAGATGGTCAGGCGCTGTTGGCGGAACTGATCATGGGGCCAACGTTCCAGGAAGTGTTCAACATGAACAAGGGCTCCATCCCTGCCCGCACGGACGTCGATCTCTCTGGCTTTGACGAGTGTGCTCAGATCTCCGCAGCAGACATGGCCTCCACCAACGACGCTGGCACTCTCATGCCGTCCTATGCACACGGCATGGCGCTTTATGGCGCGCAATCGGGTGCGATCACGGATGTTGTGACTGCGCACTTCAACTCTGACATGACCTCCGCCGAGGCTGTTCAGATGTTGGCTGACGCAGTAGCAAACTCCCTGTAATTTCTTGCAATTACCTAAGTCGGCCCTGTCCCCTTTCGGGGCGGGGCCACCAATGGATAGGGGGAACATCTGATGACAAGATGGTTGCAAGATAATATGCCAAAGATCGTTTTGGCGCCGTCGTTCATCGCCGTCATGGTGTTTGTCTACGGTTTCATCGCATGGACTGCATGGGTGTCACTGACGCGGTCGCGACTGATGCCGCGCTACGAGTTTGACAGCTTCATTCAGTATGAACGCCTCGCGGCCTCGCCGCGCTTTGAAACCGCGATGGTGAACCTCGCGATTTTCGGCACATTGTTCATCTTGATTGCGATGGTCCTGGGACTGTTGCTGGCCATTCTGCTGGATCAAAAAATCCGCACCGAAGGCGCGATCCGCACGATTTACCTTTACCCTATGGCCCTGTCGATGATCGTTACCGGCACCGCGTGGAAGTGGATCCTGAACCCTGAACTGGGGATTGAGGCCACCGTCCAAGGCTGGGGGTTCGCCAACTTCGAATTCGGTTGGCTCGTTGACCCCGACAAGGCGATCTATACGGTTGTGATCGCGGCGGTCTGGCAAAGCTCGGGCTTTGTGATGGCGCTGTTCTTGGCTGGTCTGCGCTCTGTGGATGAAGAGATCATCAAGGCCGCGCAAGTCGATGGCATTCCCACATGGCGCGTCTATTCGGCCATCATCATCCCGTCGATGGCCCCGATATTCCTCAGCGCGTTCATCGTGCTGGCTCACCTGGCGATCAAAAGCTTTGACCTTGTCATTGCCTTGACTGGAGGGGGCCCCGGTTACGCCACCGATCTTCCAGCCACCTACATGTATGCCATGGCGTTTTCACGCGGCGACATCGGACAGGCGGCAAGTTCGGCCATGGTGATGATGCTTGTCGTCTTCGCGATCGTTGTCCCCTACCTCTACTCAGAATTGAGGACCAAAGATGACTGATTTGTCCTACAACCCGTCCCGCGGCCAAAGCCCCGCGACCAAGCTGGTCTTGCGTCTTGTGCTTTATATTCTGCTCAGCCTCTTCGCGCTGTTCTACTTGATGCCGCTGTTCGTCATGATCACGACTTCGCTTAAGTCGCTAGATGAAATCCGGACGGGCGATCTTGTCTCGCTGCCGCGTGAGGTAACGTTTGACGCCTGGAGCACAGCATGGTCCTCCGCCTGCACGGGCATCCAATGTGAGGGCATGCGACCCTACTTCTTGAACTCGCTACTGATCGCAATTCCAGCCGTGATAATATCTACGCTTGTCGGTGCGCTGAACGGCTACGTTGTGGCCCAGTGGCGGTTCAAAGGTGCTAATATCTTCTTCGCGCTGTTGCTGTTTGGCTGCTTCATCCCGTTTCAGGTGGTCCTTTTGCCAATGGCACGCATGTTGGGTGTCATGGGGATTGCAGGGACGATCCCGGGGCTGATTTTTGTTCACGTCATCTACGGTCTGGGATTCACGACGCTGTTCTTCCGCAACTACTACGTCTCCATCCCGAGCGAGCTGACGAAGGCCGCAAAAGTCGACGGTGCTGGCTTCTTCCGCATTTTTTGGTCGATCTTCCTGCCTCTGTCGCTCCCCATCATCGTGGTAACCGTGATCTGGCAGTTTACGCAAATCTGGAACGATTTTCTGTTTGGCATCTCGTTCAGTCAGGCGGGGACACAACCGCTGACAGTTGCGCTCAACAATATCGTCAACTCGACCACCGGCGTGAAAGAATACAACGTCGATATGGCCGCAGCGATCATAGCGGCACTGCCGACCCTGCTTGTCTACGTCGTTGCTGGCAAATACTTTATTCGCGGTCTGACCGCTGGGTCCGTGAAAGGATAATACAATGGCTCCGATCCTCGAAGTTAAGAACCTGTTCAAGAACTACGGGTCCACCGAAGTCCTCAAGGACATCAATGTCTCGATTGACGAGGGTGATTTCCTTGTCCTTGTCGGCCCATCCGGCTGCGGCAAGTCCACGCTGTTGAACTGCATCGCAGGGCTAGAGCCGATCACAGGCGGTGACATGTTCATCAGCGGTCAGAATATGACCAACGTCAGCCCCAAGGACCGCGACATCGCCATGGTTTTTCAGTCCTACGCTTTGTATCCAACGATGACCGTCGCCAAGAATATTACTTTTGGGATGAAAGTGCGCGGTATCGATCAAGCAACACAGGATGCGAAACTGGCGCAAGTTGCCGCCCAATTGCAAATTGAACCGTTGTTGCACCGCAAGCCGGGTCAACTGTCTGGGGGTCAACGTCAACGTGTCGCCATGGGTCGGGCATTGGTGCGCGATCCCAAGCTGTTCCTGTTTGATGAACCCCTCTCAAACCTTGACGCGAAACTGCGGGTCGAAATGCGCACGGAAATCAAGGCGCTACACCAGCGGCTGGGAGCATCGATGGTCTACGTGACGCACGACCAGATCGAGGCGATGACACTGGCGACCAAGATCGTCGTAATGAAGGGCGGCGTGATCCAGCAAATCGGCACTCCGGCCGAGATCTATAACCGTCCTGCCAATCTGTTCGTCGCCGACTTCATGGGCAGTCCTGCAATGAATCTGATACCCGTCAAAACCAAAGCGAATGGCAAGGGCACGCGGATTGAGATCGCGCGAAAGGACGGGGATCCGATTGTGCTCACTGATACGCGCAATCAAGATCTCCCAGAAGACGTGATACTTGGCGTGCGTCCCGAAGATATCGTGGACTCGGCACTTGGTCGCCTGAGCGACACTCAGGAAGCGGAATGTGTGATCGATATCGTTGAACCGGCAGGCGCCGATACATTCGCGGTGATGCAGTTGGGGGGCAAAAATGTGACTGCTCGCCTACATGCCGAAACCACTGCGACCCCGGGAACAGCGCTACGCCTCGCCTTTGATATTGGAAAAGTGTCCTATTTCGAGCCAAACACTGGCCTGCGCTTGAACTGACCTGATGCGCTTGGTGGCAGATATTGAGGGAGCAAATACACGTTTGGCCTTAGCCGCACATGGCGTGATCGTTCCAAGGACGGTCCGTAGTTCTCCGAACGACGACTGGCCTCATTTTTACGATATGCCGGCAGCCTACTTGCCTGAGCAATCACCAGCGCGTCTTACTGATTTGGTCATCGCTGTGGCTGGGCCTGTCGAAGGTGGTCTCGCACAACCGACAAACCGAAACTGGACGATTTGCGCGGCAGATTTAGTGCGATCGACAGGCTACACAAAGCCTTGATATTGAACGATCTTCTCGCCGGGGCTCTTCGTTGTCTTTCTCATCGTTCCCTCCTTAGTGGTTACGATGAGCAACAAACACTCTCTTAGCAAATGACCCTATTTGGACCCATAAGCGCTGACGTCAGACAGTCTATACCGACATCATCTCGGCTCTCGATTCATTGTCGCTCTTGGGCTTCTCGGCAGAGCATCCGAAGATCCAAGAGGCTCTTACCTGGTTTGAATCGCATCAGGCAGCCGATGGAATGATAAACACCATCGAAAACCCGAGCGGCACAGGCGATATGCAGCTTTGGCTGCAACTCGCGATCTGCAAGGTTTATCAAAGGTTCTGGAGCTAGGTTCAGCGATCTTGCTCCAGTGTTTGACCAAACACGCCAAATCAGTCTGTTTGCAACGGGCATTCTTGACTTTGCAAGCGACCTTTCGCAACGCAGCGGTGCAGAACCAGTCGTTCGGATTGGTCCGGGCAAGGTCCGGTTCGCCCGCGTCTTACCAGTTGATACGGGTTGCGGCGAAAGGTACTCGGAACCGGACCAGCCCTTTAGTGATCGCGCCGCAAAAGTTATCGAGAAGCCCATTCTGCAAATCTGATTTCTCGCTGCGTGCGCACGCAGCGCGGGAAATGCGACATAGCCGAAGAGTTCGGTGCTGCTTAGCAGCACAAAGAGCAGTTATTCATGCAGGCCACAGCGAGGATCCTGCGTCGAACTCACAGGTTGCAGGACTATCCCCAGCGCGCCACGGCAAAGGGATGGGTTACGGCAAAGAGGATCAACCAAAGCATTGGAGGCGTCCTTCTTGCGGGGCTGGCCATGTTTACATGCCCCGTGACGCCGCCCGGAACGTCCACCAACCGACGATGAAGTGGAAAAAGACGAGGGCAAAGACACCAATGGCGACGATCTCGCTTTCCTCCATCAGGCTCATCACTGCCGCGTAGGTTCCGGCGACCCCAAGAAGGATGCCGACCCCTCCGGCCCATTTCCCATAGCTTGGCGCACCGAGCATCGCGATCCCATAAAGCATCATTCCAAAGGGCGTCAGGGCAATGCCAGTTACGACGAAGCTGTCGACCCAGCCCTGCGAGACCTGCCATGCGATGACGAGGACGGGCCTGAGGTCAGCCGCAGTTTCCGGTGCGTGGTAGAGTTCGGAGATCACGGTTGTCGCCGTGTGCGGGATGGCGCCTGCGGCAAGAACGGCGAGGCCCAGAAAGGACAGTATGGCCGCTGCAAGCGCCATGCCATAGCGCGCGCCCCGCAGCGCGATCAACAGTGCAACGGAATGCAGCGCCCAAAGCGCCAGAGTGAACAGATAGGCGGTATTTTCGATGATCCGGACCCAGCGGATATCGGGGAACCGCGCCACCGCCGCTTCGCCTTCGACCGTTTCGAGGCCCACGAAGGCTGCAAGCATTCCGAAAACCCCAAGCAATAGTACGCTGCCCAGAATACCCGACAGTCCGCCCCATCTGAGCGCTGATTGGTCCTGCGCGTCCATGTTATACCCTTTCAATTGTATTTTCGGCAGCGATCAGAACGACCTTGCCACTCACATTCCCGCTTTCCAGCATGGCATGCGCCCGAGCGGCCTCATGCATCGGGACGGTTTCAGCCACCCGCGGCGCAAGCCGTCCTTTCAGCGCCATAGCAAAGAACCCTGAAAGTGTCTTTTGGTACCAATCGGGATTGTCGCGTGGGTAGCTGTCCATGCCCGGCCCTTTGACCAGATGCCGCTCTCCCGGCGAGATCGCGAAAAGGCCCAGCAACCCAAGACTGGGCAGGATAATCCCGGTCCCGGACCGGAGTGACCCGGCCATGCCCAGCATCAATAACCGCCCGTCCGGGCGCAGTGCGCGCCACGACCGCATCAATTGTCGCGCGCCACCGACAAGGTCGATCACAACGTCGGCCCCGCCATCTGTCAGGTCGCGGCTCTGCTGGATAACGTCTGCGGCCTTGTAGTCAATCGGCTCTGCACCGTCGGTGCTGATCTGATCGTGTTTGCGCGCAGCATCACAGCCATAGGTCAGCAAGCCAGCCTCGCGACCCAATTGCAAAAGCGCACTGCCCAGCCCGCCACCCGCTCCCTGAACAAGCAGGCGTTCGCCCGGCTGAACCTTGGCCGCCTGATGCAGGGCAAGGCTCGCCGTCAGATAGTTGACGATCAGCGCAACCGCAGCTGCGGGGGCAAGCCCGTCAGGCACCGGCACCAGATCAGCGGCAGGACGGCACAGGTATTGGGCATAGCCACCGGCATCCCCGAAGGTCCAACCGCCGACACGCTGTCCCGGCGACAGGGTGGTTACATCGCGGCCGACCTTATCGACGATTCCAACGATATCTTCACCCGGAGTGTAGGGCAGCGCGGGGAATCCGGGAAACCGGTGACCGCGCAGCATCACATCATAGGCAGAGACACCTGCCGCCTCGACCTGCACGCGGACCTCGGTCGGGGCAGGTTCGGGCAGATCCTCAGCCTCCCACAGTAGAACGTCGGGCGCGCCATGGCGGCGGATCGTGATGTGAAGCGCGGCACCGGCACTCATGACGGGACATCGGAGTATTGGGGTGGTTTGGCCTCTAGCGCGCTGAAGTCGAAGCCGCGGAAGATGAACCAAAGCGCCATCACCATTTCCTGCACCGCGATCGGCGCCACCAAGAGGGGTGCCCAGGACGGCAGCTCTACAAACATCGCCGCAATGACAATGGCCAGTAGGATGATGATCGCGATCACCCCCCAAAGCGATATCCAGCGCGGGATCAGCCTTGCCCGATACAGCACCGTATAGAGGCAGAGCGCGCCCAGCCCGAAAATGATGTTGTAAATTGACCCATCCGTGTTGCCCAATGCGTTCTGCGCGACGATCAGCATTCGTGCACTTTCGGCGGAGACCGGATCAGCGCCTGCCGCCACAGCTTCGCTGAGCGATAACAGCGCGAACTTGTTTGTCAGCGCCACGGTGATCAGGATCACCCCCTCTACCCCGCGAAAGAAGAAATAGGTCAGCGCCATCCCGACGCTGACGCGGGCCAAAACCGGGTAGATGATTGCACCGATCAGAGGCATGGCCAGAATGCAAACAAGTTCGATCATCAGGCCGAAAGTGATGACAGATTTGTTCTGGGCCGCGATGGTCAAAACATCGGGGCTGTCGAGCAGGGATCGGTAGAACACCTCGCCCAGAAACAGGAACGCTGTTGCGATGATGAACAGGATGCCGACAATGATCCCCGCCCGGCGGAAGTTGGTTGCGTCATGTTGCATGGGTGGCTCTATCTTGGGTCGCGCCCAGATCAAGACCGCGCAGGAACAGCCAGACGGCCAGCACCATTTCGTTAATCCAGATCGGAAGCGACAGGACAAGGTCAGTTGTGCCGCCCATGGTGATCTGGCCGAACAGGATCAACAGGCAGGACACCAGCAGCATTGACCCACCAATCAGGCCCCAAAGCGATAAGACAGGTGGCACCAGCCGGTATTTGAAAAGCAGTGGATAGAACAGAAGGGTCCCGCAGCTAAAGACGATCAGCACCAACAGGAACATCGCATCATGATAGGCTGCGACCCAGCCGGTGTCAGTCACGAGAAGGACGATCACACCCGCGGCTGTCGCAACGCCCAATGTGCCTTCCACAATGCGCAACCCCAGATATCCGGTGGCCACAAGCTCTGATACGTGCCGCAGAACTGGGTAGAGCGCGAGCGCGACACCTGCACTTGCGAGACCGCTGGCGATTTCAAATATGACGGCCAATGAAACCATGCCCGACTGTGCGGGCTCTCCTTGTACGCCCTCAAGGATCATCTGGCCTGCCATCGTTGACGCCGTGGCCAATACAAACAACACGGCCGCTACGCGCGCGGCGCGTCTGACGAAAGCATCAGGTGGGCCGATGGATGTGGTGACGGTGGCGAAAGAGGTACTCATCCTGCTTTATCCTTCCCGGTTGCATCAGCAGCCCGCAATGCGTTGATCTTCTCCACGATTGGCTGAATGCTTTGCCTGTCCACATAGTCAAAGCCTTCGATTTCCTCGCGGCCTGCCTTGCGATCCCGGTTGGCCAATCCGGCAATGATCAGCATCAGGCGGTCGTGCCAGCGCAACTCTTTTGGAACCTGTCGGCCTTGCAGCGCAAAGTGCTCCGCGTGGATGAGCAGGTCGGGCGGCAGACTGGCCGCAAGCCAGCCGTTCAGCTTATCACTCGGCGGCGCGCCGGAAACGGTGAAAAAGATCAGGGGTTTTGCGCAGAGGGCGGCTGTGTGTCTGCGCATCCAACTCGCGGCCAAGGGTTTGTAGTAGTAGATCGGGCAACCCAGAATGATGAAATCGCATTGGGTCAGTGCCGTATCATCCTCTCGGATGTTGTAAGTCGGCAACCCCGTCGCCTCGGCGATCCAATTGGCGTAATCACGGGTGCTGCCGTGCTGTGTATCGTAGAATATGGCACCGCTCATTGGACCTCCTCCGACTGTCTGCATAGCAATTGAAGCCCATTCTACGGCATCGCGACCCAACCTAATTGATATTTATCAGTCGGGTTCACGTTGACCGAAGGTAGCCTGAGGCGAAATGCTTCTCTGGTCAATGCTGCAACAGAACCTCGGCAGCGGCGGCAAGCAGCGAATTGGGCCCGCCTGCGTTGATGAATGGCCTGTTCCAGGGCATCCGAGACAAAACCGGCACTGGCAGTGCGGCTTGCCCGCCAAAACGACAATCCGGCGGGCAAATACATCGATGACATAGGCGACCTAGGTGAACCCCCGGCCACGTTGCGACATAGGTGACGTCGCTGACCCAAAGAACATTTGGTGCCGGTGCATGGAACTGTCGGTTCACCTTATCCAACGGACTCGGTAGCGCCTTGTCTGGGATCGTTGTCTTCGGCTTCTTGCCACGCACAACGCCTTCGATCACGATGTCCTTCATCAGTCTGGCAACCGTCCACCGCGCCGAAAGCCTTCCCTGCACATCAGATGCCAAAGCTTGCGCACGCTAGAGACGTTGAAGTTTTGCTCAACGATCCGTTCGATCTCGGGCTTGAGTTCAGCATCACGCAGCGGACGGGCCGACAGGCGCGAAGAGTCTACCCGCGGCGCCAAGCTGTCGCAAAACGTCGCTGGAGCAATCGGGGACCCCTGCAAATTGGCTATGGACGGTGATCTTCTATCAAGCGGATCATCGTTTGAATGGGCGGACGCGCTCCGCCCGGGCATAATATGCGGACGCCTTGTGAAGGATCTCGTTGGCCTGCTTCAACTCACGCACTTCACGCTCAAGGCGGTCATCGTCTCAGCTTGTTCGGTGGTGATGCTGCCGCGTTGGCCGGTATCAGCTTAAACCTTCTTGACCCATTCGTTCAGCGTTTGCCATGCACAGCCAAACTATGACGCAATCGACACAATCGCTGACCAACGACTCTCATGCTGCCGTGCACGATCCAATACAATCCGCACGGCACGGTCGCGCACTTCTGGTGAATACTTGTTCGTTATCTTCTTCATGATGCTCCATCCTACTCATGAATTGGAGCCTCTGGCAAACCCGGCGCGGTTCTGTAAAATGGCGGACTGGGGAGGATTCGAACCCCCGACCCCTTGATTCGTAGTCAAGTACTCTATCCAACTGAGCTACCAATCCGCGTAACGGGGGATTTAGACGCCGCGCTGCGGGTTTGCAAGGGTGAAAGGCAAGAAACTTTGGCCTAGCTCAACGTTCCGTCCTTGGGCAAGCTGATCGCAAATTCCGTGCCCGTTTCATCGGTGCGGCGCAGTTCGAGCCGCCCGCCGTGGCCGCGGATCAGATCGGCGGCGATGGCCAACCCAAGACCCGATCCGCCTTTGGTCGCCCCACCCTGAAACGGTTTGAAAATATGATCGCGGGCCTTTTTTGGCAGACCGGGGCCGGTATCGGTAAGGTAAATCCACCAGGCTGCGTCGTCTTCTTCGGCCTGGATGCAAATCTCGCCGGGCTTGCCGGTGGCGATGATCGCTTGGCGCGCGTTGCGCACAAGGTTGGAAATGACGCGATACAGTTGTTCGCCGTCCGCGCGCACTGTCAAACCTGCGGGGATATCCTCGGAGAATGAAAGATCGTGGTCGCCGGCCGCAAGCCGTTCGCTGTCGATGACATCGGCAACGATCGCGGCCAGGCCCACGCGCGCCAGCGCCGGCGGCGGTTCTTCGGCGCGCCCGAATGCAAGTGTGGATTCGCACAGGTTCACGGCGCGCGTGATTGAACCAACCAGTTTCGGGGCCATACGTTTGACCAGCGGATCATCAGAGCCTTCGATCCGGTCGGTGAACAGCTGCGCCGAGGTCAGGATATTGCGCAGATCATGGCTGATCTTGCTGACAGCCCCGCCAAGCTGGGCCAGCCGTTCCTTTTGCTTCAACGCCCCTGTCAGTTGCGTTTGCAGGGACAGCAGCGCCTCTTCGGCCTCGCGCAGTTCGGTGACACCGGCGCTGGGGGTGATGATGCGATGGGCGTCTTCGGGGGCGGCGGCATAGCTTTGCATATGGTTCACTACGCCCTTGATCGGTTTGACCAGAAAGATTTGCACAGCGCCGAACAAAAGAATTGCCGTGAAGATCGAAATGACAGCCGAGAGCATCAGGATGTTAATGCCGTATTCGATCATCGCGGCGCGTAGGGGGGCGGTTTCCATCGTCACTTCGATCAGCAGCCCGCCATCCTGAACGGGGTTGCCGATCACGCGGATGATCCGGTCTTCGGTGTCCCACAGGCGCATCATCGCATCGCCGATCAGGGTGAACGCGCCGGGATCGCGCATGTCAAAGGTATCGTCAATTGGCGCAGGGATCGGCGAGGACAGCACAAGCTGGCGCACCTCGTCACGCCGCAACACCACGTTGAACACGCCCGCGTTGGTCAGCAGTTCTTCTTCCAGCGCCATGTCGATCATGTCATCGGCCAGCAAGGCGAGCGATGCGATCTGCGCCCGTTCCAGACGCAACAGCAGATAGTCTTCACGAAAGCGCGCGACAGACGGCACAAAGATCAGCACTTCGGCCAACATCACAAAGATGGTGGTCAGGATCAGAAATCGACCTGAAAGTGAGTTAAGCATTCTGCCTCCGCCCGCGCTGGCTTAAGGTAGCCACCTTTGCACGAAACCCACAACCCGTTTGACCATTGCACTGTCGAACAGGCGTGGGCTGAAATAGGCACCTGCGGCGCGTTTGTTGACCTCGCCAATCGTCGGATAGGGCAGGACAGTGTTGGCAATGGCGGACATTTTCAACCCGTTGGCGATGGCCATCGCCCATATCCCGATCAGTTCACCCGCCTGATGCCCGACGATACTGGCCCCCACGGGTTTGCCCTTGACGACCATGACCTTGATCAGACCCTTGGTTTTCCGCTCGGCGATGGCGCGGTCATTGTGTTCAAATTCGAACCGCACCACTTCAAGGCGGTCACCATGTTTGTCGCGTGCCTGTGCCTCGGTCAGGCCGACCTGGGCCAATTCGGGGTCCGTATAGGTCGCCCAGGGGATATGATCGGTGCGCTGTCTAGAAGGTAGGCCGAACAACATCGAGCGGATCACGACGCCCGCGTGATAGCCCGCGACATGGGTAAACTGCATCCCGCCAGCCACATCGCCCACGGCGTACACCTTTTTGTTGCTGGTCGAGCGCAGATTGTCGCCCACCGTCACGCCAGCACGGTCATGGGCCACGTTGCCCTTGTCCAGATCCAGCGTGTCGATGTTGACCTTGCGCCCTACGGCCATCAGCAGATGCGTGCCCGTGATGTCGCCCTTGGGGGTGTGGACAGTAATTTTCCTGCCTTTGCCGCTGACCTTTTCGGCCTGCGCCCCCTCCAGAATTTCAACACCTTCGGCGCGCAGGTTATCAAGGACAATCGCGGCCAGTTCGGGGTCATCCTTGCCCATCGCCGTGGCCCCTTCGATCACCGTGACCTTGGAACCAAGCCGCACATGCGCTTGCGCCATTTCCATGCCGATCGGACCACCGCCGACAATGATCAGATGATCAGGGCGGGTCCGCAGATCAAAGATATCTTCGTTAGTGTAGACCTTGACGCCTTCAAGGCCCGGGATCGGCGGCACAAAAGGGCCGGACCCTGTGGCGACCACGAAGCGGCGCGCCTCGATCACCGTATGACCGGCCTGCACTTCGGTCGGGCTGATGAAGCGGCCAAATTCGGTGATGACCTGCACGCCCAGTCCTTCGAAACGTTCAACACTGTCGACGGGGGCAATCGTGGCGATCACGTCGTGGACATGATCCTTGGCGGCGGCGTAATCCACATCGGCGGCGACATTGGCAACGCCGTATTGCGCACCCTGTGACATGGCATGGGCCTGCTTGGCACTGGCGATCAGCGCCTTGGACGGCACGCACCCATAATTCAGGCAATCGCCGCCCATCTTGTGCCCTTCAAGCAGGATGACACGCGCACCCATCTGAACGGCACCTGCGGCGATGGACAGACCACCGGACCCTGCCCCAATAATGCAAATATCGGTTTTGATTCGGGGCATGGGTTACAGCCCTTTCTTGCCGCGCACGGCCTTGAGGATGACGGGCAGCAGGGCAAGCGCGCAAAGTCCAAGGATCGGCAACAGGATTTGCGGCTCGAAGATGATGCCAAGGTCGGGGCTTTCGCCACGCGCGAACACATCCCCCAGCCCCGCCCCGACCGAGGTATAGACAACCGCGCCAGGGATGATGCCAACAAAGGTCGAGATCGCGAAGCGCGACAGCGACACACCGACCAAGGCCGGCACAAGATTGGCCACAAAGAACGGCACCGCAGGCACAAGGCGGATCAGGAACAGCATGGACCACTGGTTTTCATCGATCCCGTCCTTGATCTTTTTGACAGCGCCGTCCGAGGATTCCATCCGGGCCGCCAGTTTTTCGCCCAGACCCCAGCGCGCGGCCATAAAGATACCGATTGCCCCAAGGGTTGCGCCCGTGACGTTGAACAACGCACCCGGGAAAGTGGCAAACAGGAAGCCACCCGTCAGCGTCATGATCGTCGCACCGGGCAGCGAAAACGCGACAATGACGACATAGGCGGCGATGAACAGCGCCACCATCAGCAGATAGTTGCTGTCACGATAGGCCACCAGCGCCTCGCGGTTGTCGCGCAGGGTATCAAAGGTCAGGTAATCGCGCAGGAAATAGCCCCCCACGAGCGCGACACAGAGAATCACAATGATCGGCAAGCGCCGCACCAAGGCATTTTGCGGCTTCTTGGCAGGATTATTCGTCATTTCTGTCATCTCTTTCGTCCCTTTGGGGCTTTGGCTGCATCCTAGATGGACTGCGCGGGCTTTTGCCGATAGCCCTATCACGCCCGCTTGATCGCTGGTGAAGGGTTGTTTCAGTTCTGACAGGGCTGCAGCGTTGGCTTGTAACATTTGCCACACCAACAATCTGCGAAATGTTGCACAAACGGGGCGGGATGCGCGTTGACATACCCGCAGCCCCCCTCTAGATGACGGGCTTCGAATGATGTCGGGGCACGAATCCATCACGGGTCGCCCCCAAAGCCGGAGAGAACGCGATGAAGCGCACGTTCCAACCTTCCAACCGGGTTCGCAAGAACCGTCACGGTTTTCGCGCACGTATGGCCACCAAAGCTGGCCGCAAGATTCTGAATGCGCGCCGTGCAAAGGGCCGCAAGGTTCTGAGCGCTTAATCGCTTGGGATTGCGAGGTCACATATGACCCCGCAGGATGATATGATGCAAACCGCCGGGGCACCGTCCGCGGCGGTTTTCGCTTGTCCGGTTGTCCTAACCAAACGTGCGGATTTCGTGCGCGCCTCGCATGGCAAGCGACAAGGCACGACAGGGTTTCATTTACAGGCTTTCAATCGTCGTGACACAGAACCACCGCGTGTCGGGTTCACCTGTTCGAAAAAGGTCGGCAACGCCGTGGCGCGCAATCGTGCCAAACGTCGGCTTCGTGAGGTCGCGCGGTTGGTCTTGCCGCACCACGGGCGCATGGGTTGGGATTATGTGCTTGTGGGCAAACGTGATGCCACCGCCACCCTTGATTTTGCCGCGATGCAGGCCGACCTTATCCGTGCACTACGGAGCGTTCACAAATGACCCCACTCGCCCATATCGCCGCCCTGCCCGTGCGCGCCTATCGGTTGCTGTTCAGCCCGTGGGTTGGCCACGGCTGCCGCTATCAGCCCACCTGCAGCGCCTATGCCCTCGAAGCGCTGGAACAGCACGGCGCGATCAAGGGCAGTTGGCTGGCCGCCCGCCGGATCGGCCGCTGCCATCCCTGGGGCGGTCACGGCGTCGACAACGTTCCCGATTAAAACGCGATCGGCTGAGCGCCTGTTCAGACGTCACGCGCGACAGTTTGTGCGCTGATTTTCCTAGTTTCGCTTTTCAAAGCTGATGACGACCTGCCCGATATCCAGACCGAAGCGCTTGACATAGGCGATATTAAGCAAGCGATCCTCACTTTGCAGCCACATCCAATCGTCAAATGTGACGCGCAGGGTTTCTACCGAGCCGTCAGCGGCAGGGACGGGCAGATCAATCTCGTATTGCCAATTGAACCGGTTGTCTTGTTCGCGCCCCGTCGCCATGCCGATGACACCGGGTGCCGTGCCTTGCCATGTATCAGGGCCGGTCTTGGACAGGGTCCAGATCCGCTGTTCAGTTGCGCCGTCTTCATAGACGAAGTCTTCTTGGAGTCGCAGGCGCGCGCCATCCCAATCGCCCGTGATATCGACAACAAAACTGCGCCTCACGGTGCCGAAAATGTCTTGAAACTGCCCATAGGCCACCAGATCACCGTCAAAAAATTCTTCAAGGTTCAGCTGGCGCGTGCTGAGACTTGGATCATCAAACGAAGGTTTGCCCGTGCAACCTGCCAAGAACAGCGTCACCACAATCATCAAAATCCGCATCACGCCCTCCTTTTAGAAACATCCGGCGCGCGGGGGAGATCGGATTGCTCTTGGCGGTTTCGCGAACCTCTGGCATATCCGCGCCATGCTAGATGATCTTGACGATATCCATCCCCTGTTTCACGGCGCCCCCGCGACGACCGAATTCAAAAAGCTGCGCAAGCGGATCGTGCGCTATGCCCGCGAGGCGATTGAACAATACGGAATGATCGAACGGGACGCCCGCTGGCTTGTCTGCCTGTCGGGCGGCAAGGACAGCTATACCCTGCTCGCGGTTCTCTATGAACTGAAATGGCGTGGGTTGCTGCCTGTTGATCTGCTCGCCTGCAATCTCGATCAGGGGCAACCGGGGTTTCCGGCAACGGTTCTACCTGATTTCCTTGGGAAAATGAGCGTTCCGCACCGGATCGAGTATCAGGACACCTATTCGATCGTGATGGACAAAGTGCCTGCAGGGCGGACGTTTTGCGCGCTGTGTTCACGGCTGCGCCGTGGCAATCTTTACCGGATCGCACGCGAGGAAGGGTGCAGCGCAGTTGTGCTGGGCCATCACCGCGATGATATCCTCGAAACGTTTTTCATGAACCTGTTTCACGGCGGGCGCCTGGCGACGATGCCGCCCAAGCTGGTGAACGAAGAAGGCGACCTGTTTGTTTATCGCCCGCTTGCCCATGTAGCCGAAGTGGATTGCGAAAAATTTGCCACTGCGATGGGTTATCCGATCATCCCCTGTGACCTGTGCGGGTCGCAAGACGGGCTGCAACGCCAGCAGGTCAAAGCGATTCTGGATGGGTGGGAAAAAAACAGCCCCGGGCGACGGCAGGTGATGTTTCGGGCACTGATGAATGCGCGGCCTTCGCATCTGCTTGATCCAAATCTGTTCGATTTCAATGGCTTGTCGATTGACCCGCAGGAAAGCGACAAGTTGAACGATATTCCGGTGCTGCGTTAACCCCACCGTTAGGGACTGAACCATAACGTCCATGCGAACGTGGTGCGCCAAAGGGTGTGCGACAGAAACAAAGGACGGCACGCCAGATGATAACCGGTTTCACGCTCCGCCCTGCACAGGGATTGCAACGTCGAATCAGACAGGCGCAGCGTCCGCTATTATTGGGCTTGCTACCCCTGCTCATGGGACTTGCCTATTTGGCGGGCGGGCAAACCGGCGTATACGGTGCCGCCCTGGCCTTTCCGTTGGCATTGATGTTTGGTGCGCATTCCGTTGACCCGACAAAACTGCCGCGCCCTGATCCGTTGACCGGGCTGGCAGAACGTGATCGCCTTATCAGCGCTCTTGACGGGGCCTTGCACGTGCGCGGACGGACTACCGCGGCACTTGTGCTGGAAATCGACCGTTTCAAACTGCTTGAGGAAAGCCAGGACCGCGCGGTGGTGGAACGGGTGCTTTGCGCTGTTGCGGACCGGCTGCGCGATGTGCTGCGTGACACTGATGTCGCCGCGCGCCTTGACGGTGCGACCTTTGCGATTGCGTTGACGTCTGTGCATCGCCTTGACCTTGAGGCGGCCTTGCAACTGTCGGCGCGCATCCAGCAATCCGTCGCAGCACCCATCGCGATAGATGGTGAAAACGTTTACGTCAGCGTCTCTGTCGGATTCAGTCTTGCACAACGGCTCAAGTCCCCAACAGGCACCGCCCTGTTGCAGGCCGCCACATCAGCGATGATTGAAGCGCAGCGCAGTGGCCCATGTGCCATTCGCAGCTTTTCCGGCGCGATGAAGAACCGCATCAAGACCCGCAATTCGCTATGTGACGAGGTCGCGGGCGCATTGGAGCGCGGCGATATCCGCGCGTTTTTTCAGCCGCAGGTGAACCTCAGGACCGGCGAAGTATCAGGCTTTGAGACCCTTGCTCGCTGGCTGCACCCCCAACGCGGGTTGATCCCACCTGTCGAGTTTCTGCCCGCGTTGCGTCAGGCCGGTCTGATGGAACGCCTGGGCGAAGTGATGATCCGCGATGCCCTGACCGCGCTGCGTGCATGGGACGAACAAGGCCATGATATCCCCCGTGTCGGTGTCAATTTTTCGACCGCCGAGTTGCGTAGCCCGCATCTTGTGGATCATGTAACATGGGATCTTGACCGCTTTGATCTGACACCGGATCGGTTGGTGATCGAGGTTCTTGAAACCGTGGTTGCGGGCCAGTCCGAAGACTTTGTCATTCGCAATCTGTCAGGGTTGGCGCGCCTTGGATGTTGCCTTGATCTGGATGATTTTGGCACAGGTCACGCCAGCATCACCAACATTCGCCGCTTTTCGATTGAGCGGATCAAGATTGACCGTTCGTTTGTGACCAACATCGACCAGGACAGCGAGCAGCAACAAATGGTCGCGGCAATCCTGACGATGGCTGACCGGCTTGGTCTTGATACCCTTGCCGAAGGGGTCGAGACCTTGGCAGAGCAAAACATGCTTGAAAGGCTGGGTTGCGGCCACGCACAGGGGTTTGGAATCGCCCGTCCGATGCCGTTTGAGGAAACCAGCCAATGGATCACCGAATTCACTACAGATGTGCCTCGGTTGATCACATTGCCCGGTCGCGCCGGACTTAGCGCCGCACAACCGGCGAAAACGGGTAAAACTGCTTGACCTTTGCCCCCCGGACTGTTGAACCTGCCTGACCTTTTCAGAGCAAACGGCGGTTCAGATGGACGATCAGAACAAGAACCTTATCTTGGCCACGGGGCTAAGTTTCATTGTGATCCTCGTGTGGTTCCTTGTGTTCCCACCCCAGGAACCGCCGGTGACCGAAACCGACCCTGCGGTGACCGCGGCCCCCGCCGATGGCACAGGTGCCGAAACGGCCACGGATACGCTTGCGCCCACCGTTGATCCCGCGACCGGAACGGCCGCTGCGACACCCGCCGTTGCGACCGAAAGCGAAGCAGCGCGCGTGGCGATCGAAACGGCTGAGTTGACCGGCACGCTTTCGTTGCAAGGTGGGCGGATCGACGATCTGTCCCTGACCCAATACCGTGAAACACTGGACGAAGATTCCGACCTCGTGCGCCTGCTGTCACCCATTGGCACGCAAAACCCCTATTACGCGCTGCACGGTTGGATTCCGACCGATGGAACCAGCACCGATCTTGTGCCCGGCGCAAATACCGTCTGGGCCGTCGAATCAGGTGAAACTCTGACCACCGAGACCCCGGTCACGCTGATCTGGGATAACGGCGCCGGCCTGACATTCCGCAAGACCATCGCGGTTGACGAAAAGTTCATGTTCACGGTCACGCAATCGGTAGACAACGCAACAGGCGCGCCGGTCTCGTTGCGCCCCTATGGTCTTGTGGCGCGGCACGGCGAACCGGACACCGTTGGCTTTTTCATCCTGCACGAAGGCGTCGTGCGGATGTCGGACGGCGAACTGGAAGAAATCGACTACGACGACATGCCCGACCTGACGGCAGATGAAGGCCGCATCGAAGTCACCGAAAACGGCTGGGTCGGGTTTACCGACAAATACTGGATGACCAACCTTGTGCCGGCACCCGGCAGTGCATTCCGCTCCGTCGCGCGATCCGCAAACGATATCTACCAGACCGAGGCGATCTATCCTGTGCTGACCGTCGCCGCCGGCGGAACCCTGAGCGCTGACAGCCAGCTGTTTGCGGGCGCAAAGGAATGGGAGGCCATCCGCGACTATCAAAACGAGGGTGGCATCGCCGGTTTCCTCGATAGCATCGACTGGGGTTGGTTCTTTTTCCTGACCAAACCGATTTTCGCACTGCTGCATTGGCTGAATGGAACGATTGGTAACATGGGTTGGTCGATCATGGTGCTGACCCTGATCCTCAAGGCCTTGCTGCTGCCGCTGGCGTTCAAGTCCTACGTGAGCATGGCCAAGATGAAAGAGCTGCAGCCCGAGATGGAGAAGCTCAAGGAAAAAGCTGGCGAAGACAAACAGGCCCTGCAACAGGGCATGATGAAATTGTATAAGGAAAACAAGGTGAACCCCGCCTCGGGCTGTTTGCCGATCCTGCTGCAAATCCCGATCTTCTTTTCGCTGTATAAGGTGATTTTTGTGACGCTCGAATTGCGTCACGCGCCGTGGCTCGGCTGGATCAATGACCTATCCGCGCCCGATCCGTCAAGCATCCTGAACCTGTTTGGGGTTCTACCCTGGGGCGTGCCGGACCCAAGCAGCATCTTTGCCATCTTTAGCCTTGGTATCCTGCCAATATTGCTGGGTATTTCGATGTTCATTCAACAAAAGCTGAACCCTGCGCCAACCGACCCGACGCAAAAAATGATCTTTGCCTGGATGCCGTGGGTGTTCATGTTCATGTTGGGCAGCTTTGCCAGCGGGCTGGTGCTTTACTGGATCACCAACAACACGATCACCTTTACGCAGCAGTATCTGATCATGCGCAGCCAGGGCTACAAGCCGGATGTGTTTGGCAATATTCTGTCGAGTTTCAAGCGCTCGGCGCCCGAGGATAAGTAATGGGTGCTGTCGCCCATTTGTGGCGGCACCCGATCAAGTCGCATGGCCGCGAGGCGCTTGAGGCGGTGACGCTGACGACAGGCCAGACGATGCCTTGGGATCGTGTCTGGGCCGTTGCCCATGAGGCGTCAAAGTTTGATGCCGAAAATCCCGCCTGGGTGGCCTGCCAAAACTTCATGCTGGGCACACGGACACCGGCATTGGCCGGGCTTTGGGCGCAGTTGGACGAGGCCAAAGCATTGGTCACTTTGACCCACACCGACCTTGGTTCGCTAACCTTTGCGCCCGATGATCCCGCAGATGCGGCGCGCTTCCTTGCCTGGATTGCGCCCCTTTTCCCTGCGGATCGCGCGCAGCCTGCAGCGCTGGTCAAGGTGCCCGGACGCGGGATGACGGATACTGACTTCCCGTCGGTGTCGATCATGACCTTCGCCTCGCACGAAGCCGTTGCAAAAAAGCTGGGGCAGGATCTTGAACCCGAACGCTGGCGCGGAAATATCTGGCTTGAGGGCGTCGGCGCGTGGGACGAAATGAATTGGGTCGGCAAGGTGATCTGCGTTGGCGACACGGAAATCGCCATCCGCGAGCCGATCAAGCGCTGCCTGCACACGGCAGCGAACCCGCAGACCGGCAAGCGCGATGTTGATACGCTTGGCGCACTGAAAAGTGGCTGGGGCCACCAGAACTTTGGCGTCTACGGCGAAGTGACGACAGGCGGCAACATCCGCCTTGGCGACCCGATGGAGGTTCTTTAGATGCAACTGCCCTTCCCAATTGCTGATGCCCCCGATGATCAAATGCGCGAGGCAGGCCGCCTGTTGTTTGCCGGCGAAACCGATTTCATCAAAGGCGTTGTAGCCATGTCGGGCCTGCCCGATGCTGACCGCCCCGAAGTGTGTTTCGCTGGCCGTTCAAATGTCGGAAAATCAAGCCTAATCAATGCGTTGACAGGACGAAAAGGATTAGCGCGCGCGTCAAATACGCCCGGTCGAACGCAGGAAATCAACTTTTTCACAGCCGGTGACAGCCACTATATTGTCGACCTTCCCGGCTATGGTTTTGCCAACGCACCCGTGGCCGTTGTTGAAAAATGGCAGCGGCTTTTGCGCGCCTATCTCGCCGGTCGCCAAACCCTGCGCCGTGCCTTTGTGCTGATTGATGCGCGTCATGGTGCCAAGGCGGTGGACGAAGAAATCATGAGCCTGCTGGACCGCGCTGCTGTGACATTTCAGTGTGTGATGACCAAGACCGATAAGGTCAAAAAGGCCGATCTGGATCGCGCGATGGACGTCACCCGCGCCGCCCTTGCCAAACACCCTGCCGCCTATCCAGAAATTGTCATGACCAGCTCGGAAAAGGGCGAGGGGATTGAAACATTGCGCGCGATTATTGCTGGGATAGACTGACCTGGCACATCAGGACACAAGAAAATGAGACAGCAAGACATGAACCGCGATTGGATCGCCACCGCCGCCACCCTATCGCAAGCGCTGCCCTATATGCAGCGCTATGCCGGGGCGACGGTTGTCATAAAACTCGGTGGCCACGCGATGGGCAGCGAAGAGGCGATGGAAGAATTCGCGCGCGACGTCGTGTTGATGCAGCAGGTCGGTGTAAACCCAGTGATCGTTCACGGTGGTGGGCCGATGATCAATCAGATGCTGGACAAGCTGGCGATCAAGTCCGACTTTGTTGATGGCAAACGGGTGACCGATACTGCCACGGTCGAAGTCGTTGAAATGGTCTTGTCAGGCAAGGTGAACAAGTGGATTGTGCAGGCGATCAACCGTCAGGGCGGCCGCGCCGTGGGCCTTTCGGGCAAGGATGCCAGCCTGATGACCTGTGATCAGGACGCCCCTGAACTGGGTCTGGTCGGCACCCCAGCGCATGTCGACCCATCGATCCTGCGCACGCTGTTTGATGCCAACACGATCCCCGTTATTGCCCCGCTTGGCGCAGGCCGCAACGGCGAAACCCTTAACGTGAACGGCGACACGGCAGCGGGCGCGATTGCCGCCGCACTGACTGCCGATCGCCTGTTGCTGCTGACGGATGTCAGCGGCGTAAAGGACAAAGACGGCAATGTCGTCACTGAAATGACGCCTGACCAGATTGCTGTAATGACGGCCGATGGCACGATTGCTGGCGGAATGATCCCGAAAACCCGCACGGCGCTGGATGCCATCGCAGGCGGTGTGCGGGCCGTGGTCATCCTGGATGGGCGGGCACCAAATGCCTGCCTGCTGGAGCTGTTTACCGACCACGGCGCAGGCTCGCTGATCCGCACGCCACGGTGACACTGGCGGCGATCACCGACGCCACGAACGCGTGTCATCTGGCCGTTATGGGCGGGTTTCATCCCGACCCGAGCGAAGGTATCGGTAAAACCCTGATCCTTTTGGGACCAGATCACGGGTTTTGGCCCACCTTTACCGCAAGCCCCGAATATGGCGATGGCGCTGCCGACCCGCTCGATCGTTGGTCCGCCCGGGTGATTGGCGCAATTGCCACCGGCCTTGATGCCCGGGCCGTATTCCCGTTTGGCGGCCCGCCCTTTCAGCCTTTCATCGCATGGGCGCAGCGCACTGGCCGCGCTTGGCAGTCGCCAGTGGGCCTGCTGGTGCATGATACGGCGGGGTTGATGGTGTCGTATCGCGGGGCTTTGGTGTTTGATCGCCACATCGCCCTGCCCGCTACGGGGAACAGCCCCTGCACGGGCTGCGCCGCGCCTTGCCGCACGGCCTGCCCCGTCGGGGCGCTTGGCCCGGCGGGTTACGATGTGCCAGCCTGCAAGTCCTATATCACCTCAGCGGGCATTGACTGCATCGACTATGGTTGTGCCGTGCGCCGCGCCTGCCCGGTGTCACAAACCTACGGACGCGACCCCGCGCAATCCGCATTTCACATGAGGGCCTTTGCATGACCTGCCGCTTGATCCTGATCCGCCACGCCAAATCCAGCTGGGATGATCCGATGGCGGACGATCATGCGCGCGTGCTGAACGGGCGCGGGCGCGCATCTGCGGCGGTAATCGGGGATTGGCTCGCCGCAAAGTCCTACTTGCCGGAAGTGGTGCTGTGTTCAGATGCGGCGCGCACAGCGGAAACGCTTGCGCTGATCCTACCGGAATTGCCAAACAAGCCCAAGGTGCAGTTCCGTGGCGGCCTCTATCATGCAAGCCCCGATCATATGCTTGAAGTTTTGCAGCGCCAGACTGCAGGCACTATAGCGCTTGTCGCGCATAATCCCGGGATCGGGGCGCTGGCCTGTGGATTGGTCGCCGCAAGGCCCGACAATCCGGATTTCGCGCGCTATCCGACGGCGGCGACTGCAGTGATTGATTTTGACGTGGACACATGGGCGCAGGTGCGGCCGGCCCAAGGCGTTCTGGTCGATTTCACGACACCCCGCGCCCTGATGTGAAAGGGCGGGGAAAACCCCGCCCGTCATCAAGACTTTCGCCTGACCTAGTGGCCCAGAATCTGGCTCAGGAACAACTTGGTCCGGTCGGACTGCGGGTTGTTAAAGAATTCTTCGGGCTCGTTTTCTTCGACGACCTGCCCCTGGTCCATGAAAATGACGCGGTTGGCGACCTGACGGGCAAAGCCCATCTCGTGCGTGACGCAAAGCATGGTCATGCCTTCTTCGGCCAGCTCGATCATCGTATCCAGCACTTCCTTGATCATTTCCGGATCAAGCGCCGAGGTCGGTTCATCAAACAGCATGATGCGTGGCTTCATGCAAAGCGAACGGGCAATGGCCACACGCTGTTGCTGACCACCGGACAGTTGGCCGGGGTATTTGTCAGCCTGTTCGGGAATCTTGACCTTTTCAAGAAAGTGCATGGCCACTTCTTCGGCTTCCTTTTTGGGGGTCTTGCGCACCCAGATCGGCGCCAGCGTGCAGTTTTCGAGGATCGTCAGATGCGGGAACAGGTTGAAGTGCTGAAAACACATCCCTACTTCAGAGCGCACTTTGTCGATGTTTTTCAAATCGCTGGACAGTTCGGTGCCATCAACGATGATCTGGCCCTTTTGGTGTTCCTCGAGGCGGTTAATACAGCGGATCAATGTCGATTTGCCCGACCCGGACGGGCCACAAATCACGATCCGTTCGCCAGTGTTCACCGTCAGGTTGATGTCGCGTAGGACATGAAAGGTCCCATACCACTTGTTCATGCCAGTGATCTGGATGGCGACCTCGTCGGACACCTGCATGTGGCTGCGATCAATCTCGCGTTGGGTTGCAACTTCAGACATATCAGGTCTCCTTAACGGTGCTCACGCTGGAGCTTTTTCTCGAGGAATAGGGAATAGCGGCCCATGCTAAAGCAGGCGATGAAGAACATCAGACCGATAAAGACGAACAATTCCCAGTAGATGCCGTTCCATTCAGTCGTCGCGCGGACCGCGCCTGCGATACCAAGCGGGTCAAACAGCCCGATGAACACGACAAGCGTGGTATCCTTGAACAGCCCGATAAAGGTGTTCACGATACCCGGGATCGAAATCTTCAATGCTTGCGGCAGAATGATCAGTTGCATGGACTGCCAATAATCAAGGCCAAGTGAATCCGCGCCTTCGTATTGCCCCGTTGGCAGGGCAGCTAGGCCACCACGCACAACTTCGGCGATATAGGCCGAGGCAAAGAGCGTCACCATGATGATCACACGCAGGGTCAGGTCAAAGTTGGTGCCTGGCGGCAAAAAGTAGTTCAGCAGCAGTTGCGCGGTGAACAGCCAGACGATCAGCGGCACGCCACGGATCACTTCGATGAACACCACGGCGGAGGTCTTGATGATGATCAGGTCAGACTGACGGCCAAGGGCCAACAGGATGCCCAGTGGCAGCGACAGGATGATTGCTGACAGGCCAATCACCACCGATAGCATAAAGCCACCAAACTGGCGCGATTCGACGAATTCGATGCCAATCGGAAGCAGGTTTTGCATTTCACCTGCAATATATCCGGCGCCATAAAGCCAGTAGATCACGGGAACGGCGACTGCCGCGATCAGACCGGCCAATGGGCTTAAGGTATCGCCAACGACCTTCATCGCGCCGGCGCCCAGTGCAAAGCCCAAGGCAATCGCGATTGGTCCCCAAATTGATCCGCCCCAAAGCAGCCAGAAACACAGGAAAGGCACAGCCGCAGTCAGGATGAACATCTTGCGCGGCAGGCTGGTAAATAGAACCGGCATGATGCCAACAAGAAACAGGATCAGCGCCAGAATCGGACGCCAGTAAAGTTCGGATGGGTAATAGCCAAAGACCAACTGGTGCCAACGGTCGTTCAATACCGCGAAACAGGCGCCATCATGGCTTCCAAGGCCCTGCGCGGCGAGGATTTCACGACATTCAGTCAGCGATCCGGCATCCCAGACACTGTTGAACAGCCAAGGGATCACACTCGCGAGCACGGCGTAGACCACGTAAAGCGAGACCACGGTAAGGATGCCGTTCAAGACACTTGAAAACAGGTTCTCGCGCATCCATTTGATCGCGCCGGTTTCCGTGATGGGCGGGGCCTGTTCGGGCAACATGCTATCACGGACATAGGAGACGGTTTGTGCGTGTGTCTCAGACATTTTACCGCTCCTTCAGCTTGGTCGAGTTGTTGTAGTAGTTCATGCCTGCCGAAATCAGCAGGGACAGCGACAAATAGAACACCCCCACCAACATGATCCCCTCAAGCTCTCGACCGGTTTGGCTGATGGTGATGCCGCCAAGCGTGGCACGCACATCCATATAACCCACGGCCAGTGCAAGGGACGAGTTTTTCGTCAGGTTCAGGAACTGTGAAATCAACGGCGGGATGATCACCCGCATCGCCTGTGGCAGGACCACAAGGCGCATCGTCCGGTTCGGGCGCAGGCCCAGCGCAAAGGCAGCTTCGGATTGTCCCTTGCTGACGGCCAGAATGCCAGCGCGCACGATTTCAGCGATAAAGGCACCCGTATAAAGCGACAGCGCAAGCCAAAGGGCCATCAGCGAATTGCGCACGTGGACACCCTCGGTAAAGTTGAACCCCTTGAGGAACGGCTGCACGATTGTTGCACCAAGCAGGAAAAGCACAATCGCAACCGGCACAAAGAAAATTGCCAGATTGGTCCAAATCGTGGTCGGCCTGATCCCTGTCGCAAGCTGTTTCGCGGTGGCGTTATGGTTCACAAACCTGATCGCTACGATACTTGCGGCCAGCACACCAAAAATCACCAGCCAGTCGATCCTCCCCGACGATACCGCAGCGACACCTTCTTGCGACGCCACGGCCTCGTTTCCGCTCAGCGAGTTGGTAAAGCCGATGCGCGGGATGTAGGTGCCGCGGTTCGTGATGGCGACACTGTCACCAAGGATCATCGACGCTTCGGGTTCTTCGCCACGGAAGTCACGGGGTTGCGGCAGGCCTTCGGAGAAGAAAGCAAAGATCAGGATAATCCACAGCAGCAGCGGGATATTGCGGAAACCTTCAACGTAAACGGCCATCAGGCGGCTGACGACCCAGTTTTTCGACAGGCGCAACACGCCTGCAAGCACACCGATGATGGTCGCGGCAACACAGCCAAGGAAGGCGACCAGCAGCGTGTTCATGATACCGACAAGCGCGGCGCGTCCGTGGCTCATCTGGTTGTTATATTCAATCAACATCTGGTTGATGTCATAGCCAGCGGGCTGGCTCAGGAAACCGAAGCTAAAGGTCTTACCCAACGCCTCAAGGTTTGAAATTGTATTGCTGACCAACCACCACAGGCCGACGGCAATCAATACCAGCGCAATGACCTGGATCGTGATCGACCGATAGCGCGTGTCATAGATGAGCTGGCTTAGCCGAAATGATGCTTTCGGCACGTCACTGAACGTGGACATTGTCATGTTCTCCCGGTCCCGCTGGTTCAGCATCACGCCGGTTGGCCCGGCTGCGCACTGATCGCAGGTGTCGTGTTGGTCGTCTTTTTATTGAGAAAGGGCGCGACCCTTAGATCGCGCCCTGACTGATGTGTTTAGCGGAAAGGTGGCGAGTAGATCAGGCCGCCTTCGGTCCACTGTGCGTTCAGGCCGCGGGCCAGACCGATTGGTGTGCTTTCACCGATGTTCTTTTCGAACAGTTCACCGTAGTTGCCGCCCGCCATGATGGCGCGCTTGGCCCACTCGGCATCCAGACCAAGCATCGCGCCGAGTTCACCTTCGGTGCCCAGCAGACGATTGACTTCGGGATTATCTGTGCCAGCGGACAGTTCACCGACGTTCGCCGATGTCACGCCCAGCTCTTCGGCTGTGACGAGCGCGTTCAGAGTCCAGCGCACGACGTCGCCCCACTCGTTGTCACCGTGACGGACCAGCGGCCCCAGCGGCTCTTTCGAGATGATTTCGGGCAGAAGCACGTGATCACCGGGGTTTTCGAACGATGCGCGTGTCGCGGCAAGGCCCGAAGCGTCGGTGGTGTAAACGTCACATGCGCCAGCAAGATACTGCTGCTGGCCTTCGGCGTTGGTTTCGATCGGAACCGGCTCGTAGCTGATATTGTTGGCGCGGAAGTAGTCGGCCAGGTTCAGCTCGGTTGTGGTGCCGGTCTGGATACAAACGGTCGCACCGTCCAGATCCTTGGCCGAAGAAACACCCAGTTCACGAGGGACAAGGAAACCTTGGCCGTCATAGTAGTTCACGCCGACAAATTCGAACTTGAGGTCAACATCGCGCGAGAAGGTCCATGTGGTGTTGCGGGCCAGCATGTCGATTTCGCCGGATGCCAGCGCGGTAAAGCGTGTCTGACCAGTCGTCGGCACGAATTCAACAGCAGTAGAATCGCCAAGCACGGCAGCTGCAACAGCGCGACAAACACCAACGTCAAAGCCTTCCCATTCGCCATTCGCGTCGGGGGCTGCAAAGCCGATCAAGCCAGTCGTCACACCACAGTTCAGCTTGCCACGGGCCTGCACATCATCAAGTGTGCCAGCCGCCACGGCACCGGCGGAAAGACCAGCAATGGTCAGAGCGCCGAGGAGAACGGATTTTTTCATTTTTACCTCTTCCTGAATTCCCCCTCATCAGGGGATTAGTTTGCTGCCACGTTGGGCAGGAGCGATACGCGGGCAGATGTCTCTGCCACAACGACTTTAGATTGGTCGGATTCATTCACAGAGGTCAAGGGGAGGTTCGCGAAAACACTACGTCACCCGCAGGCCATTGGGCTGAACTAGCGCCCGCAAGCAGTCGATTCGACTTTAGCCCGCGTTTATAGCAAGCCTACAAAAGCTGTCCGCGTGCATAAACGCTGCACGTTTTCGTGAAGCCACGGCCAGCGCCTCGTCATCGTCGCCCCATTGGGAAATTTGCCAGTCTTCATCAATGCGCGACAAATCCCATGCTTCATTGGGCGCAAGCCGTCCACGCATCACCGCCAACGCCAAAATCAGCGAGCCGGACATGGCGACCAGATCGTGAAATCCGGTCAGGGAAAACGCATCCTGCTGCGCGACCATCTCGGCCAAGCGATCAAGCGAGGACTGCGGCTGCGCAATCGGCAATATGCCCTGCCCCGTGATCAGTGGCGCGCCCAGATCATCCGCCGCCCACTGCAAAACCGGATCCCAGCCAGCGATTTGCAGCGCGACCAGTTCGGCAGGCGATTCGGCACGGTAGCACAACAGGTCACTGCCGCCGTATTCCGCTAACAGATGTGCCACCTCGGTGTGCTTTGCGGCGACCTTGTCGATGGCTGCGTTGGCCGAGCGCGTAAAGGGCATGTTTTCGGGGTTCACGACCTTGCCCACCGCGCCCCATTCGGCGGCGATCTGTTCCGCCAGCGCGCGCGTCGGCACAATCAGCGCAGCCTTGGCCGGCGTCTTTACGGCGCGACCATCCAAAGCGATGCCGAAACCGCCATTTGCCTCGGTCACTGTCACATCGGTCCAGAACCGTCTGGCTGTCCAGTCGCTCATGTCCTAGGGCTCCACAAGTTGGTCAAGCGCGGCGGGCAGTGCCGCGAAACTGTCGATCAGCATATCCGCGTTCAAGGTGTCGGCAGCATGATAACCCCAGGTCACGCCGATGGTTTTGACCCCGGCCGCACGCGCCATGTCCATATCGAATGTGGTGTCACCAACCATGACCGCACGGCGGGCATCCACACCGGTTTCCGAAAGGGCCGCGTGGATCATCGCGGGGTGTGGTTTGGAGGGGTGGTGATCTGACACTTGCTGACTGATGAACAGTTTTGACAGCCCATGCCCCTGCAACAGCTTGTCTAGGCCGCGCCGCGACTTGCCAGTCGCCACGGCCAGAATGGTATCGGGCTGCCCCTGCAGGATCTGCAGCGTTTCACGGGCTTGTGGGTAAAGCGGGCTTGTCTCGATGACCGTCGCAGCGTTGCGCAGGGAAATGTAGGCATCCTTGTAGCCCCGCACCATACGGGCCAGCGCGGCATTGCCAAGGTCGGGCTGCAAGCGTGCAATCGCGACCTCAAGCGACAATCCAACAATCGCGATCGTTGCTTCGGGCGGCGGCGGTGTTATGCCCTCGGCCACAAAGGTCGCGTTCATGGCGGCCACGATATCGGCCTGACTGTCGACCAGCGTGCCATCCACGTCGAATATGACAAGCCGCAGGTCGGTCACATCAGCTCTTCAAATGGGTCGTTGGGCGTGCCGTTGGCATCCCATCCGACGAAATCCCACGTGTGTTTCATGTGATCGGGCAAGGGCGCGACAAAGGTCATCACCTGCTTGGTCGTTGGGTGTTCGATGGTCAATTGGCGGGCATGCAGGTGCAGCTTGCGGCCGATTTCCTCGCCCATGCCGGAACCCCAGCCGTCGCCCAGGTTTTCCTGCGCGCTGCCGCCATATTTGCCATCGCCAATGATCGGATGGCCCAATTCGGCCATATGGGCGCGTAACTGGTGGGTGCGCCCGGTGATCGGCACAAGGCCGACCCAGGCTGCACGGCTCGCCAGTTTATCCATCACGGCGTAATCGGTCGTCGCACGTTTGGCGCCTTCGGTCTTGTCCACTTCGGCGGGGTGGATGCAGCGCATCTTTTCATTTTCGCCACCGCGTCCGTGGCCGCCGGATTTCAGCAGGCCGTATTTGATCGTGCCCATGCGTGGATGGGGCACGCCAGCCACGGCGGCCCAGTAGACCTTGCGGGTCTCGCGGTGTTTGAACGCCTCGGTCAAGGTCTTGGCAGCCATGCGGGTGCGGCCCAGGACCAACACGCCGCTGGTGTCCTTATCCAGGCGATGCACAAGGCGCGGGCGATCCTCGAGCCCGAAACGCAAGGCTTCTCCCATGCCATCGACATGGCGGGTTTGCTTGCTGCCGCCTTGGGTCGGCAATCCAGCGGGTTTGTTCAGCACGATGATGTCGTCGTCGCGGTAAATCACGCAGGCTTGGATCATCTTTTCATCGGCAGGGCTGACATGTTTGCGCATGACCGCCTGGGCGGTAATGTCATCAGCACTCGGCAGAGGCGGAATACGAACCTGCTGGCCAACCTCAAGGCGGGTCGATGATTTCACCCGCCCCCCATCAACGCGCAGGTCACCCTTGCGGCACATCTTTTCGATGCGCCCCTGTGACAGGTGTGGGAAGTGGCGGCGCAACCAGCGATCAAGGCGCTGGTCACCCTCGTCTTCACCCACGGCAATCAGTTGTGCGCGACTCATGCGTATATCCCCCGCGCGATGATCAAACCCAGGACCAGCGCGCCAATCGACAGACCCACCGAAAGCGCCACATAAAGGGCAGCCTGGGTCGTTTCCCCGCGTTCAAACAGCGCCACAGCTTCAAGCGAAAAGGCGGAAAACGTCGTGAAGCCGCCCAGGAAGCCCGTCATCACCAGCGGCGATAAATGTGTCAGGCCACGGTGCGCGGCCATCACGACGAATACCCCCATCAGGAACGACCCGATGACGTTGACGGTGATGATCGCCAGCGGAAAGCCATGGCCGACCATGCGCACGACGCCGATCCCCGCGAGGTAGCGCAGCGCGGCGCCCAATGCCCCGCCAAGGGCCACATATGAAAGGTTTAGCAACATGTCCGTGCAATCGCGCGGGGGCGCGGCGTTGTCAACTCCCGCGCTTGGCGCGCAGCTTGGCAAAATAGTCGAGGCGCTTTTTCAATTCGCGTTCAAATCCGCGATCGACGGGTGTGTAATAGACGCCACGCTTCATTCCATCGGGAAAGTAGTTCTGGCCGGAAAAGCCGTCTTCGGCGTCGTGATCATAGGCATAGCCATCGCCATAGCCCTGATCTTTCATCAGCTTGGTCGGCGCGTTCATGATATGTTTGGGGGGTGGTTCGCTGCCGGTTTTGCGCGCGGCGGCCATCGCGTTCTTATAGCCCGCGTAGCCCGCGTTCGATTTCGGGGCGAGCGCCAGATAGGTCACCGCCTGGGCCAGCGCCAGTTCGCCCTCGGGGCTGCCCAACCGTTCGTAGGTTTCCCATGATTGAAGACACACAGCCTGGGCTTGCGGATCGGCCAGACCGATATCTTCGACGGCCATGCGGGTGATGCGGCGCGCCAGAAAGCGCGGGTCTTCGCCACCCGTTAGCATCCGCGCGAACCAGTAAAGGGCGGCATCGGGATCGCTGCCGCGCACCGATTTGTGCAGGGCGCTGATCAGGTTGTAATGTTCATCTCCTGATTTGTCGTATTTCGCGGCGCGCTTCATCAGGCGGGTGGACAGGGCATCGCGATCCAGCTTGCCTGTGACCTGCCAGGCGGCGACCTGTTCGATCAGGTTTAACAGCGCGCGCCCGTCTCCATCGGCCATTTCCAGCAGGGCCTCGCGCGCCGGACCGTCAAGGGGCAGCGGCTTGCCGATGTCGCCCTCGGCGCGCTGCGCAAGGCGCTCCAGATCGGCCAGTTCAAGACGTTTCAGCACGAGAACCTGCGCGCGGGACAACACGGCGGCGTTCAATTCAAAACTGGGGTTTTCGGTGGTGGCTCCGACCAGCAGGATCGTCCCGTCCTCCATATGTGGCAGGAACCCATCCTGCTGCGCCTTGTTGAAACGGTGTATCTCATCAACGAACAACAGCGTGCCCTTGCCGTTCTGTCGGCGCATCTTGGCGGCCTCGAACACTTTGCGCAGCTCTGGCATGCCCGTGAAAATCGCGCTGATCTGCACGAAATGCAGGTCTGTCTCGTCAGCCAGCAAGCGCGCGATAGTGGTCTTTCCCACGCCCGGCGGACCCCAGAACACAAGCGACGACAGGCTGCCCGACGACAGCATGACACCCAATGGCGCATCGGGACCAAGAACCTGATCCTGCCCGATCACCTCGGCCAGTTTTTTCGGGCGCAAGCGGTCGGCCAGCGGCCGTGGGGCGGTGCTGGGCGTAACGCTGGCGGTGTCGAACAGATCAGACATGCCAGCAGGTTACGCCCATGCGCCGGGCTTGGAAACACATCAGTGCAGTTGCGTGGAAAAGTCGATCCAGACGGCCTGATAATCTATCCCGCCCATGTTCATGTTGCGCCCGGCCGCTTCCATGTCGAGATTGCATCGCGCCGCCCAGCGGTGCCAGTTGGACGGGAGCAGAGCCAGCATCCGGCGCACGCCCAATTCGCGGCTGGTGCGCAGCATTTCCAGCACCAGCTTCATACGCACGCGATGGCGGATATTGGCAGGAATATCCTTGGCCACAAACCCGCGCGTGACTTCCCATGTGCCGCCGTCAATGGGGGCTTCGTCATACAGCAGATCGTCGGGAATCGAATCCAGCAAGCCGTTCTGCGCATCGCGGATCATATAGCTATAGATGCCGCAGCGCGCCGTGGTCGGGGTAAGCCGCACACCGGCAAGGACATTGCCCAGATCATCATAAACAGCCAACCAGCGGGACGCGGGGGTGTCATACTGATCAAACTCCATTCCCATCGTCTCGGGCAAGTCCCAGCCCTTTTTGACGATGAACGAATCGCGCCTAGCGCGCAATATATTGGCGAATAACTCGCCATGGTTGTGCATATTGGCGAACGAAAGTGTAGTGCTTTGCATCATTTCCTCCAGCAAAGTTAGGAAAACTAACCCGCCGGTCTATCTTAGAGAGGAGATGTTAAAGCAGTCTGTAGTCCCGTGCGCGTTGGATGGCTTCGGCAGTAGTGCGAGCGAGCAGACTCGTCCTGGCTGATGAAAGCCGCGCCTTGAGGGCGCTTTCTGAGATATTCAATCGTGCGGCGGCAGCTGCGTGACGATCTCCCTCGGCGATACACCGGAGGGCTTCGATTTGCGCTTTGGTAAGCGACGTGGGTGGTTCGGTTATGTCGTGTAAGTGCGAAATCTGTTCGGCAAATGCGCCGATTTCATCATCATTAAATTCACGGTCGTCACGGCACGCAGATGCAATCGTGCGGGATTTCATAGGGCCACAAGACACGGCCAGACCATAGACCATGCCAAACCCGCGGGCTTGTCCCAGAATGTCAAACGGATCGGGAATAGCGATCTCGCTCCAACGCGCGGTGCCCAATTCGCCAAATCCCCAAGCGATAATCGGGTCGCGCAACGCAAAGGCTTGCTCGGTATAAAGGTCGGTCCAGCCTTCGGGAAATGTTTGGTGATGCAACAGCGGCAAGGCAAAGCGAATATGCAACGCAAAAAAGAACCCTTTTGGCGCCAAGCGGGCCAATTCTTCGGTTTTAAGATCGATTCCAGAACGTAAAGACATGTCCTTTTAGACAAGTTGCATCAAATTCAGTCAACCTTAAATTGTATAGCGAAGTGTGGGAAATCAAAGGAGTAACAAGTGCAGACTTCAGATCAGGATTTATTCGAAAGGATCGCGGCGCTTGGGAAAGTGGATGTTGATCAACTGGTCGCCTATCTTGGCGCAAATATAACGGAAGACGAGGCCGATGCAGAGGTCAAGGATGACCGGCCGGTCGATGACTTTGGCTTCCCGTATCTTTCCTCGTGATGACACGCAAAGAAAAAGCCCCGACCGATTGGCGGGGCTTTTCTGATTCCATGTCAAAAGGCAGAGTTTACTCTGCAGCTTCCTCGGCCTCGAGGCGGGCCTTGTCGGCTGCACCCTTGGCATTCACGTCACGATCAACAAATTCGATGATCGCCATCGGTGCCATATCGCCGTAACGGAAACCGGCCTTGAGGACGCGGACGTAACCGCCATTGCGGTCCTTGTAACGGGGCCCAAGCACTTCAAACAATTTGGCAACATGCATGTCCTGCTTGAGGCGCGATGCAGCCTGACGGCGCGCATGCAGGTCGCCGCGCTTGCCCAGTGTGATCATCTTTTCGATGATGCGCTTGAGTTCTTTTGCCTTTGGCAAAGTTGTCTTGATTTGCTCATGTTCAATAAGCGAGCCTGCCATGTTCGCGAACAGCGCCTTGCGGTGTTCATGGGTGCGATTGAGGCGGCGGTAACCACGTGCGTGACGCATGATGAAGTCTCCATTTTGTATTAGGATGGGCCTAAGCGATGCGTGTCGCCGGCTCCGTTATTGGGGCGGAATTGCCCGGGTCGTTATCGGGCGGGGACACCCCCGCCCAGATTTCTTTAAAACTGGTCTTCGAATTTCTTGGCCAGGTCTTCAATGTTGTCCGGCGGCCAGTCTTCGACGTCCATGCCAAGGTGCAGACCCATGCCCGACAGCACTTCCTTGATCTCGTTCAAGGATTTGCGGCCAAAGTTGGGGGTGCGCAGCATTTCGGCTTCGGTTTTCTGGATCAGATCACCGATGTAGACGATATTGTCGTTCTTGAGGCAGTTGGCCGAACGGACCGACAGTTCAAGCTCGTCAACTTTCTTGAGCAGCAACGGGTTGAATTCCAGACCATCGTCGTCGGACTGGGCCTGCGCGCTTTCTGGCTCGTCGAAGTTCACAAAGATCGACAGCTGGTCCTGCAGGATGCGTGCGGCAAAGGCCACGGCATCATCGGGCGTGATGGATCCGTCCGTTTCGACTTTCATGGTCAGCTTGTCATAATCAAGCACCTGACCTTCGCGGGTCGGCTGCACGTCATAGCTGACCTTCTTGACCGGCGAATAGATCGCGTCGATGGCCATCATGCCGATGGGCGCATCTTCGGGCTTGTTCTTGTCAGCCGAGACATAGCCCTTACCGGTATTCACGGTCAGTTCCATATAAAGATCGGCGCCATCATCAAGGTGACACAGCACGTGATCCTTGTTCAGCACTTCGATGCCTGCACTTTCGGAAATATCGGCAGCGGTGACAACGCCCGGGCCTTTGGCCTGAACGGACAGACGCTTGGGGCCTTCGACTTCCATGCGGATCGCGACGCCCTTGAGGTTCAGCACGATATCGGTCACGTCTTCACGCACCCCAGCAACGCTGGAGAATTCGTGCAGCACATTGTCGATCTGCACGGTCGTGATAGCGGCGCCTTGCAGCGATGACATCAGGATACGGCGCAGCGCGTTGCCAAGGGTCAGACCAAAGCCGCGTTCCAGCGGTTCGGCAGTGACGGTTGCCTGACGGGTCGGGTCATTGCCCGGCTTGACGTCAAGCTGTGTAGGTTTAATGAGCTCAGCCCAATTCTTGTGGATCATACGTCCCTCCATCCTTGTTCACCTTTCATGTCCAAAAAAGGCAAACGCCCGAGGTTTCAAAATGACGGACTGGGGCCGCGCGAAAATGCACGACCCCAGCCAAATACTGGTGCTTAGACGCGACGGCGCTTGGGCGGACGGCAACCGTTATGGGCCATCGGGGTCACATCGCGGATGGATGTGACATTAAAGCCTGCGGCAGCCAAGGCGCGCAATGCGGATTCACGGCCGGAACCGGGACCCTGCACTTCGACTTCCAGCGTCTTAACGCCGTGGTCTTGCGCTTTCTTGGCAACGTCTTCGGCAGCCATTTGGGCAGCATAGGGTGTCGATTTGCGCGACCCCTTGAAACCCATTGTGCCAGCCGACGACCATGCAATGGCATTGCCCTGCACGTCCGAGATCAGGATTTTTGTGTTGTTGAAAGACGAGTTCACATGAGCAACGCCTGCGGCGATGTTCTTGGAGACCTTCTTTTTGGTGCGTTTGGTATCGCGTGCCATTGGTCAGACCCTCCCTTATTTCTTCTTGCCGGCAATGGCCTTAGCGGGGCCTTTGCGTGTGCGAGCGTTGGTGTGGGTGCGCTGACCGCGGACGGGCAGGTTACGACGGTGGCGCAGGCCACGGTAGCAGCCAAGGTCCATCAGGCGCTTGATGTTCATCTGGGTTTCGCGGCGCAAATCGCCTTCGACGGTGTAGTTTGCGTCGATGTGCTCGCGGATGGCCAGAACTTCGGCGTCGGACAATTCGTTGACACGACGGGTAACGTCGATCTTAACGGCTTCGCAGATTGCCTCTGCAGAAGTTGTGCCGATACCGGTGATATATGTGAGGGCGATTGGAACCCGCTTTGCAGTCGGGATGTTTACGCCGGCAATACGTGCCACGTGTGCAATTCCTTTTCGTTGCGGGTCCGTCATTCCAGACCCTTTTTTCACAACGGAAGCCCGGACCTATTGGCGCCGGGCTGCGTCATATCGAGGTGACCTGCGATTGTCGGGGGCGACCCGTTAACCGCAAATTGATTCCTTTGCAGGATGGGGCTGTTTATGGGCGTTGCGCCACGGGGTCAAGGGCTAACACAGCCCCCAGCGGCCCCTAATCGTAGAAGCAATATCTGGTCGGAATGCGATCCATTTCTTCGGGGAATTGGGTGCAAAGGTAATTCGTGCGCCACACCGCGCCTACGAAACTGCCAATCAAGAAAACAATGACCAAAAGCGCAGCGATCCCGGCCTTTTCCCAGCCCAATGCCAACGCCCTGCCCTATGCGCCCAGTGCATCCTTGATCTCGGCTGCCACAGACTCCATTGACCCCAGGCCATCAACCGACCTCAGATCGCCCTTGGCGTAGTAGTAGCCGATCAGGGGGCTGGTCTGTTTGTAATAGGCCAGCAGGCGGGTTTTCAGGCTTTCTTCGTTGTCGTCGGCGCGGCGGGTTTGGTCGGTGCTGCCGCAATTGGAACACTTGCCGTTCGCGGGCCAAGGCTTGGTTGCGTCGTTGTAAACTTCGCCGCAATTGCCGCAGGTCGAACGGGCGGTGATACGGGCGACGAGGGCATCATCATCCACCTGCATTTCGATCACGCAGTCCAGTTTATGACCCATGTCGTCCAGCAGGGCACCCAAGGCATCGGCCTGCGCCAAAGTGCGCGGAAAGCCATCAAAGATGAATCCGCCGGCGTGCGAGGTGTCTTCTAGCTGCTCACGGATCAGACCGATCACGATTTCATCGGTGACCAACTCGCCGCGGTCCATGACGCCAGCCACGGTTTTGCCCATCGCGGTGCCGCTGGTGCGGGCGGCGCGCAGCATGTCGCCAGTGGAAAGCTGCACCATGTCACGTTCATCCACGAGGATACGTGCTTGTGTGCCTTTACCCGCGCCGGGTGGTCCAAGAAGAATGATGTTCATCTGCGTGATGGTCCCTTTGACTTGTTCTTACCGCCACGCTTGCCGCGCAGCTGGGATTTTTCGATCAGCCCTTCATATTGGTGGGCCAACAGATGCGACTGGATCTGCTGGATCGTGTCCATACCCACAGAGACGATGATCAGCACCGATGTACCGCCAAAATAGAATGGAATCGAGAGTTGCGAGCGCAGAATCTCTGGCATGAGACTGACGAGTGCGAGATAGCCTGAACCAAGGACCAGGATGCGTGTCACAACATAGTCAAGGTATTCCGCCGTGCGTTTGCCCGGACGGATGCCGGGAACAAAGCCGTTTTGGTTCTTGAGGTTGTCGGCAACTTCATCCGTCTTGAACGCGACTTCCTTGGTGTAGAAGTAGGTGAAGAAAACGATCATCGAGGTGAAGAACAACAGATAAAGCGGCTGACCGGGGCCAAAGTAGGCCAGCAGCCATGACATAACGGGGCCGCCTTGGCCGCCACTGAACGTCGACAGGGTCGTGGGCAGCAACAGCAGGGCGCTTGCGAAAATCGCGGGAATAACACCTGCGGGGTTGACCTTGATGGGCAAGTGGCTGCTGCCACCATCATAGACCTTCATCCCGACTTGACGGCGCGGATACTGGATATGGATCTTGCGCAGGCTGCGCTCCATGAAGACGACAAATGTCAGCACGACAATCACCATCAGGATCACACCGACGATAACTGCAGGGCTGATCGCACCGGACCGTCCCTGGGACAGGAACTGCGCAATCGCAGCGGGGATTTCAGCGATGATGCCGACGAAAATGATCAGCGAAATACCATTGCCGATGCCGCGTGCGGTAATCTGCTCACCCAGCCACATCAGGAACATTGTGCCGCCCACAAGCGTGATCACGCAGGCCATGCGGAAATAGAGGCCCGGATCAGAGGCAAGCTCGCCCGCTTCAAGGCTGACCGCGAGGCCGTAGGCCTGGAACGTGGCCAGAACAACCGTGCCGTAGCGGGTATATTGGTTGAGCTTTTTGCGGCCCTGTTCGCCCTCTTTCTTGAGTTGCTTCAAAGGCTCCCACATCGCGCCCAAAAGCTGCACGATAATCGAGGCCGAGATATAGGGCATGATGCCCAGCGCAAAGATACCCATCCGCGACAGCGCGCCGCCCGTGAACATCGACAAGATGCCACCGATCCCTGCCGCTGCGTCCTCCATGAAGGATTGCAGGGCGATCGTGTCGATGCCCGGCACAGGGATATAGGTGCCAAGACGATAGACGATCAAAAGGCCAAGGGTGAAAAGGATACGCTGGCGCAGCTCGGTTGCCTTGCCAAAGGCCCCCCAGCTCATGTTGGATGCCATTTGCTCTGCTGCTGATGCCATTGGGGGCTCTCTTTTTTAATCAAGAACGCCGCCAGACGGTTCCCCGAGTGGCGGCGTTAGGAAAACTTAAAGAAGGATGTAGTGGCCCGAAGGGCCGCTCACAACCTATTATTCCGCCGCTTCTGCGGTTGGGGCAGTCACAACCAGCTTACCGCCGGCTTTTTCAACGGCCTCGACCGCGCCTTTGGAGGCACCAGTCACCGAAATCGTGACTTTCGACGTAACGTCGCCTTTGGCCAACACGCGGATACCGTCCAGCTTGCGACGGACCAAACCCGACGCGATCAGTGCATCCTCGTCGATGTCCTTTTTCACGTCGATCTTCTTTTCGTCGATGAATTTCTGGATCAGACCAAGGTTGATCACAGCGAACTTCTTGCGGTTCGGCTTGTTGAAGCCACGCTTTGGAAGACGCTGGTAGAGGGGCATCTGCCCGCCCTCATAGCCCTTGATCGCCACACCCGAGCGGGATTTCTGACCCTTGATACCACGGCCACCGGTCTTACCAGTGCCAGAGCCGGGGCCACGGCCGATCCGCTTGCGGGGTTTCGTTGCGCCATCATTGTCGCGCAGTTCGTTCAATTTAACCATTGTCGCTTCTCCTTTGGCCGGAACTGCCCCCCAGCGACGGGAGCGGGCAAACACGGCGTTACAGTTTTGAGTCGCGCACACGCGGTGCGGACTAGCGGCGTATAAGAGAGATGCGCTGCCATGACAAGCACAACCTCTCGGCTGCCTGCGCATGGACCTCGGGGTGGGTGCGAAGCGCCCTCCCCATGGGGGAGGTCCGGGCGCTGCCAAATCGGAGATTTGGCATTTTGATGCTACGGAAACCGCCAGATGAGCGTTTCAAGAACTTCATCGTTGGGGCCATATCTGGTCTGCCTGCCAAATATGTCTATCTCGCCGGTACGCGTGTCTTGAAAGACCAGAGCCATCCCTTTCTGAACAACCCGTCAACAAGGACCGCTTCGTTTCCCCAAAACCCTGTCAGCATCATTGTTTCATTCGTCGTTTGTTGAAGCAATAGACTATGGAGATGAACCCAATTCATGCGGCAAAAATGAAAACGCCCCGCAGTTTCCTGCAGGGCGTTCTGGATTTCAAACGTAACGTGGGTCTTGACCCACCTTACCCCTTTTCTTCGATGATTTTCACCATGTGGGGGATGCTCTCGACCATGCCGCGCACGGAAGGGGTGTCTTCCAGCTCGCGGGTGCGGTGCATCTTGTTCAGGCCAAGGCCAACCAGCGTTGCGCGCTGCTTGGCGGGGCGACGGATCGGAGAGCCGATCTGTTTGACGACGATCGTTTTTGCCATTGTTCCGGTTCCTTACGCTTCTGCCGCTTCGGCCGCGGGGGCTTCTTCGGTCTTGTTACCAAGAATGTCAGCGACCTTCTTGCCACGACGCTGCGCGACCGAGCGGGGTGATGTTTCTTTGGCCAGCCCGTCCAGTGTTGCCCGGATCATGTTGTAGGGGTTCTGCGAACCGATGGATTTCGACACAACGTCCTTGACGCCCAGCATTTCGAACACGGCACGCATTGGACCACCGGCGATGATCCCGGTCCCTTCCGGGGCTGTGCGCATCACGACCTTGCCAGCGCCATGACGGCCGTTCATGTCGTGGTGCAGGGTGCGGCCCTCGCGCAGGGGCACGCGGATCATGTTGCGCTTGGCTGCTTCGGTGGCCTTGCGGATCGCTTCGGGCACTTCCTTGGCTTTGCCCTTGCCAAACCCGACGCGGCCTTTCTGGTCGCCCACAACGACAAGCGCGGCAAAGCCGAAACGCTTACCACCCTTGACGGTCTTGGACACACGGTTGATCGCAACAAGGCGATCGGCGAATTCTGGGGTCTCGTCGCGGTCACGACGGTTCCCGCGTTGTTGTGGATCACGAGCCATGTGGCCCTCCTAGATTTGGTGGCTTGCGCCGGTTGTTTCAATCGCGGTGCCCCGAGGTCCGGGGCCCGGATCATCGGAGGGGCGTTGCCGCCCCTCGCAGAGTGGTAAGGTGGGTCTTGACCCACGTTACCCTTTAGATCTTCAAACCACCTTCGCGGGCAGCTTCGGCCAGAGCCTTGACCTTCCCGTGAAAGAGGAAACCGCCACGGTCGAAATAGGCTTCGGATACACCGGCCTTTTTCGCACGTTCCGCGATTGCAGCGCCGACCTTGGTCGCCGCTTCGACGTTGTTCTTGCCAACCACGCCCAGTGCCTTCTCGAGAGAGGAGGCCGAGGCGAGTGTGACGCCACTCACATCGTCGATCAGCTGCACGCTGATATTCTTGCTTGAACGGTGGACCGACAGGCGAGGACGCCCGGCGTTCACCTTGCGAAGTTTGTTCCGAACGCGCATGCGGCGTTTGATGAACAACTGTCTTTTCGTGTTTGCCATCTGTGCGTTCCTTACTTCTTCTTGCCTTCTTTGCGGAAGATGTATTCGTCCACATACTTGATGCCTTTGCCCTTGTAGGGCTCGGGCTTGCGCCATTCGCGGATATTTGCCGCTACCTGGCCAACAAGCTGTTGGTCGATACCTTCCACGATCACCTGGGTCTGCTTGGGGGCGGTGACGGTCACGCCGTCAGGCACCTCAAAGTTGACCTCGTGGGAATAGCCAAGCGACAGCTTCAGGGTGTTGCCCTGCATCTGTGCGCGATACCCCACACCGTTGATCTCGAGCTCTTTCTTAAAGCCGTCGGACACACCCGTCACAAGGTTGCTGACCATCGTGCGGGACATGCCCCACTGCTGGCGCGCGCGCTTGGATTTGCCGCGCGGATCAACGCTCACCGCACCGTCAGCGACAGTGATTGTGACGTCGTCCGTTGCGGTAAAGCTACGGGTGCCCTTGGGGCCTTTGACTTCGATGGTCTGGCCGGAGACTTTCGCCTCAACCCCGGAGGGCAGATCGACCGGCTTTTTGCCAATACGAGACATTACGCTCTCCTTAGAAGATTGTGCAAAGCACTTCGCCGCCAACTTTGGCCGCCCGCGCGTTTGCATCCGACATCACACCCTTCGAGGTGGAGACAATCGACACACCCAGACCCTGACGGACCTGTGGAATGTCATTGACGCCCATGTAAACGCGACGGCCGGGTTTGGAGACCCGCTTGAGTTCGCGAATGACAGGGGTGCCTTCATAATACTTGAGGCTGATTTCAAAGGCCGGGTGGCCGTTGACGTCCGTGCTGCTTTCGTAGCCGCGGATATAGCCTTCGTCTGCCAGCACATCCAGAACCCAAGCACGCAGCTTGGATGCAGGGGTCGCCACCGTGGACTTGCCACGCATTTGACCGTTGCGGATGCGGGTCAGCATATCACCGATAGGATCGTTCATTTATCTGATCTCCCTTACCAGCTTGACTTGACCATGCCGGGGATCTGGCCATTCGAGCCAAGGTCCCGCAGCGCGATCCGGCTGACTTTGAGCTTGCGGTAATAGGCGTGTGGACGCCCCGTCAGCTGACAGCGGTTGTGCAGACGCACCGCAGAGGAATTCCGCGGCAGTTTTGCAAGCTTCAGGCGGGCGGTGAACCGCTCTTCCATTGTCTTGCTTTCATCTTTCGCGATTTCTTTCAAAGCGGCGCGCTTGGCGGCGTATTTCGCTACCAGCTTTTCGCGCTTCTTTTCGCGTGCGATCATTGATTTCTTAGCCATGGTTTCTGATCCCTTAGCTGTTGAACGGCATGTTGAAATGCTTCAACAGCGCTTTGGCTTCTGCATCGGTCTGGGCCGTTGTGCAGATGACGATATCGAGGCCCCAGTTCTCATCAACTTTATCAAAGTTGATTTCGGGGAAGACGATGTGTTCCTTCATGCCCATAGCATAGTTGCCACGACCATCGAACGATTTGCCCGGCACACCGCGGAAGTCACGGATACGGGGCATTGCGACGGTGATCAGACGATCAAGGAAGTCATACATGCGGTCACCACGCAGGGTCACCTTGGCACCCAGTGGCATGTCTTCACGGACGCGGAAACCAGCGATGGATTTCTTTGCCTTGGTGATGACGGCCATCTGACCGGCGATTGCAGTCAGGTCTTCCTGAGCCGACTTGGCCTTTTTGGAGTCCTTCACGCTTTCAGCACCTGCGCCGATGTTCAGGACAATCTTGTCCAGACGCGGGATCTGCATGTCGTTCTTATAGCCGAATTCCTCTTTCATGGCAGCTTTGATGCTGTCCTTGAAAACGGTCTTCAGACGCGGGGTGTAGGTTGCGGTATCAAGCATCAGATCACATCCCCTGTTGTCTTGGCAAAACGGACCTTCGTGTCGCCGTCCATCTTGAAGCCGACGCGGGTCGCCTTGCCGTTCTTGTCAACGATTGCCAGATTGGACAGCTGGATCGGCATTGCCTGAGGCACGCGACCACCCTGATCGGTCTGGGATTGCTTGGTGTGACGGATCGCGATGTTCACGCCCGAAACAACTGCCTTGCCGGTCTGGGGGTTCACAGACGAAATTTCGCCTGTCTTGCCCCTGTCCTTGCCGGCCAGCACGATGACCTTGTCACCTTTTTTGAGTTTCGCAGCCATCAGAGCACCTCCGGAGCGAGCGAGATAATCTTCATGAAGTTCTTGCCGCGCAATTCGCGCACGACCGGCCCGAAGATACGGGTGCCGATCGGCTCGTTGTTGTTGTTGAGGATCACAGCAGCGTTGCTATCGAAACGGATTGCTGTGCCGTCATCACGACGAACTTCTTTGGCGGTGCGAACGACGACGGCCTTGCGGACATCACCCTTCTTCACACGGCCGCGTGGGATGGCTTCTTTCACCGAAACGACGATGATATCACCAACCGACGCATACCGGCGGTGCGAACCGCCGAGAACCTTGATGCACTGAACACGGCGCGCGCCGCTGTTGTCAGCAACATCCAGGTTGGTCTGCATCTGGATCATTTGTTTTCTCCGGACCTTTGGGGACCAATGTTCGGCCCCAGGGTTTCACTTGAACTGGACAGTCGCGCTGTTAGGCGATGACTTCCCAGCGTTTGGTTTTCGACTTGGGGGCACATTCCTGAATGCGGACTGTGTCGCCAACGTTGACGGCGTTCTTTTCGTCGTGCGCGCGATACTTCTTGGACTTACGGACAGTCTTGTGCAGCAGCGGGTGCTTGAAACGACGTTCAACAGACACGGTGACGGTCTGTTCGTTCTGGTTGCTGGTGACGACACCGGACAGGATACGCTTAGGCATTGATTAAGCCTCCTTGGCGGCGGCGGCCGCTTTTTCGTTCAGAATGGTTTTGACACGGGCCGCATTGCGACGCGCCTTGCGCATCTGCGACGAGTTTTCGATCGCGCCGGTTGCCTGCTGAAAACGCAGGTTGAAGGCTTCTTTTTTCAGATTGGCAAGCTCTTCCCGAAGCTGATCGGGCGTCTTGTCACGCAGTTCATTGGCTTTCATGCCATATTTCCTTTTCAACATCACCGGCAGGCCGCGCGAAAGCGTCACCCGAATCCCGATGGAGGGGGTAGAAGTGCGCCGTATAGGGGGGTGAAGGGGTGTTGGCAAGGGTGATGTTTAACCGGGTTTTGCCACTATAACGCACCAGAACCGACGGGCAGGTGCCAAGCGCCCGTCCCGTGGCGGCGGTTCGGACGCGACCCAAGCTGCGCTTGGGCAATGCAACCCTCTACTCGCCACCGTCAGTTTCATGCGCTATCAGACCCCATGACCCAAATCAAATCCCTCTTCGTGACCCGCCTTTACCACGCCGCCCTCTCCGAGCACGGCGCACCGATTGACCCTGCTGAGATGGAGGCGTCCTGCTATTCCATTGCCGAGGATGACGAGGCCGGGCAGGAATGGTGCGAGGCGAATGGTTATGCCGGTTATACATCCTATGCGTCCCTCACTGATCTACCTTGGCGCTTTCCGATTTTTGCCGATCTGGTGAAATCGCTTGATGCCCACGTGGCGGCATTCGCCAAGGACGCGGAATTTGATCTGGACGGGCGCAAGCTGGTGCTTGAGGACCTGTGGATCAATATCCTGCCCGAAGGCGGTATTCACACCAGCCACATCCACCCGCATTCCGTGGTCAGCGGCACCACCTATGTGGCCATGCCCGAAGGCGCGAGCGCACTGAAACTCGAAGACCCGCGCAGCCAGATGATGATGGCCGCCCCTGCCCGCCTGAAAGACGCGCGTGAAGAAATGCGCCAGTTCATCTATGTGGCGCCCGCCGTGGGTGATGTGCTGCTTTGGGAAAGCTGGCTGCGCCACGAGGTGCCGATGAATTTGAGTGAGGACGACCGGATTTCGGTGAGCTTCAATTACCGCTGGGAATAGCACCTTACGAGCCGTTTCGGTAAAATTTGCGCGGTTTTCATCAACGCCCCAAACCTTCTGTCAACGATTTGCGCGCCATAGTCGCCCCGTTATTGATGCAAAGGGGCCAGAATGGCGTTGCGGATTTTCTGGGTGGTATGCCTGCTGTGCCTTGGCGGCGCAGCGCAGGCCGAGGTTGGGTCGCTTTTCCCGACGGGTGCGCGCGGTGCCGTGCAACCCGCTGCCGCATCCAGTCTGTTTTTAGGCGCCAACACGGGCATGTTCGCCCCCGTGCAAGCGCGTGTCGTGGTGCCGCCTGGTCCACGCAGTTCGCCCACGGCACAACTGCTGTCGTTGATCGCGCAGGCCGAGGCTGGCCCCGCAGGCTATGACGCGGTGCAATACGGCGCGCGCGTCCCACCATCTGCCCCACCGACCCGGCTGACTTTGGCCGAGATTTATGCGTGGATCGATGCCACGCCCGGTCAACCCCACGCCATAGGGCGATATCAGTTCATTCCCAGCACCCTGCGACGACTAGCTGATGGTCAAGGGATGGGGCCTGACACGCCCTTTTCCCCGGAGGTGCAAGACCGGCTGGCAGTGATCTTGTTAGAGGACGCCGGATTGCAACAGTTTCAGGCCGGGACACTTGCGCGGGTCGATTTCATGCATAGCCTCGCCCGCATCTGGGCCGGACTGCCCTTGCCCGATGGATCGTCCTATTACGAAGGGCTGGCTGGCAATCGCGCGACAATGACATGGGCGCGGTTTGAAGACGGGATGGCGCGGATCTGGAGCGTTGAGGGGTAAGGCCCCTGCTGCACGATCATTCGCGCAAGGTTTGTCACACATTCCGCGATTTGCAAGCATGGGGAAAATGAACGTTAGTGTGCGGTGCCAATGGAAGTTATCGTCGTCGCTGTCGTGCTTGGCGCAATTATTGCCTACCTGGTTGGGGCTTCGACCCCGCGCCGCAGAGGAAAGCGGCACAGCAATTATCGTCGCGAACCGACGGTCCGTTCTCTCGGAACCGGCAGAAATCTTCCACCAGTCACCCGCCCCAACGAGGGCTCGCGCCTGGTTCGTGCGCGGCAGGAAAAGGCCCGGGCAGCCCACCGCCTGTCCGAACGGCCCGATCATCCGCCACCGCCTCCGATACCCGCTTCCCGCAAACTGGTTGGCCGCGCGTGGGTTATTGACGGTGATACAATTGCAATTGACCGCATCAAGATACGTCTGGCCGGGATTGACGCACCGGAACTGGACGAACCCTGGGGGCGCAAATCCAAATGGGCGATGGTCAATATCTGCAAGGGCAAAACGATCCACGTCGACCTTACGGGCGAGACATCATATGACCGGCTTGTTGGCACCTGCTATCTGCCCGACGGCACTGACATAGGCGCAGAACTGATCAAGGCGGGGCTGGCGTTGGACGGTAGCTATTATTCCAAGGGGAAGTATTTGCATCTGGAGCCGGAGGGGGTGCGGCAACGGCTGAAGTTTTATGGGCTGAAACAGCGTCGCTAGGGACGGGTGGGTTACAAACCCACCTTACTGCCTCACCGGCGGGGTGATTGTCGGCCTTGGATCAGCGCCAAAGTAGTGCTGCATAACAGATGCGCGCAGTAACAAAGTGATAAGGATCGCATGCATCGCGGCAGCTATAAAGAACATCGCACCACCGAACGCCTGGATCATAAAGAACGCGGGCCAGGGCGTGGTCAGGTGCACGATATAGGCTGACATCGCGTCCCATATCCCAAGCGCGTTCCAGATCAGCGCCGCGGTCCAAACCCAAAGGCCCGCGCGTTTTGCAAGTAGATAGGCAACCAAGAGCCCGCTGACTCCGATCACCGCATCCCCGATCAGAGGCATGAGCCAGGCGATGGGCGGATCGCCAATACCGCCTCTGCCAGCCCGATGAATGAACGCCAGGGTCATCATGCGTCCCGAAAGCATGAGTGTCAGAAGAAGAATGAGACTGCGCATTGTGAACCTCCATTGCTTGCGAAATGCAAGCAAATGTGACTTTGCCGAATTTGCTTGTTTTTTGCAAGTAAGTTCGGCATTGGCTAGGTATGACTGAAGTGAGTGGAAAATGCCCTGTCGTCTTTGCGCTTGATGTGATCGGCGACAGGTGGAGCTTATTGGTCCTGCGCGACATGCTTTTTCGTGGCAAACGGACCTATGGCGACTTCCTGAAATCCCACGAGAAGATTTCAACGAATATTCTGGCCGACCGGCTTGGGAAGCTTGAGGCGGCCGGCATGATCGCCAAAGTGCCCGCGCGCCCAAACTCGCCCCGCAAGGCCTATAAGATGACAGAAAAGGGCGCGGATATGCTGCCGGTCATTCTGGAAATGATCGCGTGGAGTGCGAAATATGACCGCTACCCCGAAGGCGCCGCATTGATCGCGGGGGCGCCCGACGATCTGTTGCACCGGATCAAGACAGATCGCGACGGGTTGATGGCTGAGTTACGCTTGGCGCTGCAGTAAGGCGGTGCCGCGTCGGCAAGTAACCCGCGTGACGTCGCGAACAATACCGTCAGCCCTTAAACGAAAACCCCCGCCGATTTCTCGACGGGGGTTTCCTATTTCGCCGGTGGGTTCAAGACCCACTTTACGGTCTGTCGGTAAGGTGGGTTTCGACCCACTTACCTGATTACCAATCCTCGCGGACGATTGTGCGTGTCTTGACCGGCAGCTTCATCGCGGCAAGGCGCAGTGCCTCGCGGGCGACAACTTCGCTGACACCGTCGATCTCGAACATCACGCGTCCTGGCTTGACCTTGCAGGCCCAGAAATCGACCGAGCCTTTACCCTTACCCATACGCACTTCGATGGGCTTGGAGGTAACAGGCAGGTCTGGAAAAATACGGATCCAGACACGGCCCTGACGCTTCATGTGGCGCGTCATGGCACGGCGGGCGGCTTCGATCTGGCGCGCGGTCACACGTTCAGGTTCAACCGCCTTGAGGCCGTAAGTGCCAAAGTTCAGATCGGACCCACCTTTGGCCTGACCCTTGATCCGGCCCTTGTGCATCTTGCGGAATTTGGTGCGTTTTGGTTGCAGCATATCCTAGTCCTCCGATCAGCGACGGCCGCCAGCACCGCGAGGTGTTGGGCCATCCTGGAGTTCCTGTTGCTTACGGTCACGCGCCTGTGGATCGTGCTCCATGATCTCGCCTTTAAAGATCCAGGTCTTGATCCCGATGATGCCATAGGCAGTCATCGCTTCGACGTGTGCGTAATCGATGTCGGCACGCAGTGTGTGAAGCGGCACGCGCCCTTCACGATACCATTCGGTCCGCGCGATTTCCGCGCCGCCAAGACGGCCCGCAAGGTTCACACGGATGCCAAGGGCACCCATCCGCATTGCATTCTGCACGGCGCGCTTCATGGCACGACGGAAGGACACACGGCGTTCAAGCTGCTGCGCAATGCTTTCGCCAACCAGTTGCGCATCGAGTTCCGGCTTGCGCACTTCAACGATGTTGAGGTGCAGCTCGCTGTCGGACATCGCGGCCAGCTTTTTGCGCAGGGTTTCAATGTCCGCGCCTTTCTTGCCGATGATGACGCCGGGGCGGGCAGTGTGAATGGTCACACGGCACTTTTTGTGCGGACGCTCGATGATCACGCGGGAAACGCCAGCTTGGTAGCATTCCTTCTTGATGAACTCGCGCATGCGGATGTCTTCCAGCAGCAGGTCACCAAAATCCTTGGTGTCTGCATACCAGCGGCTGTCCCAGGTGCGGTTGACCTGAAGACGCATGCCGACGGGGTTTACTTTGTTACCCATTACGCTTGCTCCTCGACCTGACGGACTGTGATTGTAAGCTCTGCAAAGGGCTTCATGATCTTGCCAAACCGGCCACGTGCGCGCGGACGACCGCGCTTCATGGTCAGGTTCTTGCCAACGTAGGCTTCGGCGACGACCAGTTCATCAACATCCAGGTTGTGGTTGTTTTCGGCGTTGGCGATGGCGGACTGAAGGCATTTCTTCACATCTGCCGCGATCCGCTTTTTCGAGAAAGTCAGGTCCGTGAGGGCCTTGTCGACTTTCTTGCCGCGGATCATCGCTGCGACGAGGTTAAGTTTCTGCGGCGACGTGCGAAGCATCTTGGACTTTGCCATTGCTTCATTGTCAGCCACGCGGCGGGGATTCTTATCCTTGCTCATGGCTTATTTCCGCTTCGCTTTTTTGTCGGCGGCGTGGCCATAATAGGTGCGGGTTGGCGAATATTCACCGAACTTCTGACCAATCATGTCTTCCGTGACGTTGACGGGGATGTGCTTCTTGCCGTTGTAGACGCCGAACGTCAGGCCAACGAACTGAGGCAGGATGGTTGAGCGACGCGACCAGATCTTGATCACTTCGTTGCGGCCGCCTTCGCGGGACGCTTCGGCCTTCTTGAGGACATATGAGTCCACAAACGGGCCTTTCCAGACTGAACGAGACATGCTTAACGCCCCTTTTTCTTGGCGTGACGCGAGCGGATGATCAGCTTCTGCGACGCCTTGTTCTTGTTACGGGTGCGCGCACCCTTCGTGGGCTTACCCCAAGGCGTCACAGGGTGGCGACCACCCGATGTGCGACCTTCACCACCACCGTGCGGGTGATCGACCGGGTTCATGACAACACCACGCACAGAGGGGCGGATGCCCTTGTGACGGTTGCGACCGGCTTTCCCGAGGTTCTGGTTGGAGTTGTCAGGGTTGGACACGGCACCGACGGTGGCCATGCATTCCTGACGCACGAGGCGAAGTTCACCCGAGGACAGGCGGATCTGCGCGTAGCCACCATCACGACCAACGAATTGGGCGTAGGTGCCTGCGGCGCGGGCGATCTGCCCACCCTTGCCCGGCTTCATCTCGATGTTGTGGATGATCGTGCCGATAGGCATACCGCTGAACGGCATTGCGTTGCCCGGCTTGATATCGGCCTTGGCCGACGCGATCACCTTGTCACCAACAGCAAGGCGCTGGGGGGCGAGGATATAGGCCTGCTCGCCGTCCGTATATTGGACGAGGGCGATAAAGGCTGTGCGGTTCGGGTCATATTCGATGCGCACGACTGTTGCCGCGACATCCATCTTGTTCCGCTTGAAATCGACAATACGATAGAGACGCTTTGCGCCCCCACCGATGCGACGCATCGTGATCCGTCCGGTGTTGTTCCGTCCGCCCGATTTTGTCAGACCCTGCGTGAGGGCCTTGACGGGGCGACCTTTCCAAAGCTCCGAACGGTCGATCAGCACCAGCCCGCGCTGGCCCGGCGTCGTCGGCTTATACGACTTAAGTGCCATGTTAGCTTCTTCCGTTTGCTTGGCGGACCCCTTGCGAGGCCCTGATGTTAGAGGCCCCCGTAGGTGCCCGTTGTTTTACCTCAACGTCCCGGACCTGATCCGGGACCTCTTGGTGGTTGTGTCCTCCCGCGTCTGGCGAGAGAGACCCCGGATCAAGTCCGGGGCGTGGTGAAAACCACGCAAAAACGAAGCCCCGGACGAATCCGAGGCAACGCGATGGGTTCACTTAGAAGAGAGAGGGGGTGGGGTCAAGGGATTGCTAGCCAAATAGCACCTATTGCACCCTGCTGCACCCCAAGCCGGGCGCGCGCCTGACCGGGGATGGCGCACTGACAGCGTTAGGAAGCCATTTATGGTCGCCAAGCACATTCCACAGAAAGAAGCGTCAGCGCACCGCCGCCAAAGCGCCAGCCCGCCGGACGGTCAGGCGCTCGCGCGGCGCGTTTGGGCTGTTTGCGGGCAATACCATGACGTTAGTATTTACTAGACAGCCAAATTGTCTGAAGTTCTTTGCAATTCATTGCGGGGTTTACATGAATGCTAATAAAGCGAAATGACTACGAGAGAATCTATCAGTTAATTGCAGCAGTGGTCGAAAGCGAAGACGGCAGTCCGGCACATGCTTGCATGAACTTCAGCATATTTGGCGCTCATATCTTAGCTGAGCACTTCAAGCTTTCGCCTTCCGTGAAGTGTGGTTTGGCCGCATTTCACTTGGGCGGGGATAATGATGTTCTCTGCTTTGGCGAGTTGCGCGATGAAGGAGTCACATTCTCCGAGGACGGGTTCCACTGCTGGATTGAAGCTGATGGTTGGATCATTGACTTCATGGCTCCGCAGTTCGCGGTGTTGTCTGACAGCACTGATGCCGCTGAGCCAAGAATGTTCCAGAAGAAGTCGGACCTGATGGCGCTCGATCCGAGCGAGATTAGGAGCAAAGGCGATTTCTTTTTGAAACACGATCAATACTTTGCAGAGTCGTTGTTGATGCCACATATTGAACGCCCAGACATTCAAGACCTTGCAGAGATATGCTCGAATTGGTTCAGGAAGACGCCGCTAAAAATTCCGCAGTATATAGCAACAATGGATAAAGGTGGTCGGCGCCGAGATATTGTACTCAAACCTAAGAAGCTTCGTTCGAATTGGTAGCGAAGAGCGCTACTAAGAACAACAAAACGGAGCAAACCATCCGCGACAAAAAAAGCCCCCCGCCAATCCGGCGAGGGGCTTTCTCAATTCTTATCGGTGTGGCGGGACAAGTCCCGCCCTACTTGGGGCGGGGTTAAACCCGCCGCGCCGGTCAAAGACCGGTGCTCACGTCAATCGTGTTGCCTTCTTCAAGCGTCACGTAGGCTTTCTTGACGTCTTTGCGCTTGCCGAGTTGGCCGCGGAAGCGCTTGGACTTGCCTTTGGTAATCGTGGTGTTCACCGCTTTGACCTTGACCCCAAAGAGCGTCTCGACGGCCTCTTTGATCATTGGTTTGTTCGCATCAATCGCCACTTCGAAAACAACGGCGTTGGCTTCGGAAGCCATTGTTGCTTTCTCGGTGATGATCGGCTTGCGGATCACGTCGTAATGTTCTGCCTTGGTGCTCATTTCAAACGGGCCTCCAGTGCTTGCACGCCTGCTTTGGTCAACACGAGCGTGTCGCTGCGCAGGATGTCATAGACGTTTGCGCCCATTGTGGGCAGGATATCCAGACCTTCGATGTTGCGTGCGGCGCGGAGGAAATCCTCGTTGACGGTTGCGCCATCGATGATCAAGGCACGCTTCCAGCCAAGGTTTTTCACCTGCTTGGCCAGTTCTGCCGTTTTCGCGGCGGAAGTTGCGGCTTCGATAATGACCAGCTCACCAGCCGCCTGCTTGGCGGACAGCGCGTGGCGCAGACCCAGCTTGCGGAACTTTTTGGTCAACTCGTGGCCGTGGCTGCGTGGGGTTGGACCCTTGTAGACACCACCGGACCGGAAGATCGGAGCCGAACGCGCGCCGTGGCGTGCGCCGCCGGTGCCCTTTTGGCGATAGATCTTCTTGGTCGAATAGCTCACCTCGCGGCGCGTCTTGACCTTGTGCGTGCCAGCCTGGGCGTTGTTGCGCTGCCAGCGCACGACGCGGTGCAGGATGTCGATGCGTGGCTCAAGACCAAAGATGGCCTCGTCCAGATCGACGGAACCAGCTTTCTTGCCGTCCAGTTTGATTGCATCAGCTTTCATCAGACTCGCCTCCTTCAGCGGCGTCATCGGCCGGGGCTTCGTTTGCAGCGTCGGCTTCGGCGGCTTCCAGTGCAGCCTGTTCCGCTTCGGCAGCGGCCTTGGCGGCGGCTTCCTCTTCGGCGGCGGCAGCGGCAGCGGCTTCGGCGGCCAGACGCTCGGCTTCTTCCTTCATGGACTTCAGACCAGCGGGGTAGATCACGTTTTCAGGGGTCGGCTTTTTCACCGCATCCTTGACCGTGACCCAGCCGCCCTTTGAGCCGGGAACAGCGCCTTTGACCATGATCAAGCCACGGTCGGCGTCTGTGCGCACAACTTGCAGGTTCTGGGTGGTGATTTTCGCAGCACCCATATGACCGGCCATTTTCTTGCCTTTGAAAACCTTGCCCGGGTCCTGACACTGACCGGTGGAGCCGTGCGAACGGTGCGAAATCGACACACCGTGCGTGGCCCGCAGACCGCCAAAGTTGTGACGCTTCATGGCACCGGCAAAGCCTTTACCAATCGACGTGCCGGACACGTCGACAAACTGACCTTCAAAGTAGTGGTTCGCTGTGATTTCTTCGCCAACCTCGATCAAGTTTTCGGGGGCCACGCGGAATTCAGCAACCTTGCGCTTGGGCTCGACCTTGGCCGCGGCAAAGTGGCCACGCATTGCCTGGCTCGTGCGCTTCACCTTGGCCGTGCCTGCACCCAACTGAACAGCGGTGTAGCCATCAGTTTCGGTGGTGCGCTTGGCAACAACCTGAAGCTTGTCGAGTTGAAGAACGGTCACAGGAATCTGCTTGCCGTCTTCCATGAACAGGCGGGTCATCCCCACCTTTTTTGCGATAATACCGGAACGCAACATATCTGGTGCCTCCCCTATACCTTGATCTCGACGTCAACACCGGCAGCCAGGTCGAGCTTCATCAGCGCGTCCACGGTCTGGGGTGTCGGGTCGACGATATCCAGCAGACGCTTGTGCGTGCGGATTTCGAACTGATCACGGGATTTCTTGTCGATGTGGGGTCCACGCAGAACGGTGAACTTTTCGATCTTGTTCGGAAGCGGGATCGGGCCCCGGACCGAAGCACCCGTGCGCTTGGCTGTGTTGACGATTTCCAGCGTGCTGGCGTCGAGCACACGGTAATCAAAAGCCTTGAGACGGATGCGAATATTCTGGCTAGCTGCCATGATGCATATCCCTTGTCTTTGGGATCTCAACGGAGAGGAGGACAGCGGCTCATCCGGCACCCTCGTCGCGTCGTTTGGTCCAACTTAAAAAGGGCACGGCAAAGCGCACCCTCGTTGGATTGCTGCCGTATAGGGGGAGTCGGAAAAGAAAGCAAGGCGAAGTCGCACCGAGCTGGGCAAAAGTTCGATGTGCCCCTATGCTTCTCCGCCCACGACCCCCATCCACAAGAAATGGAACGCGGTCACGTTGTCGAATAGGTCTTTGCTGTAAGAAAGATCACTTGCCAAGTTACCGTGGCGCAGCGCTATGGCATCATAACCCTGCCCGACCGCAGCAGCTGCCAGTGATGGAAAGCAGCCGATTACTTCGCCGATATCAATCCGTTTGCTGATCAGGTCCATATGCACGCCCGAATCCGACAGATTCGCTAGCAGCAGGTGCATGTAGCCTACCACCTGGCGCTCATCACCGGTCAGTTCCGCGAAGGCGGGTGCCTCGGCCCAATCTGGTGGCTGTTGTCTGGCGACCGTGCGCGCCCGGTGCACGCTGTAGGGGAGCAGAAAATACAATGGCGCATCATCAACAGCCAGTTGCTGGCCACTCCTTAGCGCTGCCAGACCGATGGCATAGGCGTCCGCCAGATCCGGGACCGAATGGATGGCTTCTGCCTTCTTCTCGGCCGCCACCCGCGCCTCGAAATGCCGCACCCCGGCATTGCGAAAGACCTTGTCGATTTCGACCTGTTTGGCTGCCGCTTCACGCCAACGTTGTCGGAACCCGTCTGCCTTCGTGATGTGAACGGGCAGCATGTGCGTGCAATGTGTCGTATATTCGGCGTCCGATGCACCGAACGCAAGCGCCATGCAAACCACGATGGCTTGATCCGATCCGGTCAATTCGTTTGGCGTCGAGACGTTTGCCCTCTCCATGAATTCCACGGTGTACCAATAGAAGGAGACAAGAAGGCAGTCCTGCAGCTTCACACCCTGTTCGATGTTTGCCTTGTCGTCGATGATCAGTTTGCGGCGATATTTCTCGTAAACCACCCGACGTGCCTGAACGTGCAGCTGCGCGACAATATCCGACCGCCCGCGGATCGGTGCAACCGTTGCCTCTGACGATGTAACGGCGCCGAGACCTAGGGCTTTCAGGATACGCTTCATGGCAGATGGTCCAGTTTCAAAAATCCGGTGGTTCTTGCGCCTCATCGTAGCCGTGAATGGTGGCATATGAAAAGCCGCCCCATTTCTGGGGCGGCCTTTTCGTTTGTGCGGTAACGTGGGTTTTGACCCACGTTACGATTGCTCAGGCGTCAGCGGTGCGGGTTCTCGTCGTTTCCGTTGGAAACGTCTGCAACCCGCCCAGCTAAATCATCATTCGATGATTTTGCTGACAACACCTGCGCCAACGGTGCGGCCGCCTTCGCGGATCGCGAAGCGCAACCCGTCTTCCATGGCGATCGGGGCGATCAGTTCGACTGTGAACTTCAGGTTATCGCCGGGCATCACCATTTCCGTGCCTTCGGGCAGCACAACCGTGCCGGTCACATCCGTCGTGCGGAAGTAGAACTGCGGACGGTAGTTGGCGAAGAACGGCGTGTGACGGCCACCCTCTTCCTTGGTCAGGATATAGGCTTCGGCCTCGAACTTGGTGTGCGGGTTCACAGAACCGGGCTTGCACAGAACCTGACCACGCTCAACGCCGTCACGGTCGATCCCGCGCAGCAGAACACCAACGTTGTCGCCAGCTTCACCGCGATCCAGCAGCTTGCGGAACATTTCAACGCCTGTGCAGGTCGTCTTGCCTGTGTCGCGGATCCCCACGATCGACAGTTCGTCGCCCACGTTCACAACACCACGTTCGATACGACCGGTCACAACCGTGCCGCGGCCCGAGATCGAGAACACGTCTTCGATCGGCATCAGGAACGGCTGGTCAACAGCGCGTGCAGGGGTCGGGATGTAGCTGTCAACAGCTTCCATCAGCGCCTTGATCGAGGTCTCGCCGATCTCGGGGTCGCGCCCTTCCATCGCCGCCAGCGCAGACCCGCGGATGATCGGAATATCGTCGCCGGGATATTCATACGAGCTCAGAAGCTCGCGGATTTCCATCTCGACCAGTTCCAGCAGCTCTTCGTCGTCAACCTGATCGACCTTGTTCATGTAAACAACCATGTAGGGGATACCCACCTGGCGGCCCAGCAGGATGTGCTCGCGCGTTTGCGGCATCGGGCCGTCGGCCGCGTTCACAACCAGGATCGCGCCGTCCATCTGGGCGGCACCGGTGATCATGTTCTTCACATAGTCGGCGTGCCCGGGGCAGTCGACGTGCGCATAGTGGCGCGTCTCGGTCTCATACTCGACGTGCGCCGTCGAGATCGTGATCCCGCGGGCCTTCTCCTCGGGCGCGCCGTCAATCGAGTCATACGCCTGAAAATCACCGAAATACTTGGTGATCGCTGCCGTCAACGTCGTCTTGCCGTGGTCAACGTGACCAATCGTGCCAATGTTTACGTGCGGTTTCGTGCGGGCAAACTTTTCCTTAGCCATGGTGGCCTCCTTAGATTTTTGTGTCGCTGTGGGCCAAGGCCCACGTTACGGTTTTGGGGTGGGTGGGCATCGCTGCCCACCGCTGAACTATGCGAATTTCGCCTGGATCTCTTCGGAGATGTTGGACGGAACCGGCTCGTAGTGGTCGAACTGCATCGTAAAGTTGGCACGGCCCGACGACATGGAGCGCAACGTGTTGATGTAGCCGAACATATTGGCCAGCGGCACGAAGCAATTGATCGCTACTGCGTTGCCGCGTGGCTCCTGACCTGTCACCTGACCGCGACGCGATGTGAGATCACCGATGATTCCGCCGGTATATTCTTCGGGCGTCACAACTTCGACCTTCATCACAGGTTCCAGCAGTTTCGCGCCGGCCTTTTTCATGGCTTCGCGCATCCACTGACGTGCCGCGATTTCAAACGCCAGCACCGAGGAGTCAACATCGTGGAATTTACCGTCGATCAGGGCGACCTTGAAGTCGATGACGGGGAAGCCAGCCAGTGGGCCGCTATCCATAACCGATTTCACACCCTTTTCGACACCGGGGATGTATTCCTTGGGAACGGCACCACCAACGATGCGGCTTTCAAAGGAGAAACCTTCGCCCGGTTCGGTCGGGGTGATGATCATCTTCACCTCGGCGAACTGACCAGACCCACCCGACTGTTTCTTGTGGGTGTAGGTGTGCTCTGCCTCGCGCGAAATGGTTTCGCGGTAGGCCACCTGAGGCGCACCGATGTTGGCTTCGACCTTGAATTCGCGCTTGAGACGATCCACCAGAATATCGAGGTGAAGTTCGCCCATGCCCTTCATGATGGTCTGACCTGATTCCAGATCGGTTTCCACACGGAAAGACGGGTCTTCGGCGGCCAGACGGGCCAGACCCTGCGACATTTTCTCTTGGTCGGCTTTGGTCTTTGGCTCAACGGCGATTTCGATAACCGGATCGGGGAACGTCATCGTCTCCAGAACAACAGGATCTTTGTCGTCGCACAGGGTGTCACCTGTTGTTGTGTCTTTAAGACCTGCAAGCGCGATAATATCGCCAGCGAATGCTTCTTCGATTTCCTCGCGGTTGATCGAGTGCATCATCATCATCCGGCCCACACGCTCTTTTTTGCCCTTGGTAGAGTTGAGCATCGTATCGCCTTTCTTCAGCACACCCGAGTAGATGCGTGTGAAGGTCAGCGAGCCAACAAAGGGGTCGTTCATGATTTTGAAGGCAAGGCCCGAGAAGGCCATATCATCATCCGCGCGACGCGGGATGTTGCGCGTTTCAGTTTCGTCACCGGGTTTGAAGCCCATGTAATCGACAACGTCCAGCGGGCTGGGCAGATAGTCGATGACAGCGTTCAGCAAAGGCTGCACACCCTTGTTCTTGAACGCAGAGCCGCACAGAACGGGAATGAATTTGATGGCCAGCGTGCCTTTGCGGATCAGCTTGCGCAGCTCCTCGACGGAAGGCTCGGCACCATCCATAAGGTAGTTTTCCATCGCATCGTCGTCCATTTCGACAGCGGTTTCGATCAGCTTGGCGCGCCACTCGGCGGCCTGCTCCTTCAGGCTGTCACGAATTTCGCGCTGTTCCCATGATGCGCCAAGGTCTTCACCAGCCCAGACCCATTCTTTCATGGTGACCAGATCGACCATGCCTTCCAGCTCGGTCTCGGCCCCAATCGGGATTTGGATCGGCGCAGGTGTGGCACCTGTGCGGTCCTTGATCATGTGCACGCAGTTGAAGAAATCCGCGCCGATCTTGTCCATCTTGTTGACGAACACGATGCGCGGGACCTTGTAGCGGTCAGCCTGACGCCAGACGGTTTCGGTCTGAGGTTCAACACCGGCGTTGGCGTCCAGAACGGCAACTGCGCCGTCAAGCACGGCCAGCGAGCGTTCAACTTCGATCGTAAAGTCGACGTGGCCGGGGGTGTCGATGATGTTCATCCGATACTTGGTGTCGGATGTCGCATCTGCGGTGGGTTCTTCCTGACGCTGCCAGAAAGTCGTCGTCGCAGCCGAGGTGATCGTGATGCCACGTTCCTGTTCCTGCTCCATCCAGTCCATCGTCGCGGCGCCGTCGTGGACTTCGCCGATGTTGTGGGACTTGCCGGTGTAGAACAGAATGCGCTCGGAGCAGGTCGTTTTACCCGCGTCGATGTGCGCCATGATGCCAAAGTTGCGGTAACGTGCGAGGGGATAATCGCGTGCCATTTCGGTGCTTTCCTCTTACCAGCGGTAGTGGCTGAACGCTTTGTTCGCGTCGGCCATTTTGTGGGTGTCTTCGCGCTTTTTCACGGCGGTGCCGCGACCGTTGACTGCATCAAGCATTTCACCGGCAAGGCGTTCTTCCATCGTGTTTTCGTTGCGCTTTTTAGCGGCGGCGATCAGCCAGCGGATGGCCAGGGCTTCGCGGCGCTCGGGGCGGACTTCGACGGGCACCTGATAGGTGGCACCACCGACGCGGCGCGAGCGCACTTCGACGGATGGTTTGATCAGATCAAGACCCTCGTGGAACACTTCCAGCGGGGACTTTTTCAGTTTGGCTTCAACGCGGTCGAACGCGTTGTAAACGATCCGTTCGGCGACGGATTTTTTCCCGTCAACCATCAGGTTGTTCATGAACTTGGTCAAAACCTTATCGCCAAATTTGGCGTCGGGCAGAATCTCGCGTTTTTCAGCGGCGTGACGACGTGACATGCTATCTTTTCCTTACTTCGGACGCTTCGCGCCGTACTTCGAACGACGTTGCTTACGGTCTTTGACGCCCTGCGTATCCAGAACACCGCGCAAGATGTGGTAACGCACACCGGGAAGGTCTTTGACGCGGCCGCCACGGATCAGAACCACCGAGTGCTCCTGAAGGTTGTGGCTTTCGCCGCCGATGTAGCTGATGACCTCGAAGCCATTTGTCAGGCGCACCTTGGCGACCTTACGCATGGCCGAGTTCGGCTTTTTGGGTGTCGTTGTATAAACGCGGGTGCAAACGCCGCGCTTTTGTGGACACTGTTCCAGGTGCTGCGACTTGGAGACTTTACGTTTTGGCTGACGCGGTTTGCGGATCAGCTGCTGAATCGTTGGCATTGGGCTTTGTTCCCCGTTCCTACACATGTGTGCGGCCCCGCAGGTCCGCGTTTCGATTGGTTTGCATCACGCCTGCGCGTAACACAAAAAACCCGCAGTCGTTCCCTTACCGGAGGAACGGTGCGGTGGGTATACAGAGGATCGGGACAATAAAGGCGTCCAGATCTTGACCACTTCAACTTTGATGTCTGGACACAAAAGGGAATTACCCGCGCCCAAGTGCGCGCTTCATAGGGGGAGTCGGATAAGGTGTCAACAGCGTGCGGCGTGCGTTCGCTAGCGGACGCGCAGCCCGATCGTGGGCGTTTTGACACTGCGTTCGCGGTAAAGGGTAAACAGGCCCGTTCCCACGACGATCAAAGCGCCCAGCAGCGTCAGCCAGTTTGGCCATTCGCCAAAGAACACCAACCCAAGGATCAGCGCCACCAGCAGGCTGGTATAGCGGAATGGCGCAACAAAGCCGATGTCCCCGCCGCGCATCGCTGTGACGGCCGCGATATAACCAACCGCCAGACAACCCGCCGCCGCAGCCAGTTGCAGGGCGGCCTTGGCGCTTGGCATGACCCAGATTTCGCCGGTTCCGGCCACCAAGGCCAGGGCCGTCACGCCAACGGCCGCCACCAATGCCACGAGGATTGACGGCACGGTGGCCGTCAACTTGCGCGCGGCAAGGTCGCGCACGGTGACGGCGATGACAGCGGCAATGCCCAGGACGGAATAGATACTGAACCCATCAGTGCCGGGCTGCACGATCAGGATCACCCCAACAAAGCCGATCAAGATCGCCGTCAGCCTGCGCCAGCCCACGGGTTCGCGCAGGAACAGCGCCGCCGCCAGCGTCACCGTCAACGGCAGGGCTTGCAGAATTGCGGAGAGGTTGGCGATAGGCATTTTGAACAGTGCCGTCAGGAAAAACAGCGTGCCAATTGCTTCGGCCGCGGTGCGCAGCGCGACCAACCCCCAGTCACGTTTAGCAGCGCGCAAGGTAAAGTTACCCCAGATCAGCGCGACGACGATCAGCACGGCTGTAATCATCAAGCCGCGCAAGGCGATCGCCTGAAAGAACGGCACCTCGTCAGAGGCCGCTTTCATCAACGCATCATTCACGGTGAACGCTGACATCGACAGCATCATCAGAATGGCAGCGCGCATATTGTCTGAAAGGGCATTCATGATTTCCGGTAGCAGCGGTTGACGATGGACGCCAGACAATTTGCGTGTTTGTCTGAGGCATGGTTGACCGATCAGAACAAATTACCGTCTTTGGTGCGATGCGAAACGAAGGCCCATTCATTGTCGAATGGGTCTGTTGGTATCGGATGCTGGGTTTTGAGGTGCTGATCGCCACCAACGATTGCACCGATCATTCGGTGGCCCTGCTTGACCGCCTGGCCGAAGAGGGCTGGCTGACTCATATCACCCACGCGCCCGAAGAACGCCAGCCGCCCAAACAATCGGCCCACCGTGTCGGGCTTGCCCATCCGCTGATGCGGGATGCCGATTGGGCGATGGTCTGTGACGTCGATGAATTTCTCGTGCTGCACGAAGGGGACGGCACGATCCAAAGCTATCTTGAAGGGCGCGATACGCACGTGGCCGGTATCTGCTTTAGCTGGATGTGTTTTGGCGCGGGCGGCTGGAAACGCTATCATGACGGGCTTGTGCATCGCCAGTTTCGCCGCCGCGGCCCCGAAAGCCAGCGGGTGAACATGCCCTTCAAGTCGCTGTTCAAGACCCCTGCCCGCTATCGCCGCCTAAACGCCCATGCGCCCAGCGGCTTTGACGGAGACCGCACCCTGCCAGAAAACCGCTGGATTGATGGCGCCGGTCGCCCGATCCAGAAGTTTGTCGACACGGATCAGCCGATCCACCACCTATCGCCCGACCAGATCACCCATGCCAGCGCACAGATGAACCACTATGTGATCCGCTCCGAGGAAAGCTTTGACATCAAACGCGGCAAGCCAAGTGCGAGCGCGCTCAAGGATCGTTACACAGATCAGTTCTACCGCGCGCGCAATCGCAACGGGTTCAAGGATATCACCGCCTATAAATATGCCGAAAGCTTTGATCTGATTCACGCCGCCGCAATGGCGCTGCCCGATGTGGCGCGGCTGCATCACCTGTGCTGCGCCGATTATGTTGTGACTCTATGCGCACACAGGGGTGTCGATCACCGCACGGATGAACGCTGGATCAAGCATATGGACGCTGCCAGCGCGGGCTGATTGGATGGTAAGTTGCGATGCGATGTCCGCCCAGCGGACAAAGTGTGAAGTCGCTGCGGGGCGACGAGGGTCCGTTACCGGAAGATTGTGGCGTGTTGCGGGTCAGCAATCCAGTGCAACCGAAGACTAGGCCTTCAACTTCGTTTATGTTGCTGTCCTTGTTTCCCACCACTGATGCATGGCCTTAAATGCCGGCATCAATCTAATTGCATCTTCGGTGGCGCTGTACTCGACACGCGGCGGAACCTCCGCATAAATCTCTCGGTGCACTAAGCCATCATTCTCAAGGTCGCGAAGCTGCTTGGTCAGCATCGTCTGTGTAATCCCGGGAATGCTTTTTCGAAGCTCGCCAAACCTTTTTGTCCCGTTGAAGATCAGGATTTGGAGAATCGAAAGCTTCCACTTGCCGCCGATCATGGCAAACACAAGCGGCGCTGGACAGAGGTCCGCAACGGTTTTTTTACGCATAGCAAGCTCCAATGGTATTATTTTGATGCCTAGGTATCGAAATGTTGCCTACTTTTCAAAAGCAATGTTTTCCGCGAAGTTGAGTGCCAGCAGAGAAACGGAGCTCATGATGACAAATTCGTCGGAAAACTATCAAGGGAAAATACGCGTATCAGCGTCTCGGGAGGACAGCTTCCAGGCTGTCGCGACCCAGATGGACAAATGGTGGACAACGACGACCAGCGGCGCTTTCGGAAAGGTCGGAGACAAATTGACGGCGCGTTTTCCCCCTGATTACGGTCACTGGACATTCGAGGCGTCCGTCTTGAACTGGGGCAATCGTCTTGAGATGACTTGCGTTGATGCACACCACAAGGTCGATGGCCAGCCAAAAGAAATCGATCAGGAGTGGCTTGGGACAAGCATTATCTGGCAGTTTGAAACTGTCGGAGACAAGACGGAGATTACGATGATCCATGACGGTCTGACACCAACTCTGAACTGTTGGGAAATCTGCCTAGATGGTTGGAACCATTTCTTTCAGAACAGTTTGAAAGCGTTCTTGGACGGCGATCAAGCAAGCCCTCATTCCGCTGGATAGTTCTCCCGTACTCGGCTTCATAGCGGCCATTTGGGCACTGCGCAGCATCCCTCGCAATGGGCTCTAAGCAGACATTCTTCGGCCTTCACGCTTTCACAGCGTAGCCGGTTACGGTCGACATGAACCCCAACAAAAAAGGCCCCCGCGATTGCAGGGGCCTTTTTCGATTTCTTGAGACGCGCTTTATTCGTCGCGGCTTTCCGGGGTGTCGACGATCATGGAGTCGAACTCGTCACCGCCGACGACGTCCTCGGCCGCAGGTGCGGCCAGTGCGGCAGCTTGTTCGGCTTCCTCGCGGCGCGCCTGAATGACGACGTTGTCACGCTCGGTTGCGATACGTGTCACGTTTTGGGTTGCACCACCCGTGCCCGCCGGAATGAGACGACCAACGATGACGTTTTCCTTGAGGCCGACCAGCTTGTCACGCTTGCCCTGCACCGATGCTTCGGTCAGCACGCGCGTGGTTTCCTGGAACGACGCCGCCGAGATAAAGCTTCGGGTCTGCAGCGATGCCTTGGTGATGCCCAAAAGGATCGGTTCGCCCGTGGCTGGACGGCCACCACGCTTGATCGCCTTTTCGTTGGCTTCATCAAACTCGGCCTTGTCCACGTTTTCACCTTTCAGGAGCGTGGTTTCGCCACTGTCCTGAATCTCCCATTTCTGGAGCATCTGGCGCACGATGACTTCGATGTGCTTGTCGTTGATCTTCACGCCCTGCAGGCGATACACGTCCTGCACTTCGTCAATCATATAGTCCGCAAGCGCCTCGACACCCATCACCGCAAGAATATCGTGCGGTGCGGGGTTGCCATCCATGATGTAGTCACCCTTCTGGACGAAATCACCTTCCACGACGGGAATGTGCTTGCCCTTGGGCACCATGTATTCGACCTTGATGTCCGCATCTTCCGAGGACTCGATCGCGATACGGCGCTTGTTTTTATAGTCCTTGCCAAAGCGCACATAACCGTCGATTTCGGCGATGATCGCGTGATCCTTGGGGCGACGTGCTTCGAACAGTTCCGCAACACGTGGCAGACCACCGGTGATATCCTTGGTCTTGGCGCCTTCGCGCGGGATACGCGCGACAACGTCACCGGCCATGATCTCTTGGCCATCTTCCACGGACAGAACCGCATCAACCGACATGGTATAGGCGACGGGGTTGCCGTCATCCTTGGCCACGACTTCGCCGTCGGCACCCACAACGATGATCTTGGGGGCCAGTTCGTTGCCTTTGGGGGCAGCGCGCCAGTCCGACACGATCTTCTGGGTCATACCCGTTGCGTCATCGGTTTCTTCGCGCACGGCAATACCGTTCACGAGGTCCACATATTTGGCCGTGCCCGACTTTTCGGCGATGATCGGCAGGGTATAGGGATCCCATTCAAACATCTTGTCGCCGCGCATGATTTTGCCACCGTCCTTGACGAACACCTTGGAGCCATACCCAACCTTGTGGTTGGCCAGTTCCTCGCCGTTGTCATCCATGATGGCCAGAACCATGTTCCGGCCCATGACAACCTGCTCACCCGCCTGATTTTCAAGCAGGGTCGCGTTGCGGAATTCGACTTTGCCGGACTGGCTCGCCTCGAGGAAGGACTGCTGGCCACCCTGAGCAACGCCGCCGATGTGGAATGTCCGCATGGTCAGTTGGGTGCCGGGTTCACCGATGGACTGCGCCGCGATGATGCCGACGGCCTCACCTTGGTTGACCATGGTGCCGCGGGCAAGGTCACGCCCGTAACACGCCGCGCAGACGCCATCTTCGGCCTCGCAGGTCAGCGGGCTGCGGATGCGCATCTTCGCGATTCCGGCCGCATCAATGATGTCAGCGGTGCGTTCGTCGATCAGTTCGCCCTGCTTGACCAGCACTTCATCGGTGCCGGGCTTGAGAACGTCATCAGCCGACACACGACCAAGCACACGCTCGGCGAGGGACGACACGACTTCACCATCGTTGACTGCCGCTTCGGCAGTAATTGCGCGCTCGGTTCCGCAATCATGCTCGCGCACGATGCAGTCTTGGGCGACGTCCACCAGACGACGTGTCAGATAGCCCGAGTTGGCCGTTTTCAACGCCGTATCCGACAGACCCTTGCGGGCACCGTGGGTCGAGTTGAAGTATTCCAGAACGTTCAGGCCTTCCTTGAAGTTCGAGATGATGGGCGTTTCGATGATCTCGCCATTCGGCTTGGCCATCAAACCGCGCATCCCGCCCAGCTGCTTCATCTGCGTCACCGAACCACGCGCACCGGAGTGGGCCATCATGTAGACCGAGTTCGGCTCGTTTTCGGCACCGTTCTCGTCACGGCCATTGTCGGAAATCGTCGACATCATGGCTTCAGTGACCTTGTCGTTGGCCTTGGACCATGCATCGACAACTTTGTTGTATTTTTCGCCCTGTGTGATCAGGCCGTCCATATACTGTTGTTCAAAATCCTTGACCTGATCGCGTGTTTCATCGACCAGCGCCCACTTGGTGTCAGGTACAACCATGTCGTCCTTGCCGAACGAAATGCCTGCACGGAACGCCTCGCGGAAGCCCATTGTCATGATCTGATCACAGAAGATGACGCTCTCTTTCTGGCCGCAATACCGATAAACGGTATCAATGATCTGCTGCACCTCTTTCTTGCGCAGCAGACGGTTGACCAGTTCGAACGGTGCCTTGGCATTGAGCGGCAACAGCGCACCAAGGCGCAGACGGCCCGGTGTGGTTTCAAAGCGTTTGACGACTTCGTTGCCTTCGTTGTCGATCTGGGTGACGCGGGCCTGGATCTTGGCGTGCAGGTGCACGGTGCCATTGGCCAGCGCGTGCTCCACTTCTTCGATTGAACCAAAGGCCATGCCCTCGCCGGTCATGCCTTCGCGCTCAATGGTCGTGTAATACAGACCCAGAATCATATCCTGCGATGGAACAATGATCGGTGCGCCGTTGGCAGGCGACAGAACGTTGTTCGTGGACATCATCAAGACGCGCGCTTCCAGTTGCGCTTCCAGCGAAAGCGGGACGTGCACAGCCATCTGATCGCCGTCAAAGTCGGCGTTAAAGGCCGAACAGACCAGCGGGTGAAGCTGGATCGCTTTGCCTTCGATCAACACGGGTTCAAACGCCTGAATGCCCAGACGGTGCAGCGTCGGCGCACGGTTCAGCATGACAGGGTGTTCGCGGATGACCTCGTCCAGAATGTCCCAAACCTCGGGGCGTTCCTTTTCCACCAGCTTTTTCGCTTGCTTGACGGTAGATGACAGCCCCTTGGCTTCAAGGCGCGAATAGATAAACGGCTTGAACAGCTCCAAGGCCATTTTCTTGGGCAACCCGCACTGATGCAATTTCAGCTCTGGGCCGGTCACAATCACCGAACGGCCCGAGAAGTCGACGCGCTTGCCCAAAAGGTTTTGGCGGAAGCGGCCCTGCTTGCCCTTGAGCATGTCCGACAGCGATTTCAGCGGGCGCTTGTTGGCACCGGTGATCACGCGGCCACGACGGCCGTTGTCAAACAGCGCATCAACGGATTCCTGCAACATCCGCTTTTCGTTGCGCACGATGATGTCCGGCGCGCGCAACTCGATCAGACGCTTGAGACGGTTGTTCCGGTTGATCACACGACGATACAGATCGTTCAGATCAGACGTGGCAAAGCGACCCCCATCCAGCGGCACCAGCGGGCGCAATTCTGGCGGAATCACAGGCACAACGGTCAGGATCATCCATTCCGGACGGTTGCCGGATTCGATGAAGCTTTCGACGATCTTGAGGCGCTTGATGATCTTCTTGGGCTTGAGTTCACCGGTTGCCACGGCCAGATCGGCGCGCAGGGTTTCGGCTTCGCCCTCAAGGTCGATCGCGGCCAGCATTTCGCGGATCGCTTCGGCGCCGATATTGGCGGTGAAGGCGTCCATGCCGTAAACGTCTTGCGCATCAAGGTATTCTTCCTCGTTCATCAGCTGACCATAGGTAAGGTCAGTGAGGCCGGGTTCGATCACCACATAGTTTTCGAAATACAGGATGCGTTCCAGATCACGCAGGGTCATGTCCAGCATCAGGCCGATGCGGGATGGCAGCGACTTGAGGAACCAGATGTGTGCAACGGGCGACGCAAGCTCGATGTGGCCCATGCGCTCGCGGCGAACCTTTTGCAGCGTGACTTCGACACCGCATTTTTCGCAGACAACGCCGCGATACTTCATGCGCTTGTATTTGCCGCAAAGACATTCGTAGTCCTTGATCGGGCCAAAGATACGCGCGCAGAACAGACCGTCACGTTCCGGTTTGAACGTGCGGTAGTTGATGGTCTCGGGCTTTTTGATTTCGCCAAAGGACCACGACAGGATCCGTTCGGGCGATGCCAGCGACACCTTGATTTCGTCAAACGTTTTTGCCGGTGTGAGCGGGTTAAACGGATTGTTTGTCAGTTCCTGGTTCATCTTCAATTCCTTGAATTGCGGTGCAAAAATTTCCGAGTGCCGAGGCAGGGTGGGTCGAGACCCACCCTACATTTCCGGCTTACTCGTCGACCTCTGCATCCAGGAGTTCCATATTGAGGCCAAGGCCACGGACTTCTTTCACCAGCACGTTGAAGGACTCGGGCACGCCGGCCTCAAAGTTGTCCTCGCCCTTGACGATGCTTTCATAGACCTTGGTGCGGCCAGCAACGTCATCGGACTTCACAGTGAGCATCTCTTGCAGCGTGTAGGCCGCGCCATATGCTTCCAGTGCCCAGACTTCCATTTCCCCGAAACGCTGACCACCAAACTGGGCTTTACCACCCAGCGGCTGTTGCGTGACAAGGCTGTAAGGCCCGGTGGAACGTGCGTGGATCTTGTCGTCCACAAGGTGGTGCAGTTTCAGCAGGTATTTGACACCCACCGTCACTTTGCGGCTGAACTGTTCGCCGGTGCGACCGTCAAACAGAACCGACTGGCCCGATGTATCAAATCCGGCGCGCGTCAGGCTGTCGTTCACGTCAGCCTCCTTTGCGCCGTCAAAGACGGGCGTGGCGATCGGCACACCGCGGGTCACGTTGCCCGCGGATTCCACCAACTCGTCCTCGGTCATGTCGGCAATACCTTCGGCGTAAACATCATCGCCGTAAGCCAGCTTCATCGCTTCCTTGACAGGGGTCAGATCGCCGGACCGGCGATAATCCTGCAAGGCCTCGTCGATATTGAGACCCAGACCGCGCGCGGCCCAACCCATATGGGTTTCAAGGATCTGACCGACGTTCATACGCGACGGCACGCCAAGCGGGTTCAGACAGAAATCGACAGGTGTGCCATCGGCAAGGAACGGCATGTCTTCCATCGGAACGACCTTGGAAATGACACCCTTGTTGCCGTGACGACCCGCCATTTTATCACCGGGCTGCAGCTTGCGCTTCACAGCCACGAAGACCTTGACCATCTTCATCACGCCCGGGGGCAAATCGTCACCACGGCGGACTTTCTCGACCTTGTCCTCGAACCGCGCGTCCAGCAGACGCTTTTGCGCCTCATACTGTTCGTTCAGGGCTTCGACGATTTGCGCATCGCCTTCGTCCTTGAGCGCGAGCTGCCACCAGTGGCTGCGGGGCATGTCATCCAGCATGGCAGCGTCGATCTTGCTACCGGCCTTGATGCCCTTGGGGCCTTTGGCAACGACCTTGTCTTCGATCATGGACCGCAAACGGGCATAGATGTTGCGATCAAGGATCGTCATCTCGTCGTCGCGGTCACGGGCAAGGCGTTCGACTTCTTCACGCTCGATCTGGAGCGCACGTTCGTCTTTTTCAACGCCGTGACGGTTGAACACGCGCACTTCAACGACTGTCCCGAAATCGCCCGGGGGCAGGCGCAATGATGTGTCGCGCACATCCGATGCCTTTTCACCAAAGATGGCGCGCAAAAGCTTTTCTTCCGGCGTCATCGGGCTTTCGCCTTTTGGTGTGATCTTGCCGACCAGAATATCCGCTGGTCCAACTTCGGCACCGATATAGACGATACCAGCCTCGTCGAGGTTGCGCAGGGCTTCCTCGCCGACGTTGGGAATGTCGCGGGTGATTTCTTCTGGCCCCAGTTTCGTGTCACGGGCGGCAACTTCGAATTCCTCGATATGGATCGAAGTGAACACGTCGTCACGGGTGATGCGTTCGCTGATCAGGATCGAGTCTTCGTAGTTGTAACCATTCCACGGCATGAACGCGACGACGACGTTCTTGCCCAGCGCCAGTTCACCGATATCGGTGGAGGGGCCGTCGGCAATCACTTCGCCCTTGATCACGCTATCACCCACCTTCACCAGCGGACGCTGGTTGATGCAGGTGTTCTGGTTGGACCGCTGGAACTTGCGCAGGCGGTAGATGTCAACGCCGGGGTCGCCGACCTCAAGATCGGATGTCGCGCGCACAACGATACGGGTCGCATCGACCTGGTCGATGATTCCCCCACGTTTCGCCATGATTGCAGCACCGGAGTCCCGTGCGACGACTTCTTCGATACCGGTGCCCACAAGAGGAGCCTCGGCCTGAAGCAGTGGCACCGCCTGACGTTGCATGTTCGACCCCATCAAGGCCCGGTTCGCATCGTCATTTTCAAGGAACGGAATAAGCGAGGCCGCGACCGAAACAAGCTGTTTCGGCGAAACGTCGATCAGATCAACGTTTTCATTCGGGGCCAGCGTGTATTCGCCGTTCTGACGGGTCGAAACCAGATCGTTCTGGAACTTGCCCTTGGCATCAAGGTTCGCGTTTGCTTGCGCCACGGTGTGACGCATTTCTTCGGTCGCCGACATGTAGTGGACTTCATCCGTGACCTGACCGTTCTTGACGACACGATAAGGTGTTTCGATAAAGCCATACTTGTTCACGCGCGCAAAAGTAGCGAGCGAGTTGATCAGACCGATGTTCGGACCTTCGGGCGTTTCAATCGGACACATCCGGCCATAGTGGGTCGGGTGCACGTCGCGGACCTCAAAACCGGCACGTTCGCGGGTCAAACCACCGGGCCCAAGGGCCGACAGACGGCGCTTGTGCGTGACTTCGGACAACGGGTTGGTTTGGTCCATGAACTGCGACAGCTGGCTGGAGCCAAAGAATTCACGCACGGCTGCGGCGGCAGGTTTGGCGTTGATCAGGTCCTGCGGCATCACCGTGTCGATTTCGACAGAGGACATGCGTTCCTTGATCGCGCGCTCCATGCGGAGCAATCCAACGCGATACTGGTTCTCCATCAATTCGCCAACAGACCGGACGCGACGGTTCCCAAGGTGGTCGATATCGTCGATATCGCCCTTGCCGTCGCGCAGTTCGACCAGCGCCTTGATGCAGGCCACGATGTCTTCGCGGCGCAGGGTGCGCTGGGTATCCTCGGCATCCAGATCAAGTCGCATATTCATCTTGACGCGGCCAACAGCCGACAGATCATAGCGTTCGCTGTCAAAGAAAAGGCTGTCGAACATGGTGCTGGCAGCGTCCACGGTGGGTGGCTCGCCGGGGCGCATGACGCGGTAGATATCCATGAGCGCGGTTTCGCGGTTCATGTTCTTGTCGGCGGCCATGGTGTTACGCATGTATGGGCCGACATTGATGTTATCGATGTCCAGAACCGGAATGGAGGCAACGCCCGCATCCACAAGATCCTTGAGAGTGCCGCCGATGACAGTGCCGTCCTTGTCCACTTCCAGTGTCAACTCGTCACCAGCTTCGACGTAGATCGCACCGGTTTCTTCGTTGATGATGTCATTGGCAACAAATTTGCCGACGATTTGTTCGTAAGGCAGCAACAGGTTCTGCACCTTGCCATCGTCGATCAGTTGCTTGACCGCGCGAGGGGTGATTTTCTTGCCAGCTTCGGCAATCACTTCGCCGGTCTTGGCGTCGACCAGATCGAATACTGGACGCGTGCCGCGCACACGTTCGGGGAAGAACTTGGTGACCCAGCCTTTGCTCTTCTTGTCGAACTTGTATTCAACCGTCTCGTAATAGGCGTTCATGATCGATTCTTGATCAAGGCCCAGCGCATAAAGCAGCGTAGTGACAGGCAGTTTGCGGCGACGGTCAATCCGGCAGAACACAAGGTCCTTGGCATCGAATTCAAAGTCCAGCCAACTGCCGCGATATGGGATAATGCGGCATGCAAACAGCAGCTTGCCCGAGGAATGGGTTTTGCCTTTGTCATGGTCAAAGAACACACCGGGCGAGCGGTGCATTTGTGACACGATCACGCGTTCGGTGCCGTTCACGACAAATGTGCCATTCGGTGTCATCAGAGGCATATCGCCCATGAACACGTCTTGTTCCTTGATGTCCTTGACCGACTTGTTGCCTGTATCCTCGTCAATATCAAACACGATCAGACGCAGCGTCACCTTCAGCGGCGCGCTATAGGTCATGTCGCGTTGTTGGCATTCTTCGACGTCATACTTCGGCTTTTCCAGCTCGTATTTGACAAACTCGAGCACCGCAGTCTCGTTGAAGTCCTTGATCGGGAAGACCGACTGGAAGACGCCCTTGATACCCTCGCCGTCAAGTGGCTCAAGCTGGTCGCCTGACTTCAGGAACAGGTCGTATGAAGATTTCTGAACCTCGATGAGGTTCGGCATGTCGAGCACTTCGCGGATTTTGCCGTAGTACTTGCGCAAGCGTTTCTGGCCAAGGAAGGATTGAGCCATGTGCGTTGTCACCTTTCAAATCTCTACGAACGCACCACCGTTGGGCCTCGGCGGCACGCCCATCTGAGAACGGGTCTGTTCGGTCTATTCCTGGTGCCCGTCCCATAGGGCGCCTCCCGACCATTGAACCAACCCAAGAGGGGGCCAGTGTGGTGGCCATCCTCTAAGACAGGTTCGGCTGGGCCCGCATTGCGCGGACCCAGCCATATTTGGTGTGTGGGTCAAGACCCACCTTGCGCTACCCGTTGCCCGGCCCCGCGTAAGGTGGGTGAAACCCACTGCCGGCTTAGGCCAGCTCGACCTCTGCGCCAGCTGCTTCCAGCTTTGCTTTGATGTCTTCGGCTTCGGCTTTCGACGCGCCTTCTTTGACTTTGCCGCCAGCTTCGACGAGGTCCTTGGCTTCTTTCAGACCAAGACCCGTGATGCCGCGCACTTCTTTGATCACGTTGATCTTTTGTGCGCCGGCGTTCTTGAGAACGACGTCAAATTCGGTCTTTTCCTCAGCAGCCGCACCGGCGTCGCCAGCAGGACCAGCCATCATCACGGCGCCGCCAGCGGCGGGCTCGATGCCGTATTCATCCTTGAGGATCGTTTTCAGTTCTTGTGCTTCGAGAAGGGTCAGGCCCACAATGCTCTCAGCCAGTTTTTTCAGATCAGCCATTTTGCTTTCCGTTCTTTTAGTTGTGTTCCAACGTCAAGGTGTTCAACCCCACGCAGACATTTGGTTGCTTATGCAGCAGCTTTCTCTTCGATCGTCGAGAGAATGCTGGCGATGTTAGAAGCAGGCGCGCCAATCGCGCCGGCGATGCTGGAAGCAGGTGCGCCGATGCAACCCACGATAGAAGCGATAAGCTCCTCGCGGCTTGGCATCGCTGCAACGGCCTTCACGCCGGCAACGTCCAGAACGTTATCGCCCATAGCACCGCCAAGAATGACAAGTTTGTCATTCTTTTTGGCGTATCCATCGACCACTTTGGCAGCTGCCACAGGGTCTTCGGAAAAGGCGATTACGGTCATACCCGTAAGGTGTTCGGCAATGCTTGCGCAGGCCTTACCCTCAAGGGCGATCTTGGCGAGCTTGTTCTTGGCAACGCGTACAGACCCACCAACTTCGCGCATTTGCGCGCGCAGGTCCTGCATTTCGGCAACTGTCATGCCCTCGTAGTGGCTCACCACAACGACGCCAGAGCTTTCGAAGATCTGGCCGAGTTCGTCGACCAATTTCTCTTTCTGGGCTCTATCCACAGTTTCACTCCAAGTTTGGCACCGGATCAATCCGGCACCGGCTCAATTTAACCCCCGGTGGTCTGGGGGCACTTCGGGTCCAATTCAGGGTCCCGATCCTTGATCGCCCGAGGTGCGCAAGGCGCCCGCGGAAATCTCGTCTCGTTCCCCATCTCAGGAAGGAATTATCAGGCTTGCGCCAGACCCTCCGTCTCGGACAGGACGTGGCCGATGTTGCGGCCCCGTCATCTGGCAGACCCGAAGGCCCGCCAAATTCTTTTAGTTGCCAGTCGCGCTGGCCACGTTGATCGACACGCCTGGCCCCATCGAAGAGCTGAGCGCGACTTTCTTCATGTATGTGCCTTTGGCGCCAGCGGGCTTGGCCTTGCTGATTGCGTCAATAAAGGCGAGCAGGTTTTCTTCCAACTGCTTGGCCGTAAAAGAGGCCTTGCCGATACCTGCATGAACAACGCCGGCCTTTTCCGCCTTGAACTGCACTTCACCACCCTTGGCGGCTTCGACGGCTTCCTTGATGTCCATCGTCACCGTGCCGATTTTCGGATTCGGCATCAGGTTGCGGGGGCCAAGCACCTTACCCAGACGGCCAACGATCGGCATCATGTCGGGGGTGGCGATGCAGCGATCAAAGTCGATCTTGCCGCCCTGGACGATTTCCATCAGATCTTCGGCGCCAACGATGTCCGCGCCGGCCTTTTGGGCTTCTTCGGCCTTGTCGCCACGGGCGAACACAGCCACCCGGACCGATTTGCCTGTGCCGTTTGGCAGGCTGACCTTGCCGCGGACCATTTGGTCAGCGTGACGTGGATCAACACCAAGGCAGACTGCAACTTCGATGGTTTCATCGAATTTTGCAACAGCGTGGGATTTTACCAGATCAACCGCTTCGGTGACGTTGACGTTGTGCTTGCCTGCGAATGCTTCGCGGGCGGCAGTTGTGCGTTTTCCAAGCTTTGCCATCTTACTTCACCTCAATGCCCATGGACCGTGCGGAACCGGCAATGATCAACATTGCGGCTTCGATGGAGTTTGCGTTGAGGTCTTTCATCTTGGCCTCGGCGATTTCGCGCAGCTGCTTGGTCGTGACGGACCCGACAGTTTCCTTGGCGGGAAGTTTCGCGCCGGACTTCAGGTTCGCGGCCTTGAGCAGGTAATAGGACGCGGGTGGCGTCTTGATTTCCATCGCAAAGGATTTGTCCTGATAATAGGTTATCACGGTCGGGCATGGCGCGCCTGGCTCCATGTCTGCGGTCTTGGCGTTGAACGCCTTGCAGAATTCCATGATGTTGATGCCGCGCTGACCCAGTGCGGGACCAACGGGCGGGGATGGGTTGGCTTGCCCGGCTTTCACCTGCAGCTTCATCTTGCCAGCAATCTTCTTGGCCATGTGGCCTCTCCTTTGTTCAACACCCGCGGGACGCGTCCCTTGGGTTCTTGGTTGTGTGGTCCGGCTTGGACATCGCGATGCCCGTGCCTCCCACAGGTAAGTTGGGTCAAGACCCAACTTACAATTACGCTTAGCCCTGTTTGGACACCTGCGTGAATTCCAGTTCGACCGGGGTGGCGCGGCCGAAGATCGACACCGTCACCTTGAGACGCTGGTTGTCTTCGTCCACTTCCTCGACCATGCCATCGAAATCTTCGAACGGACCATCGTTGACCTTGACCTTCTCGCCGATCTCGAAATGGATCAGGGTGCGTGGGCTTTCCTCGCCCTCCTGAACGCGGCCAAGGATGGCCTGCACTTCGGCGTCACGCATCGGCATCGGGCGGCCTTGCGGGCCCAGAAAACCGGTAACGCGGTTGATCGAGTTGATCAGGTGATAGCCCTCGTCCGACATCTCCATGTGCACCAACACGTAGCCGGGCATAAAGCGACGCTCGGCTGTGACTTTCTTGCCGCGACGCACTTCGATGACTTCTTCGGTCGGCACCAAAACTTCATCGATCTGATCCTCAAGACCATGCTCCTCGGCAGATGTTCTGATCTGTTCGGCGATTTTCTTCTCGAAGTTCGAGAGGACGCTTACCGAATACCACCGTTTCGCCATGTTCTTCGAACCCTCGTCGCCACGGGCCGCAAAGCCCTAAAATTCCAATTTATTCAGACGGTTAGACCGTCGCTTCTGAAAATAAAAAGCGGCGCGCAACACGATTCGCCGCACGCCATTCCAGAAGGTCCGCTGCAATTACCGCTCCTCCCCCATGATTTCAAGGGGGTAAGGGCAGTTTCATGCAGATCAGCCGAAGTAGCCGAGAACGCCCTGAAGGCCCGAGCGGATTGCAAGATCAACGAGCGAGAAGAACAACGCCAGCACCGCCGCCATCAAGAACACCATTGCCGTGGTCAAAATGACCTCGCGGCGGGTGGGCCAGATGACCTTTGAAATCTCAGCACGGGTTTGCTGGATAAACTGAATAGGGTTGGTTCTGGCCATGATCGGTCCTCATACTCGGGCAGTGGCGACATACGAGGTCGCGGCGGGGTTTTCAAGTCTTGGCAGACTTGGGGTGGGCGGATGCAGCAGAGTCACGCCGTCGATCGCCTCGATCTGGGCAATTTGCGCGGCATAGGCGCGGGCCGAGGCCGCGATTTCGACATCGTCGAACAGGCGGAACCTGGCGTGGCCTTGACTGACCGGATGGGCCGCACGGGCACGCAGACCCAGATCATCGCGGGCCAGCCCCTTGGCACGCCAGTCAAAATACTGCGCCACAGCCTGCGCCGACAGCCCTTCGTGCACACGGGACGGCAGCGGGTTCATCTGCCCACCGATCCGCCAGCGCAACATCCGCCGACACACCAGGCGAAACACCTGCGCATAATCTTCGTAGCGCCAGACCGTGACCTTGTTGATCTGCGCGATTGCACGCAGCCGCGTCGCAACGTCAGCCCAGTTCACAGCAGCCAGCGGCGTGGCATCGCGAAATGCATCAGGCGCCATCGCCGACCCGCCGCCAAGGATGGTCTGCCCATAGGCCGAGGTCAGAAACCCAGCCGGATCACGGATGCACAGGAACACATCCAGCGGCGAGGGCGCGATTTTGGCCGCAAAGGGCGTAAGGCGGTCCTCGGCCCGCTGACACAAGGGAAACACAACGCCACCCGCGCCGTCATGAAGGCTGCCGGTCAGGTTTTCCTCGGTGAATACGATTCGGGTGCCGCCCTTGGCCAAAAACGCTATCTGGTCCTGCGGCGAACGGCGCGCAGGGCGGGCGTCGCGCATTGGCAGGCCAAACATCGCCTGAATAGATCGCCCCGGACGCCGCAAATAGTCGGGACCATAGGTGCGAATACCCGCGTCGATCAACAGCTCGCGCTGCGCCGACAGTGATTTCTGAAAATGCGAGGTTGCCGTTTTGTGAGCGCCGATATGCACCGCGACGGAAACGGGTTTTCCCACGATCAACCTTTCCCGCAGCACGGTTGTGGCTTGGCAGGGGCTGAGGGACTCGAACCCACGACCCTCGGTTTTGGAGACCGATGCTCTACCAACTGAGCTAAACCCCTAAGCCGAGGCCGGGTCTAGCGAGGGCGCGCAAAATAGGCAAGGTAGAATTCGTTTGTCGGCATCAAGTTTAGCGTCCCGACTTGGGGCCAAAGACCTCGCGGACGATTTCTTCGGCGGTGCGGGCGCGGTAGCCCGATGATGCGATGCGCGGTTTCGCCGCGAGCAACGCAGGAGGTGTGGCTGGATTCGGGTGCGGCTGCGCCGGTCCACCCCGGGATGCCGACTTGCTGAGCAAGGCCTTGGTTAGGGTGCCTTGATGGTCCGGGAATGCGTCAACGGCGCCGCCATGCGGATGGATTCGCGACTTGTGCCGTTCAGGGCGGAGTCGCGGGATGGGCCAGGGAAGGAGTTTCGAACAAATTGACTAAGGCTCCTCGTGCGACAAAGGCTTTGTCGGCGCGTCGGCTGATCGCTTGTCATTCAGGTTCAATCGCATTCAAAAATTCGAACCACGCTGGCTTTGGCTCACCAGTCGTCGCATCCACGATTCCGATGGTACTCAACTGATTCAGATAGACAAAGATCAGTTCGGGGTTATCACGAAACGCCGGTTCCGCATCCATAAGCGGCTGAAGTGCATTCCCGTAAAAGTCGATAGTGGCCTGGGTCCAGTCGACAAGCTGAAAAACGACTGAGACACGGACGGAGGTATCAGAAACGGCTTGAAAATACTGAGCAAAAAACTGGCGTTGATGTTCAAGTGAAAATCCATCGGCGCCCCCGCTCGGGCAACCCACCTCTTGAAAAATGACGTCTTTGCCATTTGCAGCGCGAACTCTTGCGTCGATGCGTTGGCGCACCGACGCTGATTGATCTGCAAGAGGCACCCTGCGGCAGTAGAAGTTGAACACTGCGATATCGCTGGCTTCAATCAACGCCAAATGATGGGGGAGCGGGTCACGGATAAGATCCAGATCGTCGTCGTAGTCAAACCCATTGGACAGCGCGACACCGACGGCCATGTCGGGGTCAATGCCGTGGACATGGTCTCGTACGGCATCCACGAACTGCGTGACCTGTTCGGTAAGCTCCGGATACGGCGTTAGGAAGTTGTCCGCCTCGTTTACGATCATGATGGCAAAGCCGCCGTACTGGCGAACCAACGGTACAACTTCATCCATCAGCGCGTTGTACCTTTCGATAAAACGTGGCGAACTGACATCCACATCCGTGAGCGACATAGGTTCATCGGTGCCCTTAAGATAGCGAGGAACCGTTATATCATCGGAATCGATGGCACGTAGGAACACGAGTGGACGCCAACCTTGATCACGATAGGACGCCAAGCGATCTTCAAATTCATCAAGCTGGTAACGTCCTTCCAAAGGCTCAATCTCACTCCAGCCAATCTCGAACGGCTTGACCCGCATCCCTGCTTCTGTTGCATCGTCTTGATAGCGTCGGATCGCATTGCGAACAAAGCGTGGGTTGTCGATGTTAAAGCCGGTTTCAAACGTTTGGTATTGGCCGTCCGGGAGCAGCGGCAGCTTAGATGCGTCGGCAGACGCAGGCGGAGCGAACATCATTGAAGCAATTGCGAATAAGAGAACCGCGCGCACCATTATGCCACCTTTCTACCGATCAATGCGATTTCGGCGTCCTGTCGAATTAGACTAGCATGATACCACGGCCAATGCATTTCGAATTGGTCTCGACCGCACAATCGATCGGCAAATATCCGGCAATATTCAATTATTCATGAAATGCCACGGGTGAGTCCTGCGGCCTTTTGTTCACCAATATAAGCGTAAGCGCCCGAGTGTCATCCAAGCTGCCCTAGATCTGAACGCAAACGGCCCCGCTTTTGACGGGGCCTTCTTTTGTTTTTCCGAGGGGTCTCGTGCACTTGGCTGCGCCAAGTTACTGTGACCCACGGGCGTTTGGCGGGGTGAACCCCGCCCAGCTAAATCATCATTCGATGATTTTGCTGACAACACCTGCGCCAACGGTGCGGCCGCCTTCGCGGATCGCGAAGCGCAACCCGTCTTCCATAGCGATCGGGGCGATCAGTTCGACTGTGAACTTCAGGTTATCGCCGGGCATCACCATTTCCGTGCCTTCGGGCAGCACAACCGTGCCGGTCACATCCGTCGTGCGGAAGTAGAACTGCGGACGGTAGTTGGCGAAGAACGGCGTGTGACGGCCACCCTCTTCCTTGGTCAGGATATAGGCTTCGGCCTCGAACTTGGTGTGCGGGTTCACAGAACCGGGCTTGCACAGAACCTGACCACGCTCAACGCCGTCACGGTCGATCCCGCGCAGCAGAACACCAACGTTGTCGCCAGCTTCACCGCGATCCAGCAGCTTGCGGAACATTTCAACGCCTGTGCAGGTCGTCTTGCCTGTGTCGCGGATCCCCACGATCGACAGTTCGTCGCCCACGTTCACAACACCACGTTCGATACGACCGGTCACAACCGTGCCGCGGCCCGAGATCGAGAACACGTCTTCGATCGGCATCAGGAACGGCTGGTCAACAGCGCGTGCAGGGGTCGGGATGTAGCTGTCAACAGCTTCCATCAGCGCCTTGATCGAGGTCTCGCCGATCTCGGGGTCGCGCCCTTCCATCGCCGCCAGCGCAGACCCGCGGATGATCGGAATATCGTCGCCGGGATATTCATACGAGCTCAGAAGCTCGCGGATTTCCATCTCGACCAGTTCCAGCAGCTCTTCGTCGTCAACCTGATCGACCTTGTTCATGTAAACAACCATGTAGGGGATACCCACCTGGCGGCCCAGCAGGATGTGCTCGCGCGTTTGCGGCATCGGGCCGTCGGCCGCGTTCACAACCAGGATCGCGCCGTCCATCTGGGCGGCACCGGTGATCATGTTCTTCACATAGTCGGCGTGCCCGGGGCAGTCGACGTGCGCATAGTGGCGCGTCTCGGTCTCATACTCGACGTGCGCCGTCGAGATCGTGATCCCGCGGGCCTTCTCCTCGGGCGCGCCGTCAATCGAGTCATACGCCTGAAAATCACCGAAATACTTGGTGATCGCTGCCGTCAACGTCGTCTTGCCGTGGTCAACGTGACCAATCGTGCCAATGTTTACGTGCGGTTTCGTGCGGGCAAACTTTTCCTTAGCCATGATCAAGGCGCCTTATTCGTTGGGGGGACCACCATTGGCCCCGGACATCATCGCGGGCGATGTATTGCCATTGACGCAGGAAATCAAGCGTCAGTTCGACAATGGCGCGTCTGGATCGGGTGTTTGCTCGGGCAGGAGCGCATCCGGGTCGTCGACCAACACGTTGCCGGTCACGATTGTGGCGTCGGCCTCCAGCACCTCGTCAGAGCCGCCGAACCATTCGCCGTTCTCGCGCATCGTGCGTTCGATGGCGCGTGCGGCGTTGAATGACAGCGCCTCGAGCTGTTCTTCGCGGGTCTTGGACAGCCCCGACCCGATCAACGGCACATTGCAACAGGCTTCGAAGATGGTCAGTTGGATCGGTTCTTCGTTCAGCTTGGTCTGGGTTGCATCTTCGTAAAAGGTCACGCCGATGATCATCACTGATTTCGGCGTAAAGATCAGTGGCACACCGGGTTTGGCGAGGACATATCCGTCCACCGACACGGCGATGTGATAATACTGGTTGCCTTCGAACCGGCTGAAACGGTCGTTAAGTGCCTGTTCGACCGATGCCACCCATTCCTCGGGCGTGGCTTCGCGCGACAGCGGCCCGAGCGTGGGGTTTGGCGCGACCACGATGTTAAAGCCCATGCGGTATGCGCCCAGCGGTTCAGGTGGAAGCGAAAGGTCATCACGAGCACAGGCCGTCAAGACAGTAAGACCGATCAGCAACAGAAAAAGACGGATCATGGCATTCCCCTTTGGATACCCTATGGCTACCCCAGCAACATCGTGCGGGCAACCGCTCTGCGTTCAACGTGAACCTTGCGTGCATGCGAATATCGCTTGTGCCAAGCTGCCGTGCAGCGGATCAGCTGGCCGGAAATCGCCGCTGGTCGGCGTGTCAGGTAAAACGGTTGTCGCGCGGGAAACCGCGCGGCGCCATTCGACCCGCCCCTGCCCGTTTCGCGATCCATTCCGCAAGGTCACCGCCCTCGACGGTGCGGGTGCGGCCTGCGGGATCAAGCCAGGACAGCCCTTCGGCCAGCACGAATGTCGTCGCATCCGACAGGCCGCCATCCTTGTATTTCTGCAACCGCACGCCCTTGCCGCGCCCCATTTCGGGCAGTTCATCAAGCGGGAACACCAGCACTTTGCGGTTTTCGCCAACGCAGGCCAAATGATCGCCCGTCACCGGCGCACAGACCATCGCGCGCACGTTATCCTTGACGTTCAGCACCTGCTTGCCCGCGCGGGTTTGCGCCACCACGTCATCTTCGGGGACGACAAAACCGTCACCCGCGCTGGAAGCGACAAGCAGTCTGCGACCGGGCTGGTGGATAAACAGCGCGACGATATCTGCCTCGTTGGGCAAGTCAATCATCAGGCGCAGAGGTTCACCCATACCGCGCCCGCCGGGCAGGTTTGACGCGCTCATCGTGTAAAAACGCCCGTTGCTGCCGAACACCAAAAGGCGGTCGGTGGTCTGGGCATGAAACACGAAGCGGGATTCGTCGCCATCCTTGAATTTCAGCTCGCGGGTCAGGTCGATGTGGCCCGTCATCGCGCGAATCCATCCCATTTCCGAACAGACAACGGTGATTGGCTCTTTGTCGATCATCGCCTCCAGCGGCACATCCTCGACCTCGCCCGCTTCGGCAAATGTGGTGCGGCGCGCGCCACCTGCACTGTCACGACCAAATTGTTTGCGGGTCTCGCGCAATTGTTCGGCAATCCGGGACCATTGCAGGTCTTCGGAGTCCAGCAGGTCTTCGAGGTCGGCGCGTTCCTTCATCAAGGCGTCGCGCTCGCGGATCAGCTCCAGCTCCTCGAGGCGGCGCAGGCTGCGCAGACGCATATTGAGGATCGCTTCGGCCTGCACATCTGACAGCCCCGGCTCCTCCCCCTCGGGTAGGCGCGCGGGGCTGACGTAATCGGATTCATCGCGCGCGCGTACGTGATCCTTGCCCCAATCCTCGTGCATCAAGGCGGCTTTGGGATCATCGTCGTAGCGGATAATGTCGATCACACGATCAAGGTTCAGGAAGGCAACGATAAAGCCTTCAAGCACCTCAAGACGGTGATCAATCTTGGCCATGCGATGTTCGCTGCGGCGGATCAACACATCGCGCCGGTGATCAAGGAAGGCGCGCAGCACTTCTTTCAGGCTACAGACCTGCGGCGTCAGCCCGTCGATCAACACGTTCATATTCAGACTGAACCGTGTTTCCAGATCCGAGTTGCGGAACAACATGCCCATCAACACTTCAGGATCGACGTTTTTCGAACGGGGTTCCAGAACAATACGGATATCCTCGGCGCTTTCGTCACGCACATCCCCAAGGATCGGCACCTTTTTGGTCTGGATCACCTCGGCCAGCTTTTCGATCAGTTTGGATTTCTGCACCTGATAGGGGATCTCGGTGACGATCACCTGCCACTGGCCACGGCCCAGATCCTCGACCTCCCAACGGCAGCGCAGACGAAATCCGCCCTTGCCGCTGCGATAGGCCTCGCGGATATTCTCGGGCGGTTCAACGATCACGCCGCCGGTCGGGAAATCGGGGCCGGGGATGTATTCAACCAGCGTTTCATCCCGGGCATTCGGCGATTTGATCAGATGCAGGCAGGCATCAATCAATTCGTGCAGGTTGTGCGGCGGGATGTTCGTAGCCATCCCCACGGCAATTCCGCTGGACCCATTGGCAAGCAGGTTCGGAAAGGCGGCGGGCAGAACAACGGGTTCTTCAAGGCGCCCGTCATAGTTGGGGCGGAAATCAACCGCATTTTCAGCCATACCTTCCAACAAGGCCTCGGCAGCGGCGGTCATGCGGGCCTCGGTATAGCGACTGGCAGCGGGGTTATCACCGTCGATATTGCCGAAATTCCCCTGCCCGTGGACCAGCGGATAACGCACGTTAAAGTCCTGCGCGAGGCGGGCCATCGCATCGTAGATCGCCATATCACCATGCGGGTGAAAATCGCCCATCGTATCGCCGCTGATCTTGGCAGATTTAAGGAAACCTCCCGTCGCGGTGAGCTTCAACCGCGACATCGCAAACAAAATCCGGCGATGCACGGGTTTCAGCCCGTCACGCGCATCCGGCAATGCGCGGTGCATGATCGTGGATAACGCATAGGTCAGATACCGCTCGCCCAGCGCGCGGCGCAACGGTTCTGTCAGGTCGGGCATGCCGATATTGGGGTCGTCTACGTCACTGCTCATAGATGCTGTGTATCCATCGACAATTGAGGCGTAAAGCACACAAACGGGGAAGGATGTTAAACTTTTCCCTGCCCGCTCCGCTCTCGGTGATGTAACTTGGCGTTACTGTTTGTGAACTTTGCGAATCTCTGGGGGATTTGTCGTGACTCGTTTTATTGTGCTGACCTTCGGCTTTTTGGGCTGGGGATACTATGAATTGTCCGGTGGGGCCGATTTCGTGCCCGAAGTGGCGACCGTAGAAATTACCGAACCTGCCGAGGCTGTCGTCGCGCAAGTGGTCGCACCTGCGGTCGAACCCGAGGTTGCGCAAGACATCGTCGCGCGCGCCGAAACCGAAACGCTCATGACGCTGGCTGCGGCCTATGAACCTCAGCCCGCCGAAGAAACTCAGCCCGACATCGTCGACGTGGTCCCCGAAGTCGCGGTGCAGGACATGCGCTCGGTTGCGGCTGAACGTGTGAATATGCGCAGTGGGCCGGGCACTGGGTATCGCGTGCTTGACACCCTGCCCCGTGGCACCGAGGCCGAGGTGCTTGAAGTCAACGCTGATGGCTGGGCCCGTGTGTTGATCTTCCAGACCGGCCAAGAAGGCTGGATGGCAGAGCGGCTGCTGGGTGACAGTTAAGCCCTTGTTTGCGGCGCCATCTGACGTCACTTAGGCACAATGACAGATCAATCCGACAAACCCAGCATCCTGATCACTGGGTGTTCCTCTGGTATCGGCCATAACGCGGCCCACGGTATGCGTGCGGCGGGCTGGCGCGTGTTTGCATCCTGCCGACAAGAGGCCGACTGCGTCCGCCTGCGTGATGAAGGTTTTGAAAGCCCGCAGATCGATTACGCCGACAGCGACAGCATTCATGCCGGTCTGGCCATGGTGCTGGCTGGAACAGGCGGCACCCTGCACGCCGTATTTAACAACGGCGCCTATGCCATTCCCGGCGCGATCGAGGATTTGCCGCGCGATGCCCTGCGCAACATCTTTGAGACCAATCTGTTTGGCGTGCACGAGCTGACCCGCGCCGTGATCCCGGTGATGCGCGCGCAGGGGCACGGGCGGATAGTGAATTGCAGTTCCGTGCTGGGGCTGATCCCGATGCAATGGCGCGGAGCCTACGTGGCAACGAAATACGCGATGGAGGGGCTGACCGATGTTCTGCGCCTTGAAATGCGTGACACGGCGATTGCGGTGATTCTGATTGAACCGGGCCCGATCACGTCGAAAATCAGGGCCAATTCGATCCCGCATTTCGAACGGTTCATCGATTGGGAAAACTCGGCCCGCGCCGAAGAATATCACGCGAAACTGCTGAAACGGCTATATGAAGATCGCGGTCCCGATCGGTTTGAATTGCCCCCGGACGCCGTGACACAAAAACTGTTGCGCGCTGTAACGGCAGATCGCCCGCGCCCGCGCTACTATGTCACGACGCCCACCTATTTTGCGGGCGCGATCAGGCGGGTGCTGTCAACACGCCTGCTGGATTGGGTGCTGTTGCGAGGTTGAGACCCTTCCCTTTTCGGCCATCCCTGCTAAATCAGGGCAATAACCGGAAGGACGCCATATGAGCCGTGATCCAGTAATTATCGTCGCAATTGTCGGCTCTTTGATCGTCGCCGCGATCTTGATGTGGGGGATCGGCACGTTCACGTCGGGCACCGACGACAATGGCAAAAAATCAAACAAGATCATGCAGTATCGTATTATCGCGCAGTTCATCGTCGTGATTGTGATCGTCGGCTTGGTCTGGCTGCGTCAACTCGGGGGGAACTGATGGTCGTTCTGAACAAAATCTATACGAAAACAGGCGATTCTGGCGAAACTGCCTTGGGCAACGGCAGCCGTGTGGCAAAACATTCGGCCCGCGTGAGCGCCTATGGCACGGTGGATGAAACCAACGCGACCGTCGGGCTGGCGCGCCAGCATGCGGATGGTGAAATGGACGCGCTGCTGGCGATGATCCAGAATGACCTGTTCGATCTGGGTGCCGACCTTTGCCGCCCCGACATGGAAAAGGACGCCGAGGCCGAATACCCGCCGCTGCGGATGTCTGACGCGCAGGTCTTGCGGCTTGAAGGCGAAATCGACCGGATGAACGCGAAGCTTCAGCCGCTGCGCAGCTTTATCCTGCCCGGCGGGTCGGCACTGGCGGCGCATTTGCATCTGTGCCGCACCGTATCGCGGCGCGCCGAACGGCTGTGCGTCGAACTGGCGACGATGGAATCAGTGAACGGCGCGGCGGTGAAATACCTGAACCGGCTGTCGGACTGGTTCTTTGTCGCCTCGCGGATCGCCAACAACGACGGGCACGACGATGTGCTATGGGTTCCGGGCGCAAATCGCTGAAAATTCAGCCATGTGGGCGTTTGCAGGGTGACGCGCACGTCAAGACGTGGCGTCCGATGGCCCTGGCGCGTCGATTTTGCACTGTTTTCCCCTCGCGCGGCGCGCTACCAACTGCCTTGAAGCTTTGTGCGCCCCGCTTGGCGCTGGATTTCTAGAGGAGAATAACGCCCATGAAGGTGCTTGTGCCCGTCAAACGCGTGATTGATTACAACGTGAAGGTCCGCGTAAAGGCGGATGGCAGCGGTGTCGATCTTGCCAACGTCAAAATGTCGATGAACCCCTTTGACGAAATCGCTGTCGAAGAGGCCATTCGCCTGCGCGAAGCTGGCAAGGCGGATGAAGTTGTCGCCGTGTCGATTGGTGTGAAGCAATCGCAGGAAACACTTCGTACAGCACTTGCGATGGGCGCGGATCGCGCCATTCTGGTTGTCGCAACCGATGATGTGCATCAAGACATCGAACCGCTGGCCGTCGCCAAGATATTGGCCGCCATCGTCAAGGAAGAAGAGCCAGGTCTGGTGATCGCGGGCAAGCAGGCGATTGATAACGACATGAACGCAACGGGCCAGATGCTGTCGGCCCTTCTGGGCTGGTCACAGGGCACGTTCGCGTCCGGTCTGGACATTGACGGGGACAGCGCCGTTGTGACCCGCGAAGTGGACGGCGGTTTGCAGACGATCAAGGTCAAGATGCCGTCGATCGTCACCGTAGACCTGCGCCTGAACGAGCCGCGCTATGCGTCCCTGCCCAACATCATGAAGGCCAAGAAAAAGCCGTTGGATGAAAAGACACCCGCCGATTACGGCGTCGATGTCACACCACGTCTGGCTGTCGTCAGCACCGCTGAACCTGACACGCGCAAGGCGGGGATCATTGTTGGATCGGTCGATGAGCTGGTCGAGAAACTCAACGAAGCGGGGGCTATATAAATGGCTGTTCTACTTTTGGGCGAAGTGAATGACGGCGAACTGGCCGTTGATGCAACCGCCAAGGCCGTGGCTGCGGCTGCGTCTTTGGGCGATGTAACAGTGCTGTGCACCGGTGCCACCTGCAAGGCGGCGGCGGATGAAGCCGCGAAAATCGACGGCGTGGCCAAGGTTCTGTGCGCCGAAGACGGGCTTTATGGGCACCGCCTGGCCGAACCCGTGGCCGATCTGATCGTGTCGCTGGCGGGTGATTACAGCCACATCGTTGCGCCCGCCACAACGGACGCGAAGAACATCATGCCGCGCGTTGCGGCCCTGTTGGACGTGATGGTCATTTCCGAAGTGGTCGAAATGATCGACGCGGACACATTCGCGCGCCCGATCTATGCGGGCAACGCGATCCAAACGGTGAAATCCTCGGATGCCACCAAGGTGATGACGATCCGCACCGCAGGCTTTGACGCCGCCGGCATGGGCGGGGCTGCATCGGTGGAAAGCATCGGCGCGGCTGGCAATCCGGGGCTGTCGGCATGGGTCGAAGACAAGGTCGCGGCAAGCGATCGCCCTGAGCTGACCTCGGCCGGGATCGTTGTGTCCGGCGGGCGCGGTGTTGGCTCCGAAGACGATTTCAAGCTGATCGAAGGGCTGGCAGACAAACTGGGCGCGGCGGTGGGCGCATCACGCGCCGCCGTGGATTCGGGCTATGCCCCCAACGACTGGCAAGTCGGCCAAACCGGCAAGGTCGTGGCCCCCGACCTCTACATCGCGGTCGGGATTTCCGGCGCGATCCAGCACTTGGCTGGCATGAAGGACAGCAAAATCATCGTTGCGATCAACAAGGACGAAGAAGCACCGATCTTTCAGGTCGCCGACTTTGGCCTCGTCGCTGATTTGTTTGATGCCGTGCCGGAACTGACCAAAAAACTGGGGTGACCATGCGGAGGGGCAAGTGCCCACCCCAAGGAATGATTGCCACAATTTCGAAAGGGCCTGCCACTTAGGCAGGCCTTTTCATATTGCGCAAGAGGGCTGACGTGATCGGCCCGCGCAGGGCTTTGGCCGCCTCGGCATGGGCGCGCACGCCCAGCATTTCCTTTGCCGCTGCCGCCTCTTGCGGTGGAAAGACCATGCCATCGGTGCCACTTTCCATCGCGCCAACGGTTGGCACGACCTCGACGATGTCACTTACCATAGGACGAAGGGCTTCGATCATTTCGCGGCTGACAAACACCGGATTGGTTTTCAAGGGCATCAGCGACTCCGGACGCGCACCATCATAGGGTTGGTGATCAGCAAACCAGAAAAGGATCGTATCGGGGCCAACGATGCGCAGGAAATTCTGCATGCGCGCCACCCAGGCATTGCGCAATTCGGCGCACATGATCGCGAAGCGTTCCGGAGAGCGCTGAAACAACGCGGTCAGCATATGGCGGGTAAAGCTGAAATCGGCAAAATCCACATCGTCATAGATTGCGCGCAACACCGTGGACGGCTTGAGGAACCGGTCGTTGCGGCGCGGGTGCACCGAATAAAACCGGTTCGACATGTTCTGCGCACCCATCACCTGCACGACGGTCAGGCGGGCATCGCGGCAGGCCGCCTGCACGGTTTCGTCATAGGCAAAGGCATCAATGCCCGCATTGACGCAGCCGAAATTGACACAGGTTTCGACCATCGATTCTTCGATCAGTGTCGCGAAGGGTTTGTCGATATATTTGCCATAGGTTTCGGTTCCGCCGACAAAGGCGATATGGCGCCCGTCCAGCCGCTTTTTCGGACCACGGAAGAACAGACGCGACGTTCCGTATCGGCAGGGGGCATAGGACAGCCCCGCTTCGTAAAGCGTTTCGTGTTTCATGGTTCCCACCACTCGTTATTTCTCTCACCACGGATCAACATGGGCCGATTCCATTGCCAAATTGCTAAAGGTTGAGATTGAGTTAGATTTTAACGATCCCGCGGCCTTGAAGCCGCCTAGCGGGCGGGCATATGGTGCCGACAACCACGGAAAGGGCAGTGTCATGGCAATTGAACGGGTAGGCATCGTTGGCGCGGGCCAGATGGGTAACGGGATTGCCCATGTATTTGCCCTTGCCGGATATGACGTGCTGATGACCGACGTCAGTCAGGACGCGCTTGATACGGCCCGCGCCCTGATTGATCGCAACTTGGAACGGCAGGTGGGACGCGAATTGATCACGGCTGCTGACAAATCCGCCGCGATGGGCCGGATCACCAGCACCCTGACCCTGACCGACCTTGGCCCGACCGATCTGATCATCGAAGCTGCGACCGAGCGTGAAACCATCAAGGCTGCGATCTTTGAAGACCTGCTGCCACATCTGAAACCCGAAACGATCCTGACATCGAACACCTCGTCGATTTCGATCACGCGGCTGGCGGCGCGCACGGACCGGCCCGAAAAGTTCATGGGGTTCCACTTCATGAACCCGGTGCCGATCATGCAACTGGTCGAATTGATCCGTGGGATCGCCACGGACGAAGATACCTTCAAGACCTGTCAGGGGGTGGTGGAACGGCTGGGCAAAACATCCACCGCCTCCGAGGATTTCCCCGCCTTCATTGTCAATCGCATCCTGATGCCGATGATCAACGAGGCGATTTACACGCTTTATGAAGGAGTCGGGAGCGTCAAATCCATTGATACATCGCTGAAACTGGGGGCGAACCACCCGATGGGGCCGCTGGAGCTGGCCGATTTTATCGGCCTGGACACCTGTCTGGCGATTATGAACGTGTTGCACGACGGGTTGGCGGATACGAAATACCGCCCCTGCCCCTTGCTGACAAAATATGTGGAAGCGGGCTGGTTGGGCCGCAAAACCCAGCGTGGATTCTATGATTATCGGGGCGAAGGCGACCCGGTTCCGACCCGCTGAGGCTAGAGTCAAGACACATTAGTTTTCCCGTGAGGGTTTGACTCATGCCTCCGAAAGGCGGAGCGGTGACAGGTCTAATCTTCATGGGCTGACGGACGCGCAGATGGCGCGTTTGGTGACTTGCTTTCGCAAATCCTGACAGCATGCCCGGGACGATAACCACCGGGTGCTGACAGGATTTATTCTCATAAATCCTTACGGCTTGCAGTAGCAGACTGGGGACGCCGATGGTCGATGCCGCCCGCCTCAGGGCGCGCCGCAACCCGCAATGACAGATGCCCCTTGGCTGTTCCCGTCGGCCTGTGCTCTCGCCGCCGTCATCATGTTCTGATTATGAATCCTGACCCGGGTCATACAGACGGTCCTGTGAACGAGAATGCGATTTGTATAGAGATCGCTATCGACGGGGCGGTAGGCGTCCACAATGCACCTATACGGATCGAGCAGCAGCGCGAGCGCGCGGTCGAAGCCCGTCGCGGATGGTATGCCGGATATGGGTTATCCTCCTGTGTTATTTCCCTCGCGGTGGTCTTTTCCCCGAATTTCCGGGTCGCCGTTCGGTGCGCGCAAACCTTCCCAAAGCAGCAGTGCCGCCCCACAGACGATTGCCACGTCAGCGAGGTTGAAGGACGGCCAGTGGTATAATCCGTAATAGAGGTCGAGAAAGTCAGGGACAGCCTGATAGCGCAGACGGTCGAGGATATTGCCGAGCGCGCCGCCGATGATCAGACCGAGGGCCGCACCCGTCAGCCTGTCGGGAGCGCGCCATAACCAGATCAGCAGCCATGCCACGACCACGGCAGCAAGCGCGATGAGACCCCACCAGGGCACGATCCCGCCGAGCATTCCAAAGCTGACCCCATCGTTCAGAACCCGGACGAGATTGAGAAAGGGTAGAACCTCGACACCGCGCTCAAGCTCCGGGGCGTTCAGGGCAAGCGCCTTGGAGCCCTGATCAAGAACGAACGCCACGACGGCGCAAATGCCACCCAGAACGCGCCCGTTCATGCCGCTGTCTTCAGGTCGGCCCGCGCGTCACGGATGATCGCCCATGACGAGTGCAGGAACAGTCCGGCTATACCGAAAGCGACGATGAGGTCGGGCCACACGCTACCCAGCCAGGCCACCAACCCGGCGGCGACGACGACAGCAGCGTTGCCGATGGCGTCATTGCGCGAGAACAGCCACACGGCACGCATGTTCGCGTCGCCCTTGCGGTGCCGCAGCAGCGGCAGCACGGAGATGACATTCACGACAAGGGCGATGATGCCCAGCAGCCCCATCAGACCTGCATCCGGTGTCGTCGGCTCGAAGATACGCATGATGGTCGTGCCAATGACGCCCAGACCAAGCAGGCCAAGGAAGACGCCCTGCATCAGGGCCGACCGCGCCCGCCAGAGAAGACTCCAACCGATGGCCATTAGCCCCAAGAAGGTGATTGCGCCATCGCCGATGAAATCCAATGCGTCGGCCTTCACCGCCTGTGACCCGGCAATGAACCCGCCAATCATCTCAAGAACACCGTAACCGACGTTCAGGATCACGACGATCCAGAGCGCACGGCGATAGCCCGGATCCTGGTGCGCTGCGTGCTGATGTATGTCTTCGTCGGTTTCAATTCGATCAAAGCCGTAGCCGGTCGTCTCAACGGCTTTTTCAATTTCCGGCAAATGCGCTTGGGGAACCTTTAATGTCATTATGTGCGTTGCGGTCGACACTTTCACATCGTCAGGCGCAACTCCGGCCGACTGCGCCGCCCGCTCGATCTGCGCGGCATCTTTCGCGCAGTCCATGCCCGAAACCCGGTATCGAAAGGATGGGGCATCTAGCATCGCGCTTTCTAAGTTGGCCATGTTCGCAGTTATCCTGCTAATTTAGGTTAAAGGACAATATATCAGTGAGTAATGATATGATGCAAATCATTGCCGACCACAAGGCCGGTAACATTGAACAACGCGCAAAGCTGTTCCGCGGCTTTGCAGACCCAAGCCGCTTGGCTATTCTCTGTGCTTTGTGCGAAGGGCCGATGGTTGTTCACGAACTCGTCGAACGCACAGGATTATCACAACCAAACGTATCCAACCACTTGCGATGCTTGCAGGAATGCGGGCTTGTCAACAGCGACCGCGAAGGGCGCTTCATCCGCTACCGTATCAGTAGCTCGCGTATCGCAACGCTGTTGAGCGATGTAGACGCACTTCTTGATGTCGTTGCAGAGGGCGTTGAGGCTTGTGAAAACTATCGCGGGAGATGAACGGTCGAATTTGTCACTGCGGACGGCTCCGTCAAAATTACTGAAAATCTTGTGCCACGAACCCTCGGCGAAACGTACTTTGATTTTGGCAGGTTTGGGCTATCTTCGAAATCGGTTATCGTGCGCCATGCAGCACCGGTCACACTGGGCTGATTGCCGACAGCGGATGCGACGGGGGATGTCCGCATAGGCCAATGACCGACGGCCCACAGGCGACGCGCAGCGAACTATAGGTAGCCAGATCGGGCAATGGGCGCGCCTGTCGTTTCACGCACTACCAATTCGGCCGAAATCTCGGATACAATGACCGGCATGTCGGGATCGCGAATACGGTCAAGCAGAACCTGCGCCAGCTTGCCGCCCAGTTTGTGCGGCGAGACCGCCATTGTCGTAAGCGGAGGCGTGGCGACTGTCGCATCCTGGATATCGTCAAAGCCGGTGACCGAGACGTCCAGCCCCGGCACCAGTCCCGCCCGCTGCAACGCAAGGCAGGCGCCCAGGGCAACCACATCACCGTTGCAAACGACGGCCGTGATGCCAGGGTGGGCACGACGCAAAGCCAGCATGGCCTCAAGCCCTGCCGATTTGTTGTCCTCGGACTCCCAGATGACGCCGTGGCCCAACCCGTTTTCGGCCATCGTCTTTTGATATCCCGCGATACGATCCCTGCGCACCAAGGTCATGTCCGTGCCGCCCAGATAGGCGATTTCGCGGTGGCCCAATGCCATCAGGTGCCGCGTCGCGGTTGCGGTGGCTTCGGCGTTTCGGATGCCGACGTGGTCGATATCCGTGCGCAAATTTCGCAGAAACGTCACCAAGGGGATGTGATGCGCAGCCAAAAGGTTGAACGTCTCGTCAGGAGTTTCAATCGCGGGGACCCAGATCAGCCCGCCCCGCCCGTGCCGGATGAACGCCTCAAGCTGGCGACCTTGCCTCTCTGCGTCGTCCCGCGTGTCTAGGATGGACACGAGATAGCCCTCTGCTTCGAGCAGATCGACGACGCCGCTGATAACCTCGGCATTGAACGGGTTTGAAAGCTGATTGATGACAAACCCGATTTCCCGGTTTTCGCCTGATCGCATTGCCGCAGCTTTCTGGTCTGGCACATAGTGCAGGGTCTTGGCGGCCTTGAGGACGCGATCGCGGGTCTTTTCCGAGATCCGTCCGGTTCCGCGCAGAACCTGACTGACGGTGGGAATCGATACCCCCGCTTCTTTCGCGACGGTCCCGAGGGTCGGCTTGCCTGACATTACTCTACGCCTCTTTAGATACATCGATATACCTATTTGCCTGCAAGAATTCAAACCATTTCGTCAATATATACTGCCTGTTACCTGCTTTTACCGCGTCTCTTCCTGAGGTCGGCAGACAAAATCATTGACATAAGATATATCGTTATATCATATATTTACCATTCGGACGATTCGACTGCAACAGAAGCCTTCAAGGGCTTTTCGAAACCGATTGACTTTGCGTGGCCGACAGCAGGCCAAACGCTTACCGACGGGAGCCGGCAGGGAGGCTGGCCTCGCATTTCACTTCTGGGAGGAAACATGACCCTACGTTCCAAATTCGCCGGCGCGGCTTCTGGCATCGCCATCTCTTGTATCGCGGTTGCCGCGCAGGCCGAGGTTCTTTTCTGGTCCACACAGGCAAAACCCGTTGAGGAAGCCCAGGCCATGCGCGAGCAGGTCATGTCAGGTTTCGCCGATGGCGTTGACTACCAGCCGAACGACGGCGGTCCGTGGATCACCCGTCTGAACGCGGAACTGGAAGCCGGTTCAGGCTCCATCGGTGTTCTGGGCGCGCTGCACGGCGACTATTCCGCGATGGACCCCGCGAACCTTGTCGACCTGAGCGATCTGGGCGCAATGGCCAGCAGCGACACCTTCAACACTCTTGCCATGCTCGGCACCGACGAAATGCAGTATATCCCCTGGATGCAGGCCAGCTATATCATGGCCGCCAACCGCGAAGCTCTGCAATATCTGCCAGAAGGCGCTGATATCGACGCGCTGACCTATGACCAACTGATCGCCTGGGCCGCCAACGTGCACCAAGCAACCGGCGAGGCCAAGTTCGGCTTTCCTGCTGGCCCGGACGGGTTGAAGCACCGCTTCTTCCAGGGCTACCTCTATCCGTCCTATACCAACGGCGTTGTGCGCACCTTTGCGTCCGAGGAAGCCGTCGTCGCATGGGAAAAATTTGCTGAACTGTGGGAGCACACCAACCCTGCCTCAACCAACTTCTCGTTCATGCAGGAACAGTTGTTGTCCGGTGATGCATGGATCGTTTTCGATCACACATCGCGCCTTGCCGGTGCCTTCAACGAGCGCCCGGACGATTTCGTCGCCTTCCCGGCACCTGCGGGTCCGACCGGTCGCGGCTTCATGCCGGTTCTTGCCGGTGTTGCGATTCCAACCACAGCGCCCGACATGGACGCGGCCAAAGCACTGGTTGCCTATATGCTGGAACCTGAAACCCAGCTTGCAACGCTGCGCGCGACAAGCTTCTTTCCGGTTGTGGATGTCGAGCTTCCCGATGATCTGCCCCCGTCCGTGCAGGCCGCAGGCGCCGCGATTGCCAAGATGAGCAGTTCCCCGGACGCCAACCCTGGCCTTCTGCCCGCTGGATTGGGCGACAAGGGCGGTGATTTCAACCGCGTCTTCGTCGATACGTTCGAGCGTATCATTCTGGGCCGCCAGGATATCCGCACGGTTCTGGACGATCAAAAGGCAACGCTCGCGGCGATCATGGAAGAGACCGGCGCGCCTTGCTGGGCCCCTGATGCGCCTTCCGAAGGTGCTTGCCCGGTCGAGTAGACGCCGGGGTAGGCTGACAACAGCCACGTGTCCGGGCGCCATTGCCCGGACACATCTCTCCCACGTAAATTGAGACAGCGCCTTGGCGCAAAGCCGGAGTGATGCCGATGAACGCCCGCATATTGCCCTACGTGCTGATCCTGCCCGTCACGCTGTTTCTGTGTCTGTTCTTCCTTTATCCCTTTGTTCTGGTGTCCCAGCAGGCTTTCGGGTCTTCGGACGGCGGCTGGTCTCTGGATAACTTCCGCGAAGTCGTGAACTACTGGAAGTTCCCGATCTCGCTGAAAAACACGCTGCTGCTGGCGGCGGCTGTGGTGCCGATCCAACTGGCGCTGGCGCTCTTGATGGCGACGATGGTCAGCAAAATGGGAAAGGGCCGCGATATGGTGCTTTATATCTGGACCATTCCGCTGGGCATTTCGGACCTCGCCGCCGGGATCATCTGGCTGGCGATCTTTGAACAATCCGGTTTCCTGAACTCGATGCTGAGCGGTATCGGCGTGATTGATCGGCCGATGAACCTGCTGACCTATCAGAACCCGTGGATCGTGTTTCTTGCCATCGCCTTGGCCGAAATCTGGCGCGCAACCGCGATCATGCTGGTGATCCTTGTGGCTGGCATCGGCCTGATCCCAAAGGAATACTACGAAGCCGCAGACGTCTTTGGCGCCTCCAAATGGAAGCAGTTCACGCGCATCACCTTTCCGATGCTGCGCCCAAGCCTACAAACGGCCCTTGTCCTGCGCGTCATCCTTGCGTTTGAAATCTTTGCCGTGGTCGCAGCCCTTGGCGGCACGTTGTTCCCGGTGCTGATGGGCGAAACCTATGCCTATCAGTTTGATCTTCTCAACTCTGGTGCAGCGGCGGCGATGGCCCTGATCATCCTTGGTATCTCCATCGGCTTTACCCTCATCATCCTGCGCATCCTGCGCGTTCCGAAAGGAGCCTCGATATGACCGATGCCACCGCCTTGGACGTGTCCACAGACACGCGCAAATCGGGCCGGATTCTGTATGTGGCCTCTGTCGTGTTCCTCTGCGCCTGGGTGATCGTGCCGATCTACTTTTTGTTGATCAACACGCTGTCCTCACCGGACGCCGTCAACAGCTTTCCCAAGTCCTTCATTCCCGAGTTTGATTTTGGCAGCCTGCAGTTCTTTGCGGGTTTCGCCGGTATGCTGACGGCGTTGAAAAACTCGGTCATCGTGGCGCTGATGACGATGGTCATGTCGATCCTCATCGGCGCACCGGCGGGCTATGCGCTGTCGCGGTTCGACTTTCCCGGCAAGGGCCTGTTCCGGCTGCTGATCCTGCTGACGCGGGCGTTTCCGCTTCCGCTGCTGGCACTGCCGCTGGCGGTGATGTTCATCCAGACCGGGCTGGACGATACCGTATTCGGGCTGGCACTCGTGCATACCACGCTGGCAATCCCGTTTGCGGTGCTGATCACCTTCTCGCTGTTCTCGGGCATCCCGATCGAGCTGGAAGAAGCGGCGTGGACGCTTGGCTGCACGCGGCTTACCGCCTTCACCAAGGTGGTGTTGCCGCTGATCCTGCCCGGCATCACGGCCTCGGCGATCTTTGCCTTCGTGATCTCGTGGAACGAGGTGTTCGCCGCCGCCGTGCTGACCATCGAGAACCGCACGCTGACCGCGTTTCTGCTGCAAAACCTCGACACCTCTCCGCTGCACCTGAAATTCGCTGGCGGCTTCATCCTTGTCGTGCCTGCGCTGATCTTCATCTTCGCCGTGCGCAAGTACCTCTTTGCCATGTGGGGCATCGCGAACCGCTAGGCCGCGCGATTTAGAAAGGAACCGGAATATTGGCTGAAATTCAGATCAAGAACGTCGCCAAACGCTTTGGCGCTTATCAGGCGCTCAGCGATATCGACCTGACCATCGCAGACCAGGAATTCATGGTCCTGCTGGGCGCATCGGGTTGCGGCAAGTCCACCTTGTTGCGGATCATCGCGGGGCTGGAAACGGCCACCTCGGGCGAGGTCTGGATCGGCGGCAAGCGCATTGATCATCTGGCGCCCAAGGACCGTGGTATCGCGATGGTGTTCCAGAACTATGCTGTGTTCCCGCATCTTACTGTTTTTGAAAACATCGGGTTCGGACTGCGGATGCAGAAGTTGCCCAATGATGAAGTCACGCGCCGGGTCGAGCGGGTGGCGGGCCTGATGCATATCGAGATGTTGCTAAAGCGTTACTCCGGCGAACTTTCCGGTGGTCAGCGGCAGCGGGTCGCCGTGGCGCGGGCGCTGGCGATGGAACCGGACGTGATCCTGATGGACGAACCCTTGTCGAACCTTGACGCGCTGCTGCGCATGGAAATGCGGGCCGAGTTGAAAGGTGTGCTGGCCGAAAGCAAAACCACCACGATCTATGTGACCCACGATCAGGTCGAAGCGATGAGCATGGCCGATCGGATCAGTGTCATGCATGAGGGCAATATCGTGCAGGCGGCCGCGCCCATCGAAATCTACCGTGATCCGGCCGCCAAGTTCGTTGCCAGCTTCATCGGCAACCCGCCGATGAACTTCTTGTCAGCCACCCCAGAAGGCAATGGCAAATGGCTGGTGGCAGGCCAGACGTTCGACGGGCCGAACACCGCCCACCCCAACCTTCAGTTCGCAATCAGACCTGAAGATATGCGACCCGCTGAACACGGCCTTGCGGCCACCGCCAGGATCGTCGAACCCCTTGGCGCCCATGTGCTGGTGACCTGCCAGATCGATGATGCGATGTTCCGTGTCATTCTGGACAGCGACACGGTGGTGAAAGCGGGCCAGACCCTCACCCTTGCCCCCCAATCCGACCGCGTGCGGTGGTTCGATCCCGAAACCACGCTTGCCGTCGCCTGAAAGAACCCCATGACACACGACATGATCGAGCAGGCCAAAGCCGTGCTGCGCCGCAATGATCGCGGCACCTATACCGTTCCAACCCACGGTCTTTATCCGTTTCAGTGGAACTGGGACAGCGCGCTGAGTGCGCTTGGCTTTGCGCACTTTGACGAAGCGCGGGCCTGGACCGAAATCGAAACGCTGTTCGCGCATCAATGGGACGATGGCATGGTGCCGCATATCATCTTTCACGAATTGGACGACGGGTATTTCCCTGGCCCTGATGTCTGGGCAACGGCGCGCCCGGTGTCGACTTCTGGCATCACCCAACCGCCCGTCGCAGGATTCGCGGTACGTCGGATTTTTGGCCGTGCGACAGACAAGGCATTGGCCGCCGAGAAAGCCCGCGCGCTGCTGCCCCGCATCCATGCCTGGCATCAATGGTTTTTTGCCAACCGCGACCCGCAAGGGACCGGCCTTGTGGCCATCATCCACCCGTGGGAAAGCGGCCGGGACAATTCCGTCGATTGGGACGCGGCGTTTGAGCGGGTGCCAACCGAAGGCGTTGAGCCATTCACGCGACGCGATACCAGCCACGCCAACCCCGAACACCGGCCCACGGATGAGCAATACAAGCGTTACATCTGGCTGGTTCAGAAGTTCCGCAGCCTGGGTTGGGACAATTCCGAACTGCACGACGCCTCGCCATTCCGGATTGTCGATCCCGGATTCAATGCGATCCTGATCCGGTCTTGCGTTGATCTCGCCGATCTGGCCACCGCGCTTGGCGAGACCCGGATCGCAGCCCAGTCGCAGGCCATGGCCGACAAAGCCATCGTGGCGATGGACACCCTGTGGAGCGACAAGCGCGGCCAGTATGTGTGTTATGACCGTGCAATCGGGGCACTGATCGACAGCCCGTCGATCGGTGGTATCCTTGCAGCTTTTGCGCCGATCCCGCAGGCGCGAGCCAAGGCCATTTCCGCCCGGATCGACGCCCTGTCCCAAAACTGCAACTACCTTGTACCAAGCCACGATCCAACGGTGCCGGAATTTGACGCCCTGCGCTATTGGCGCGGGCCGATCTGGCTGATTGTGAATTATATGATTTCTGATGGTCTTGAACGCTGCGGTGAAACCGTCATGGCTGACCGGATCAATGCCGACTGCCTGCGGCTGATCGAAAAAAGCGGCTTTGCCGAATACTACGGCCCGATGGGTGCCGAACCCTGTGGTGGCGACCAATTTACCTGGACTGCCGCGATGGTCATTGAAATTCTCAAATCACACGAGATTGCCGCATGAAAGGCGTGATCTTCGTCGCGATCATGTCAGGCTGATGGTCTGATCCACAAACACGTGCTTTGGGCCGTCACACGTGGCGACGGCGCGATTGGGTTGACCAGACATGGTCGATTTTCGGAAGCACCTGCAACGCGAGATGCGCCAGGGCCGGTCCCACCCCCAGTGTAGCGCGGTCCAATGGACGAGCGTCAAAGCGGCAGCCCCGTAAATGACTTGCTGCCGCACTTTCCAATTGCGGCCAAGGCTACAGTCCCGCCCGACCGTAGATGTGATCGCAAGCGGAACAAAGGTCGGGAACGCCAGCCGGTCCAGACGGCTTGCAGAATGAACCGAGTTTCATCCGGGATGGATCGTCGTTTTGGCGCAACATTTCCATCGCGCTCAATGTGCTAGAGCAGAAAAATAATCTTCCCAGCTTTGGTGAGGTCGGCCCATGACGGTCTCGAAATCACCGGAACGGTCATAGGTGCCGTGGCGGATGCCGTCATAGATCCCGCCAATGATCGGACCGATGAAGTCGCCGAGATCTGCGGTGCGATCCGCGACGAAATCTGCTGATGACATCGCGCGATAGGTCAGGTGAGTGCCGAAGGCCAAGTTCAGGTATCCGGCCAGTTGCTCTTGCGTGATGGGGGCACCGTTCAGGTTCACCGTCTGACCGTTCAAGTTATCCTGCGTCACCAATGCGGTGTAGGCGTGGGCCAGTTCAGACCGGGTGGTGTAACCACACTTGCCGTCGCCCGCGCTATTGGCGATCTCACCCTTGGTGCGGTAGCTGTCGATATACTCCACATCTGGTTCGATATAGATGCCGTTGCGCCCGATGGCCCAGTCCAGACCGCTGGCGCGGATGTCGGCCTCGGTCTGGCGATTGCTTTGAACAACCGGCGAAAACGCTGTGCCCTCGTCCGGTCCCTGAATGCTGGTATAGACGATCTTGCGCACACCTGCTTCCCTGGCTGCCTCTATCACATTGCTATGCTGCTGAATGCGGTCCTTGGGCGGGGCCATACCTGACACCAAGACAAGCGCATCGATGCCCTGCAATGATGCACGAAGCTCGTCGGGTTTGTCGTAATCACCCGCGCGAACCTCGATGCCCAGACCCTCAACGCGGGCCGGTGTGCGGGCCAGACCCATAACATTTTCCGAACCGACCTTGTCGATCAGCTTCAGGGCGATTTCCCGCCCGAGCTGGCCCGAAACAGCGGTGATTGCATAGGTCATAGTGCGCGCCTTCTGTGATTTGCGATGGCACGGCCGGCATTGAAACCGGCCGTGCCATGGTGCTTGGGTCAGCCGTTATAGGCTTGGCTGATGGCGAAGCTGTCTTCGAACCAGTGCCAGAGAACCACCTGACCGTCGCGCACCTTGGCGCGCAGGGCGAAGGAGAAGTCCCCCGTTTCTTTACCGGATTGGGTGGTAACGGCGTTCATCACACCGAATACGGCCACGGTGTCGCCGGAGGCGAAGGCGTCAGTATTTTCCCACTTCGTGGTTTGCAGGTTCTGAGAAAAGACGCCGAGGAATTCGAAGATGTTTTCCTTGCCGCGGGTTTCGCCGATCCAGGGCAGGCTTTCGTCGCCTTCATTGTGCCAGACCATGTCGTCGGCCATCAGTGCGTTCATCGCTTCCATGTCGCCCGATCCCATCGCGCCCATGAAGGCCATCACGGTGTCGAAGGATGCTTGTGTCTGCTCATCCATGTCCTGTGCTCCTGCTTGTGTTCCGAGAATGATCGCCAGCGATGCGCCAAGCGATGTCTTGATAAGAGTTCGGCGGTTCATTGTTTGCTCCTTTTGGGGGCGCCCCGCACGGGCCGGGGGCGCAGGTTTCAATTAGAATTTGCCAGCTTCGTTATGCGCGGCGTCCGGGCCGGGCATAGGAGCAATGACGTCCCAGTGCTCGACGATCAGTCCGTCTTCGAGGCGGAAGAGGTCGTAGAAAGCGGTGGGCTCATCACCGAGCGTCCCTTCAGACAAGGTCAGCACGAAGTTTCCTTCGCCAATCACCTGATGCACCTGCGCGTAGTTCATGGAAATGTCCTTCTGGGCCATTTCGGCCATGAACGCGCCGAAGCCCTCCAGCCCATCCGCGACCATCGGATTGTGCTGAAGGTAGGTCACGGGGCTGATGTAGTCGGTGAGGTTGATCTCGGCGTGATCGATCATTGATTTGGTAAGGAATTCCTCGACCAAGGCCTTGTTCGCCTCGGTCTGGTCTAGGTCGGTGATCTCTGTCGCGCCGTCGATCTGGCTGCGGCCCGACGGGTTAAGCGGCTGCTCTTCGATCAGGTTATCCCAGTGCTCTGCGATCTTGCCGTCCTCGACGCGGAAGACGTCAAACGCGATCATCGGCGTTTCGCCAAAGCCTTCGTACCGTGCGTGCACGGCGACAATGTCGTCATCCGCGATAACGCGGATATAGTCGGCCTTGAAGTCGCCACTGCCGGCGAGGAAACCGACGACGCCTTTCTGCGCTTCGATCCCGTTGTCGAACATCGGATTGTGCTGGATAATGTCGGTCGCAAAGTAGTCGTCGACAGCATCGACATCGCCTGCAAGAAGCGTATTTTGCAGTGCCTCAAGGACGAGTGCCTTGTTTTGATCGCTGTCGGCAAGCGCCGCGAAAGGCAGGGCGAGCGCAATAGCGGCGGTCGCCATAAGTGTTGTCATAGTCATGTCAAATCTCCAAATGTCAGGGTGATTGGGTCGGGTTAAAAGGGGCGAGTCGCGTTGTTCAGTGCCACTCGATTTGCGGATTCTCGCGGAAGGCAAAGCGTTCGAGGTGGCTGGCAATGACCTGTGCTGTCTTGTCGAGGTCGGCCTTGGTTTCGGCGGACACTTTCATGTCTAACCCGTCGCCAGATGCATCTAGTTCGCACTGGCCAAACGGAAGTTCGATTCGGCCGGAATTGCCGTCCAGTTCTACCGGAACCCTGTGGCTGAAATGCTTGCACAGCGTGCCGAGGTAGCGTTTCGCCTGCTCTGTCCTGAATGTCGTCTGTGCGTTCATCGGGGGGGCTCCTTCAATGTTGAAGTCACAACTAGCCCCTCGGGATGGTTTCGGATATTGTATTAATATTGATTTTATAGTTCCGGAAACAGAACAATGATTGACCACCTGAAACACATGGCCGTCTTTGCGCGGGTCGTCGACAAGGGGTCTTTCCGGGCCGCCGCACAAGATATTGGTGTGGCCCCCTCTCGCGTCAGTCAGACGATCACCGATCTGGAAAACCATCTCGGCACGACGTTGCTCTATCGGACAACCCGCAAGCTCGCGCTGACTGGCGAAGGCAGAGCGCTCTATACGCGCGTCACCGAGATGTTGCGAAGTGCCGAGGCGGGATTGAACGAAATCAACGCGACCATGCAGGATCCCGTAGGTGCGCTTCGCGTATCCGTCCCGGCGTTCCTGGCCACATCGGATCTTTCGACTGCCATGGCAGCGTTTATCAAGCGGTATCCAAACGTGGCCCTGTCGCTGTTCTATAGTGATCGCAGGGTCAAGATCATCGAGAACGGGTTCGATCTTGCCATCCGCGCGGGGGGCCTTTCCGACAGTGCAATGATGACTCGCAAGCTGGGCGGCATCCCCCGCGCGCTGGTTGCCGGTGCCGAATATGCGCGCGCTCGCCCGGTACCCACACGTCCCACCGATCTGGAGGATTGGGACTGGATCAGATACCAACAGCGGACCGACACGATAGACCTGACATCGGACACCGGCGAAACCGAAAGGGTCACGGGGCGCTCGCAGATTGAGGTCGACAGCGCCGATGCGCTTTATTACTTCGCAACGCAAGACGTGGGCGCGTCGGTCTTGCCGGAAAATCTGGCCGAGCGGGGTGTGGCATCCGGTGCACTTGTCCGGCTCCTGCCAAAGTGGCGATTGCCGGACATCGGCCTTAATGCCGTTTGGCCGGATTCCTCACGGCGCGAAACCCTGACGCTGCTCTTCGTACGGTTTCTGGCTGGGGAACTTGGCCGCTAAGCCCCTTGGCGGACCTTGGTTCGCAGTGCTGAACCGGCTTTTACAATAGGGGCCCGAATGACCGACGGGAATGGCGTCTAGAAAAACGGCAATGGGCAAAGCGTTGCGGGGTCACGATACCCGCCACGGATGACATCGACCTTGTCTCCGACCGCCCTGTCTGCCCCAACCAACGCAAATCCGATCATGGAATGCGCGCGAGGCGACCACGCCCCGCAGGTCATGTGCCCCACACGCTCGCCGTCTTTTAGCATGTCATACCAAATCGCGTGACCGGGGTGGCGTTCGGAATTGTCCAGCACAATGCCCAACTGCTGACGCTTGACCCCCTCGGCTTTGATCCGCCTTAGGGCTTTGATGCCGACGACCTCGTCATCAAGATCGAGATCGACGTATTTCCCCAGCCGCACCTCGAACGGATTGGTCTTATCGTCAGTGTCGCCGCCATAGGACAGCAAACCGCTTTCGATCCGCTCAATCGGATTGGGATTGCCGGGGCCGATGCCCCAGGGTTGCCCAGCCTCCTTGATGATGTTCCACAGCTCGGTGCCACGGGATCCATCGCGCAGGTAGATTTCGAAGCCGCCCTGTTTGGAATAGCCCGACCGCTGGATAATCAGCGGAATGCCGTTTATCTCAGCCGGGGCAAACCAAAAGTATTTCAGCGCCCGCACCCAATCCCCAAAGACTGCGGCAACCGCATCTTCGGCCTTGGGGCCTTGAACCGCCATGGGCGAAACGTCAGGTTCGCAAATCTCAACCTTCAGGCCGCGCTCAGCGGCAATGGCCCGTGCCCACATCAGGATATTGTTGTCGCCAATCGACAACCAATAGGTCCCATCCTCGTGCTTCAGGACCACGGGGTCATTGATCAGCACGCCGCGATGGTCACACATCGGAATGTATTTGCCCTTGCCAACATCAATGGCCGACAGGTCGCGCACCGAGATAAGCTGCACCAGATGCGCGGCATCCGGTCCCTTGATTTCCACCTGTCGTTCGACGCTGACATCCCATTGGGCCACGCCGTTCATCAGCCGATCATATTCAGCATCCGGATCGCCATAGGACACCGGCATGAGCATCGCGTTATAAGGGGAAAAAGCAGTGACACCTTCTCCAATCGTCGCCTCGTAAAAGGGCGACACGCGCAGTCGGGTGTTGGGTCCAATCTCAGCCATTTGGGTGCCTCAGTCGTCTAGGTTTGCAGCATTAAGTGCCGCTTTCTTCAAGAGTGTCGCAAGCGTTTCGCGTTCATCCGTGCTCAGCCCTGCTAGAACGTCGTCTTGTCTGCGGCTCAGATAGACGCTGATCTGTGCGTGTAACGCGCGACCGGCGGGCGTGATTTGCAACCACGATTGCCGTCCGTCCGCTGGATCAGGTGCGCGGTCAAGGTAGCCATCTTTCAACATCCGGTGCACGGCGCGGCTGATGGTATTGCGTGGACGCCGCGAGATGCGGGCAACGTCCTGCGCTGTGAGGATGTCGAAATGCGAAAGACAGGCCAGTAGGATGTATTCGGCACGCACCAAGCCGAAGTCCCGCTTAATCTCTGCATAGGCGGGGAACACGATGGCGTTGGCCAGATAGGTGATACGATACGCCTCCGGGTATTCGATCGTGTCGAAGATCCGCGTCAGGTCCGTGTCGTTTGATCTGTCCATGATCGGTTGCCCATTGCCAGCTACATCCGTCCTAGCGCATATTGTTCCAAATGGAACAACAAATGCGACGATTCCATGGTCGCAAAGGACGTGAATGACCTCGACCCGCAAGAAACTGACACTGCCGGAACTGGCTGCCCGAAAGGCGGCAGGCGAACGGCTGGTCATGGTCGCCGTCGGAGAAGTGCTGACCGCAACATGGGCCGAGCGCGCAGGCGTCGATATTGTCGGGGTGGGCGATAGCCTGGGCATGACGTTACATGGCCACGAAAATACCCTCGCGATGACGGTTGATCAGATGATCATGCACACCCAAGCGGTCCGGCGTGGGGCGCCCAATACGCTGTGCATAGTGTCCATGCCCTACGGCTCTTACGCGACGCCCGAGCTGGCGGTCACCAATGCGGTGCGCATGATGAAAGAAAGCGGTGCGGACGCGCTGAAATTGCAGTTGGGCCGCGAAGGCGCGCATATCATCCGCGCTGTCGCAGATGCTGGCGTGCCCGTGATGAGCCATGTCGGCCTGTTGCCGCATAAAGTCCACCAGATGGGTGGTTTCAAAATGCAGGGCCGCACCGCCGAAGCCGCAATCGAGATCGTCGAGAACGCGCGCGCCATCGAGGCGGCTGGCGCCATCGGCCTAGAAATCGAGGCGATGCCTTACGAGGTTGGCAAGGCCGTCGACGACGCGGTCGCCATCTTCACCTTTTCGATTGGCGCAGGCGCGGCGGGCACATGTCAACTGCTGAACGGCTACGACCTGCTCGGCGCGTTCGATACGTTCAAACCCAAATTTGCCAAGCGCTACGCCAACCTTGCCCAAGATGCGACAGATTCCTTTGCGGCCTATGCCGAGGATGTGCGATCTGGCCGCTTTCCAGATGCCGACCATAGTTATCAGATGAAACCCGAAGAAATCGAGCGGTTTGCAGCGCTCTTGAACAGGGAGGATGCGACATGAATGACGAGGCAAAGCGGACAAATGGCCAGACCATTCCCAACGGGATGCTTGAAGACAACTATCCGCGCAATATGTGGTGGGTCGCCGCGCATCGCGATGAGTTAACGACAAAACCGCTGGCCCGTTGGCTCCTGGAGACGCCCGTCGTTCTTTATCGCCTCGAAGATGGCACGCCCGCCGCGCTCTATGACCGCTGCCCGCACCGCTGGGCGCCACTCAGCGAAGGCCATGTGGAGGGCGACAAGATCATCTGCCCCTACCACGGGATGGAGTTCAACAAGGCCGGACGTTGCACCAAAGCACCGACACAGCATATGAGGCCCAAGACGGCCGAAATCCCGTCGTTTGCCGTGCGCGAGGCTGGCGCCTATGTCTGGATCTGGATGGGCGACCAAGACGCTATCGATTGCGACCCGCCCGAAGTCGAATATCAAAGCGATCCGGGCTGGGCCCCGGTCCATGGCTATTATGAAGTGGCCGCAAACTGGGTATTGATCCGCGAAAACGTGCTGGATCTGACCCATATCGCGTTCCTGCACAAGGATACCTTCAAGCAAGATGACTGGATCACCGCGCCCGATACCTACATGGACGGAGAGACGATCTGCTACGAGCAGGAGTTCGACCTCGCGCCGCTCTCGCCGCTCTTTTGTGCGGGCATGGGACTTCCGGAGGACAAACCAATCAAACGCGTTCAAAAGGGGCGGATGCCGTCGCTGGCGATTTCGTTCTCGGATTGGAATGTGCATGATCCCGCACCCGAGGAAGGACATCGCTCAGATTTCATCGTGCGCGGGTGCCATATCGTAACGCCAGCGCAACGCGGCAAGACACACTATTTCTGGATGGCCGCGTTTGATGTGCCATCGCTGACCGATGTGGTGGCGGAAAAGACCCGCGCAAGCGTCACTGCCGCATTTGACGAAGACAAACACCTGCTGGAAAAGCTGCAAGCGAGCGTTGCCGCCGACCCGCGGGGCCTTGATTTTCTAGAGGTCACGCTTGGGGCTGATGGCGCTGGCATCAAGGTCCGGCAAATCCTCAACAAAAAACTCAAGGCCGAGGGCCGCTCACTTCAACGCCAATAGGTCTGCCATGAATGATTTGAAATAGAACACGAGACCCCGCCCGTCTCCGCTGCACACAGATGGCATGAGTGTTTCTCAGCAGCGCTTTCTGGCGGCAAAGGCCAGAGGCGGTAATTCGCCATCTTTCAGAAACTTGGAAGGTCGGGGTCCTTGCGGCCTAGCGCATCGGTAGAAATTCTGCGTAATCGTGCCATCGGATACGATTGGCCGATCTTATTCAGCCCCACAGCCAGGCAACCGTGCAACCGTGCAACCAAAATGCGCGCCGGTCGACGAATCCCAACGCGCCCATGAACATCAATAAGTTGCGCGGGTGCACATGGCGGCATCCGTTTCCTGTGTTTGGCTATACCGGTGATCGTGCGGCACCACGTCCGGCATTTCGCCCAAAGACGGTCCCTGACGTCAGGCCGGACCCGCCCGGATATCCTTCAAAAAAGACACCGCCGACCATTTCTCCAGCTGCATAAAGCCCGAGGATTGGCGCGTCGGACTTGTCGAGCACGGCACCCGTTTCAGACACTTTCAACCCGCCATAGGTGAAGGTGATCCCACCCGTCACCGGATAGGCCTTGAAGGGTGGTGTATCCAACCGCTGCGCCCAGTTCGATTTTGGCAGCGGCAGGCCTTGCGTGTTCTTGCCATCTAGCGACGTCGGATCAAACGGCACAGCATCGTTGACGGCTGCGTTGTAGGCATCAAGGGTCGACCGCGCCGCCTGCGGGTCGGTCCCGTCGAGTTTCTCGCACAGCTCATCCAGCGTATCGGCTTCAACGAAATGCGCATCATGAAAGCGGTATTCAGCATACAGCAGATCATCGACCTTGGCATCGAAGATTTGCCACGCGAAATGGCCAGGCTGCTCTAACACCGCCTTGCCGAATTGCGCATACGTGTAGTTGCGGAAATTCGCGCCTTCATCCACGAAACGGTCTCCACTTGCGTTCAGCATCACACCAAGGAAGTAGCAAATCTTGCGGTAATTCTTGCGCTCCGACGCTGGCAGGCCGAGGCCACCGTAGTCTGCCATGTGCAAATCCATCGGTGTCGCGTGACAACCGTCGATCAACCCGTATGTTTGGGCGCCGACCTGTGCCCCCATCACCAGTCCATCCCCGGTGTTCATCGGCGTGCCGCGCACTTTGGCCTTGTCCCAATCGCCGCCCATCCACGCGCGGCGCAGATCGGTGCTGGCTTCAAAACCGCCACAGGCGAGGATCACCGCGTCCGCTGCAATCTCTTCGTCGCCAACGCGCACACCTGTGACAGACCCGTCCTCGGTCAGCAGACCCGTCACGGCGGCATTGTAGCGTATGATGCCGCCCAGCCGCGTGAAGGCCCCAAGCTCCATCTCAAATAGCCCCACGCCTTCGTTTTCTGCGGCAAGTGTCAGACCGCCCCAAAAAACATGCCGCCCGTCCTTTTCAAAGCTTTGACGACTGTAGATCGGCTCAAACTTCACCCCGTGACCACCCAGCCATTGCATGGCCGACAGAGATTCGCCAATGAGCCGCTCTTGCTCGGGCGACAAAGGGCGCCCGCCATTAAACATTAGCAGGTCCTCGGAAAACTTCGCCTGCGTGTAGCCGCCAAAGTCGGTCACCGCGAGGCGCGGATCTTCCGGGTCTTTCAACAGCGGCATCAAATCGTCCGCACCGTCATAGGCAAAGCGCATGGCGCCGGCTGTGTATTTGGTATTGCCCCCAGCCAAAGCTTCATCTGCCTTTTCCAGCATCAGGACCTGCGCGCCCGCCTCAAGTGCGGCAATGCCCGCAGACATGGCGGCGTTCCCGGACCCAACAACGATGACCTGCTTTGACATTTGCGATTCTCCTCTTTAGACGTTTATGTATCCAAGCGGATACAATTTGAAAAGAGAGAAGATGATGGCCAACGATCCAACCGATCTGTCCCAGGGCGGTATGGCTTTCACCAAACTGATGCAAGCGATTGAGGGTGGGATTTATCAGCCCGGCGACCGCCTTCGTGAGGTCGAAGTCGCAGACCGGCTAGCGCTGTCCCGCACACCCGTCCGAGAGGCGCTGCGACGGCTGGAGGCCGAGAACATCATTGAACACCGCCCCCGCGTCGGTGCGGTAATCCGCAAGTTGGAACAGACAGAGGTTGTCGAGCTGTACGAGATGCGATTGGTGCTGGAACGAACAGCCGCAGAAATGGCGGCAAAACATGCCTCAGAGGCAGAGATTGATGCACTGGGTGCCTTGAACGACGAAATCGCGGCCGTCGGCGATGATGGGCCGCAGGCCGCCGCGATCAATCAGAAGTTTCATCGTGCGATCTATCTGGCGGCCCGTAATCGGTTCCTGCTTGATGCCGCGCGGGCGATGAACAACGCGCTTTTGCTGCTGGGACCGACCACACTTGCCGACGCCGAGCGCATTGCGACGGTGGTCCACCAGCATGGGAAGATCATAGATGCTATGGCCGCGGGGGATATCGACGGTGCAGGGGCCGCCGCAGAGGCGCACTTGCAGACCTCGCTGCGCTATCGCTTGAAAGTGATGCGGGGATGATAAGGATCGGGATCACGCATGTCGTCGCGGGCCTTGGTGTCTTGGCCTTTCACCTGCTGAACTTGCCCCTGCCTTGGTTGCTTGGGCCGATCACGGCTTGTTTGGTGGCAGCGCTGCTCGGCGTCCCGATGAAGGGCATCGCCGTCTTGAACAATGCCATGCGCTCGATCCTGGGTGTCGCGGTGGGCGCTACGTTTACGACTGCACTGGTCATCAGCTTGGCAGGCATGTGGACCACCCTGATCTTGGTTCCCCTCATGGTGTTCCTGATCGGGCTGATCGGGGTTCCCTATTTCCAACGGTTGTGGGGTTTCGATTTCGCCACGAGCTACTATTCCGCGATGCCGGGTGGATTGCAGGACATGCTGCTCTTTGGTGAGGAGGCAGGCGGCGACGTCAGGGCCCTTTCACTCATCCATGCGACGCGGGTCATGGTGATCGTCGCGGCCTTGCCATTCATCTTGAAAGCTTACTGGGGCGTTGACCTTAGCAATCCACCGGGTGTGCCAGCGGCAACGCTGCCGCTTTCACAACTCTTGCTGATGGTCGTAGCGGGATTGGCCGGCTGGCAAATCGCCAAGGCCATTGGGCTGTTCGGCGCGTCGATCCTGGGGCCGATGATTCTGGCGGGTATTCTGGCGCTGGCAGGGGTCTTGCAGCACCGCCCCCCGGCAGAGGCAATCTGGGCCGCGCAATTCTTTATCGGCATGACGGTGGGGACAAAATACGCCGGTGTCACCGGCAAGGAAGTGCGGCATGATGTGGCCGCGGCCCTCGGGTTCTGCGTGATCTTGTTGATCCTTGCGGCGATCTTTGTGGAAATCATCCATCTCTTCTCATTGGCTCCACCGATGGAAGCCCTGCTCGCCTTCGCGCCCGGCGGTCAGGCAGAGATGACGGTTCTGGCATTGATCGCGGGGGCCGATATGGCCTTTGTCATTGCCCACCATGTATTGCGGATCGTGACCGTGATTGTCGGCGCGCCGATTGCAGCCCGCCTGTTCAATCAGCAACCTAAGGGTTGATCACGTGAATCGGATGGCCCGCAGCGTAGGCGTTGATTTGGTCGAAGATATCGCTGAACTGCAGATCGAATTCGTCTTCTGTGACGTAGCCGATATGGGGTGTTGGCAAGACATTCGGGTGGGTCAACAAAGGGTTGGCGGTGTCCCGCAAAGGCTCTGCATCAAAGACATCGACGGCAGCATGGATGCGGCCTTTTGCGATTTCCGCCTCAAGCGCACCCGGCGCGATCAATCCAGAGCGCGACGTATTCACCAGCAAACTACGCGCGGTCATCGCGGCCAGGTCATCCGCCGTGATAACGCCCCGCGTCATCGGCTTAAGCCGGACATGCAGGCTCACAATGTCAGACGTCGCAAAAAACGCGCCCCGACTACCTGCAATGCGACGCCCATCAGCCTTGGCGCGTGCGCGTCCATCATCAGACGCCCACCATTGCACTTGCATGCCAATCGCCTCTGCATATCCTGCAACGGCCTGCGCAATACGCCCATACCCGTAAAGCCCGAGTGTCCGGCCCCGCAACGTTCGGCCCACACCGATTTGCCAGTTTCCAGCGCGGATCGACCCGACTTGCTGCGGGATTTGGCGATAGCTGGCGAGGATGAGCGCCAGCGTCATTTCAGCCGCGGCATAGGACGGTGTGTCGCTATGCATGTTCGAACAGAGCATCACGCCGTTCGCCGTGCAGGCGGGCACGTCGATATGAGGGTAAACGCTGCGTTGGCTGATCAGTTGCAGGTGCGGGAGGCGTTCAAGCAGGTCAGCCCCGATCTTCGTGCGCTCGCGAAATAAAACAAGCGCCTCGGCATCTTGAACGCGGGCGGCGAGTTTCGCAGGTTCCGGTTCGTGATCCGTCCAGATGGTAACATCATGCCCCGCGAGCTTGTCAAAACACGGCAAGCTGCGCAGCGTATCGAACCAATCGTCGAGGATGTGAACCTTCATGGTGTCCAAACTGATCCGGGTATGAACACATCGCCCCGCGCCAAAAGTCTGGCCGTGCGGACCAACCCGGCAGAGCGCAGATCAATGCCTTCTGATGTCAGTTCATAGTCCACCAAGACGTCGATTTGACCGCTGGCATGTTCCAGCGTGAGAGTCGCGGGCCGGTCATTGGAACGGGCGGCAATTCCGTCGGCCACGGTCCCGGGGGTCAACACGCAAGAGGCAAGACATTGCGCCCCGGTCACGGCCATCGTCGGATGCGTCTTCCACGGCATGAAATAGCGGGTTGCGACAGTGCCGCCCTCTTGGGCGGGGGCCAGCAAACCAAACTTGGGAGTTACCGATTTGGCAACCTCTGTGATGCCCATTGCTTCGCCGGCCTTGATGCGCACAGCCTCCATCGCCTCGAAAAATTCGACGTTTTCGTTTAGCGCCTCTGAACTCTCATAGCCCGTCAGGCCAAAGCTTTCCGCCTTGGCGATGACCATGGGCATTGCGACGTCCATGCAGGTCACGTCCACCCCGTCGAATGTATCGATCAAATTGCCGGTCGGAAGAAACGCACCAGTCGCGCCGCCAATGGTATCCATGAACTGCAGGTTCACCGGCGCGGCGGTCCCGGGCACGCCGTCGATTGCAGCATCGCCGTCATAGCGCACCTGTCCATCCGGTGTCCGAACCGTCGCGACGACCCGCGCACCGGTGTTGACCGCGCGAATATTCACTGTGGTTTGCGCTCCATCAGCCGGGATCAGCCCCATTTCGATGGCCGCAGGCCCAACGCCGGACAGGATATTCCCGCAAGTTGGTTTGAAATCAACGGTGCGGTCGTCCACGCTGACCTGCGCAAAAAAATAGTCAACATCAGCCCAGTCGTCCTCAGACCGCGACAGCATCGCGACCTTTGTCGTGACCGCGTTACCCCCGCCAAGTCCGTCAATATTCAACAGATGGCCCGACCCCACCATAGCCACCAACACATCTGCCAACACCTCGCGATTCTCTGGCAGATCCGCGCGATTCAGATAAGGCCCGCGCGACGTGCCCCCGCGCATGAACAGAAAGGGGATCGCTGTCTGGATCATGTCAGCGGCCACGGCAGATCGACGAGGTCCTGCAAAAGGCCCGGTGGGAAGTCGCGGTTCAACGTCCAGGCCATGCCGCAGATGAACGCGATGCCCGCCGCCGTGTAGGCCACGGCATATCCCCAGCTTTTGCCGGCGCGAATGCGGATGAACAGCAGCAGGAACCCGGCCAACGCAAGGATGAAACCAACTAGAGCAGAGGCGATCAGCAGGCTCGCAAACCACCCCAATGTGACCCACAAACCATGCACGTTTTCTTCTGCCTCTTCGTCTTCGCGATCTGCGAAAATCGGCGCTGTCTCGTCGGACCGCACCATCTGGACCAATAGCAATGCACAGCCAACCAAAGCGACGGTGGCCACAAAGACGGGAAAGACGCGGTCCATGCGGGCAAAGTCCGGGATGATCGCGGAGTTCCAGTAGGCGACAGCGATATAGCCAGTCACCGCCAGCAGGAAGATCAGCGGCGCGCGTTTTGATCCGGACGCAACAGCGCCCTCAGCCTGAATATTTTTTGCCTGGCGCAATCCGATCACCACCGACAACAGGGTTATGATGATCAGCACGATCACGATGGGGCTGAAGACATACTCGATGCCTTCTTCAAACCCGCGCCGGAACCGGGACGCGCCTATTTGGTAGGCTTGGTTGGTGTAGCGTTCAGCCGGGGCGGACAGTACGAACCCAATCAGGAAAGCCGGGCGCGACCAGTCGAAACGGCGCATGAGGATGCCCAGCAGACCGATACCAAAAAGCGCAACAAGGTCCCAGATTTCCTGTCGTGACTGGAACGCTGCGAAGGCGATAATCATGAACAGGAATGGGGCAAGCAAGGCAAAGCGGATTTCCGTCAGCTTGGCGATCCCACCCGAAGCGGCAATGCAGATGACCGTGCCGACGACATTGGCCAGCGCCAGCAGCCATACGATGGCATAGGTGAAATCAAGGTTGTTCTTTAGCATCGAAGGGCCAACCTCGATCGATCCGGTGCCCAGCAACGCTACGGCAGAGATGAAGATCGCCATCGAACCAGAACCGGGTATGCCGAAAAGCAAGGTCGGGACCAACCCGCCGCCTTCCTTGGCGTTGTTAGAGCTTTCAGGCCCAATCACGCCGCGCACGTCGCCAGACCCGAACCCGGATTTGTCTTTCGCGGTTTGCACTGTGTGACCATAGGCGATCCAATCCACAACTGAACCGCCAAGCCCGGGGATAACGCCCACGACCACGCCGATCAGGGAACAACGCACAGAGAGCCATTTGTTCGCCCACCAGTCCTTTACACCCTCGAGCCAGCCGCCACCCAACGGCGTGTGGTCAGAGATGGCCTTATCACGTCGCAGGAGCGCCACGATTTCAGGAATCGCAAAGATACCGAGGCCTACAATCACCAGTTTCAGACCGTCAACAAGATAAGGCATGTCATACGTGGACATCCGCAGAGCGCCGGAGCTGGCCCCTTCGCCAATCGTCCCGACAAGGATGCCGAGGCAAGCCGCAACGAGCCCCTTTAATGCGACGCGACCGGCAAGAATGCCAACCATCGACAGGCCAAAGATCGTGATCATTAGCAGTTCGGGCGTTTGGAACAGCAACACGATAGGACGCGCAGCGAGGATAAACACGGTGAGGAAAGCAGCCCCGACAAGACCACCAAACAGGGATGACGCAAAGGCCGCCGACAATGCCCGCGCTGCCTGCCCCTTCTTGGCCATCGGGAAGCCATCCAGCACCGTGGCTTGCGACGCAGACGATCCTGGTATCCCCATCAGGACAGAGGCGAAGGTATCAGAGGTCGGCACCACCGCGACCATGCCGATCATCAGGGCGAGGCCCGTGACAGGTTCCATCCCAAACATGAACGGCAGGAGGAGAGACAGCCCAGCGATGCCGCCCAGGCCGGGAAAGACCCCGATACAAAGGCCCATCACAACGCCAAGGACCAGAAAGCCCAGCACATGCGGCTGCAAGATCATCGCAAACGCTGCGTCCAGCGCAGGCAAGGCGGTCGCAAAGACCTCCATTTCGGACCCCGTTCATCAAAGTGAAAAAAGAAAATGCCCCACCCGTGACCAGCACGGATGGGGCATGGAGAAATTACTGAAGGACGACGCCGTAACGCTCGCTCAGCCAGTTAATCACAAAGTCCTTGGCCCCTTGTGGCACATCCGTAGCACTGCTCAACGCGGTCTGCGCAGCCGCACCGGTCATCTGCGGGTAAACGCCAAGACGGGCCCGACTGATTTCAGCGAAATCGTCGCGCTCCTGAATAGCTGCAAACGCCTCGGTGAAGGTCGCGATTGCTTCGTCAGGCGCGCCTGCAGCCAGGAACACCATCTTTTGGGCCGGGAAACCTGCGATGAAAAAAGCTCTCCAGGCCTCCCACTGCGCGCCTTCTGTCGCGCAACCTTCGGTGGCCTCACAGACTTCCTTGAAGGTCGGCATGTCGGGGAACGTAGGGTCCCGCACGATGTTGCCGTCATCGTCCAACGCGCCGAAAGAGAACCATGGCACGGCGGTGCCTGCTTCGACCAACGGCGTGACGCCGGACAGGTAGCTGGACGAGGTCTGATAATCGATGTTGGCTTCGCCACGCTCGAACATCAGGCGGCCGTCGCCGCGACCTTCGATCCCAAAGACGGGCTCGACCTGAAGACCCAGCATCTCCCATGCCAAAAGCGGCACAAGGTCCAGACGGGTGGCACCCTGCGAGCCGTAGATAAAGTCTTCGCCAGCCAATGGTGTCGCGTCACCGCCATCACCCAGCTGCCCGGCCAGATCAGCAGGCAGATAGGCCACACCGCCCGTGCCAGAGGCCAGAACAACGTTCCAGTCGCTGTATTCATAGCGGACACGTGGATCGCTCAGCAGGTATGGGAACTGTGTCGAACCGGACGACCCGAAGATCGTCGTGCCATCTTCGTAGGTCATTTCCTGAAACGCATTGGCGCCTTTCGTAGACCCCGCGCCGGGGTCAAACATCACCACGACCGTTGGGTTGCCGGGCAATGCCTCGGACAACAGCGGGGCATAGAAGTTGGCCCATTTGGCTGAACCGCCCGTTTCAGAGAATGGAATGATCCATTCGACCGTTTTGCCGGACAGATCAATCCTGTGACCGCCGGCTGCGGATTGTGTCGCGACCAAAGCCGTTGAAAGCGCGAGCGCGCCCAGTGTTTTCTTAAGCATGTTGTTCCTCCCAGAACTTCGGATCTTGTGACCCAAAATAGAATCAGAAGGCTTCCCTTGCCTTCTTGATATGGGCAAGTTGCAGTGACATCCTTGCGTGAACCTTGCATCCGCGAAATCTCTTGAAAGGGCTGCTTTGCGTATCGTCGTTGTCGAAGACAATATTTCTGTGGCGAAAGGTGTCCGCTACTACCTGCAAGATGCGGGCCATGCGGTGGATTTGCTGCATAATGGCGCGGAAGCGGCGGCATTCTTGCGCAATGATGATGCGGATATCGTAGTGCTTGATATTAACCTGCCCCACACCGACGGGTTGACCATCCTGCGGGGGATGCGGGCTCGGGAAGATATGCGCCCGGTGTTGCTCCTGACGGCGCAATCCGAGACAGACGACAAGATCAAAGGGCTGGATGCTGGCGCCGATGACTACCTCAGCAAACCCTTTGAGATGGAAGAATTCGGCGCGCGGATCAGAGCGTTGTCACGCCGTGTCACCGACCAACCAAAGCAGGTTGCCAAGATCGGGGAGGTGCAGTTTGATCGCACCGCCCGCACGATTGAAGGGCCGAATGGTCCGCTGGATATTCCCCGCCGCGAGATCGCTCTTTTTGAACGGCTTTGGCTGGCGGATGGGCGGGTCGTTTCGAAACAACTTTTGCTAGACAGCCTTTATGGCACAGGTGCGGATGTAGATGAGCCTGTCGTCGAGGTGTATGTGTCGCGTTTGCGCAAAAGATTGCAGCCTCACGGGGTTCAGATCATCGTAAAACGCGGGCTCGGCTACATGATGCAGGCGGTGACGTGAAGAACAGTCTATCCCTGCGTGCGCGCCTGACTATCGTCATCCTTGCACCGCTGATTGTGATTGCCATTCTGGTTGGGCTCTGGGCCTATTACGATGCCCAATCCAATGCGGCCGAGCGTTTTGACCGGTCGCTGCTTTCGACGGCGCTCGCAATTTCGCGAGACACGGCGGTCACAGGTGGCGATGCGCTGAGCGAGGAAACCCGCGACCTTCTGCGCGATACGTCCGGCGGTGCAGTTTTCTACCATGTTTATGCGCCAGATGGCGTATTCGTCACTGGCTACGCAACACCGCCGGTCCCACCGGAACACGTGGCGGATGATGCCCCGCAAACTTACTACGATGCGGTCTATCATGATGCCCCAGTGCGGGCGTTGCGGTTCTCGCAAAGCACCTCGATCGATGGGCTGACGGGGCTGTTTACTTTTACGGTCTGGCAAAGGACCGCGGTGCGTAATGGCTTTGTGCAGACACGGACGCGGCCAGTCTTTCTGATCATCGCATCGCTGATCGGCGCGCTGGCCATCATCGTTTGGTTCGGGGTCGCGCGTGGTCTTGCCCCCTTGATAGATCTGGAAGACGCCATTGCCCGCCGCTCCGCCTCTGATCTTACACCTATCAAGCGGCGCATCCCGCAAGAGGTGACGGGCATCGTCGGGCGGTTCAATGATCTTGTTGGCGAACTATCGCGAACCATGGAGGCCAAAAATGCCTTCATTTCTGATGCCGCGCACCAATTGCGCAATCCAATCGCAGGCGTGCTAAGCCTCGCGGAATCTGTGGCCAATGCAAAAACGCTCGCTGTATCCAAAGAGCGATCTGAAGATCTGCTGGAAGCAGCGCGTGACGCGGGCCAGTTGGCCAACAACCTATTGACCCTGGAACGAGCACAGGCAAGGTTGCCGCAAGACAGCAAACAACGGTTTGCGCCCTTGCCTATCCTTCAGGAGGTTTCCAACAAAGCCGCAACGCTCGCCCAAGAACAAGGCATTGCGTTTCAGCCAGTATTGGCCTGCGGAAATATCAGCCTCTATGGCGATCCAGTGATGTTTGAGCAGGCAGTTCTCAATATCATCAACAACGCGATGGTTCATGGCGGGACACATTTGAAGAAGATTGCGCTAACTGCCCACCGGGTCGCGGATAGGTTGGAGGTGTCAGTATCTGACGACGGCAAAGGGATCGCACCAAAGGACTTTGACCGCGCGCGGGGGCGCTTCAGCCAGGTCGGACCTAGCGCAGGATCAGGCTTGGGTTTACCAATCACCGCCGCAGTTGCAGAGGCCTTTGGCGGGCGCATAGAATTGCGCAATGAGAATAGGCGCTTTTCTGTCACAATGATGTTGCCGCATACGTGATCCGATTGGGGCCTATTGGGTCGGCAGGCCAACACCCGCGTGCTGGTTCATTAAACCTTTTGAAGCGGGCTGGTTGGGCCGCACAACCCAACGCGGATTCTCTGATTGTCGGGGCGAAGGCGACCCGGTTCCGACCCGCTGAGGCTAGGGTCTGAAACCCATTAGTCTTACGTTAAGTAACCAAAATTTATGGCCCGAAAAGCCGAGCGGTGAGATTTCTGATCGTGCTGGCTGACAGACGCGCAGATGGCGCGTTGGTGCCTTGCTTTCGCAAATCCCACGGCAGGCCCAGGACGATCACCACCCTATGCCGTCAGGATTTATTCTCAAAAATCGCTATGGCTCGCGGTAGCGGAGCTGATGCGCTGATGATCAATGCCGTGTCGTATTCCTGTCCGCCTGTGCTCTCGCCGACGCCGTCAAGTTCTGACTATGAATCCCGACCCTGATGACCCAGACCCAGCGTCTTGTCGCGCAGCCAAGCCATAAAGGCGCGTGGGTCTTTGACCCGTTCGCGGACATCATCCGACGAGATGACCTCGCCCACGACAGGGGCCTGGGGTTTGTCCAGCGAATGCACGATTTCATGCAACAGCAATCCCTGGCGCAGGGTCGCTGAAAGCCGGTTGGCAATCTGGTACCAGCGCGAATTGGACCCCTGAAAATAGACGGGCAACACCTGTGCGCCGGACGTGCGGATCATCTTGGCGGTAAAGACGTTCCATTCCTGCTCGATCGCGGGGCCAAACATGGTCTCGGAACTGGCGACAACGCCCGATGGAAACAGCGCCACAAGGCCACCCTGTTTCAGGTGTTCCATCGCCTTGGCGCGCATTTCGATCATCTTTTTCTGCGCGTCTTCTTCGTGCGGAAAGGGCACCGGAATCATATAGCTGGCGGCACTTTCGTCGATCCCTGTCAGCAGGGATCGTGTAAGAATGCGATAATCGTTGCGCACACGTCCGACCAGATCGGCCAAAATCATCCCGTCAACAAGGCCGTGCGGGTGGTTGGCAACCAGCACGACGGGGCCCGTCTTTGGGATGCGGGCCAGTTGTTCGGGCGGGGTCAGCAGATCGACACCCATCACATCAAGGGTGGCGCGCCAAAACGCCTGCCCTGTCGGCGTGCCGCGCCTTTCAAAGGTGCGGATGCGGCGCAGGATCGTTATTTTGCCGGTGAACCATTCGATTGTGCGAATGATGTTGCGACGCCAGGGATTATCAAAGGTGTTGGAATAGGTCAGCGTACGACGGTCATATATGCGCTGCGTATCATCGGGTTTCACGATGGGCTGCGCGCCGGAATTCCGTGTCGTCGTATCGGTCAACGCGGGCTCCTCCCTGACGGCCTGAGGGCAATCGCTTGCCAGTTGCAGCTTGAAATGCCCTAGTCGCCTTCGCCAAACCTGTCAGCCACAAGGGCCTCAATGGCATCGGCAAGCGCTTGGGCATCTGTGCCTTTGGTCTCGACTTCAATAAAGGTTCCGATTGAGGCTGCCAACATCAAAAGCCCCATGATGCTGTCGCCCGCAGCACTTAGCCCATCCTTTGACACGCTTGCCTCGGCGTCGAATTGCTCAACCACTTCGACCAGCTTTGCCGAAGCGCGGGCATGCAAGCCCTTGATGTTCTCGATTTTCAGCGTGCGGGTGACGGTCATCTTGGCCTCAATTTTGGTCAACAGAATGGCTGTCTATGTATTTACGGCCAGCGTCAAGCGCAGCAGCCACGGCATCAGGCACCGATTTATTGCGGCTTTTTGCCAATTTCACCAGCATTGGCAGGTTCGCGCCATAAAGAATACGGCGGTTTTCCGGGCTACAGGCGCGCAGCGACAGATTGGATGGCGAGCCGCCGAACATATCTGTCACGATCACAACACCATCACCGACTTCAACCGCGTCGGCGGCATCGCAAATCTCGTTTTGCTTGGCGGCGCGGTCATCGTCGGGCTGGATCGCAATGGCGATAATACCAGATTGTTTGCCGACCACGTGTTCGACAGCAGCGAGGTATTCCATCGCCAACCCACCATGCGCCACGATCACGATCCCGATCACGCAGTTTGCCCCTGTGCCTGTGCCGCCGATGTCCCAATCGCGCGGCGTTCAATCTCCCGATGGCGTTTAGATACTTGCCATCCCGCTTGTGCAAGGGTTTGGGCAAATCTTTCCGCTACGGCAACGGATCGATGTTGCCCGCCGGTGCAACCAAAACCGATCGAAAGATGCGATTTCCCTTCGGCCTTATAGGCGGGGATCAGCAGGGTGGCCATATTTTCGATCTGCTCGGTGAAGGCTGCGAAATTCGGGTCGGCCTGCACATACTCGGCGACGGCACTGTCGCGCCCGTCAAGCGCGCGCAGCGCCGGGTCCCAATGCGGATTGCGCAAAAAGCGACAGTCCATCACGATATCAAGCCCTCGAGGCAGCCCGCGTTTATAGGAGAACGACTGTACGGATACCGCAAGGTTCGGGCTGTCCTTGGGGACGAACCACATCTCGATTTCGGCACGCAACTCATGGGGGGTCAGGCCGGTCGTGTTGATCAGCACATCGGCGCGTGCGCGGATCGGCAGCAACAGCTCCAGTTCTTCATGGATACCCTCAAGCGGTGTTGTCGTGGGGGTCAGCGGATGGCGGCGGCGCGTTTCCGAATAACGCTGCACCAGCACATCCTCGGAACAGTCAAGAAACAGCAGTTGAAATGCCACATGCACATCTTCGGCCAGGGCGCGAGTCATATCCAGAAATCCATCGACACTGAAATCACGGTTACGCACGTCGACGACCACGGCAAGCGGATGATCATGAGGCGGACCATCAAGCAAACGGGGCAGCAAGGACAACGGCAGGTTGTCAATCACCTCGTGGCCCGCATCCTCGAGGGCGCGCATCGCCGTTGAACGGCCCGCTCCAGACGGGCCGGTCACAAGGACGACCCTGTGTGGTGACGGCTCGGTCTGGATGTCAGGCGGTTGATCGGTCATTTAGCTGTGGCGCCCGTGTCTGAGTATCTGCAAGATTGCCGCGCCAAAATGATCGTAAGGGGCGCGGTGAAGCAAGGGGATCGCGTGCCCCATCACATTGACGCTGCGTAACGGGGGGAGCCGTTCTATTTCCGTAGTGCCCAGATCTATGCACAGATGCAGGGCCGCTTGCGTCGCGGCGGCGTTCAGAATGCCCACGCCCCGTGCTTCGATCAGGCCGTGAATGGTAGCAACGGCGCTTGCGGTCAGCGTATCACCGGTGTTGCGCAGAAGCGTGCGATCATCGGCGACAAGGTCCGCGCCCAGCGCCATCAAGTGCAGCGCGAGGGCCGATTTTCCGCTGCCCGAGGGGCCGCAGATCAGCACGCCGCGCCCTTGGACGGAGACGCAGGAAGCGTGGATATTCAGGGTGCCATCGGGGCTATCAGGAAAGGCGAGTGGCACGCGCCGCTCAGACCGGAAGGCCGACCACAAATCGCGCGCCAAGCGGTTCCGATGTGATATCCATCTCGGTGGGGCGGATATTCTCAGCCCAGATCACGCCGCCGTGCGCTTCGACGATCTGCTTGGAAATCGCAAGGCCAAGGCCGGAGTTATTGCCAAACTGCCCTTCAGGGCGTTCCGAATAGAACCGTTTGAATACCTTGGTCAGCGCCTCGTCGGGGATGCCGGGGCCTGTGTCTTCGACAACGACAAGCACGCGGTTTTCGCGCTTGCGGGCCCAGACGCGGATCGCATCGCCATCTTCGCAGAACGATGTGGCATTGGTAATCAGGTTGACGAAAACCTGCGCCAACCGCCCTTCAAGGCCATGCACGATGATCGGCTTGTCAGGCAGGTCCGAGATAAAGTCGATGCCCTTCTGTGCCGCCTGTTCCCCAAGAAATTCGCTAAGGTTCGTCAGCATCTTGATCAGATCAAAGGGTTCTTCTTCCTCTTTCACCAACTCGCTATCCAGGCGCGAGGCGTTGGAAATATCGCTGACAAGGCGGTCAAGGCGGCGCACATCGTGTTCGATCACTTGCAGCAGACGTTCGCGCTGATCGTCACGTTTCGCGACCCGCATTGTGCCCACGGCTGAGCGCAGACTGGCCAGCGGGTTCTTGATTTCATGGGCGACATCGGCGGCAAACTGTTCGTTGCCTTCAATCCGTTCAAACAGGGCAGCGACCATGCCACGCAATGCGCCTGACAATCGCCCGATTTCATCAGGCCGAGCTGTGAGGTCAGGGATGCGAATGCGGTTGGGTGACATTTTTCGCGCGTTGCGATCACGGCCCAGCTCGGCGGCGGCGGCCAAATCCGACAGCGGATTAGCTATGGTCGAGGCCAGAACAAGCGACAGACCGATCGACACGAGGCTGCCAATCACGAACATCTGCAAAAGCTGTTCGCGTTCGCGCCGCACAAGTCCGTCGATTTCGCCCGCAGCACTGGTCAAGGCGACAACGCCAACGGCCCTGCTGCCCTGCATGATCGGGGTCGCGACGGCAAAGATCGTGCCACCAGTTGCGTCGGTGTGGGTCTGCACTTTGGGTGCGCCACCCATCGCGTCGGCAACAAGGGCGCGCGCATGGCCTTCGGTATCCACGGCGACCGGTTCGGCAGGTTCGGGGGCAAGCAGACCTGCGATCCCTTCCCAGACAGTATTCAGGAAATCGGTGATCAGCGTGCCGCCGGAATCATACGCAAGCCCGTCGATCGGTTGCGCCTGACCGCTGGTCAGACCCGCGGATTCTGCAACAAGCGTTTCAGAGGGATCGAAAACATAGACGTTGATACCACCCCGCAGATCAAGCCCGTCAAGGGTGGTCACCGCGTCGATCCCATCGCCGGTAATCAGATTTACAGGCGCACCGGCGGGCAACTGTGCCTCGAACACATCGGCAATCAATTCCGCCTCGTTCACCAGACCGCTGGCGCGTTGAAATGCCAGATTGTCGCGTGACGGGTTCAGATAAAGCACACCTGCGACCAGCACAATCAACGCCAGCAGGTTAAAGGTGATGATCTTGCGTGCCAAAGGCGAACGGTTCAGGCGCACCAAACCGCGGCGGCGGCGGCGGTCGGCCATATCCTTGTCGGCGGCGGCATCGGGTGACACCCAGTCTTCGCCCAGCACAACCCGTTGTTCCACATCCCCACCTGACCCGGCCGCAGAGCGGACCGCGTTCAGATCATGGATGTCGATTTTCGGGGCTACGGTCATCACCTACTCTTCGTTGTAGCGATATCCGATACCATAAAGCGTCTCGATTGCCGAGAAGTTGTCGTCGGCAGTGCGCATCTTTTTGCGCAGACGCTTGATATGGCTGTCGATCGTGCGGTCATCCACATAAACTTGGTCGTCATAGGCCACGTCCATCAACTGATCGCGGGATTTCACGAAACCAGGGCGTTGGGCCAGCGCCTGCAACAGCAGGAATTCGGTGACGGTCAGGGACACATCATTGCCCTTCCACTTTACGGCGTGGCGTAGCGGATCCATCGTCAACTCTCCGCGCACCATGATCTTGGTGTCTTCGGTTTCTTCGATGGTTTCGCCGGAAATCGCATCCTGACGGCGCAGCAAGGCACGGATGCGTTCGACCAGCAGGCGCTGCGAGAAAGGCTTTTTCACATAATCGTCGGCCCCCATGCGCAGACCAAGCACTTCATCAATCTCGTCATCCTTGGAGGTCAGGAAAATCACCGGCATCGACGATTTCTGGCGCAGGCGCTGCAACAGGTCCATGCCATCCATGCGGGGCATCTTGATGTCCAGCACCGCCATATCGGGCATCTGTTTGTTAAACGCATCAAGCGCGGCCTGACCGTCATTATAGGTGGAAACATCAAAGCCTTCGGCCTCGAGTGTCATGGATACGGACGTCAGGATATTCCTGTCGTCATCCACCAGTGCAATCTTCGACATGGGGTTACTCCTACTGCTCGTGGCAATTTTTTGCCTGATTTTCCACGGTTTTGCCCTGCTTTTGGCAATCGAATCAATCCCTAAGTGCGAATCAGTCGGGATGTGTTGCCTTATTTGCGCGCAAAAAGCGTAACCAATGACTAAAATGTCTCACTTGTCGGCAAGCGCCCGCCTTGGTTGCGCTAACAGGCATTTGGTTGCGCTAACTATAACAAACCCACCTATTCACCCGCAAAGAACCCATGTTAAGCCAGCCTTGTCTGGGTCAACACCGGCCCCAAATCAGGAGTGAAAGACATGGACCACGGAACGGTCAACCCGCAGATGAAGCTTGAAGATCAAGGCATCACAGGGCTTGGCCAGGTCTATTACAACTACTCAGAACCTGAATTGATGGCTGCCGCCCTTGCCGCTGGTGAAGGCGTCGAGGGACAGGGCGGCACGTTGCTGGTCACCACTGGCAAGCACACCGGTCGATCCCCCAAGGATAAATTCGTCGCCTCTACCCCGTCGGTCCAGGATACGATCTGGTGGGAAAATAATCCGCCAATGGACGTTGCGGCCTTTGATCGCCTGCATGCCGACATGCTGGAACACATGAAGGGCGGCACCTACACGGTGCAGGATCTGTTCGGCGGTGCCGACCCCGCGTATCGTCTGGACGTGCGTGTGGTGACGGAACTGGTCTGGCATGGGCTATTCATACGCACGATGCTGCGCCGCCCGGAAGTGTCCGAACTGGCCAGCTTTGTGCCCGATTACACAATCATCAACTGCCCGACCTTCAAGGCCGATCCGGCCCGCCACGGCTGCCGCAGCGAAACCGTGATCGCGCTGAATTTCGACGCCAAACTGATCTTGATCTGTGGCACCGAATACGCGGGCGAGAACAAGAAATCGGTGTTCACGTTACTGAACTACCTGCTGCCCGAAAAAGGCATCATGCCAATGCATTGCAGCGCCAACCACGCCAAGGGTAACCCTGTCGATGCGGCTGTTTTTTTTGGCCTGTCAGGCACGGGCAAGACGACCCTGTCGGCGGATCCATCCCGCGTGTTGATCGGGGACGACGAACACGGTTGGTCGGATCGTGGCATCTTTAACTTTGAGGGCGGCTGTTATGCCAAGACCATCGGCCTAGATCCAAAGGCGGAACCTGAAATCTATGCCACCACCAAGATGCCGCACACGGTTATCGAAAACATGGTGTTCGATCCTGAAACCAAAGAACTGGATTTCGAGGATGACAGCCTGACGGCCAATATGCGCTGCGCCTACCCGCTGCACTACATCAGCAATGCCTCGGACAGCGCCCTGGGCGGGCACCCCAAAAACATCATCATGCTGACCTGTGACGCGTTCGGCGTGTTGCCTCCCATTTCGCGCCTGACACCGGCGCAGGCGATGTATCACTTCCTGTCGGGCTTTACGTCAAAGGTGGCGGGCACGGAAACCGGGGTGACAGAACCTGAACCCACGTTCAGCACCTGTTTTGGCGCGCCGTTCATGCCACGCCGCCCCGAAGCCTATGGCAAGCTGTTGCAGGAAAAGATCGCCAGCCACGGCGCAACATGCTGGCTGGTCAATACCGGCTGGACGGGTGGTGCCTATGGCACCGGATCGCGGATGCCGATCAAGGCCACGCGCGCTCTGTTGACGGCAGCGCTGGATGGGTCGCTGGTGGAAAGCGAGTTCCGCAAAGACCCCAATTTCGGCTTTGACGTGCCCGTTTCCGTGCATAATGTCGATGACGGATTGCTCAACCCGCGCGACACCTGGGCCGACAAGGACGCCTATGACGCTCAGGCCGCCAAGCTGGTGCAGATGTTTGCCGATAACTTTGGCCAATACGTGCCGTTCATCGACGATGATGTCAAAGCGGCGGCAATCGGGTAGCGCGCAAATTCAAGGTTGAACATGCGTGCGTGCCACGCCACCCTAGGGGCATGTTCAACCGGTTCTTTCCCTTTCTCGCTGCCCTCGCCCTTGGCAGCGCCGCGCTCGCGCAGCAGGTGCAGCTTTTGCCGGACGACAAAGTCAGCGCGCAAATCGCCGAAATTGATGTCGGTGTGATCTGCGCGCAGGAAATCGTCGGCTTCAATGATGCGCCCGGCACCATCGCTGGCACCACGAACGTGATCGAGGGCGAGCCCGAGTTCATTTCCCGCGCGCGCGTTGTTCCTGCGGTTATGGGTGTCGGGTTTGGTGTGAAATCCCGGTCGGCCAATCCGTTTGGTCTTGATGGGGTGGTGATGACCGTGACGCATCCTCCGATGGGCGCAGATGGGGCAACGCAGCAAGTCTATAGCACCGCAATCAGGGGCACGGCACGGTCGATCACATTTTATCAGTTCGACTACAATTACGAACTTCTGGTCGGGCGGTGGGAAATGGAAGCAAGCCTGAACGGCGAGGTTCTCTATCGTGTCGGCTTTGACGTGGTGCCGCCGACAGCCGTGCCGGAACTGGCCGGCGCCTGCGGATTCGAGGATCTGCTATCCTAACAGCCCGCGCCGGATCAGGTTCAACCCAGCGATAAACAGCACCAGCAGGGTTGCCTTGCGAAACGCTGCCTGATCAATCCTGTTATGCAGGCGCAGGCCGATCCACATCCCGATACCCGCCGGAACGACCATCAGCGCTGACAGCGGCGCGGTTTCCATGCGCAGCACCCCTGACTGCAGATGCGCCACCGTGAGGGCCAGCGCGCCCAGCCCGTAAACCACACCCTGAATGCGCATCTGGTCACGCTTTTCGGTGTCGATGGCTGTCAGATAGGCGATCGTCGGTGGCCCCCAAACACCTGACAACCCGCCAATAAATCCCGCAAAACCACCAACCGCGGCTTCGATCCACTGGGTGGGCCGCGCGATATGTGGCTTCCAACCCAATAGCTGCACCGCCGTAAACAGAACGACCGGGCCACCGATGAGCAAGAACATGACGTTGACGGGCAACACACGCACGAACTGCGCACTGATCAACAACATCACCAGCCCTACCCCAAGAAACACGCCAAAACGGCGCACGGATTGCCACGCGGCACGCGGCCCCTGATGCAGTGCCTGCGCGCCGTTTGATACCAATGTCGGCAGAATCAGTGCTGCAAGTGCAAGATCAGGGGCGATCAATGTGCTGAGACCGGAAATCATGATCATCGGCATCGCAAAGCCGACCATGCCCTTGACCAACCCCGCAAACAGCGTGATCAGACTGGCAAGAACAAGCGCTTCAGCGCCGATTTGATCAAAAATCAAAGGCATATCCGGGTTTTACCGCGCCGTTTCGCTTGTCGCACGATAATTCGACTGCGACATTTATTTACCTTTGCGGATCATTTTGCGACTTATTATTGCGCTGCAGTTGCAAACACATTATCTCTGCACCTGCATAATGGAGGCTGAAATGGCGCGGGATGAAATGGACATGGCTGTAACACCGGTTTTGACGGATCTTTTGAAACTGACCGGCGCCGCTGTGCCGCCTGTGCAAGATATTCTTGCGACGGCGACAAGTCACGTGCGCGCGGCCGTTACCGATGACGACCGCGTATCAGCTACGTTGATCGAAGAAAACCAAACCGCCGCGCACGGTCTTGCGTGGCTTGCGACCTACGCCGAAAGCCTTCGCCAGATGCAGGCATGGGCGGAACGGCTGCAGGCGGACGACAAGTTTGGCGAGGTCGAACAACTGATCCATCAGATCGCCTTTGGTGAATATCTTTGGCAGATTTACGGCGGCATCCCCATGTCACAAGGTGAAATCGTGCGCCTGCAAGACATCGGCCTGACCCAGGACCAGATGCGCGGGCTGATGACCCCTGAAATCCAGACGCTGACCCAAGAGGGCAATACGCAGGCCGCGCGGATGCGCCTTGTCGCACTCATGCAGGAGCACAGCGCTGATATTACCGTGGGCCGCTCGGGTCTTGATGATGAACTCGAGATGATCCGCGAACAGTTCCGCCGCTTTGCCGTGGAAAAGGTTGAACCCTTTGCCCATGACTGGCACCTGAACGATGAATTGATCCCGATGGAAATCATCGAGGAACTGGCCGAGATGGGCGTGTTCGGCCTGACGATCCCCGAAGAATACGGTGGTTTTGGCCTATCCAAAGCATCGATGTGCGTGGTCTCCGAAGAACTGTCGCGTGGCTATATCGGTGTGGGGTCGCTGGGGACGCGCAGCGAAATCGCCGCCGAACTGATCATCTGCGGTGGGACTGAAGATCAGAAACAGAAATGGCTGCCCGCGCTCGCCTCGGCTGAAAAGCTGCCCACGGCGGTGTTCACCGAACCCAATACCGGCAGCGACCTTGGGTCGTTGCGGACCCGCGCGGTCAAGGACGGCGACGATTACCGGGTGACGGGCAACAAGACCTGGATCACCCACGCCGCCCGCACCCATGTGATGACCTTGCTGGCCCGCACCAATCCTGACAGCACCGATCACCGCGGATTGTCGATGTTTCTGGCCGAAAAGACGCCGGGCGATGATGCAAATCCCTTTCCCACCGACGGGATGACCGGTGGCGAGATCGAGGTGCTGGGCTATCGCGGGATGAAGGAATACGAACTGGCCTTTGACGGGTTCACTGTGAAGGGCGAAAACCTGCTGGGTGGCGAAGAGGGCAAAGGCTTCAAGCAGTTGATGCAGACCTTCGAATCCGCCCGCATCCAGACCGCCGCCCGCGCAATTGGCGTGGCGCAATCGGCGCTTGATGTAGGGATGCAATACGCGCAGGACCGCAAGCAATTCGGCAAATCCCTGATCGATTTTCCACGGGTCGCGGGCAAGCTGGCGATGATGGCCGTAGAGATCATGATCGCGCGCCAACTGACCTATTTCAGCGCCGCCGAGAAGGACAACGATCGCCGCTGCGACCTTGAGGCCGGCATGGCGAAACTGCTGGGCGCGCGGGTCGCTTGGGCGGCGGCAGATAACGCGCTGCAAATCCACGGCGGCAATGGTTTCGCGCTGGAATACAAGGTTAGCCGCATTCTCTGCGACGCACGCATCCTGAATATCTTTGAAGGTGCCGCCGAGATTCAGGCGCAGGTCATCGCGCGACGTTTGCTTGGGTAGCGTCGTATGCCTGCACCAGCTCTTATAGATCAAGGGGAGTAGGAGGAAACCATGCGCCTGTTTCCACTTGTCTTGATCGCCGCGCTTGCGGGGTGTGTGGGAGGCAAAGGCATGTCCGGATACGACGCTAACACCGTTTTTCGCCTGATCGGGCTGGACAGTGCGCCGTTCACGGCCCGCGCCACAATCCAATTTGCCGAAGACGGCCGCGTCACCGGCCAGGCGCCCTGCAACAGCTATTTCGCCGCGCAAACCGCGCCCTATCCAGCGTTCAACGTCGAAAATATCGGCGCGACGCGCATGGCCTGCCCTGATCTGGCGGCCGAGACGCAGTTTTTCACCGCACTTCAATCCATGTCACGGTCCGAAGTCCTTGGTGACACGCTGATCCTGCGCAACGACGCGGGGCGCGAAATGGTGTTCAAGGCTGGCGATTAAGCGCATCCAGAAGGCGTGCGCGGCTTGCGGGAAATTTGCGATCCCCCAATGACGGCGCTAGGTGGTTCTCAAAGAAATGCCCGGTGGTTTTCAGCCCTTGCAGGATGTTTTCATCGGTGATGTCGCGCCCGATCAGGGCGGGCGAGAGCGGTAGCAACCTGTCCACCCACGGACCCGCATTTTCGCGGCTCACCGCGCGCCCCGTGCGCGGCGACACGAAACACAGATCCGCGTTGGTACCGGTCACGGCGCAGGCCGACAGATCAAGGCCAAAGCCCAGTTCATCCAGCAGCGCCATTTCCCATTGCAGATAGGCCAGTGGCCAGACATCACCCTGCCCCAACAGATCAAGCAGCGCCACGGTGCGCGCATAAAGGGCGGGGTGGGGTTCACGCTCGGGCAGGCTGAACGACAGGATGGCGCAGACCGCGTTCAACCCGGCAAGCGCCACACGATCCTGCATCACTTGCGCGGCGCGGCTACGCTGCGGTTCAACGGTGATGCTGCCCAAATGATCCTCGAGCCGCGCTTTCCATGTGATCTCGATCTGGGTGCCGGGCTGCAGGCTGGCCGAAACCTTGCGGCTGGTGCCACCGCGCACGACACCGGCGTGGCGGCCATGTTCAGCCGTGAACACCTCGATAATGACCGAGGTTTCGCCATGTTTGCGCACCGCAATCAGCGGGCCTTCGTCGCGCCATTCTATCATGGTGCGATCAGGCCCGAAGGTGACGGGTTATTCAAGACCCGGTTGATCCAGCAGGTGACGCCCGGCGCGGTCTTCGACTTCGATCACCCAAAGGTCAGGGTCGAAACTGCGTTGTCTGGCAAGAGAGGCATCAACATCCGCCTCCGCCCCATCGGCCAAGACGGCCCATGTGCGTTCGCCGCTCATCAGATCAAACGCGCGGTGAAACGCGCGCGCCTGCCCGTCCAAAGTGTTGAGCTTGACGATCACCGTGCCCGCCGTGAGGTCACCCTTGGCCACCACGAAGGCGGGGATGTCTTGCAGGCGCAGCCGTGTCAGATAGGCCGATACCCAGATATCCGCCGTCAGCCGCGTCATGCATTTCCGTCTTTGAAATCAAGGCCCATTTCGGAATAGCGTTCGCTTTCCTCAAGCCAGTTCGGGCGGACCTTCACTTGCAGGAATAGATGCACCTTGCGGCCCAGAAATTCGACCAGTTCCTCGCGCGCGGCCTTGCCCACCGCCTTGATGGTCTCGCCCTTGTTGCCCAGCACGATCCCTTTGTGCCCGTCGCGCATGACGTAAACAACCTGATCAATCTTGGCCGATCCGTCTTTGCGTTCTTCCCAGTTTTCGGTTTCGACGGTCAACTGATAGGGCAATTCCTGATGCAAGCGCAGGGTCAGCTTTTCGCGCGTCACTTCAGCGGCGATCATGCGCAGCGGCAGGTCGGCGATTTGATCTTCGGGATAAAGCCACGGTCCTTTGGGCATTTTGTCAGCCAGCCATGCGCGCAGGGTATCACACCCGTGGCCCTTTTCCGCCGAGATCATAAAGGTGTCGGCAAAAGCGTAGCGGTCGTTCATTCGCTGCGTAAGTTCCAACAGCTGTTCCGATTTCACGCGGTCGATCTTGTTGATCGCAAGTGCAACTGTGCGCCCCTCACCAACTTCGGCCAATTTCTCCAGGATCGCCTCGACGCCCGGGGTGATCCCGCGATGGGCCTCGATCATCAGCACGATCACGTCTGCATCCGCAGCCCCGCTCCAGGCGGCGGCGACCATAGCGCGGTCAAGGCGGCGGCGGGGGGCGAACAGGCCCGGCGTATCGACAAAAACAATCTGTGCGGCACCGTCCATCGCGACACCTCGGATGCGGGCACGCGTGGTTTGCACCTTGTGGGTCACGATTGACACCTTGGCGCCAACCATACGATTCAGCAGCGTTGATTTTCCGGCGTTGGGTTCACCAATCAGGGCGACAAATCCGGCTGAGGTGGGCGCATCGTTCATGGGCTGACTTTCTGCAAAAGTGCCTCGGCGGCGGCCTGTTCGGCAAGGCGTTTGGGAGTGTCGCTCGCCTGTGCGGCCTCGCCCGTTTCAAGGCGCGCTTCGATCAGGAAAACCGGAGCGTGATCCGGTCCTTCGCGGCTGATTTCAGTATATTTTGGCGGCTGGATACCACGCGCCTGCGCCCATTCCTGCAATGCGGTCTTGGCATCCTTGGATTCGGTCGCGGCTGTTGAAATCCGCTCGCCCCAGATTCGCAGAATCACGGCGCGCACCGCATCAAGGCCTGCATCCAGATAGATCGCGGCAATCACCGCCTCAAGCGCATCCCCAAGGATCGCCGTCTTGCGTCGTCCACCGCTTTTCATCTCGGAGCGGCCGATTTTCAGCACCTCGCCCAAGCCCCATTCGCGCGCCACATCTGCGCAGGTTTCCTTGCGCACAAGGTAGTTATAGCGCACGGCCAGTTCGCCTTCGGCCGCGCTTGGGTCAGCGGCAAAGATTGCGTCGGCAATGACCAGGTTCAGCACCCGGTCCCCAAGAAATTCAAGCCGCTGATTGTCGTCACGATGCGCTGTTGCCATCGACGAATGGGTGACGGCGCGCACCAACAATTCCGGCTTGGCGAAATCATGACCAAGGGTGCGCGCAAAGGCGTTCAGATCAGCGGCCAGTTTCACTCAATCGCCTTGAAATAACGGTCACTGCGCCATGTCCAGAACGCCAGCATCGAACGCCCGGCAGACGAGAACATGATGCGATCCGCGCGGCCAACGATATCCTCGAACGGCACGAAACCCACGCCACGGGCGTTTTGTGGAACGCGGCTGTCGGTGGAATTGTCACGGTTGTCACCCATGAAAAAGAAATGCCCCTCGGGCACCGTAAAGACGCCGGTATTATCAAGGGCCGTGGTGCCAATATTGAGGATGTCATGGCTGACACCGCCGGGCAGCGTTTCGGTCTGGCGGGTCTTTTCGCAATCCGCGCCCATGCCCACGGCACCATTGCGGCAGCGCGGCAGGTTTCCTTGCGGGCCTTGGCGCTCCATCGTTTCGACGAACGTGCCTGCGTCCTCAAGTGTGACTGCCTCATCGTTGACATAAAGAACGCTGTTGCGCATCTGGATACGGTCGCCGGGCAGGCCGATCAGGCGCTTGATGAAATCGCGCCCCGTGACGGGGTGGCGAAAAACGACAACATCGCCGCGGTCAGGCATAGAGCCAAACAATCGGTTGCCGCCGCTGGTGTCGTCCTCGTCGCTCTTGAACACGCCGCAGAAATCTTCGGCGTCCACATCAAGACCGATGCGCGGAATGATGATGCTGGGGCAGGATGCATAGGAATAGCCATAGGCCATTTTGTTTACGAACAGAAAATCACCGATCAGCAGCGTGTCTTTCATCGACGCCGATGGAATCCAGAACGGCTGGAACAGCAGCGTGCGAAAGGCACCTGCGATCAACAGGGCGTAAACCACCGTTTTGATGGTTTCCTTGATGGTGCCCCAAAGGCTCGAAGTTTCGGACATGCGTGTTCCTATCATTGGTTGGCTGCTACATGCGGCCCGCATCCTTGGCTGTCAAGCGATGGGGCGTGCCTCGATCACGACAAAGGCCTGCGCCCAGGGGTGATCGTCGGTCAAAGTCACGTGAATGATGGCCTCGTGGCCAGCGGGAGTCATTTTCGCAAGGCGTTCGGCAGCCCATCCCGTTACGGCCATGACGGGTTGTCCGCTGCGCAGATTAGACACGGCCATGTCCTTCCAGGAGATCCCCATGCGCAGACCCGTGCCCAGCGCCTTGGAGCAAGCCTCCTTGGCGGCCCAGCGTTTGGCGTAGGTGCCCGCGACGTCACGGCGGCGTTCGGCCTTGCGCTGTTCAACATCGGTGAAAACACGATTGCGAAACCGGTCGCCAAAGCGGTCAAGCGTGCCTTGAATACGCTCGATATTCGCGAGGTCAGTGCCGATACCCAGAATCATGATCTGCTCTCGATATCAAAGACCGTGATACCGTCACCGCCGCCCGCACATTGCGCAACCAGGCGCGCGCCAAGGGCGCGATGGCGTGGATCGGCGGCGTAGGTTTCCAACGCGGCCCGGCTGGTAAAACGCCCCACAAACCCTACGGCGAAATCAGGTGATTTGCCTTCCAAATCAATGTTCGGCCCGTGTTCGAAACCGGTAAATCCGTCGATCGTGCCCACAAGGGCAGCAAGCCCCTGCATGATCTGCGCCAATTCGCCTGCGTCGTGATCTTCACGCAGGTTCAGCATGACACAATGCGCAATCATTCCATACCCAATTGGCTGGTGACGGTAACACTGCCGGTGGCCTGATTAAACGTGATTTCCAGCGGGGCCGCGTTGGCAAAGGTTGCGCTGTTGTCCTCCCAGGGCTCGACCAGCGCCTGCGCCGAGGCCTGCCAGTCGCAAGGGGTAGCGGTTTGCGCGGTGGCCGCCCGCGGGGCCAATAACAAGGCGGGAAGAAGTCGCAATATCATGCCTCCAATCGGGTGGTCAGCAGTTGCAGGCTGACCGCGCCGAAAGAACGCTGGCCGGGTCATGCCCGGACCTCTTTCATCAAGCGGCGCATTTCTGCAATTGCGGGGGTGAGGCCGCGAAAAATCGCCTCGCCGATGATGAAATGACCGATGTTCAACTCGCGCACTTCGGGAAAAGCGGCGACGGGCTGCACAGTATCATAGGTGAGGCCGTGACCCGCGTGGACTTCAAGACCAAGGGCGTGGGCAAAGGCCGACATTTCACGCATCTTTTCCAATTCGGCATCGCGTTTGGCAAAATCCCCTTCGGCGTGGGCATCGCAATAGGCACCGGTGTGCAGCTCGATCACTTGCGCACCGATCCGGTTGGCCGCCTCGATCTGGCGCTGATCGGCAGCGATAAAAATGGATACGCGGCATCCCGCATCCCGCAACGGTGCGATGAAATGGGCCAGCTGGTTTTCCTCGCGCGCGACTTCAAGGCCGCCTTCGGTCGTGCGTTCCGCGCGCTTTTCGGGGACGATGCACACGGCATGGGGCTTGTGGCGCAGGGCGATCTTTTGCATCTCGGGCGTGGCGGCCATTTCAAAGTTCAGCGGCACAGTCAGCGCCGCCATCAATGCGTCGATATCGCGATCTGTGATATGGCGGCGATCTTCGCGCAGGTGCGCCGTGATGCCGTCCGCGCCAGCCTCTTGCGCCAATATGGCGGCGCGGACAGGGTCGGGGGTGTCACCGCCACGCGCGTTGCGCACGGTTGCCACGTGGTCGATATTGACGCCAAGGCGCAGGTCTTGGGTTGCCATGTGCGGCCCTCTTGCGATTCCTGCTGCCAACCTACTGGCCCGAGCCGTCAGTTTCGATGTTTTTCTTGAGTTGTGCCAACTTGTTGCGCAGCACCTTGCGGCGCCGGTTCTGGTAGGCGCGGATCAACGGGACGCTGATGTAATAGGCGATGGTTGCCGCGATGATGCCCGGGATTATGCCGCCGATCATATAGGGAAAGAACACCTCGTCAAAAAAGATGCGCAGGCGCTGCCAATCCATCTGTTCGGGCGTAAAGATCGCCTTGAAATTATGCCAAAGGTCGCGCCCTGCACCGACAAACTTGCCGCCAAGGCTTTCGTGAATATCGCGGTCGGGGCGCGTGCCCAGCAAGAAATGCCCGGCCTGAAGCGATGCCACAGCGATCGGCAGGTAGGTCAGCGGATTGCCGAAAAACGTGCTCATCAAGGCGGCGAGGATATTTCCACGCATCAGTTTGGCAATGATCGCAGCAACGACGAAATGCAGCCCATAGAACGGTGTAAAGGTCGTGAAAACACCAGCCCATATCCCGCGCGAGATTTTCTCGGGGGTGTCGGGCAGGCGGCGCACCCGGTGCTTGACGTAGTTGAACGCCCGTGACCAGCCACCGCGTGGATAGATGACTTCAAAAATGACTTGCCAGACCGGTCGTCTGTCCCGACGCTTGAACACCATCTTTAATGCCCGTCCCGCGCATTGTCTGCCAAGGGGGCCACGGTGCGCGCCGGATCGCGGTGCCGCCCGATGGACGACACGTTACTTTCAGCCTCGAGCGCGGTCATGACGCGGTGCAAATGTTCCGCATCGCGCAGTTCGACATCAAGCAGCAGGCGATAATAATCCGGCTTGCGATCAACAAAAATCAGGTCCGAGATATTGGCGTTCTGTTCGCCGATCAGCGTGCAGATACGGCCCAGCACACCGGCGTCATTGGTGATCACCAGATCAAGGCTGACGGAATTGCGCGCCGGGTGCGTGCCCTCTTGCCAATGCAGATCGATCCAGCGTTCGGGCTGTTCTTCGTATTGGGCCAGCACTTCGCAATCAATCGCGTGCACGACAACGCCCTGCCCGCGAAAGGTGATCCCGACAATACGTTCTCCCGGCACTGGCTGGCAGCATGCACCGCGGCGATAAAGCTGATCAGGTGACAGACCGACAACCGCACGGCGCTGGTCCACCTCGTCTTGTGGCAGTTCCGCCAGATCGGGATAGATGGCATTGACGACCTCACGTGCGGTCATTTCAGCACTGCCCAGCAGGGCCAACATTTCTTCGACCGATTCAACCGCCAGCGCCTTGGCGGCAGTCGCCAACGCTTTGTCGGTGCTTTTCTTGCCAACGTTTTCAAATGCCACGCGGGCCAATTCGCGGCCAAGCTTGATGAACCTTTCGCGGTCTTCCTCGCGCAGACTGCGCCGGATCGCGGTTTTCGCACGGCCTGTAACGGCGATGTCGATCCAAGTGGCCTGCGGCGTTTGCCCCTCGGCGGTGATGATTTCAACGGACTGGCCATTCTTGAGGCGGGTCCACAGCGGTACGCGCAACCCATCGACCTTGGCGCCGACGCAAGCGCTGCCGATGCGGGTATGGATCGCATAGGCGAAATCAATCGGGGTGGCACCCCGCGGCAGTTTGATCACTTCGCCCTTGGGGGTAAAGCAGAACACCTGATCTTGATACATCTCGAGCTTGACCGTCTCGAGAAATTCGTCGTGATCGTCCTCATAGCCTTCGCCCAGACGCTCGGTCAGCGATGCAATCCAGCGCGCCGGATCAACGGCAAAGCGGTTTTCGACCAGTTCACCATTGCGATAGGACCAATGGGCGGCCACACCGGTTTCGGCCACCTCATGCATCTCGCGCGTGCGGATCTGCACCTCGACGCGCTTGCCATCGCGGCCGGATACGGTGGTGTGGATGCTGCGATAGCCGTTCGATTTCGGCTGGCTGATGTAATCCTTGAACCGGCCCGGCACCGCACGCCAACGCTGATGCACGGCCCCCAGAACGCGATAACAATCGGCCTCGGTCTCGGTGATCACGCGAAAGCCATAGATGTCGGACAGGCGCGAGAACCCCTGATCCTTTTCCTGCATCTTGCGCCAGATTGAATAGGGGCGCTTGGCGCGGCCCGTGACCTCGGCGGTAAGGCCGGCCTTGTCCAATTCATGGCGCATGTCGGCCGTGATCTTTTCGATCACATCACCGGTTTCGCGCTGCAGCGTGATAAAGCGGCGGATGATCGAATTGCGCCCTTCGGGGTTGAGGACACGGAACGCCAGATCCTCCAACTCCTCGCGCATCCACTGCATCCCCATGCGTCCGGCAAGCGGGGCATAGATATCCATTGTCTCGCGGGCCTTCTGCGCTTGCTTGTCCTCGCGCATGGATTTGATCGTGCGCATATTGTGCAGACGGTCGGCCAGCTTGACCAGCGTCACCCGCAAATCGCGGCTCGTGGCCATGAACAGCTTGCGGAAGTTTTCAGCCTGTTTGGTCTGGGCCGAATTCAGTTGGAGGTTGGTCAGCTTGGTGACACCATCGACCAGTTCGGCAATCTCGCGGCCAAACTTGGCCTCGACGGTCGCGAATGACGCCTTGGTGTCTTCGATCGTGTCGTGCAGCAGGGCGGTGATGATCGTGGCATCATCCATCTGCTGCTCGGCCAGAATGGCGGCAACGGCAATGGGATGGGAAAAGTAGGGCTCGCCCGAATGGCGAAACTGCCCCTCGTGCATGTCGCGGCCAAAATCGTAGGCGGCGCGGACCAGCGCCTCGTTTGTTGCGGGGTTGTAGCTGCGGACCAGTCCGATCAGGTCATCTGCTGGGATCATACCGGTCCGCGCTTGGTTTGGGGTGTCGCCCTTACTTGGGCTCCTGCGCTTCCATCAGGGCGCGCAGCAATTTCTCTTCTGACATGTCATCGTCAGCGGGTTTGTCCGCCTCGCCGCCACCGGCACCCATCAGCAACGCCATCGCGTCTTCTTCAGGCATATCAACCTCGATCTGGGTCTGGTTGGCTTCGATCATACGCTCGCGCAGATCGTCGGCTTTCTGGGTTTCTTCGGCGATCTCGCGCAGGGAAACAACAGGGTTCTTGTCGTTGTCGCGGGGCACTGTCAGCGCGCCACCGGCGGAAATTTCACGGGCACGATGCGCGGCAAGCATCACCAGCTCAAAGCGGTTGGGAACTTTGTCGACGCAATCTTCTACGGTAACGCGGGCCATCGGGGCTCTCCAGTCAGTCAGGGGCGGTCTGCAAGCGCTCTATCTAAGGGCTAGGGCGATGAATGACAAGCGCAATCCCCGCCCGTGTCATCACGCCAGCGCGACCACCTGCGCGACGTCTTGTGCGGGAAGATTAGCCAGCATCTGCGCAACTGTCAGCCCCAACAGCGGATGCACCCAATCGGGGGCAATATCGGCCAGTGGAACCAACACAAACGCGCGATCCTGAAGCCGCGGATGCGGGAGAATCAACTGCTCCGGTGCGGTCCGTGCTTGCGACTTTGCATCAAGCGTGCGCCACTCGGTCTGCATTTGCGCATTTGGTGACACAACGTCACGAACCGCGATCAGGTCCAGATCAAGGGTGCGGCTGGCCCAGCGTTGTTGCCGTTCGCGCCCGTATTTGCGTTCAATGCCATGTAATTCCCGCAATATTTCAGAAGGTTGCAATAACGTCCTCACAGCCACGGCCGCATTTACATAATCCGGGCCTGCACCTGCGGGAAAACAAGGGGTGCGAAACAGCCGACTTTTCCCCGTGATCGGCCCCAAGGCTTGCGCAATGTCGGTCACACTCTCAAGGATTGTGGTCTGCAGCGTCTCGTCCGCACGCGCCAGATTTGCACCGATGGCAATCAAGGCAGTGTCTCGCTCATGGGGTTGCAGCATGTCACAATTCCCTTACATTAAACTACGCCTGACCCGTTTTAGACTACTCACACCACTCACACCACTCACTCACAAGCACGGGCCAAGCACTATTTGAAAGGAAATTTCATGTTCTACCGTGACGAGCGTCTGGCGCTCTTCATTGACGGGTCGAATCTCTATGCCGCCAGCAAGTCACTTGGCTTTGATATCGACTATAAACTACTGCGGGCCGAATTTATGCGACGCGGCAAGATGCTGCGTGCCTTTTACTACACGGCCTTGCTGGAAAACGACGAATATTCGCCGATCCGTCCACTTGTCGACTGGCTGCATTACAACGGCTTTACGATGGTGACCAAACCGGCCAAGGAATACACAGATTCGATGGGCCGCCGTAAGGTCAAGGGCAACATGGACATTGAATTGGCCGTAGACGCAATGGAGCTGGCCGCGCATGTCGATCACATCGTGATCTTCTCGGGTGACGGTGATTTTCGTCCGCTGGTCGAAGCGCTTCAGCGCAAGGGCGTGCGTGTTTCGGTCGTGTCCACGATCCGCAGCCAGCCGCCGATGATCGCCGATGAACTTCGTCGTCAGTGCGATAACTTTATCGAGCTGGACGAGTTACGTGATGTCGTCGGGCGCCCCCCGCGCGAGCCGCGCCCCGAGGAAGCCACCGAAATGGTCTCACAAGACGATTGAGCCAGCAAAGCCCCGCCAATCGCGCGGGGCTTTGCTTTGACGTCACCGCTCGTTGATCAGGTTGTGCTGGGCGATAACCTCGGCGGGCCAGTTGCTTTTGATATAGCCCAGAACCTCGCGGATTTCCGTGTCGGTCAGCACGTCACCAAACCCGCTCATATCGCTTTCATAGCCATTCCCGACCACAGCTGCCGTGCCCACTTTGGTGATTTCGATCAGTTGCTCGTCGGGGTGGTGCCAGGTATGGCCGTCTTCGTCATGGGGCGGGGCAAGCGCGCGACCTTCGGGCGTGCGGGCCGTGCGCCACTCGGCCTGCCCCTCAAGATTGGCACCGTGGCATGCCGCACAGCTGGCCTCATAGATGGCAGCGCCGCGCGCGACGGCGGCCGCATCATCGTAGGGCAATCCCCCATTCGAGTCAGCGCCACCCTGTCCGGCGACCAAAAAAGCGCCAATCGCAATCGCAATTGAAACGCCGCCCGCAGCTACAATGAGAATCCTGTTCATTGTTCATCCTTGATCATGTTCCTGATCATCATAATCATTTTCCGGTAGCGCGAGCACCATCTATTTACTGAAAAGCAGGTCACCGCTCCGTGATCTCGGGGTCTGGACGGCGCGGTCCAGCGGCACTACCTATGCCACATGACAAAAGCACCCCTCACCTTATATCTGGCCGCGCCGCGCGGGTTTTGCGCGGGCGTGGATCGTGCCATCAAGATCGTCGAAATGGCGCTGGACAAATGGGGCGCGCCCGTCTTTGTGCGGCATGAAATCGTGCACAACAAATATGTGGTCGATGATCTGCGCACCAAAGGGGCCGTGTTCGTCGAGGAGCTTGATGAATGCCCCGATGACCGGCCCGTGATCTTTTCCGCGCACGGCGTCCCCAAGGCCGTCCCGGCCGAGGCCGCGCGCCGTGAGATGGTCTATGTGGATGCCACCTGCCCCTTGGTCAGCAAGGTCCATATCGAGGCCGAGCGGCACAACGAGAACGGCCTTCAGATCATCATGATCGGCCATGCGGGCCACCCCGAAACCATCGGCACGATGGGGCAACTGCCACCCGGTCAGGTCGTGCTGGTCGAAACTGTGCAGGACGTGGCAACCGCTGTCGTGCGTGACCCTGAACGCCTTGCTTTCGTGACCCAGACGACCCTGTCGATGGATGACACGGCGGAAATCGTTACCGCGCTTTATGCCCGCTTTCCTGATATCATCGGACCCCACAAGGAAGACATCTGTTACGCCACCACCAACCGTCAGGAGGCCGTCAAGGCGATGGCACCCAAATGCGATGCAATGCTGGTGGTGGGCGCCCCCAACTCATCCAATTCGCAACGTCTGGTCGAGGTCGGACGCAAGGCGGGCTGCGCCTATTCGCAACTTGTCATGCGGGCTGAAAACATCGACTGGCGTGCGCTGAACGGGATCACATCGGTCGGTATTACTGCGGGTGCCAGCGCCCCCGAGGTGCTGATCAATGAAGTGATCGACGCCTTCCGCGACCGCTATGATGTGACCGTCGCGATGGTCGAGACTGCCACGGAAAACGTCGAATTCAAAGTGCCGCGCGTGTTGCGGGAACCTGCGTGAATCGCGCCATTTCCAGGTCCTTCGCCTGGCTTGTCCTTTGAGGTCAGAAGCCTGCATGATCATACCCAAGGACAAGATTTGCCTGACGTTCGATCATGATTCCGAAGGGGCTGAGCGAATTTATAGTGACGCACTTCCAGACAGCCGCATGGGAGGCCTGACCCCCGACAAACGGCAGGCTCTGTTGCACCCGAACAACAGCGCCAACACGTTGAAACCCTTGCACAAAGCATCGCCAATCTGACTGGAACACTCTGATGATCACATTGCATTTCTTTGTCACCGCCATTGCCCGCGGCGCGGTAAAACGCGCATGAGGCATATTCCCCGCTCTGCCCTGATCCTTGGCCTGCTGGGCCTGCTGCCCTTCCTGTTGGGCGCAGTGATCAATCTTGGCTGGCTGACGACCGGCATGAGTGGCCCAAACGCGGGCGGATACTGGCAGATCATCCCTGCTGACGGGCGGGTAATGATGATCCGCTATGGCACGATCATCCTTGCATTCATGTCCGGCATTCTTTGGGGGTTTGCCACACGGGCAACCGGAACAATGCAGGCCTCGGGCTATGTTTTGTCAGTGATTCCCGCACTTTGGGCGTTTTTCATGATCAGCGGCGGGCCGGTCAGCATGGCGTCAAACCTGCTGATCGGCTTTCTCGGGCTGCTGATTCTGGATTGGCATTTCTGGCGTTACGAATTGGCCCCTCCGTGGTGGATGCATTTGCGGGTGCTGCTGACCGTGGTTGTCGTGGCTTGCCTGTTGACGGTGGTTTTCTGATGCCTGACGCCAGGACGATCGCGTTCTACGGCACCGCCGCCGAAAGCGACGCCAACCTGACAGACCGTGGCACACCCGGTGCCTTGCTCACCTTAAGGCCAGCATTGCCGTGCTGGGTCTGCTTCAGCCGCTGACCGTCCAGAAACGCGACGGCAAATACGCCGTGCTTGCCGGGGGCCAAGCGCACCACCCGCGATATGCTGCGCTGCCAGGATGGAGGGAGCGCGCATGCGTTATTGAAATACTACCACCGCGTCACCTGCATTTTCACAAATCTCCACAACCGCTTGCGCTTCTTTGACGCTGCGCCCGACCGGTTTTTCCAGCGGACCACGTTTGCCTGCTGTAGCCAGCACTGAAATGACGCCATGCCGGACGTTTGGCGGTGTGGCAACGATTGCCTTGAGCTGGGCCGCATCCATGAGCGCAGAAAGGCCGAAATGTGGTTTTGCGATCATGCCTGCGCCAGCCCATGCCACGCCCACGCGTTTTGATGCGCTCGAGACCGGCATCAGTAGTTCCAAGCCGTTCCGTCCTGAAGCCGGACAATTGGGTGACTGCCCGCTTTGTATTCATATTTTTCGGCTTCAATTTCGTCGAAATCGACGCCAAGGCCCGGTGCGTCGCTGACAAAAACCATCCCATCTTCCATGACATGATCGGACGGGAACAATGCGCCGCATTCCGCAGTAGCCAAAACAAGATATTCCTGAATGCCAAAATTTGGAGCCCAAGCGTTGAGGTGATGTTGCGCGGCCATAGACACAGGTGAATGACTTGGTGCGCCGTGAAAGCCGGTGCGCACGTGATGCAGCGCCGCCAAATCGACGATGCGTTTCACAGGGGTAATTCCGCCCGCATAGGTCACCGCGACACGAATGAAATCGATCAACTCGTCTTCAATCAGTTTGTTGCAATCCCAGATCGAATTGAAAACTTCGCCGATGGCGATTGGCGTCGTCGAATGCTGGCGCACAAGACGCAATGCGTCCTGATCCTCGGCCGGCGTTGGGTCCTCTAGCCAATAGAGGCCCACGGGTTCGACGGCTTTCGCAAATTCCGCCGCCTCGCGGGGCAGCAAGCGGTGGTGAACGTCATGGAGAATCTTAAGCTCTGGCCCGAACCTGTCGCGAATGTCGGCGAGCGCGCCGGGCATGTACCGCATATAGTGATCGGTGTCCCAGACTTCGGTCTTGGGGATAATGCCACTAAAATCTGTGATGAAATCCTTGTCTGCGCCCTTCTGATCAGGCACTGCGTAGCTCGCCGTTGGCATCCCCGGGATACCGCATTGCACCCGCACTGCCCTATAGCCTTGGTCCAGATACCGCGCGACTGAATCCATCAGATCAGGCAGATCAGCACCTGCGGCATGGGCGTAGACCAAGGCTCCTTCGCGGCTTTTGCCGCCAAAGAGCTGGTAAAGCGGCATGTTCGCCAGCTTGCCCTTGATGTCCCAAAGGGCCATGTCGATGGCACCGAGCGCGGCCATGGCGATAGGGCCGCGCCTGAAGTAGGCACCGCGATACAGGAACTGCCAGATGTCTTCGCTTTGGCGAGGGTCCATGCCAATCAAGTTGGGGATCAGGTAATCCCGAAGATAGGCCGCAGGCAGCGTTTCGCGATTGTTCAGCGTGGCATCGCCAAGGCCATAGATGCCCTGATCGGTCATGATCTTGAGCGTGACGTAATTCTTCCCCGGGCCGCCGACAAAGACTTTTGCGTCGGTAATTTTCATGGCTTTAGCCCCCTCTCGTGGTGGTGAATGGGCGGCGCATCTGCCCAGCTCGGCGCGTCGCAGTAAATTGCTGTGATCCCTTGGTGCTGTGCGCCTTGCGCGAAGGTCGGATCGGGCGGCACTGCCTGACCGCGTAGATCGCGCAAGCAATAGTCGGCTAATACATGCCAACGGTATTCGGTATCAGCCAGTTCAGCATACGCCAGACTCGCTATATCCAAAGGCTTCGGATGTTCACGCCGACCCGATCCATCGTGCAGCGATAAGGGGCCGACGCCGTAATGCCCCTCCATATAAATCGCACTTTTGGTTCCGTAGCCCACGATATGATCGTCATGAAACCATGGTGTTGATCCGCCGCATTTGAAAAGGACGAAAACAGGCTTCGGGTCCAAGTCCGACTTTTGCCGCGAAGTAACGGTATAGGACCATTCCCCACTGCTTTCGCCCCACTCCAGCAATGGATCATCTAGGTTTTCGGGGATGAATGCGCACCGCTTGGTGAAGTCATGAACGCTGGCAACCCTGGGCGCCCGCCCCGGATCGTCGCGCACGTCCCCCGCGATGTCCAGGATGTCACCCCCGATCAGCGCCTGCGCGATGCCCTGTTTGATCGGAGGGTATTGGGCACCTGCCGGCATCGCGCGTGGGACAACATCAGGCTCTAGCTCGACCAGGGCCGCGGCCCAATTCGTGCCTGCATTTAGGATCGCCATGTCCGCCGCGTGACCCATTCCCGTGAACCCCGTCCCCGCACTCAAGACTTGGTTACTTTCCAAGGCCTTAGCGCCCTAACCATCCGCCATCTACCGGCAGCGTGGCACCCGTCACATATCGCGCAGCCCGGCCTGCCAGAAACGTAACGGCGCCAGCGATATCCTCGGGTTCTGCCCAACGACCCATTGGAATACGGTCAAGGATCGCCTTGTTGCGTTCGGGATCATTGCGTAGGTCGGTTGTGTTGTTGCTCATGACGTAACCCGGTGCGACCGCATTCACTGTGATCCCTTTTGCTGCCCATTCGTTAGACAGAATTTTCGTAAGCCCGGCCACCCCGCTCTTGGATGCGGTGTAGGACGGCACACGGATGCCGCCTTGAAATGACAGGAGCGAGGCAATGTTGATGATGCTGCCGCCCTGCCCCTTCGCGACACGTGACTTGGCAAAGGACTGGCTGAGGAAGAACACTACCTTCAGATTGATATCCATGACCGCGTCCCAGTCTTCTTCTGTGAACTCAAGACTGTCGTTGCGGCGGATGATGCCGGCATTGTTCACCAGCGTATCAATGGGTCCGAATTGCTGCTCTGCCTCTTCAAACGCGGCTTGTGCGGCTGCAACCGTTCCCAAATCAGCCCGCACGGCGCTCGCCGTGCCACCTGTTGCGGCCGCCTTTGCCAGCGTTTCGTCCATGGGCGAGCGTCCGACCGCAATGACGTGGCAGCCGTGGCGCGCCAGATCGACGGCAATCGCCTGACCGATGCCAGTATTGGCCCCTGTCACGAAAGCCCTTGTATCATTCAAAGAAAATCGGTTCATCGCACTCTCTCTTTTGATGTTATGTTTCGCGGTTGTCATGCAGCGACGTCAAACTTTTTCCAGTCACCACGCCAAAGACGACGATGAAATGCCGGGAATTTTATGACTTCCTCCCACAAAAACAGGGACAATATCCAAAAGGCTGACAGATCGAAATACAGAACAAGAAGGGCGGTCGCTGGCACGCGAAACGCCCACTGTGACCAGATGAAGATGTGCATCACATACACGGTATCCCCCGCCGCACGCAGTGTGTTGCCACAGATCGCATTGGTGGCGCGGGGAAACTGGATGACCATCAGGATCGGCAGAAACCCAAACAGGATCGCGCGGGTCTCACGTTCAAGGTTCGGGTAAATCCAGTCGAGCGACAGGCCCATGATCAGAAACGCCGCCGATACAATGCCCGCAGCTACAAATGCGCCAAGCCAGGCGCGCGACAGGAAGCGGTCGAGCACGTCCTCAGGGGTGCGCTTGCCAAGCAATTGGGCAACCAAGATGCCGGTCGCTTGGGTCCACTGCATCGCGATTTGCCCGGCCAACATGTTCCACGGCGCGATGAGCGTCAGCGCCGCAAAACTGTTGAGCGCCATTCTGGCGTAGATCAGTGAACACAAATGCGTCGAAAGCGTCGCGCTGACAAAGGTTGCAGCGATCGGCAAGGCAAACTGAATGTGCCGTTTAAGGGTGGACACAAATGTATCAAGGTGCCACCCCACGACACGAAGCAAGTGCCCACTCGTGCGAAATAAAAGAACGCTCCAAAACGCGGTTTGAACGGTGATCGCGATGGCGCTGCCAAGAGCGGCGCCAGCCACGCCAAGCGCCGGGAAACCCCAATATCCATGGATCAAGACGATGCTGCTGGTGACGTTGATAGGGACTGAAAGCAGATACCCGTAGAGGGGCAGTTTACTGCGGCTACAGCCATTGAAGAAACTTGCAATACACTGGCCGATTGCCTCGCAAAGGATAACAACGGTGAAGATCAACAGATAGGTCTGCGCTTGACCGGCGATCTGGGTTGATGGGGCCAGTGCAGCGATCACTACCTCGCCCCAGACCAGGATCATGCCAACGCCGACTACGCCAATGCCGAGGCTGACAGTCAGCCCCGCAACCAGCACGGATTTTAGAAAAATCGGATTTCCGCCGCCGAACGCCTGCGCGGTGCGGATCTGCATTGCATGAGAGAAGGCGAAGATAAAACCCAACACAATCCCGCCAAGGGCCGCCGCCAGACCCATCGCGGCAAGTGCTCCTTCCCCTAAGGACGATAAAAGGAAGCCATCAATCACAACGGTCCCATGAAGGAAGATCGCCCGCAGCGTCATAGGCCACGCCAGAACAAACACCTGCCGTGCGCCGGGACCGGCCTCAGCCTCTGCATATTCTGTCGCTGTGGTCATGGACCGGTTCCGTATTTGGGCGCGCGTTAGGGGCAGGCCATCAAATAGGCCGGACCCGTTCTAGGAGCTTGCGCTCTCAAAGTAATTTGCGTTCGTCGCGGTGATCCGCGCGATCGTGCCATCAAGACGCGAAAGGTGCTTTTGACCTGCGGCGATTGCGGCCTCTGCATCATGCGAAATGATCGCGTCGGCGATCGCCTTATGGTCCTCGATCAGTTCGGGCATGCGCTGCTCTTTTTCGATGCCCAGCATGCAGAGCCGGTCGACTTTCGCCTTTTCCTCAAGGATTACATCAAACGCATAGTCCACATGCGCGATATCGCACAATATCTCATGAAAGGCATAGTCAAGCTTGCCAAAACGCTCAACATCCTTGGCGGCAACCGCTGCTTTTTGCTGTGCCAAGGCATCGCTCAACTGTGCCGCGCCTGCACTGTCGCAATGGGCTGCGGCGCGGCGCAATACCTCTTTTTCAATAGCGGCCCGAATGAACCGAGCCTTTTCGATCTGGCGCAATGAAAACCGCCGGACCTCGGTCGCCCGCTGTGGCCGGATCAAAAGCAAATCCAGGTTTGCCAGCCTGCTGAAAGCATCACGTACAGGCTGCCGCGACACACCAAACTGCGCTGCTATTTCGGCCTCTGAAATACGATCCCCAGGCTTGAGCTTCAGAGTCACAATTTGCTCATGCAGATTGTCAAAAACATCATCCACGCTCGTGCGGCGTTCGTTTTGAGCGATTGACTGTACCATAATTAGAAACCCTTTCGACCCCACCGGTGATACCTGAATATCAGGAAATAAACTAGTATACTAGACTGGCATTTGAGATGAGCTACTAGTATACCAGAGGGGATGATGTGATTCGTTCATGTCGATTGGCCCGGTTGGGCTGCACCTGGGGGAGGGGACATTGTCCGGTGTAAATCTCAGTGGTATCGTAAAGGCATATGGGGCTTTGCAGGTCGTCCACGGGATCGACTTGAATGTCGAGGAAAAGGAATTCGTGGTGTTGGTTGGCCCGTCGGGCTGTGGAAAATCAACCACCTTGCGGATGATTGCGGGTCTCGAGGAAATCACGGGTGGTGACCTTACAATCGATGGCCGCCGCATGAACCGGATCGCCCCCAAAGACCGCGACGTGGCGATGGTTTTTCAGAACTACGCGCTCTATCCGCACCTGAATGTGGCCGACAACATGGCCTTCGGATTGCGTATTCGAAAGATGCCCAGGGCCGAGATCAAGACCACGATCGACGATGTCGCCGAGATCCTCGGCCTGACCCCTTACCTTGATCGGCGCCCCGCAGATTTGTCAGGCGGGCAGCGGCAGCGTGTCGCCATGGGCCGTGCCATCGTGCGTCACCCAAAGGTGTTCCTGTTTGACGAACCGCTGTCGAACCTTGACGCCAAGCTTCGCACACAGATGCGCGCAGAAATCAAACGATTGCACAACAGGCTTGGCGTGACATCGGTCTACGTAACGCATGATCAAGTCGAGGCAATGACCCTGGCGGACCGGATTGTCGTCATGAATGACGGCAGGATCGAACAGGTCGGAACGCCGATGGAATTGTTTAACGATCCCGCCAACATTTTTGTGGCAGGTTTTCTGGGCTCTCCGCCAATGAACCAGATGAAGGGGACGCTAACCGAAAACGGGGCACAGATCGGCAGTGCTGAGATCAGGATTGACGGGTCCACGACTGGGCAGGCGGGGCGCGAAGTGATCGTAGGTATCCGCCCCGAACATGTGACCCTGTCTGATGAGGGAAAGTCGTCGGCGCTCCCCATCAATCTCGATCTTGTTGAACCGCTTGGTTCAGAGGCGCTTTTGCATGCCCGCAGTGGTGAAGACAGCCTTGTTTTCAAGGCTGACACTAACGGGGATATTGCCCATCTGTCAGGCGTTGCCACGGTGTATGTGCCGACACATTTGGTGAAACTGTTTGACGCCGAGACTGGCCATGCCATGAAGTTGGGGGCCTGAGTCGATGTCTGACCGCAATTCCGACGTTGGAGGTTCCCCAATCGAAGAAGTGGTCGTCAAGGCGTCCGAGGCCTTGCGTGACCGAAAACAGACCCACGCGGCCGACAAGAACTGGGTCCGCCTTTATGATCATTTCAAGCGCGAATGGCAGATCTATGCGATGCTGTTGCCAACGATCATCTGGTTCCTCGTCTTTCTCTATAAACCGATGTACGGACTTCAGATTGCCTTCAAAGACTATTCGATTTTCAAGGGCGTCGCGAATAGCCCATGGATTGGATTCGAGCATTTCCAGACGCTTTTCTCGAACGACCAATTCCTTCGAGCGGTGCGCAACACGATAGCCATCAGCTTTTATAATTTGTTGTTCGGCTTCCCGGCACCGATCATCCTTGCGCTGATGTTCAACGAGGTTTTGCACGCGACATACAAACGTACGGCGCAGACCATCGTTTACCTGCCGCACTTCATCTCATCGGTGATTATTGCTGGTATCGTCATCACCGCATTTTCGCCCACCGCCGGTATCATCAACACCATCCTTGGGTGGTTTGGGATGGATTCGATCTACTTCCTAACCCAGCCCCAATGGTTCCGACCGATCTTTGTCGGGACGGGAATCTGGCAAGAGGCCGGCTTCGGTTCCATCGTATTCCTTGCCGCCATCGCGGGTGTGAACCCGTCGCTCTACGAAAGCGCTGTCGTCGACGGCGCGAACCGTTGGCAGATGATGTGGAAGATCACAATTCCCTCGATCCTGCCAACCATCCTGATCATGCTGATCATTCGGATTGGCAACGTCATGGAGGTTTCATTCGAACTGGTGATCTTGCTCTACCAGCCATCGACCTATGAGACGGCTGACGTGGTGAACACATGGATTTATCGTCAGGGCCTTCAATCCGGTCAATACGATCTTGCCGCCGCAGGTGGGTTGTTCAACGCCGTCGTCGCCTTCGTTTTGGTCATGACCGCCAATACCTTGTCACGCCGCTTCTCGCGCACTTCGCTCTGGTAGGAGGATCAAGCAGTGATGAATTGGAACCTCTATTCAAACGGCGACAAATTCTTCGCCATTGTGGTGTCAGTCCTGATCGGCCTGTTCACAGTCGCCACGCTGTATCCGTTTATCTATATTGCTGCGGTGTCATTCAGTTCGGGGTTTGCAGCGCAAGCAGGTAAAGTGGTGCTGACGCCAATCGATGCGACGCTTGAAGCCTACGGGTACATTGTGTCTGATCCGCAGTTCTGGATCAGCTACGGCAATACGTTCATCTATACGATTGGCGGCACTGTCATGAGTTTGCTGTTTATCGTGCCTTGCGCCTACGCTCTGTCGCGCCCGCAGCTCAGGGGTCGTCGGTTTTTCAACCTCTTTATCGCCTTCACCATGTGGTTCAACGCGGGTCTGATCCCGTTCTTTCTGAACATGCGCGATCTGGGGCTTTTGGACAGCATGTTCGGCATTATCCTTGGTTTTGCGATTAATGCCTTCAACATCATCCTCCTGCGCAACTTCTTTGAATCCATTCCGCAAAGCTTCGAAGAAGCCGCTCGCATGGACGGGGCCAACGATTTTCAAGTTCTTTGGAAGGTGTTCATCCCGCTATCAAAGCCAGCCATTGCGACGATCACATTGTTCCTTATCGTCGCGCGTTGGAACGGCTTTTTTTGGGCCATGGTGCTGCTGCAATCTGAAAGCAAAATCCCGTTGCAGGTGTTCTTGCGCCATACAATCTCGAACCTCAGCGACGATGATGAATTTGCCATCGTTCAGACAGCAGCCGGGTTCAGTGCGGAAACCGTTACCGCAGCCATTATCGTATGTTCGATCATCCCGGTGCTGATCGTCTACCCGTTCGTTCAGAAATACTTTGAGAAAGGCATCCTTCTAGGGGGTGTCAAAGAATGAAAACGCAAATGGGAGGAAATCAAATGCGCAAATTGAGCCTAGTGGCGACCCTACTTGTAGGGAGTGCTATTTCAACGCCCGCGTTTGCGGACGGTCATCTGAGGATTGTCGATGAACCTCTGGAACTGACGATCCAGATGAACCACGCACGCTATCCTATCTACGAAGAAACCTGGCCGGTTGAGCAGGCCGCCCGAGAGCTGACAGGTATCCATCTGATAAACGACACTGTCGGCGCCAACATGCGGACGGACGAAAACACGGGCCGCACCGAGGCGCTGAACTTGATGCTGGCCTCTGGCAACGTCCCCGACATCGTTGGCTCCAGCCGGATCCGCGACTTTGTGAACCAGTATGGCCCCGAAGGTGCGTTTGTGCCGCTGAACGATCTGATCGCAGAACATGCGCCAAATATCGCAGCCTATTACGCGGAACGTCCCGACATCGAGGCCGCCGTCAAGGCTTCCGATGGTCAGATGTATTACATCCCCTATCTGCCCGATGGTAAATACGGCCGCGCGTATTGGATCCGCACAGATTGGCTCGACGCGCTTGGTCTGGATATGCCTGAAACGGTCGATGAATACGAAGCAGTCCTGCGCGCCTTCAAGACGCAGGACCCCAACGGCAATGGCATCGCGGATGAGGTGCCATTCTTCGCGCGTCAGTGGCCCGAACTCATCCGTCTGGTGACACTCTGGGACGGTCGCGCGCACGGTTCCGACACCTACCACGACTTCTTGGTTGAAGACGGCAAAATTGGCCATGGCTATATCGGTGAAGGCTACCGCGACGGTATCGCCAACCTTGCACGCTGGTATGCAGAAGGCTTGATCGACGCTGAAATCTTCACGCGCGGTTCTTCTGCACGTGATTTCTTGCTGTCGGAAAACCTTGGCGGGTCAACCCATGACTGGTTCGCCTCCACCTCTGGCTACAATCGCCTGTCGTCCGAGATCGACGGCTTTGCGTTCGAGGCCTTCTTGCCGCCAGCGTCCCCATCCGGGCGCCGTATCGAAGAACACCGCCGTATCCTCGTCAAGCCGGACGGTTGGGCCATTGGTTACACCAATGAGAACGTCGTTGAGACGATCAAGTATTTCGATTTCTGGTTCACCGAAGAGGGCCGCCGCCTGGCCAACTTTGGCGTCGAGGGCCAGCAGTATGAAATGGTCGATGGTGAGCCGATCTTCACTCAGGAATTCCTGGATGCTGGTCCGGTGAACCGCTCGCTTTATCAGGTGGGCGCCCAGCTTCAGGGCCGTGGTTACTTCCAGGATTACGACTATGAAATCCAGTGGAGCAACGAGTTCGCCCTTGAGGGCATTGCCCTTTATGACTCCGGCGACTACCTGATCCCTGACTTTCTGGGCGTGGCATTCACGGCTGACGAACAGCAGGTCTACGACCGCACATGGAGCAGTATTCGCGACTACATGCTCGAGCGTCAGCAAAGCTGGATCCTTGGCAATGGGGACGTGATGGCCGATTGGGACGAGTATATCGCCACGCTCGACGAGATGGGCATGCAGGAGCTGCTGGTTGTTATGCAGTCCGCCTACGATCGTCAGTACGGCGTAAACTGAATCTTATCGCCGGGGCGGCAGTTTCTGTCGCCCCTCGCATTTTGTTCCAACTTCATTCTGTGGGATTCCTGACCGATGCCGGCCACTTCTCTTCCTTTGCTTGATGAACCCAAGGCAGGCCGACTGACTATTCAGTATAGCCCGACCGCCGACACGGAAGTCACCGAGAACCCACCCCGTTTCATGTGGATTCCAGTGCTCGATGACGACGCATGCTATGTGATGCGCCTGTCCACCGATCCCAAATTCTCGAAGGGGAAAACACTGGTCTTCGAGGGCCTGCCGCTGAACTTCTTTACGCCCGGCACCACGCTGGAACCCGGCACCTATTATTGGTCTTATGCTACATGGGGCGCCGACACTGGCGCGCCATCCAGCAGTTGGAGCAGCAGCCGCAGCTTTAGTATCGGTGATGGGCTGCCGGAAACGCCGCTACCTTCACGTGCGGAGCGGTTGTCAAACGTCGCGATGGATCACCCGCGCCTTTGGATGACAAACGCGCGGCTGAGTGATTTCAAGGACGCCGTCAAGGCCGACCCTGATCACTGTACCTGGTCCACATTCTACGAAAAGTCCGTACTGCCGTGGATGGATCGCGACATCCAGTGCGAACCTTCCGGATACCCGAACCATCAGCGCACGGCCCCCATCTGGCGGCAAACCTATATTGATCTGCAAGAGGTCTGGTACGCGATCCGCCACCTCGCCATCGGGGGCAAGGTTACCGATGACGCCGAGATGACGGCCCGCGCCAAACAGTGGCTGCTTGAGGCAGCAAGCTGGGATCCGATGGGGGTCACATCCCGCGCCCACACGGACGAATGGGCCTATCGGGTGTGCAATGCTTTGGCGTGGGGATATGACTGGCTTTATGACGACCTCAGCGAGGAAGAACGCGCGACCGTTCGGGCGGCCCTACTGGAACGCACCCGCGATATTGCCGAACATGCGATCTTGAACGCCAAGATTCACCTTTTCCCATACGACAGTCACGCCGTGCGCTCAGTTTCGTTGTGCATCGTGCCCTGCTGCATTGCACTGTTAGGAGACGATGAGGACGACGAGGCGCGCGATTGGCTCAACTACTCCATTGAATTCCTGATGACAGTCTATTCGCCCTGGGGTGACGCCGATGGGGGCTGGGCCGAAGGCACCAATTACTGGATGATGGGCATTGCATACCTTATTGATGCAGCCAACCGGCTGAAATCCTATACCGGGATTGACCTCTATAAACGGCCTTTCCTGCAAAACACAGGTGACTTCCCGCTGTATTGCAAGGCGCCCAACACCCGTCGTTCCACGTTTGGCGATGATAGCACGCAAGGCGACCTGCCCGCGATCAAGACCGGCCTGAACATGCGCCAATTTGCGGGCGTGACCGGAAAGGGTGAATACCAGTGGTATGCCGACGAAAACCTGGCCACCAATCCTGGCACAGAAATGGCGTTCTATAACTGGGGCTGGTGGGACACCAATTTCGATGAATTGGTTTACCAGACAGATTTCCCCATGGTCGAAGCCACGCCCCCAAAGGGTGGTCTACGTCACTTCAAAGGCATCGGCTGGGTTGGTGCCCAACATGCGATGGACGACCCCGACAACCACATTCAGTTTGTATTCAAGTCGTCCAGATTCGGATCTGTCAGCCATAGCCACGGAGATCAGAACGCATTTTGCATGGCCGCCTATGGCGAAGATATGGCTATCCAATCTGGCTACTATGTTGCATTCAATTCCAGCATGCACCGGAATTGGCGCAGGCAGACCCGATCGAAGAACGCCATTCTGATCAATGGCAAAGGGCAGTACGCTGAAAAGGATAAGTCCAAGGCCTTGGGGGCGACGGGCAAGATCATCGCTGCCGAACAGCGCGACGATCACATCTTCATTCACGGTGATGCGACGCCGGCGTATCAAAGCCTGTCCCCCGAAGTGACCCGCGCGGAGCGCGAAATCTACTTTGTGCGCAATTCCTATTTCGTGATCGTCGACAAGGTGGACGCCGAAACCCCTGTTACGGTTGAATGGCTCTTGCATGCCAATAATCCGTTCGACCTGGGCAAAACGTCCTTCCGCCATAGCGGAGATCGCGCGGGGTTCTATGGGCAGGTTGTCTGGTCCGAAGGCGGCAAGCCAAACATCACGCAGAAGACGGAATTCACTGACGTCGACCCTGAGGATTACCAAGGCTTGCACGTCAGCACCTGCCTTACCGCGCAGTATCCCGCGGCAACCCGCCACCGCTTCGCAACGCTCCTTGTGCCCTACAAGCTCGATGCCCCGAGGAGGGTTTTCAATTTCATGGACGATCAAGGTTATGACGCAGATCTCTATTTCACCGACCCGGATGAACACACGTTCAAAATCGTCATGAAGAAACTCGCAAACAGCTGAACAGGACATGGATTACGATATGACCATCAAAAACCACTTCCCCGGACAGGAGAATACGCTGGAGACCGTTGTCGATGGCCTGTCACGCAAGATTGCGGCCTACAACGACAACCTGATGATCGTGGAAGTGCATTTTGAGGCTGGCGTCACGGCCCCCCTGCACCACCATATCCACGAGCAAATCACCTACGTGATGTCCGGCAAATTCGAATTCACCGTGGGCGACAAGACCTACATCGTGGGCGCTGGTGACTCGCTTTACAAACAACCCGATATTGAACACGGGGCCACCTGCCTGGAAGCAGGCACACTGCTGGATGTCTTTACACCACACCGTGAGGATTTCCTGTGACGCCCCCCAAACACGCAACGGAGCAATCATCATGACTAAACCCGTCATCGGCTTTATCGGCCTCGGCCTTATGGGCGGCAACATGGTCGAGAACCTGCAAACTCGCGGGTTTGAAATGGTTGTGATGGGGCGCAAACGGCCCGTTATTGATGCGGTGACCGCGCGCGGAAACGCACGCGAGGCCGCAACCCCCAAAGAACTAGCCGAAACCTGCGACATCATCATGCTATGCGTCACAACCTCTGAAGTCGTCGAAAGCCTCGTCTATGGCGATGATGGCATCTTGGCGGGGGTAAAGCCGGGGGCGGTTCTGATCGACTTTGGCACCTCGATCCCGGCTTCAACCCGCAAAATTGGCGCGGATTTGGCTGCTAAGGGTGCTGGCATGATTGATGCGCCTCTCGGGCGGACGCCCGCCCACGCCAAAGATGGGTTGCTGAACATCATGGCGGCCGGCGATAAATCGACCTTCGACAAGGTTAAGCCCGTGCTGGACGAACAGGGCGAGAACGTCTTTTATCTTGGGGCGCTCGGTGCCGGACATGTCACCAAGCTGATTAACAATTTTATGGGCATGACAACCGTCACCGCCATGAGCCAGGCCTTTGCCATCGCTGACCGCGCGGGCGTAGACCGTTCTCAGCTGTTCGACATCATGTCTGCCGGTCCATCAAATTCACCTTTCATGGCGTTCTGCAAGAAATACGCGGTGGACGGTATCAGCGACCTCGGCTTTTCAATCAACAACGCCAACAAGGACTTGGCCTATTTTTTGCAAATGGCTGAGGACATGGGCACCCGCGCGCAGATTGCAGAAGGCACTTCAAGCAACCTTCAAGCCGCAGTCAACGCCGGTATCGGGGGCGGAAACGTCCCCGAGATTTTTGACTATTTCATGACGCTAGAGAAGTAAGTCAGCGTGCGTTTCGCGCGGCGGACACAACGGGAAGGATCAGTATGAAACTTGTAGGGAAAACGGCAATCGTCACGGGGGGCGGCCGGGACATCGGCGCCGCAGCAGCCAAAAAACTCGCCGCCGAAGGCGCGAAGGTGGCGATCAGTTATTTCGAAAGCTCCAAAGGCGCCGACTCAGTCGTGACCGAGATCGAAGCAGCGGGTGGTCAGGCGCTGGCGGTTCAGGCCGACCTGAACACGCAAGGCGGCGTCGACAAACTGGTCAATGCAGCGATTGATGCATTTGGCAGCGTGGACGTGCTGGTGAACAACGCGGGCGGCTTGATTGCACGCAAGACCATTGCTGAAATGGACCTGACGCACTGGAACAATGTCATGACGCTGAACCTGACAAGCACTTTCATGATGACCAAGGCCTGCCTCGCGCATATGAAAAGCGGTACAATCGTGAATCTCGCGTCTCAGGCCGGTCGTGACGGCGGTGGCCCCGGTGCAGTCGCATATGCCACGTCCAAGGGTGCAGTCATGACCATGACCCGCGCGCTTGCTAAAGAGCTTGGCCCTAACATCCGTGTCAACGCGCTGTGTCCCGGCATGATCGATACGGACTTCCACAATATTCACACGCCCGACGCAGGTCGCAAAGGGTTCGAGGCCAACGCTCCGCTAAAGCGACAGGGCCATGTGGATGATGCGGCCAACCTCGTGTTATTCCTCGCGTGCGACGACAGCGCCTTCCTGACCGGGACAAATATCGACATCAACGGCGGCATGCTGTTCTCGTAGAAAGGAACGGACATGCGCGTTCTGGCGATTGGCGAATGTATGGCCGAATTGGCCCCATCAGATACCGACGGCGATTTCCGCTTGGGTTTTGCCGGCGACACGTTCAACACCGCCTGGTATCTGGCCCGCTGTGCGCCCGATGTGCAGGTATCCTATCTGACGGCCGTCGGGGATGATCCTATCTCTCAGAATATGTTGACGTTTATGAGTGACAGCGGGATCGACAGCCGGTTTGCACAGGTGTCTGGTGGCAAGACCGTCGGCCTCTACCTGATTTCTCTGGACCACGGGGAACGCAGCTTTTCCTATTGGCGCGGGCAGTCAGCGGCAAAGACGCTGGCGGATAATCCGGCGGCATTGGGCGACGCGATGGCGAGGTCCGATATTATCTACTATTCAGGCATCACCTTGGCGATCCTTGCACCTGAAGGTCGTGCAACCCTACTTGGCGCATTGCGCAAGGCGCGTGCTGCGGGCAAAACCATCGCATTTGACCCCAACCTGCGCCCGAAACTCTGGGCTTCGGACAGCGAAATGACGCAGGCCATCATGCAGGGTGCAGCGGTCAGCGACATCGTCCTGCCATCTTATGAAGACGAGGCCGAGTGGTTCAATGATACCAGCCCGCAAGCCACTGCAGAGCGTTATCTTGCAGCAGGGGCGATGACGGTTGTTGTAAAGAACGGTGTCGGACCGGTGTCATATGCCGACGGAGAATTTCGCGGGGATGTCGCCGTGACCCCCGTGGAGCGCCCTGTAGATACGACCGCCGCAGGCGATAGCTTTAACGCCGGCTTTTTCGCGCGCCACGCCGCTGGAGATAACATCGTTGACGCAATCGCCCACGCCTGTGCGCTCTCGCGAGCTGTTGTGCAGCGGCGCGGGGCTCTTGTGGCGGTTGATCCGGCTTGCTTGTCTCGCACCACAGCCACCTAGAAAGACATTCGAATGCCCAATCCATCGCCTGAGAATGAAGTCATCCTGTCCGGCAAAACGCTTGATCAGCTGGCAAGGGCCAGCACGGCGAGTGTCGCGACGCTGCTGTTCAAGCGCGGCTATCACAACGCATATATTCAAGGCACCTATCCGCTGAATGCTGATGCCAGGACCATGGTCGGCCCGGCCTATACATTGCGATACATCCCGACACGACCTGACACCGATCCATTGGATGCATTTCGTGAACCAGACCATCCACAGCGTGTCGCTGTGGAAAACTGCCCTCAGGGCGCTGTGCTGGTGATGGACTGTCGCCAGGATGCATCTGCTGCGTCTGCCGGGTCGATCCTGTTGACCCGGTGTCAGATGCGCGGCGTCGCGGGCGTGGTCAGCGACGGGGGGGTTCGAGACGCGCGTGGTGTCGCCGCCTTGGACATGCCTGTCTTTGCCGCCAAGCCCTCCGCCCCGACGAACCTCACCAAACACCACGCCGTCGACATCGGCCTGCCGATTGCCTGTGGCGGTGTCGCAGTCTATCCCGGTGACATCCTTGTGGGCGACGGGGATGGCGTGATGGTGATCCCTCGCCATCTGGCCGATGAAATTGCATCCGAAACCGTTGAGATGGAATTGTTTGAAGCATTCGTCATGGATCAAGTCCAAGGTGGTGCCTCGATCCGTGGGCTCTATCCTCCTACGGATCCCGAAACGCTGATCCGCTACGCGGCGTGGAAGTCCAACCGCAGGGACGGCGTCTGACGCGTAAAACATGGTCGCTGGTTCAACAATACTGGACCCGCTTTAGTTCCATAATAAATTGGGCAGTGTCATTGAAATGGCCGGGACGAAGGTGATCAGCATGAGCGCCACAAATATCGCCAGATAGAAAGGCCAGATCGTGCGAATGGCTTTCTCCATCGGGAGTTTCCCAACGGCACAGCCAACGAAAAGACAGGACCCAACGGGCGGCGTGCACAGCCCAAGGCCCAAATTCACAAGCAGAATCATACCAAATTGCACCGGATCAATTCCTAACGCGTAGGCGACAGGCAAAAAGATGGGTGTGCAGATCAGGATCAGCGCCGCCATGTCCATAATCATGCCCAGCAAGAGCAGCACGGCGTTGATCATCAGCAGGATAAGGATCGGGTTTTCAGTAATCCCAGTCAGCAGCCCTACCATTTTGGTCGGGACACGATAATACGTTAGCATATAGGCGAACGCAGCCGCGCAAGCGATCAGGATCATGACCATCGCCGTCGTCTTGACCGATTGATTGACCGCAACCTTGAAGTTTTCCCAAGTGATCGAACGATAGACAAGAAGCGTCACAAGAAAGGCATAGATGACGCCAAAGGCGCCGGACTCCGTCACTGTGAACACGCCTGACAGGACGCCGCCCACGATGATAACCGCGGTCATCAATCCCGGGATTGCGCCGATAAAGGCAAACATTAGTGCATTCCAACCGGGAAATTGCTCTGCCTGGTAGCCGCGTTTGACCGCTACGATGTAGGCCGCAACCGCAAGGCAAACACACATCAAGATACCTGGCACGACGCCCGCCAGAAACAGCTTGGAAATTGAAACCGCACCACCGGCTGCAATGGCGTAAATGATCATATTGTGGCTTGGCGGGATGATGATGCCCGCGATGGATGACGTCACCGTGACGTTGACCGCATAATCCGCGTCATACCCTTTGTCTTTCATCACAGGGATCAAGATTGACCCCAAGGCAGATATGTCGGCAATAGCGGAGCCTGAAATTCCGCCAAATAGCATCGACGAAAGGACGTTCACAATGCCAAGCCCGCCCCGCACGGCCCCAACGGCGGCTTGCGCAAACTTCACAAGACGGATGGCGATACCGCCATGGAACATCAACTCACCGGCGAAGATGAAGAATGGGATGGCCAGCAGCGAGAAGACGTTAATGCCCGAGATGATCCTTTGAAAGCCGACCATGAGGGGCAGGCCTTCGAACCAGAACGCTCCGATTGCGGCGATGCCCAAGGCAAAGGCGACGGGGGTGCCGATCGCAACACATAAGGCAAAAATGCCCAAAAGAAGCGCTAGTCCCATAAATCAGGCCCTATTCGATGCTGTCGACGCGTGTGTCGCGCCCAAGAAGATGCCGGGTCAAATGTCCAAGCGAGAAAATCAGGATCATGCCGCCGCAAATCGTTAGGGGCAGCGACCGCAGGCCCTCGGGCCATTGAATAAGCGGGATGAGCGAGTTCCATTTGAACATCGTCAATTGACCGCCGTACCAAAGCATCAGGCCGCCAAAAATCGCCAAGAATGCATCCGTCATGATGACCAGAACAGACCGGATTCGGGTGGATACGATGTTACGCAAGATAACGACGGAAAGGTGGGTGTTTTCGTAGACACCAATTCCCGCGCCAAGGAACGCGATCAGCATGACCAGCAACAACGACAGCGGGTCAACCCATGTTGGCGTGTCATTCAGGACGTAGCGACCGAAGACCTGATAGCCCAACAAGAGCGTCATCGCGACAAGGGCGACCCCGGTTATGACGCGGCAGACCTTAACAATCCCGCGAAAGACACTGTCGATAGGGCCAAGACCTGTCTGCTTTTCTGGCGCGTCAGTCATCCGCTGCGATCCTTGTTGAATTGATGGCACCCGGCGTTATTGCCGGATGCCATCGTGGTTTATCTATTGTGGATCACTCGGTTGATTGAGCAAGATCTACGAGTTCCGCCATGCTTGGGTTGGCGGCAAGATAGTCGGCATACACAGGCGCCATTGCAGCTTGGAACGGGCCTTTGTCGGCGATTTCGTTGATCTGAACACCAGCGGCTTCAACAGCTTCGCGGCTTGCCAGTGTCTGCGCTGCCCATAGCTCGCGCTGGTAGACGGACGCTTCTTCGGCGGCGGCCACAACGGCGGCTTGCATGTCCACCGACAAGGCCTCGAACTTGGCCGTGTTCACGCAGATACATTCTGGAATGATCAGGTGCTCAGACAAGGAGTAGAAGCCCGCGACTTCAAAGTGGCCAACGGATTCAAACGATGGCAGGTTGTTTTCTGCACCATCAACAACGCCCGTGCTAAGCGACTGGTAAACCTCAGAGAATGCCATTGGGGTGCCGTTGCCGCCCATGGCGTTCACCATACCGGTGAACAGATCGTTGTTCATCACCCGGATTTTCATGCCGACGATGTCATCTGGCGAATTAATTGGACCAGTATTGTTATAGAAAGAACGCGCGCCAGCATCGAACCAACCGATCGGCAGGATTCCCGCTTCGCCCATTGCGCTGGAGATTTTATCGCCTGCTGGGCCTTCCATGACGCGGAACATGTGGTCAACGCTGCTGAAAATGAAAGGAAGGGAAACAAGGTTTGCTTCTTTTACGATCGGGCCAATTGGACCAAGGTTGAAGTTACCAACGTCGATCGCACCCAGCTGCACTTGCTCTAGCGCGTCCGGCTGACTGCCAAGGACACCGCCGTTAAAAACTTCGACGCTGATTTCGCCGCCGGTCTTTTCGGCTACCAGTTCAGCAAAGCGTTCCATCGCAGCGGTGTTGGGGTGGCCGTCGGTATGGATGTTCCATGCCCGCCAAACTTCGGCGCTGGCAGCTGATGTGATAAGGGCCAACGCCGTCGCGGTGCCCAGAATGGTCTTTGAAATCGATAGATACATTGTTCTCTCCCAGAGTTCATAATTTGGTGCGTGTTTAGATATGCAACCGTTCCTCCACGATCATTGGCTGCACCACGTCGGCCATTTTGCACCCTTTAGGTTTCTTGGCCTACCATCAATTGGAGACTAGTATCCCAGATTTGTCAAGTGAGTTGTAATCTGTTAGTTTCAGTGATGAGAAGTTAACGTTTGTAGGGCTGAACGACACGACCAGCACACCGCCAACCGTGCGAGAGCTGTGCTGAACAGGAATCGATCCGGAAGTCCGGAGAACTGGGAGATGAAATGCACGACACCTTGGTTATCGGCGAATCCAAATCGACTGCGGACGTGATTTTTGAATGGTTGCACGGGGAAATTGTCACGTTAGCCATCCTGCCTGGCTCCAAGATTTCAGAGACCGATATCGCGCGCCGTTTCGGCGTATCGCGTCAACCCGTCCGCGATGCATTTCGCCGGCTCCATAATCTGGACTTGCTTGATATCCGCCCACAACGCGCGACCGTTGTCCGGCGGTTTTCGCTGGAAGAAATCGAAGCCACCCGGTTCGTCCGGCTGGCGGTTGAGCTAGAGGTGATTGAGGGCGCTGCCCAGCTATGGGATCAAGCCCGCTCGGACGCCCTTGCCGAAAATCTGGATGAACAGTCCGATGCTTTGATAGCGGGCGACGCTGGTCTATTTCATGAACTCGACTACGGGTTTCACAAGCTGATCTGTGATCTGTCTGACGTCCCGAAAGCCTTTGAGACAATCAACCAGTGCAAGCGCAAGGTCGACCGTCTCTGTGTGCTCAGCTTGTCAAACGACGAAAGTGTGGCGGAGGTGTTGGATGATCATCGTGCGATAGCCAATGCCCTTGGTCGCCGCTCGGTGCAAGACGCACGCGCGCACATCCGCCATCACGTCGGCCGGCTGGATCAAACGATTGCCGAGATACATCAAACGCACACGGATTTCTTCCAATGAAAAAAAAGCGGCCTTGGGTTTCAAGAAAAAGTGCAAGTAAGGGGTCAACATGACAAGCACAAAACCGCGGGTTGGCGCAGCGATCGCGCCCATGAGACTTCCTCGGGTCGGCACAAGCCAAGCGATCACAGTGGGAGCGGCCAAGACCAGATGGACAATGCTTTTCATCTACCGTGGGCGTCATTGCCCACGTTGCAAACGCTTCCTGAATAAACTGAATGCCGCTCTGTCCGCGTGGACGGCGCATATGGATGTGGTTGTTGCCTCGGCGGACAGTGCGGAAAAAGCACTCGCCGATCTCAGGGAGTTCGGATGGGACTTTGATCTTTGCTATGGCCTGAAGGAAGAGCAGATGCGCGCCCTTGGGCTTTACGTATCGACGCCGCTTTCAGAGGCGGAAACCACGGGAAACTTCGCAGAGCCGGGCGCCTTTGCGATCCGTCCCGACGGCACATTGATGCTCGTTGATATATCAAATGGCCCGGCAGCGCGCCCCGATCTGGAAGAGCTATTGGATGGCATGATCTTCAACATCACGAACAACCGGCCGGTGCGCGGAACAGCTTAGGCCACCCGCAATCGGTTACTCTCTCCCGCGCAGAGCGCTTTCCGCCAGCTCAAGCTTCTGTGTTTGACATAACTAGTATACTAGAATATCTTTCGAGTCTGAGGGGCGCTACTGTGGCCTCTCTGATATGATTTAGCGCATCATAGGGGGACGCGATGCCAGCACTTAACCGCGACCGCCGGTTCCCGCATGATTGCGTCGCAGGGTATACACAAGATGTGCCGTTGCCTGATCACGCTCCGACCCTCGTCACGCCTGATCGCTACGTGTTTCACCGGCTGCTTTTTCACAGTGTGCTGCCTGAACAATTGGGTATCACTCGCAAAGACTTGCAAAGGTTGAAAAAGACCACCGTGCGCTTTTTTCGCACCCCGGTGCTAACTGAACTGGCGGGGGTGAGCCTCGCGGACGGGCCGGTCATGCAAGTGCAGCCGCAGTCGCCGAAGACCTCTCGTATCGGTGCGCCAAACATGCCTGCAGGCCTTGTGCATGCGCCGTCATCCCATTCACATAATTGCAGCCAAAGATGCCCAAAGGACACACGATGACCCTCAAGACCGAAACCCGCTATGCCATTGATCCTGCGACCGCAAAAACGCTTGATACGAATGGGCTGCGCAGTCATTTTCACAAAGGCGGGCTGTTTGCAGAAGGCGAAATCAATCTGGTCTACACACATTATGATCGCCTGATCGTAGGCTCTGCTGTGCCCGGAAACGATAGGTTGACGCTGGATCACATGCACGAGACCGGCACGCCCGGTTTTCTGGATCGCCGAGAGATGGGGATTTTGAACATTGGTGAAACGGGCACCGTTGAAGTGGATGGTGACATCCACACTTTAGGGACCGGAGAACTGCTCTATATCGGCATGGGTGCCGGGGCCGTGACCTTTTCTGGCAAGGGTCGGTTCTACATCACATCTTCGCCTGCACATCGCACGTGCCCAACCAAACTGATCAAGCTTGCAGACGCCCGCCGGGTTGAACTTGGCAGCCGGGAGACTGCAAACGAACGGGTTATCATCCAGTTCCTTCACCCCGAAGTTTGCGAGACTTGCCAGCTTCTGATGGGCTACACCCAGTTCGCCCCTGGGTCGCTCTGGAACACGATGCCCGCCCACCTGCATGATCGTCGGATGGAGGCCTATCTTTACTTTAACGTGCCAGAGGATGCGCGTGTTTTCCATTTCATGGGCGCGCCAGATGAAACCCGGCATCTTGTCATGGCCAACGAAGAGATCGTGATTTCACCGCCGTGGTCGATCCACTGCGGGGCGGGCACCGCTGCTTATACGTTCTGCTGGACAATGGCGGGTGACAATGTGGACTTCAGCGACATGGACATGGTGCCAATGAGCGATCTGAAATGATCGCCATCCGCGCATGAACACCGAACCACGACCGCCATCGCGCGTCGTTCATTTGGGGTCCGGCGCATTCTTTCGCGCCCATCCCTGGGCCTATTGCAGGATATCGGCGGTAGGCGCGCGACAAGATCGACCGTAAATACACCTATGTCACGCCAGCGGGGCTGCAAAACTGCTGCACGACGCCGGTTTCTCGGTTCTGGCCATTGACGAAGGACGCGAAGTGGGATGTGCAGGCACCGATGATCCTTACGTCACCATGAGAGCCCGCAAGAATGCCTGACCTTTACGCCTATACCGACGGTGCTTGCAGCGGCAATCCCGGCCCCGGCGGCTGGGGCGCCCTGCTGATCGCACGCGAGGGTGATGCGGTGGTCAAGGAACGGGAACTGTCGGGCGGCGCGGCGGACACGACGAACAACCGGATGGAATTGCTGGCCGCAATCAGCGCATTGGAATCCCTGTCGCGCGACACGGCAATCACCATCGTGACCGACAGTTCCTACGTCAAGGACGGGATCACCAACTGGATTCACGGATGGAAAAAACGCGGCTGGAAAACGGCGGCGAAAAAGCCTGTGAAAAACGAAGACCTGTGGCGGCGGCTCGACGAGGCAACGCAACGTCACGCCGTCACATGGGAATGGGTCAAGGGGCACGCGGGCCATCCCGAAAACGAACGCGCCGATGAATTGGCGCGCGCGGGCATGGCCCCGTTCAAACCCGCATGAGCGCGGTTGTCTTCCTCGACACTGCCTCGGTGTTCATCTTTGCACTGACAGGTGCCCTTGTGGCCAGCCGCGCCCAGCTTGATATCGTCGGATTCATCTTTGTCGCCAGCCTCACGGCGGTCGGTGGCGGCACCCTGCGCGATGTGATCCTGAACCGCGATGTGGTGTTCTGGGTTGCCAATCCCACGTTCATTCTGGCGGCCAGTGTTGCAGCAGTGCTGGTGTTCTTTACCGCCCACCTTCTGGAATCCCGGTATCGGACGATCCTGTGGTTTGACGCATTCGCGCTGGCTGTGGCTGTGCCTGCCGGGGTCGCCGTGGCGCTTGGGATGGGGCAGCCCTGGGCCATCGTGCTGATCATGGGCGTCACCACGGGCTGTTTTGGCGGCCTGCTGCGCGACGTGGTCTGCAACGAGGTTCCGTTGGTCCTCAAACAAGGCGAACTTTATGTAACATGTGCCTTTGCCGGTGCGGCGGGCGCTGTCTTGGTGCTGGCAGCCGGTTACAGCGTCAACCTCGCACTGGTTGCTTGCGCCGTTCTGACATTGGCCCTGCGTGCAGGCAGCATCGCCTTTGGCTGGCGCCTGCCCGTCTACAAAAGCCGCCCGCCCAAGGCCTAGGTCAGCCGTTCAGGCAGGTCCAACCCGCGCAGAGCATCGCTGGTCTCCATCGGCTTTTTACCCGCACGTTGCAGGCGGGTAATCGCAACGGCACCGTCCCCACAGGCCACCGTGAAACCACCCAAAATCTGCCCCGCGCCGCCCTGCCCATCGGTAAGACGGCTGCCAAGCAGCTTTACCCGTTCGCCGCCCAGATCGCACCACGCGCCGGGAAAAGGTGACAATCCCCTGATCAGATGATCAACCTCGACCGCCGGACGGCTCCAATCCACACGTGCCTCGGCCTTGTCGATCTTGGCGGCATAGGTCACGCCATTTTCGGGTTGGGCTTGGGGAACCAAACTGTCGATCTGCGCAAGCGCCTTGACGATCAGCATCGCGCCCAATTCGGACAGGCGATCATGCAGCGCGCCTGTCGTGTCTTCCGGGGCAATCGCCACAGCCTCGCGCAGCAGCACGGGGCCCGTGTCCAGCCCCGCGTCCATCTGCATGATGCACACGCCGGTTTTCGCATCCCCCGCCATGATGGCGCGATGGATCGGCGCAGCTCCCCGCCAACGGGGCAACAGACTGGCATGGATATTCAGGCAGCCTAACTTCGGCGCATCCAGCACCACCTGTGGCAAGATCAACCCATAGGCCACGACCACCGCCACATCCGCATCCAACGCGGCAAAATCAGCCTGCGCCTGTGCATCTTTCAGCGAAACGGGATGGCGTACCGGCAGACCCAGACTTTCCGCCCTGGCCTGAACGGGGCTTGGGCGGTCTTTCTTGCCACGACCGGCTGGGCGGGGCGGCTGGGAATAAACCGCGCAAATCTCGAGCCCCGCGGCCACAAGCGCATCCAGCACTGGCACCGAAAAATCAGGTGTCCCCATGAAAACAACGCGCATCGGTTTCCCCTTCATCTTGGCCAAAAAACTCCCGCCGGAGGCTCCCGCGTCTGCAACTAGCGCAGTTTTGCAGCCTTTTTCAGCAACATATCGCGTTTCACACGGCTAAGGCGGTCAAAATACATCCGGCCGTTCAGATGATCGATCTGGTGCTGCACGCTGGTCGCCCACAGCCCGACCAACTCCTTGCGGTCCCACATGCCCTGATCGTTCATGAACCGCACCGTCACGGCACGAGGGCGCTTCAACACCGCCGCCACACCGGGCAAATTGGGCGAGGCTTCCTGATGCGCGCGCAGCTCGACACTTGCGTGCAGGATACTCGGGTTGGCCATGCAGATCGCCTGCCCGCGTTTGTCGCTGGCATCGACGACGGCAAGGCGCAATCCAACGCCCAGCTGCGGGGCCGCCAAACCGACACCGGGCATGGCGTCCATCGCCGAAATCATCTCGTCCCAAAGCGCGCCGATTTCGTCTGTGATCTCCTCGACTTCGGCGGCGGGGGTGCGCAAGACCGCGCTTGGCCAGGGCACGAAGGCACGGCTCATTCGCTTTCGCGCGCCAATTCGCGTTTCAACTTTTGCATCTTGCGGGTGATCATCTGACGGCGCAGCGGCTTAAGGTAATCAATGAACAGCTTGCCGTTCAGGTGGTCAATCTCATGCTGCACGCATGTCGCCCATAGCCCGTCAAACTGCTCTTCAACCGTTTTGCCATCCAGACCCGTCCAGCGCACTTTGACTTCGGCGGGGCGGGTGACTTCGCCATATTGTTCGGGGATCGACAAGCAGCCTTCCTCGTAGACATTCGTGTCCTCGGAAGACCAGATAACCTCGGGGTTGATCAGGACCATCGGGCGGGGCGATGCCCCTTCTTCCTTGACCGCGTCCATGACCAATAAACGGCTCATGACGCCGACCTGTGGCGCGGCAAGGCCAATGCCCGGCGCATCATACATGGTTTCCAGCATGTCGTCTGAAAGGCGACGCACCTGGTCGCTGATTTCAGCAACAGGGGCGGTCACGGTTTTCAGGCGCGGGTCGGGATGGATCAGTATCTTTCGCAATGTCATGGGCTCGATTTAGTCGCTGATAACACGCTGCGCAAGGCATGTGGTTTTGGGTTGCGTTCGGTTCTGACTGAAATACCCTGCCGTGAAAAATGAGGACACGTAGGAAATGACGTTGGATCACGTTGCGCGATCAGAATTTGACTTCACAACTCCCAAGGCGACGCGTGATGGCCGCAGTTCAAAGTGGGCGAATGTCGGTCAATTTCTCGATCACGAGCCCCCGGCTGACATGCTGGCAATGTGGTTGGCACAAATGGATTTCCAGCCCGCCCCCTGTTTGCAACAAGCGATGGCGGCAATCATGGCCGAGGGCGAATATGGCTACTTTAGCGGTCTCGGCAAATTCTTCGAAAGCGTCGCGTGGTGGTATGAAAACCGCCACGGCTGGTCGCCAGATCCGGCCCATATGTTCGCCACCCACGGCATCGGAAATGCCATCGGTATCGCGCTCCAGGCGATGACCGAACCGGGTGACGGGGTCATTATGTTCAGCCCGGTTTACAATGAATTTCTCAGCAAGGTCATGCGCAACGGGCGCAGGCCGGTGCAATCGCCGTTGGTTGTCGATGCCGATGGGATCTATCGCATGAACCTTGAAGCGCTCGAAAACCAACTGACGGGCGATGAGAAGGCCGTGTTGTTCTCGGCACCCCATAATCCCGCCGGGCGCGTCTGGGAGGTGTCAGAACTGCGGGCACTTGCAGCCTTCTGCGACCGGCACGATTTGCTTCTGATCTCGGACGAAATCCACCACGACCTGACATTCCCCGGCCAAGAACACACCCCTACGGCCATCGCCGCGCCAGACTCCCTGCCGCGCCTGATCACCATGTGTGCGGCCTCAAAGACCTTTGATATCGCCGGGTTGCGCACCGGTTACGTGATCATCCCCGACGATGCGCTGCGCGCACGTTTTGCGAAACTGCACAGCGGGTTGGATATCCAGTGCAATCGCGTGGGCATTGACCTGACCCGTGCGGCATATACGCCCGAAGGGGCGGCGTGGGTTGATGATCTGGTGCAGGTGCTGGATCGCAATCGCCGGATTCTTTGCGACGGGCTCAACACAATCCCAGGTGTCACGGCGATGCCGATGCAATCCACATTTCTATCATGGGTCGATTTCACGGGCACGGGAATGTCGCACGCCGAACTCGACAAACGGATCATCAAGGACGCGCGGATCATGCCCAGCCCGGGCGAGATTTTCGGCCCCCGTCACGAAATGTGGAAACGCATCAACATCGGCGCACCGACGGCGATCATTCAAGATGCTGTTGAACGCCTGCAAGCCGCATTCAGCGATCTTCAGTAACTATCGCCCAAGCAGGGCAATCGGCGCGTCATCCGCACGTTCAAAATCAAGCGGCGCCTTGTCGGCAGCGGCTGTATTGCGCTTGAATTCATAGCGCATCTCGCCGTTTTCTTCGTCGCTGGCGATAATCAGACACTGATACAAATGCCGCCCACCATCAAAGATATCGACCAGCCCGCGCAGGTGCGGCGCATCTTCCGCCTCAAGTGAAAAACCACGGTCCCACAGGCGCAATATCGGATACATCCGCTCGCCGTCCATGATCCGCAAACGGCTGCTTTTACGCAGCGCATCCTTGCGGGCGGCTTCTAATCCTTGGCGCACGGCCTCGGGCAGAAAGTCTGACATCTGATCCTCCATCCTGGTCAGGATCATGGGGCCAAACTGCTTTGCGTCAAGTTAACCTTTCGATATCAGCGCGAAAAACCTCGCAAAACCCTTAGTTTGCGGGTTTCACCTTGGGGCGCAGCACATGCGGTTTGGCCGGATCATAAAGCGCGGAATCGGGAAAACCGTGCGAATCACTCAGCGCGGGACCGACCAAAATCAGCGCCGTGCGGGTAATCTTGGCCGCACGCACCTTTTCGCGGATGTCGCTGAGCGTGCCGCGGATCATCTGCTGATCAGGCCAGCCCACGCGGTAGGCCACTGCCACAGGGCAATCGGCACCATAATGGGGGATCAACTGTCGCTCGATCTCGCGCAGCGCGCGGATACCCAGGTGGATCGCCAGCGTTGCACCCGAGCGGGCGAAGTTCGCCAGGGTCTCGCCCTCGGGCATGGAGGTCGATTTCATCGACATGCGCGTCAGCACGATAGACTGCGCCACCTGCGGCACGGTCAGCTCCGTCCCCAACGCCGCCGCCGCCGCCGCATAGGCGGGCACACCCGGAATGATCTGGTAGTCAATGCCGTCCGCCTTGAGGCGCCTGATCTGTTCGGCAATCGCCCCGTAAAGCGAGGGATCGCCGGAATGAACCCGCGCCACATCCTGCCCCTTGGCATGGGCCGCCAATAACTCAGCGTGAGTATCATCAAGGGTCATCGGCGCAGTATCCAACACACGCGCCCCCTTTGGCGCGCAGGCAACCACCGCCTCGGGCACCAATGATCCTGCGAACAAACACACCGGACAATCGCCGATGATGCGCGCCGCCTTCAGGGTCAGCAATTCAGGGTCGCCCGGCCCCGCGCCGATAAAATAAACGGTCATATCCCACCCACGTTCTTCTGTTCAAAAATTCTCATGCCGCAGGCTGCGGGATGGCGGGCGGGGCGTCGCGGCACGCGCGCGCCGAACCCCATCACGCCAGATCTCCGTCAATCTTGCGCGCATAGCCGCGCGGCGTGAACATGCGCGGTCCCTCGCCCAGTTGCGCCAGCCGTGAATTGGACGATCCCACCAACACGACCGTCAGCATATCAACCTCGTCAACCTGCAACGCGTCCAACCGGCGATAACGCACATTCTCTTCGGGACGCCCCAAACTCGACGCCAGCATCACCGGCGTATCGGCGGGGCGGTGCTGCAACAGAATGTCGCGGGCCTCGGCCAGCAAGGTCCGCCGTGTCTTGGACACCGGATTATAAAACGCGATCACGAAATCGCCCGTCGCGGCCGCATGCAGACGGCGGATAATATCGTCGCGCGGGGTCAACAGATCGCTCAGGCTGATCGTGCAGAAATCATGGCCCAAGGGCGCGCCCGCACGGGCCGCCGCACCTTGCAGCGCCGACACGCCCGGCGAACAGATAACCTCGACACGGCGCGCGGCATCGCTGACACCCAGATCTTCTTCGCTGCGGTCCAACAGTTCAAAGACCAGCGCGCCCATCGCATAAATGCCTGCGTCACCGGAACAGACCAGCGCGACATTCTTGCCCTTGCCAGCCTGTTCCAACGCGTAGCGGCAGCGGGCCTCTTCGCCGCCCAATGGGAAATCACTGCGTTCCTTGCCAACGGCCAATGGCCCCAGCAGATCAATATATAACCCATACCCCACCAATTCTTCGGCCTGGGCGACAAGGTGGGACACTTCAGGCGTCCGCCAGGCTGCCTGTCCCGGGCCGATGCCGACAACTGACAGCCGCCCGCGTGCGCGGCCGCGCATCTGCACAATCGGGTCCTCTGCGCGGGCCACGGCGCAGGTTGTATTCGCTGTCTTGCTTTTGGCGATTGATAGCTCTGCACCCGGCCCTGCCGCCGCCAGCGCCGCGCCTTCGGATACGCCGTGGCAGCCGACCTCGGCAAACACCACATCAGACGGGTTCAGCAAGCGACCCGCCTCCGCCTCAAGCGCGGCGGCCGTGAAGACCCGCAGTGGCACACCCAACCGAGCGGCCACGGCGATAATCGCCGGTTCATCTGCCTTGAGATCAATCGAAGCAACACAGGCGATCGCGCCCTTGGCGATATCGCCCGCTTCCAGCGCGCCCAACACGTGGGACCACAACTCTTCCACGTCGGCATTGCGCGCGCACCCGACCCCAAGGGCAAAGCGCTGTGGATGATAGACCAGACGGGTCGCGTTGCCATGCCCTTCGGCCTCGGTCACGAGCAGTTCGACATCGCCGCCTTCTGGCAGTTCAACATCAAACAGTTCCTCATCTGTCCATGTGACCCCACCCCCCGCCAGCAGGTTCGCCATGACCCCCTTGGCATCCCCGGGGTTCATCAAACGATAGCCTGTCGGGGGCTCGTCCAGCGCCACACCAAGCGCAACATCGCCCGCCGTAGTCACGGCCGCATCACCGCCGAGCGCATCCGCGATCCGGCGCGCCAGACGATTTGCCCCGCGATGTCCCCCCAGCAGCGGCACGACAACGGACCCGTCATCCGACACCGACACCACCGGCGGCTCCGCAGTCTTGTCCGCCAAAAGCGGGGCAACACCGCGGATCAGAATGCCACTGGCACAGACGCCGACAATCGGCACGCCTGCGGCGAACAGATCACGCGCGTGATCCAGCGCATTGGCAAACAACGCGTCTGCCTTTTCCACCCGCCCCTCGCGCCCGTGAACCGCAGCGCCAAGGGTCTGCGCGATCCGATGGGCGGTGGCTTCGCCAGAGCGCGAGAGTGCCAGAACCACAGGTGTCAAAGCCATGCATCAGCCCCTTTCGTCAGAAGTATCATTGAAAAATACGGCGCGTCCCTGGGGGCGTCAGCCAGCGGCAATACCACCTCTTGGGGCAGGCTTGCGCGCTCCACGTAGGTGGCAAATTCAGTTAAGCCCAAGTCGTCGATCACAGCACGAATTTTCGCCAGATGACGGCCAACCTTCATGATTGCGACACTTTCGGCCCCTTCAATACGTGCGCGCAGTTCACCCTCGGGCAGCGGACCGGGCAAGACGGTCAGACGTTCATTGCGCGCCACAAGCGGGCGACCGGCGCGCGCCGCACATGCGGTGATGCTGGTGACACCGGGCACGACCTGCACATCATAGCGGTCGGCAAGGCGGGCAAAAATATACATGAACGAGCCGTAGAAAAACGGATCGCCCTCGCACAGATACACCACATCCTGACCGGCATCCAAAGCCGCCGCAATGTCCGCCGCGCCTTTGTCATAGGCCTTTTGCGCGGGTTCGCGCGCGGTTGTCATTGGCACGTCCATGACAATCTCGACCGCGTCCGGCTTGATCAATTCAGCGGCAATCGCGCGCGCGAAACTTTCGCCCCCGGCCAGCGTCGGATAGGCGACGACGCCTGCGCCAGCGATCAAACGCGCCGCGCGCAGGGTCATCAAATCGGGCGCGCCGGGGCCAAGGCCCACGCCAAACAATGTCCCACTCATGGCTTTTTCTTCCAAAATATCTTCCGCCGGAGGCTTTGCTTCATCGCTTCACAAGGCTCCATTGGGTGACGGGCATCGAGGGCCGCCAACCGGTCAACCGTCCTACCGGCTCGGCGCGGTTCACCTGAAGTTTCACAAGGTCGCCACCGAACGCGCGGTAAAGGGCAAACAGTTCAGTTTCGCTTTCCAGTGTCACGGCATTCACGACCAGCCGTCCCAAGGGGCGCAGGGCATCCCACGCCGCATCAAAAGTGGCGCGCGACAGCCCGCCACCGATGAAAATCGCATCGGGCGCGGCCAGCCCGCCAAGGGCGTCAGGCACGGTGCCGTCGATCAGTTCCAGCTTGGGCGTGCCCAGCGCCAGCGCGTTGGCCGCCGCCATCGCGCGGCGGTCGGCGCGGGGTTCGATGCCGATGGCGCGGGCATATCGCGCCGCACGCATCCATTCGATAGCAACGGATCCGCAGCCGGTGCCAATGTCCCACAGCAGCGCGCCGCGCATGGGCATGAGTTTAGCGACCGTGGCGGCGCGGACCTCTTGTTTGGTCATGGTGCCGTCGGATTGGAACAGCGCATCGGCAAGGCCGGGCACGCGGGGCAACAGGGCCGCGTCCGGTGCGGCAACGCAGTCGATGCACAGGGTGTTGAACGCGGGGACGGTATGGGACCAATCGGCAGCGGTGCCGTCAAAGCGTTCTTCGCGTTCACCGCCCATCGCCGCAAGGACCGTCATGCGCGAATTGCCAAAACCACGATCCGTCAGGAACTTCGCGATTTGCGTCGGGGTTTCTACGCCGGTTGTCAGGACGATAAGTCGTTGATCAGGTTGAATAAAGGCAATCATCTGTTCCACGGGGCGACCATGCACCGTCAGGGTTTCCACATCCGCCAGCGACCAGCCCATACGCGCCGCAGCCAGTTGAAAGGCCGACAATTGCGGGTGGTAAACCAGTTGATCAGCGGGGATCGCGCGCCCGATCCGCGCGCCGACCGAAAACCACAACGGATCACCCGTCACCAGCACCACGGCACGTCGATTTCGCAATGATTCCAGGGTGGTAATCATCGCATCAAACGGCGAGGGCCAGGCGATACGCTCGGCATCGGGATTGACAGACAGGGTGTGATGACGGTCACCGCCGACGATCACTTCGGCGGCTTCGACCACAGCGCGGGTGACGGGGGTAAGGCCGTCCATGCCGTCTTCGCCGATGCCGACGATATGCAGCCACGGAGCGTTAACCATTGGGCAGCCCCCCTGAAAACGGCGTATGGAAACCGTATGGAAACCATATGGAAACCGTATGGGTCGTCGTATGGCTGGGCGCGTTAAGCATGTGTCACCTCGGGCAGGCCCGCCGCCAGCGCATTCACCGCAGCCGAAGCCATCGCCGAGCCGCCGCGCCGCCCGCGCAGAGCGACAAATTCACAACCGCGCGGATTGGCGGCCAGTTCGGCCTTGGATTCAGCCGCGCCAATAAATCCGACAGGGAACCCGAGGATTGCCGCCGGTTTGGGCCAGCCCGCGTCGAGCAGTTCGAGAAGGTGAAACAGGGCCGTGGGCGCATTGCCGATGGCAACGACTGCGCCTGCGATATGCGGCTCCCACAATTCCACGGCAGCGGCTGACCGCGTGTTGCCAATCGCCTTGGCGCGGTCCGCCACGGACGGGTCGTTCAGCGTGACGATCACATCATTGTCTGCGGGCAGGTAGCGGCGGATGATCCCTGCGCCAACCATTTCGCAATCGCACAGGATCGGTGCGCCGCCCGTCAGGGCCGCGCGGCCTGTCGCGCTGACATCTTCGGAAAATGCCAGCCGGTCGGCGATTTCCACCATCCCGCAGGCATGGATCAGCCGGGTCATCAGCGGATGCATGTCGGGGGCAAAGCGATCAAGGCGCGCCTCGCGCGCGACGGTCGCAAAGCTGGCAGCGTAGATCGCGGCGGGGTCGGTTTCATAGGGACGCATTACGGAATCTCAATCACAAAGGACAGCCCCCGACCGCGGGTGGGGGTGAAGCCCCCGCCCATGGGGGCGGTCGGGGGCTGTCCGGCTTTGCCGTCCAAGATCACGCCTTAGCCTTGCGCGCGCTTTCCGGCCCGTGCGGGTGGTCGGCGTGCGGATAGACCGCGTGGTGGTGATCGTGGTGGTGATCATGGTCGTGGTGGTGATGGTGATCATGGGTGTGTTGCGCCACCAGCCGACACATGCCGGTGCAGAAGGTATCGCACAGCGCGCAGTCAGCCACGTTCGAGCCGGGCGCAGAGGCCCCCTGCCCTTCGACGTGATGGTGGTGGCTTTCCTGCACCGCGCCGACTTCGGCCTCGAACCCCAAGACCTGCACGCGGTATTTGCACAGCACGCAGGTGGGCGGTGGTGTGTTGGCGAATGCGGGATGATTGCGCTGATCCGGTGTGATGTGCACATGATCACCGTTGTCCAGTGCCAGCACCTGTTCGCGGTAACCGCATATCCCGCAGTTGGGGGGCGGATTTTTTCCGGTCTGTTCGATGATCCGTTCGGCGAATGTTTCCAGCACCGATGCGTGATCCCCAAGGTAGCCCGCCTTGACGAACTGGATACCGGGATTTTCGGCGGCAACCTGATCGGTGAAGCCATAGATGCGGTCGATCAGGATGCCGGAAAACAGGAAATAGGGGAAAACGATGATGCGTTTGTATCCCAGTTTCGCGGCATGTGTCAGGCAGGGTTCGACCAGCGGGAAGGTCACGCCGGAATAGCCGACCTCGCACCAGCCAAAGCCGATGCCTTCGTGCAGCATGCGCGCGATCTTGGCGACGTTGCCGTTGGCATCGGGGTCGGACGCGCCGCGCCCGATGACCACCAGGCAGGTGTCGTGCAGATCGACGGGACCGTGTTTGGAATTTGCCGCGCTCACGGCCTCGGTGATCCGCCCCGCAGCGGCGGCGATCATTTTCGGATCGACGCCCAGTTCGCGGCCATAGGAAATGTCGATACCGTGTTTCTGCGCGTAGGTATTCAACACGGTCGGGATATCGTTCTTGGCGTGCATCGCCGCAAACAACATGCCTGGCACCGCGAGGATCCGGGTGCATCCGGCCTCGCGCAGTTTGTCCAGCCCGTCGCGGATCACGGGATTGGCAAATTCGAGGTAGCCATATTCGGTTTGCCAATCGTCGGGCAGGTAGGCGGGCAGCTTGTCGGCCAGCGTCGCAAATTCATCGACCGCAGATTGGGAGCGTGAGCCGTGCCCGCAGATCATCACACCGGTTTTCATGCGGTTGCTTCCTCTTCGGGCTCGTCCTCGGTGTCGGCAGAGGTTTCTTTGCCGCCGCGCCCTTTCAATGCACCCCAAAGTCCGACCAGCACGGCAACGCCCACAGCCGCCCCTGCGACCCAATGATTATGGCCCGCGACATCGGCGATATGCCCCGGGTCGGCGGCGGCGGATGTGGCGAAAAGCATCGCGATCAGGGTAAGGGTTGTGCGCATCTTGCTGTCCTCGTGTCGTATAATGGCCAGAGGACCGCAGGTGCAGTCGTTGACGATGCAGCGGTCCGGTTCCCGTTTTGGGTCAACCTTGCGCCACCAACCTCTCTGGCCACTGGGGCTTCGTCTGAGAAGGGGTATAGGCGGTGGGCCGGTGACTCGCAAATGGATAAGCGGCGAGGGAGAGGTCGAAACCGACTGTGCCGCCACTGTGCGTTGGCGCAGGGGCCATGCGCGGGAAGCGGGGTTGCGCCCGCCCGCGCGCGCGTTAGGTCAGACGTAACAGGTATCGGAGGGGAACATGGGCCAACTTGTTGACGGCGTCTGGCAGGACGTTTGGTATGATACGACATCCACGGGCGGCGCTTTCAAACGCTCGACCGCGAAGTTTCGCAACTGGATCACGACCGATGGCGCTGCGGGGCCAAGCGGCGAGGACGGGTTCGAGGCGCAAAGCGGGCGCTATCATTTGTATGTGTCCTATGCCTGCCCTTGGGCGCATCGCACCTTGGTGTTTCGCGCGCTCAAGGGGTTGGAGGACCACATTTCCGTCTCGGTGGTCCATCCGCACATGCTGAGTGATGGCTGGACCTTTGAGACCGATTTCGCGGATGCCACCGGGGACACCCTTTATGGGCTGCCGTTCGCGCGTGACATATATCTGAAGGCTGACCCAAAGATATCGGGACGCGTCACGGTGCCGATCCTGTGGGACAAGCTGCGCGAAACGATTGTCAGCAACGAAAGCTCCGAGATCATCCGCATGTTCAACTCCGCCTTTGACGGTATCACGGGCAACGCGGATGACTATTGGCCCGTCGCCTTGCGCGATGCGATTGAACCCGTCAACGACCGGATTTACAACACTGTCAACAACGGCGTTTACAAGGCGGGCTTTGCCACCACGCAAGAGGCCTATGAGGCGGGTGTGATGCCCTTGTTCGACAGTCTGGACTGGCTTGAGGACCGCCTGTCGCAGAGCCGTTATCTGATGGGGGATCGGTTGACCGAGGCTGACTGGCGCTTGTGGACCACCCTGATCCGCTTTGATCCGGTCTATCACCTGCATTTCAAATGTAACCGCAAGCGGATCGTCGATTATCCGAACCTTTGGGCCTTCACGCGTGAACTATATCAGATGGAGGGGATCGCGCAGACCGTGAAGATGGATCATATCGTGCATCACTATCACTACAGCCACGAGACGATTAACCCCTACCGGATCGTTCCGATTAATCCGGTGCTGGATTACGACGCGCCGCATGGGCGTGGTTAATGGTGAACGGCGTAGTGTTCGACCATCGCGGCAATGTCTTCGGGCGGCGTTGTGCTGGGCACCAGTGTGCAGGCGTTGGAGGCCAGCGTAAAAATTGACCCATCCGAAAAGAATGAGGTGTCGGTAACAAACATCACTTGCGTGTCGGGCTGGCGGTATTGCGCAAAGTCCGACACCGAGATGGCATCATGTGCCTGTTCAAGATTGACGACGATTACCTCGAATGTCTGATCGGAGATGGCCATGATCGCGTCATCAGATGTCGCCACAAGTTTCACACGCCCGCCGTGCCGCCGCAGGTGATCCGCCCAAAGCTGCCCAAGCGGGCCTTTATTTTCAACGATCAGAACATCCATAGCTTACCCCAGTTCACTTTCAGCGCATGTCACGTGCCTGCGCATCCATCGCCCAACCGGATTGCCCGTTGAAGGTTAACGAAGGGTTAAAACACGCCCCCACCTATTACCAAATGGCAGGAAACAGCCGCGCCCCTTGCGGAAATCCGCCGAATGTTTATCAAAACGCTAAAATCGGAGGCGCAAAACCCATGACCACCTGGATCACCATCTGCGACACCTGCAAAGCGCCTGGCTGGGAAGACACCGCCATGGAACAGACCGATGGCGAGGCTTTGGCCGCATTGATCGAGGACCGCGCGGGCGGTGACGTGGCCGCGCGCCGCGTTTCATGCACGATGGGCTGCGAAAGGGCGTGCAACATCATCGTCCAGGGGGCGGGCAAGATCGGCTATTCCCTTGGCAAATTCGCGGCCTCTGCCGAAGATGCGCAGGCGATTGTCGACTACGCGCAGATGCATGCCGCCAGCCCCACGGGGCAGGTGCCGTTTCGTGAGTGGCCCCAGGGCGTGAAGGGTCATTTTGTCAGCCGCCACACCCCCGTTCCTGAATGACACAAGCGCGCGACCACGGCGGCGGGTTGGACGCCGCGATTGCGCGCTATGGCGGGGCGCGCGCTGATTGGATTGATCTGTCCACCGGAATCAACCCGGTGCCCTATCCGGTCGGAGGAATCGGTGCGCAGGCGTGGACTGCATTGCCCGACACCGAGGCAATGCACCGTTTGCTGGATGCTGCGCGAAGCTTTTGGAATGTGCCGCGGGGGGCCGATATAATTGCAGCGCATGGGGCGTCTGCACTGATCGCCCGCCTCCCGTCGGTATTTGCCGGGGATACCGCGACGATTCCGGCGCCAACCTATAACGAACACGCGGCCGCGTTTCGCGCCCAAGGCTGGTCTGTGCAGGAACACGGCGCGGCGGCGGTCACGACTGTTGTGCACCCCAACAATCCTGACGGTCGCATGTGGCGTGCCGCCGACATCGATGGCCCGACTGTGATCGACGAGAGTTTTTGCGATGTTGCCCCGGACCAGTCTTTGGTGACGGAAACCACGGGCGGCGGGGTTGTGGTCCTCAAGAGTTTTGGCAAATTTTGGGGGCTTGCGGGCCTGCGGCTTGGCTTTGCGATCGGGCAACCTGACACGCTTGCGCCCCTGCGCGATCTGATGGGGCCGTGGTCCGTGTCTGGCCCCGCGCTGGACATTGGTGCGCGGGCGCTGGCGGATCAGGCCTGGGCCGAAGAAACCCGCGGGCGGTTGGCCGCGGATGCGGACCGGCTGGATGCTTTGCTGACGGGCGCTGGCGCGCAGGTCGTTGGCGGCACGACGCTGTTTCGCTTGTATGAAGTCGATGACGCGGTGCGCTGGCAGGATCACCTTGCGCGGCACCACGTCTGGTCGCGCATTTTTCCGTATTCCAAGACGTGGGTGCGCCTTGGCTTGCCGCACCCTGACAGGTGGACGCAGGTCGCCGATGCCGTAGCGGGCGTCTGACATGGCGATGGCGCTGTTCTTTGCGATGTGCCTTGATGCATGGCTGGGAGAGCCGCGCTGGCTGTGGTCGCAGGTAGCGCATCCGGCGGTGATGATGGGCCGCGCGGTGGGCTGGCTGGATCAGCGGTTCAACACGCGCGACAGCCGGTTGGAGGGTCTGATTGCATTTGCAGCGCTTGTGATTGGCGCGGGGCTGCTTGGCTGGGCCTTGGCGCTGTTGCCGGGGCGATGGATCGACCTGCTGATCGGCGCGGTGTTGCTGGCGCAAAAGTCCTTGGTCGAACATGTGAAAGCGGTGCAGGAGGGTTTGCGCAGCTCGCTGGATGACGGACGGCGCGCCGTGGCGATGATCGTCAGCCGCGACACAGGGCAGATGGACGAAAGCGATGTCGCCCGCTCCGCGATTGAAAGCGCGGCCGAGAATTTCAGCGACGGTGTGATTGCGCCCGCCTTTTGGTTTCTGATTGGCGGGTTGCCCGCATTGCTGATCTACAAGATCACCAACACCGCCGACAGCATGATTGGCTATCGCACCCCGCGGCATGAAAAATTCGGCTGGGCGGCGGCGCGGTTTGACGATCTGCTGAACTGGATTCCAGCGCGGGTGACGGCGGTGATCATCGGATTGGCCTGCCCCGGCGCGCGCCTGGCCCCCGTGCGCCGCGATGCGAAACTGCACCGTTCGCCCAATGCGGGATGGCCCGAGGCGGCGATGGCCTATGGCTTGCAGATCGCCCTGTCCGGCCCGCGCCGTTACGGTGGCGTGATGACGGATTATGCCTTTGTGAACGCGGATGGCAAACGCGATCTGGGTGCGGATGACATTGCCGCCGCGATCCGCGTATTGTGGATTTCCTGGGGCATGGCCTTGACCTTGGTAGTGGCTATCGGGCTGGTCGGGCGGGTGGTAATGACCGTGTTCAGCCTTTGGTAACACTGACCGACTGCGCCAGCATCTGTGCGCTGCCCCAGCTTGTCAGGAATGCGACATCCGCCGCATCGCGCCCCACGCCGATGAGAGCCATTTCGCCGGCTGCCGCCATGCCTGTCGGGTCAACAAGGTGCCAGCCACCGTCAAGGAACACTTCGACCACGGCGTGAAAATCGGGCGGTGTGACCGTGGGCGCATAGACACTGGCGATGCGTGCCGGGATCGCGGCGGCACGGGCCAGCGCGATCAGCACATGCGCATAGTCGCGGCATATCCCGTGGCGATGCACGAAGCTGTCCATTGCGGTGGTCTGCGCGGTGCTGGCACCGGGATCGTAGGTAAAGGCATCTTCGATCCAGTCGCGCATTGCCACGATCCGCGCGCCGCCCGTCAGGTCGCCGAAATCCGCATCCACAAAGGCCTGAAAATCATCCGCCGGACAATAGCGCGACCCCATCAGATACCGCAGGGTTTCAGGTGGCAGGTCGTGCAGCGGGGTGGCTGCCAGTGTTGCCATCTCGACCGCTTTGCGCGTGATGGTCACGGTCGCGCGGTAGTCACATGTCACATGTCCCTGCACGCGGGTCCAACTGCGTTCGCCGATGCCTTCCTCGGCTGGAACGCGACGAAAATGATCGACGGGGGTGATCATCAGCGTGGGGTCGTTGACGGTCTGGTCGCGGGTCTGCGCCGCCTCGATCTGCAAAAGCACATCGGTCTTGTCGGCGAACATGTAGTCAAGGTGGGTGTGGATGATCAGCTGCATGCCGCCCCCACTAGAGTGTTACGCGGGCAGGCGAAAGCCGTCACGCGACCATTGCGGCGGCTTTCTTGAGGTCAACGCTGACCAACTGGCTGACGCCCTGTTCACCCATGGTCACGCCAAACAGGCGATCCATCCGCGACATGGTGACGGCGTGGTGGGTGATGATCAGGAACCGCGTATCGGTGCGGCGGGTCATTTCATCCAGAAGGTCGCAGAAACGGGTCACGTTGGCGTCGTCCAAAGGTGCGTCGACCTCGTCAAGCACACAGATCGGCGCGGGGTTGGCAAGAAAGACCGCAAAGATCAGCGCCATCGCGGTGAGGGTCTGTTCGCCCCCTGACAGCAGCGACAGGGTGCTGAGTTTCTTGCCCGGCGGCTGGCAGAGGATTTCGAGGCCCGCGTCCAGCGGATCATCGCTTTCGACCAGCACCAGCTTGGCCTCGCCACCGCCAAAAAGGTGGGTGAACAGCAGGCCGAAGCTTTCGTTGACCTGTTCAAAGGCGGTCAGCAGACGTTCGCGCCCTTCACGGTTAAGGTTGGCAATACCGGTGCGCAGGGCGCGGATCGCGTCCTCAAGATCGGTCTTTTCCTTGACCAGACTGTCGTGTTCGTTCTGCACGTCCACGCTGTCTTCCTCGGCGCGCAGATTGACGGCCCCAAGGGCATCGCGCTGTCGCTTGTAGGCGTTCACCTGACCTTCGATCACATCAGAGGCGGGCATCTTCTCGGGGTCGACGTCCAGCGTTTCCAGCAGCTTGTCAGGCGTAACCTCTTGCGCCTCCATGATCCGTTCGGCGGCGTAAGCCACAGTTTCGCGGGCGGCGTCGGCGCGCGCTTCGCTGCGGGCGCGGGCCTCGCGGGACTCTGATGCCGTGCGCTCGGCTTCGCGTTCGGCCAGCGCGGTGTCGCGCAGGGTATTTTCGGCCTCGGCAAGTTTGTCGGCCGCCTGCTTGCGGCGGTTTTCGGCCTCGTCAATCGCATCGGAAAGTTCGGCACGTTTGGCGGCGATTTCTTCGGGAGCGGCGGTGGCCTCTTTCAGTTCAATCTCCGAGGCGTCGCGGCGTTCAGCCAGTTCGGCGGTGCGTTTGTTGGCCGTTTCAAGGCGGTGCTTCCAACCGCTGACTTCCTTGGTGATTTCCTGACTGCGCTTGAGGCGGGCATCGCCCTCGCGGCGCAGTTCGTCATGGGCGCTGCGGCGCGACATCATAGTGATGCGCGCAGCCTCAACGGTCATTTTCACGTCTTCGACGCTGGCGCGGGCGGCATCAAGATCGCCCAGATCGCGGGCTGCCTTCTCGGCCTCGGCCAAAGATTTGCGCGCGTTCATCGCTTCTTCTTCGTGGCGGGTCACGGCCAGACCGTTGCTTTCCAGCTTGCCCGCCGACAGGTTGCGATCGGCCTCGGCACGGCTCAGGGCGCGATTGGCATCCGCGACCAGACGGTCGGCATCGCGGCGCGCCTGACGGGCGGCCTGATCAGCGGCGGTCAGATCGGCCATGCGCGCGGTCAGGGCATCATGCGCCTGCGCGGCGCCCTGGGCGCGGGCATTGGCGTCTTCCAGGTCACGCTTGAGTTCCACAAGACGGTTCAGCTGTTGCAGGCGCAGGGCAGCTGCCGATGGCGCATCTTCGGCCCCGGCGCGAAACCCGTCCCAGCGCCACAGATCGCCCGCGACGCTGACAAGGCGCTGCCCCGGTTTCAGATCCGCCTGAAGGCGCGCGCCGTCAGCGGCATCCACCAAACCGACCTGCCCCATGCGGCGCACCAGAACATCCGGCACCGACACATAATTCGTCAGCGCAAGCACGCCGTCAGGCAGGGTTTGCGGGGTGGCATAGCCGGGCAAGACCGCCCAGCCTGATTTGTCGTTGGGCCCGATCGCGGGCGCGCGCAGATCATCGGCCAATGCGGCGCCCAGCGCCTTTTCATAGCCGCCCTCGACGCGCAATTGATCCAGGATTTGCCCGCCCTCGGCGGTGTCACGTTCGACCAAACGGGCCAGTCCCGACACTTCGGCGCGCAGGGCGTTGGCTTCGCCTTCGGCCTCGGCGCGCTGCACGCGGGCATCGGATTCGCGGGTCTGGGTTTCAGCGCGCGCGGCTTCGGCGGCAGCCAATGCTTCGTCGGCGCGGGCGGCGGTGGCAACGGCGGCGGCTTCTTCTGCCCCGGCGGCGGTGAAATCAGCCTCGGCCCGTGTCAGCGCCGCTTGGGCTTCGGCTTGTTGGGTCTTGGCGCGCGCGGCCTCGGCCTCGCTTTTCTCCAGTGTGGTGCGGCTGTCATCCAACAGGCGTTGCGCCGACTGGTGGCGCGCGGCCAAACGGGCCACATCTTCGGTCAGTTGCGACAGATCGGTTTCGCGGTCTTGCAGGATTCCGGCGGCCTCGTGCGCCGCAGTCGCGGCCTTGTCCAGGCGGCTGTCATGCCCCTCGCCCGCCTTGGCGATTTCGCGCGCTTCCCACTCAAGCCGTTCAATGGTTTCGCCCGCGTCCTTGTTCAAGCCCGTCTCGCGCTCGATATCGCGACCAAGCTGGTCGATGCGCGCCTTGAGGGTCTCGATGGTTTCAAGGGCGCGGGCCTCCTGGTCGGACAGGGTGTCGCGCTGCACGGTCAGGCGTTGCAGGACGGCTGCGGCGATCGCTTCCTCCTCGCGCAGGGGCGGCAGGGCGGATTCGAACGCGGCGCGGGCCTTGGCAGCCTGACGGGCGGCGGTTTCGGCACCGGCAGCGGCTGTGGTGCGTTCGCGCAACTGGTCCTCGGCGGCTGCGCGGGCCTCGTCTGCCTCGCGCCAACGCCGATAAAGCAACAGGCCTTCGGATTTGCGCAGAGCCTCGCCGATCTCGCGGTAGCGTTTGGCCTGACGGGCCTGACGGGCCAGTTGCGACAATTGCGCGGCCAGCTGTTCGATCACATCGTCAACGCGGGTCAGGTTGGTTTCGGCACCTTTCAGTTTCAGTTCGGCCTCGTGGCGGCGCTGGTAAAGGCCGCTGATCCCGGCGGCTTCTTCGAGGATGCGGCGGCGCGCCTTGGGTTTGGCATTGATCAGCTCGGCGATCTGGCCCTGCCGGACCAGCGCGGGCGAATGCGCGCCGGTCGAGGCATCGGCAAACAGCATCTGCACATCGCGCGCGCGCACGTCCTTGGTGCCGACCTTGTAGGCGCTGCCCGCATCGCGGGTAATCCGGCGGATAATTTCCAGATTGTCGGCGTCGTTGAACCCGGCGGGGGCAAGCCGTTCGGTGTTATCAATCACCAGCGACACTTCGGCAAAGTTGCGCGCCGGACGGGTCGCGGCGCCTGCGAAAATCACATCCTCCATGCCGCCACCACGCATGGCGGTGGGGCGGTTTTCACCCATAACCCAGCGCAGCGCCTCGAGCAGGTTCGACTTGCCGCAGCCATTTGGACCGACGACACCGGTCAGACCATCAGCGATGATCAGATCGGTGGGATCGACAAAACTTTTGAAGCCGTTGAGCCTGAGTTTACTAAATTGCACGGGGCGTTCCTGATTCCCTCACAGTCGGGAAACACTGGCCAAACGATCCCGCCAGAGTCAACGCGCAACCCCCGCATATGGCGCAATTCAGCCAGTTATCCACAAGATATTGCGGTTTTTCGCCACCCAGATCTTCTTTTGTTCATAAAAACTCCCGCCGGAGGCTCCGCCGCCCGCCTTGGTCGCCAAAGCCGCGGGGCAACTGCCAAACGTCGCAATCTGCCTTGACGCACCCTGTCCAAACAGCGCACTAAGGGCGGGCATGGTTCCCCGCCAAGGATGCAAAGCATCAGGGGATCAAAAGGGAATGTGGTGCGGACCGATCCTAGCCGGAGGTTCAAATCCACAGCCGCCCCCGCGACTGTCAGCGGAGAGTGCGGTGTCATCAGCGCCACTGGGAAACCGGGAAGGCCGACACCAAACTTTGACCCGCAAGCCAGGAGACCTGCCATGCGATGTAATCAACCCCGTCGGGTGTGACGGAACAGGAGAGACAGAATGAACGACGCGATTCAGGCCACCACGGCCCCACAAACCGCCCCCGCAACCAAAGTCAGCAGCGATGTGATCGCCCTTGCGTTTGCCGCATTGGTGGGCGCCGGTCTGTTGTTTGTCGGCGGGTTTGCGCAGGCATCGGCAATGCATGATGTTGCGCATGACCAGCGTCATGCCATCGCATTCCCCTGCCACTAGCACCTGACTGATCTGATCCGATGATCAAACAGCTGTTCACCAGCGCGGTGCTTGCCGGGCTGGTCGCAGGTATTTTTGCGGCCGCCCTGCAGTTGATATTCGTTGTCCCCCTTCTGATCGAGGGGGAAACATTCGAGCAAGGTCTGGTCGTGCATTTCACGACCGTCGAGAACGGCACGATTGAAACGCCGGTCGGCAACCCTGACGTTATGGCCCAACTGCCCCGGCACGTTGGAACCCTGGCGATGAACATGGTTGTCTATACCGGCTTTGCCTTTCTGATGGTTGTCGGCTTTGGCATTGCCCAGCGTGCAGGTCACAGCGTCAACGGACGCAGTGGGCTGATCTGGGGGCTGGCCGGTTTTCTGGCGGTCAATCTGGCACCTGCGGTAGGGCTTGCGCCTGAACTGCCGGGCACGATTGCCGCTGATATGTTCGCGCGTCAGATGTGGTGGCTGGGCACGGTTCTGGCCTCGATTGCAGGGATCGCTTCGATTGCCTTTGTGCGCGCGCCCTGGGGCATGATCACGGGTGCGGCCCTGCTTGCTGCGCCGCATGTGATCGGTGCGCCGGTGCTTGATACCTATTATGGTATCGCGCCGCCCGAACTGGCCTCGCATTTCGCGGCACGCGCGCTGGCTGTTGCCGCCGCGAGTTGGGCCGTGCTGGGGGCCACAGCCGGTTGGCTGTGGTGCCGCAGCGCCTAGCCCGGGATGCGTCCGACCAGACAAAACCGCAGATCGCCTGCGGCGCGTGCATCGGCGATCTGTCCGTCCGCTGCCTCTGCATATAGCTGCGCAAAGGCGACCACATCGTCGGGGCTGTCCGGGCTGACGCCTGTGAACAGATACGCGGCCTTGCCGGTCGCCCGCACCGCAAGGCTGACCGGAGTGCTGCAGACATTCATGCAGTCGGTCGTTTCCACGGTCAGCCGCCCTGCCAAAGCAGCAACCAATTCCGTGCCACCGGCGCATCCTGTGCAGATGATGATCCGATCGGTCATTTGCTTTCCTTTCCGCCCGCTTTGGGCGACACATACCGTTCCAAACCCATAAGGACCACCATCATGGCCGCCAAGATCCCCGCAACTGTCGTCACCGGTTTTCTGGGCGCAGGCAAGACAACGCTGATCCGTCACATGCTTGATCATGCCAACGGCAAGCGCATCGCGTTGATCATCAATGAATTTGGCGATCTCGGTGTGGATGGTGACATCCTGAAAGGTTGCGGTGACGCCACCTGTAGCGAAGATGACATCATGGAGCTGTCAAACGGTTGCATCTGCTGCACGGTGGCCGATGAGTTCATCCCGACGATGGAAAAGCTGCTGGCGCGCGACACGCCCCCTGATCACATCGTGATCGAAACCAGCGGATTGGCCCTGCCGCAACCGCTTGTGCGCGCCTTCAACTGGCCCGGCATTTCAACGAAGGTCACCGTTGATGGCGTGGTGACGGTGGTTGACGGCAAGGCGGTCACTGACGGTCGTTTTGCCCATGATGTTGCCGCCGTGGATGCCCAGCGCGCGCAGGATGACAATCTTGATCACGAAACGCCTCTGTCGGAATTGTTTGAAGACCAGATCGCCTGCGCCGACATGATTGTCGTCAACAAATCCGATCTGCTGGACACGGCGCAGGTTGATCATCTGCTTGCCGTCCTCAAGGCCGATGCCCGCAAGGGTGTGCAGGTGGTCAAGGCAACGATGGGCGCGCTTCCGGTCAGCGTGTTGTTGGGTCAGGGCGTGGGTGCCGAGAATGACCTCGCGGCCCGCCACGAGGTGCACCACCACCATCACGACGATGATGACGATCACCATGATCACGAACATGAACATGGCCACGACGAATTCCAGAGTTTCGTCGTGACCCGCAGCGAAGTGGGGGATGCCACGGCCTTTGCCCAACAGGTTGCCGATGTGATCCGCAAGCATGACATTCTGCGCCTCAAGGGGTTCGCGGCTGTCACTGGCAAGCCCATGCGCCTGACCTTGCAGGCCGTGGGCCCGCGTGTTGATACCTATTTCGACCAGCCTTTCGCTGACGGCAACCGCCAGACGCGCCTTGTGGTGATCGGCGCGGCGGGCCTGGACCAAGCGGCGATCGAGGCCGCACTCATCGCATGATATTCGTCGATCGTGATGATCCACGCGATCCGCAGGCCACCGCGCTTTTGCGGCAAAGCCACGCGTTGATGCAAAGCCTCTACAGCGCCGATGACTGCCATTTCCTGCCGATTGACGCGCTTTGCGCCCCTGACGTCGCGTTCCTTACGGCGCGACGTGGCGATATCAAGGTCGGCTGCGGGGCGCTTGCCAGGCGGGATGGATATGGCGAGGTCAAGTCGATGTTCGTCGATCCCGCCGCGCGCGGGCAAGGCATTGCCGATGCGATCCTGCGCGCCCTTGAGGACGAAGCCCGCGGGCTTGGTCTGCCCTGTCTGCGTCTTGAGACAGGCCATGTGTCGCGCCCAGCGCACCGGCTGTATCAGCGCCACGGTTTTGCATTCTGTGGCCCGTTTGGCACCTATAGCGCCGCACCGGTCAGCCTGTTTATGGAAAAAACGCTATGCGCTTAAGATTTCTTTGCCTTTTGCGCATTTGCCTTCATCCGCGCCAACAGGTCGGCCTTGCCGGGCCGCACGTTGAACGGGGTCTTTGCGGTCCCATAGGCGTTATGTTCGGCGTAGCGCGGGCTGCCCTTTGGCCCCTTCGGCACGCCGGATTTCTTGTAGTCAACCATGACGGGTCTTTCCTGACTGTTCGCTCGTCCCATGATGCAATTCCCGCGCCCCCGCAAGATGGATTCGCCTGATGCACCTGCTTGCCGCCACGCCCGGAACGATTGACGACGGCAAGGAACCCGTCGATCTGGGGCAAACCCCCGCCGATGTCGTGGTGATTTCCGCCGCCGATACGGAACTGGCGGCGCTGTCGGCCGCGCGCGGCGACATGCCCGCCCCGCCGGGCCTGCGTCTGGCCAGCATGATGCATCTGATGCACCCGATGTCGGTTGATCTGCATCTTGATGCCTGCGCGACGAAATCGCGGCTGGTGATCGCGCGGATTCTGGGCGGCGGGGGCTATTGGAAATACGGGCTGGAACAATACGCCGCCCGCCTGCATGAGGCCGGTGTGCCTTTCGTGGCCCTGCCCGGCGATGACAAACCCGACCCCGAGCTGCGCAGCCTGTCGACGGTGCCCGAAGAAGACTACGACGCGCTTTGGGCCTATCTTGTCGAAGGTGGACCACAGAACGCGGTGCATTTTCTGGATTACACACAGGCGATGCTGCGAGGTGGTGAGAAACCGGCCGCCGCCAGCCCCTTGCTGCGCGCAGGTGTCTACTGGCCCGGCGCGGGCCTCGCTGATCTGGCGGTCGCGCAGGCGGAATGGACCGATGGCGCGCCTGTTGTGCCGATCGTTTTCTACCGCGCGCTGGTGCAGGGGGCCGGGCTGAACCCGATCAACCGGTTGGTGAAATCGCTGCTGCGCGCAGGGCTGAACCCCTTGCCGATCTTTGTCGCCTCGTTGAAAGACCCCATCAGCAAGGCCACGCTGGACGGGCTGTTTGGTGCCGCGCCGCCAAGCGTGATCCTGAACTGCACCTCCTTCGCTGTGGGCAGTCCGCACGCAGGCGATGGCGCAACCGATAACCCGCTTGCCGCGCCATCTGCCAATGCCGCGCCAGTCTTTCAGGTCGTGCTTGCGGCCTCCTCGCGCGCGGCATGGGATGAGGGGCTGACCGGCCTTTCCGCCCGCGATATCGCCATGAACGTGGCCCTCCCCGAGGTTGACGGGCGCATCCTGTCGCGCGCCGTCAGCTTTAAGGGCGAGGCGTATTTTGACGACGCGACCGAATGCCCGATCGCCACATATCAGGCAGATGGCAACCGGATCGCCTGGGTCACAGAGCTGGCTGTGAACTGGGCGCGGCTGCGCACCGCGCCGGAGGGTGATCGCAAGGTCGCACTGGTGCTGGCGAACTACCCCAACAAGGACGGGCGACTGGCCAATGGTGTCGGGCTGGATACACCCGCCGCGACCGTTCATGCGCTGCAGCTTCTGGGAGAAGCGGGCCATCGCGTCACCGACCCGCCTGCCGACAGTGCCGCCCTGATGGCGCAGATCATGGCGGGGCCGACAAACTGGCTGACGGATCGGGCAGATCGGTCGGGCGGCGAATTCCTTGCGCTTGACAGCTACAAACAACATTTCGATGCGCTCCCTTGGGAGGTCAAACAACAAATCACGACGCGATGGGGTCAGCCCGAAGATGATCCCTTCATCTTGGCCAGAAAACTCCCCCCGGAGGGTCGGTCGGCCAAGGGCTTTGCCCTCTCGATCCATAGCTTTGGCAATGTCGTTGTCGGGCTGCAACCGGCGCGCGGCTATAATATCGACCCGACCGATACCTATCACTCGCCCGATCTGGTCCCGCCGCATAACTACCTGGCGTTCTATTTCTGGCTGCGCACCCAGTTCCGCGCCGATGCGATCGTGCATATGGGTAAGCATGGCAATCTGGAATGGCTGCCGGGCAAGGCAATTGCACTGTCGGAAACCTGCTGGCCCGAAGTGGTGCTGGGTGCGACACCGCACATCTATCCCTTTATCGTCAATGACCCCGGCGAAGGCACGCAGGCCAAACGCCGTGCCGCAGCGGTGATCGTTGATCACCTGACACCGCCGCTGACCCGCGCCGAAAGCTACGGACCGCTGCGTGATCTCGAAGCCCTGGTCGATGAATACTACGAGGCCGCAGGTGTTGACCCGCGCCGGATCGATCACCTGCGCCGCGAAATCCTGTCATTGTCCGAGGTCACGGGGCTGGCCGCCGACACCGGCATGACGGGGGATGCGGATACCGATCTGGCAAAGCTCGATGCCTACCTTTGCGAATTGAAAGAAGCGCAGATCAGGGACGGGCTGCACGTTTTCGGGCAATCACCCGTCGGCACGTTGGAACGTGATCTGGCGATTGCGCTGGCACGGGTGCCGCGCGGGGATGGCCGTGGCGGGAATGCCTCGCTGTTGCGCGCACTTGCGGCTGATCTGGGCCTTGGGATTGATCCGCTTGATTGTGACATGGCGGCACCGGCGGCTGTAAAGCCCGCGGTCCTGCACGACCTGACCCGCGACACATGGCGCAGCAATGGCGATACGGTTGAACGGCTTGAACTGCTCTCGCAAAACCTGCTGCGGGATGGCGGATGGGGCGGTGAGGGCGCAAACCTGCCCGCGACACAGGCCGTTTTGACGGAAATTGCCGACACCATCCTGCCTGCGGTGCGCGCCTGTGGCCCCTCGGAGGGTCGCGCACTGCTGACCGCCCTTTCAGGCCGCGCGATCGCGCCCGGGCCGTCCGGCGCACCGACGCGCGGGCGGCTGGATGTCCTGCCGACGGGGCGCAACTTTTTCAGTGTTGACAGCCGCGCCGTGCCGACCCCGACCGCCTGGGCGCTGGGGTGGAAATCGGCGAATTTGCTGATTGAAAAGCACCTGCAAGATCACGGCGACTGGCCCCGCACCATGCTGATCACAGCCTGGGGCACTGCCAATATGCGCACCGGCGGCGATGACATTGCGCAGGCCTTGGCGCTGATGGGTGTCAAACCCAAGTGGGACAGCGCCAACCGCCGCGTCACCGGGTTCGAGGTGCTGCCGCAGGGTGTTCTGGGGCGACCGCGTGTCGATGTAACCCTGCGGATTTCCGGCTTTTTCCGCGATGCCTTTCCGCAGTTGATCGCGCTGGTGGATAGCGCGGCGCGGGCCGTGCAGGCGCTGGATGAACCGGCCGACCTGAACCCCGCCGCGGCGCGCACAAAGGCGGGCGAGGATGGTGCGCGAGTCTTTGGCTCAAAACCCGGTGCATATGGCGCTGGTCTGCAGGCGATGATTGATGAACGGTTGTGGGCTGACAAGGCCGATCTGGCCGAGGCCTATCTGGAATGGGGCGGTTATGCTTATGGCGCGGGGGTCGAAGGGCAGCGCGATCGCGCCGCATTCGAGGCGCGCCTGTCCCAGACCGAAGCCATCGTGCAAAATCAGGACAACCGCGAACACGACCTTCTGGACAGCGACGATTATTACCAATTCGAGGGTGGCGCCGCAGCTGCGATCAGCAGCTTGCAGGGCCGTGACCGACCGATCTATCACAATGACCATTCCCGCCCCGAACGCCCGGTCATTCGCACGCTGGATGACGAAATTGGCCGCGTCGTGCGGTCACGTGTGGTGAACCCCAAATGGATCGAAGGCGTCAAACGGCACGGCTACAAGGGTGCCTTCGAGATGGCAGCGACGGTCGATTATCTGTTCGCCTTTGCCGCCACCACGGGGGCTGTGCGCAACCATCATTTTGATCTGGTCGAGGAAGCGTTTCTGGCCGATGACGCCACGCGCGATTTCATCGCCGAACACAACGCGCCGGCGCTGGCCGAGATTGCCCAGCGCTTTCAGGAAGCGATTGATCGCGGGTTGTGGACCCCGCGCAGCAACTCGGCACGTGCGCGGATCGCGGGGCTGCTGGCGTAAGCGCAGGTATCCATATCATCGGCGGGAGCGGGTCGGCATGCCCACCTGGGGCGTAACCTTGCCCTGCCATCGTGCTTCAAAGCGCCCAACCGTGCCTGACCTGCTCGCCCGCTGACGCGCGGGTTTGGCGGACAGAAGATTATTGCAGCGGCGGTGTCTTAGACACCAGCGGCCACGGCTGCGACGGCGATATATGTAATCAGCAAGACCAGTGACAGAATGCGCATGTGTTTTTCCTTTGTTTGATCAGGGCATGACGCAGACTGCGCGACGGCGCACGGGGAATAATCGCGCGGCTTCGTCGGATTTAAAATATTCCATTATTGACATATATAATATTTGGAATGTATCTTTGCCACAGCGTTTATTCATATTGTGAGAGGAGCCTTCCATGACACCCGCACGACCCGCCGAAAATTATTCGCCACTTTATTTCCTTGCCTCCGTTGGTGCGGGTGGCCTAGTCGTTACGTTCTTCATGTATCTGTTGTTCTGGGTCCCCCATGTTGGCCGCCCTGTGCCGATTTTCGAGGACATCATGGCCGCCTTTGACGGTGGCGCATTACCGATGAAAACAGCGATTGCCATCGCGATGGTCGGGATCGCGTTTTTTGCCTACCTCAACATCAGAATGCTGGTGTGGAACCTTGGCAGGCTTTCGACATTTTCCCGAACGGACGCCTATGACAAGCTGCGCAATTCCAATGCGGAAACACAGTTGCTGGCGATGCCGCTGGCCCTGGCGATGACGGTGAACGGGTTGTTCATTCTCGGCCTTGTGTTTGTGCCGGGCCTTTGGGGGATCGTTGAATATCTTTTCCCTGCGGCAATGGTTGCCTTTCTGCTGATCGGCTTGCTGGCGCTGCGCCAGATCGGCCATTTTCTTGCCCGCGTCCTGTCCGAGGGCGGCGTGTTTGACGTGACCGCGCATAATTCCTTTGCGCAGCTTCTGCCAGCCTTTGCACTGGCGATGGTTGCAGTGGGTTTGTCTGCCCCCGCAGCGATGAGCACGGCCCCGGTCGTCGTCGGCACAAGTTTGGTCATCTCAACTTTCTTTGGCACGATGGCCGCGGTTTATGCGCTGATCGCGGCTGTCACTGCCTTCAATTCCATGCTGCACTATGGCACCGCCAAGGAAAGTGGACCGACCTTGATGGTGGTCGTGCCGATCCTGACCGTGCTGGGCATCATGTTGTTGCGTCAGAACCACGGGATGGACACCACATTCGACCTGCATGGCACGGCAGCTGAAACCCTGATGTTATTGTCCAAAATCCTGACCATTCAGGTGCTGTTTGGCCTGCTTGGCCTGATCGTGCTGCGCCGTCAGGGATATGCCAAAGCCTTTCTGACCGGCGAAGGCAATTCGGCAGGGTCATACGCGCTTGTCTGCCCCGGAGTTGCGCTGTCGGTGATGACACATTTCTGGATCAACAAGGGGCTGGTCGCCGTTGGACTGATCGCCAAGTTTGGCTCGGTCTACTGGACGTTCACGGCGCTGGCGCTTGGGTTCCAGATCAGCATGATCATTCTGGTGCTTTACCTGAACCGCCGCCACTTTGGCGCGGCGCGCAAATCCCACGCTGTTCTCGCCGAGTAGGCCCATCGGTTAGGCGCAAGACAGGGCGGCCCCACGTGGGTCGCCCTTTTTATGTCGCAGCGATTGCAGCGCGGTTACGGGCCAGAAACGCATCGGAATCATCGACGCTCAGTTCCACCCAGATCGGAAAATGGTCGGACACCTGCCGCTTGCGATAGGTATCGCGGAAATAGCGCCAGGCGGCGGCGTCATCAGTCATCATCTTGGCTTTGTCGGCGGCCTTGGTGCGTTTGTCGCGCATGGCTTCGCGGTAGGTTGGCCAATCGGCATCGCGGTATACATGGTCAAGAAAATCAAAGACACCGCCCTGTTCCAGCCCGTCGCGCACCCCAATCTCAAAATATTCCTCGCCATTGAAAAACATCCGGTCGTAGGTTTCGCCATCCGCCGGATCGACGGTGATATTGGTGGTCTTGCCGACCAACCCGCCGCTTTCCCAGAACCCGGCCGCGTGGAGCAGATCAAGGGTTGCTTCGTCGTGGCGGCGATAGAAATTCGTATCGCCTACAAGGATCAGGTTTTTTGACCAAAGTTGTTCGCGCCGCGCCGCCAGCACGGCCAGCAAAAGGCGGATCTCCTCTTGGCGCACCTGTGCGTCCGACGGCACGGGCGGATCGGCGGCGGGCTGCGCCCGGTCCTTGCCCGGATGCAGGTGCAGGTTGACCATCGCAAAGTGTTTCCAGGCCGTCACAAAGCCCGTCATGTAGGGCGGACGTTTCAGGCTGCGCATGGCGCCGGGCCAATCACCATCGTAGTCCTGCCACAGCGACAGTTCGCCCGCGACACCGGACAGCCGCACGCGGTTGGTGTTAAAAACATAGGCCGAGCGTTCATCGTTGCCCGCATCGCCGCCCGTGGGGTCATTGACCATATAGGACCAGTGTGGCCCCAGTATTCGCATCAGTTTATCAAGATCGGTGAGGTTCGGTTTCAGTTCCTGCACCGCGATCAGATCGAATGCGCCGATGATCTCGGCCAAGTAATACAGGCCTTCACCATCACGGTAGTCTCCACCGCCGAGCGCGACGATGTTCCAGCTTGCAACCAGTAGATTGCCTTCGGTTTCGCGCGGTGGGACGTGTTGCGCCAGCCCCGCCTTGAGACGGCGTAGCCCGTCGATGCAGCGCGCACGCTCGGTCGTTGTCATCTCGGGGAAAACGCGCACGAAATCACGTGTGGCGAAATCGGCTTCGGGGCGCAGGTCATTGTAGAACGGCATGTGTGTTCCCTCCTGCGCCAAAGCATAGCACAGCACAGCGTGTGGCAAAGGCAGGTGATCGGCACTTGCGCCGCCCCGCGCCCTGCCGCAATGTCGGTGTTCGACACAAAGGGGGTGACCATGACCGAAGACACCGAGCGCCATGCCATGAAGATGGCCAAGAAGAAGGCCGCCCGCGACAAGATCATGGCGACCAAGACCGACAAGAAAGGTCTGATCATCGTCCATACCGGCAAGGGCAAGGGCAAATCCACCGCCGCTTTCGGAATGATTTTCCGCCACATCGCGCATGGGATGCAATGCGCCGTTGTCCAGTTCATCAAGGGCGGGATGAGCACAGGCGAGCGCGATATGATCCTGTCGAAATTCGCGGATGAGTGCGCGTTTTACACGATGGGGGAAGGCTTCACCTGGGAGACCCAAGACAAGACCCGTGATACCGAAATGGCGATGGCCGCTTGGGAAAAGGCCAAGGATCTGATCCGCGACCCCGCCAATTCGATGGTCCTGCTGGATGAAATCAACATCGCGATCCGCTATGATTACGTGCCCATCGCCGAGGTCGTGGAGTTTCTGGCGACCGAAAAGCCACCCATGACCCATGTTGTGTTGACGGGCCGCAATGCCCATGACGACCTGATCGAAATCGCCGACCTGGTGACGGAAATGGAGTTGGTCAAACACCCGTTCCGGTCAGGGATCAAGGCGCAGATTGGCGTGGAATACTGATGGCCCTCCGAGCATGTTGTCCTCATTTGGATTGAACACATTGCAGCGCCGCGACCAGACATCGTGTGGAACCTCCAAACGCGCCCAAGGTCGTGAAAATGGCAAAGCGAGCGCGCGGCCCGATTTGCGAAGGTCGGCAAAGAGTCCATTCTGTGAGTTCGATTTTCTCGCTGCGTGCGCTGGCAGCGTCAAATTTGCTGCATGGACGTAAGTTCTGATACCATTGCGCAGCGTGAAAATCGGACGTTTGTGCTTGCCGCAGCAAGGATCAGGCGTTGAATGCACAGGTTGCGGACGGTCCCGCCGTTCGCCAGCGTAGAAAGACCGGCGACCCTGCAGCAGCGAGAACGAAAAGGGAGCCCACATTGTTAATGTGCTGCAAGGTGAACCAAGATACACAATGCGCAAGAAAGCCGACGTTGAAGACTAAAAAGAACGGCCGCTCGCAGCTGGTCACTTGATAACCATTCGCGCTGCGGCGCATGGATCAAGCTGGCCATTACCCTTTGCACACAGAAATTGGAATCCGACAGAGGCGAAACCCGCTTGGCCCGCGCTAGCCGAGGACCGCCAAAACACCAGCTCCTTTAGGTCAGTGGGAACAGAAACCGCCAGATCGTGGTGTCGAGCGCATACCACCCCCAATGAAGCGAAAACGAATATACAAACCCGTTTCGCATTTTCAGCATTTGATAAGGCGTGATCGCACCGAAAAGCGTCGCGGCGACTGTGTATCGTAAAACATAGAATGGATTGGCACCGTCCAATGCCAACGTCAGGTGGAACCCGCCAAACAGGATTGCAGTGAGCAAGGCGATTTGCCCCAGACGCAGGTTTTGTGCCGCGAGTGCTACGACCAGCGCTGTCATCAGACTCTGCTGAAAGAGGATTTCAACGGATTTGGGAAGAAAGTACCAAGGTTGCGTGTCAATCGCAGAGTAAAAATGGGCCATATCGTGGCGTAAAAAGGGGCCACGGCGGTCGTGTGTTTTCTGCGTTTTGGGGCGCGTGCTTTCCACATAGCAAACGCGTGCCAAAGCGCATGTTGGCCCTTGGGCCGACATGGTTCTGAACTTGGTGGTGCCGGTTGCGAGCATGCCAGAGAAGAGATCAAATCCTGCTGACGATCGAAGGCGCTTGGCGCGAAAGCCGACATTGGTTCAGAGTGCAAAGCCCGACAATTTGGGCTGGTAGCCCACGCCCTTCTGTTGCCCACAGGAGGTTAGACGATGGCAAAGCAAAAGACCCACAAGACGCCTGCGATTGAGACCGTAAATAGTAGTGCTGCCGCGGTTGATATCGGTGCACGAAAGCACTCGGCAGCGGTGAACCCAAACGTGACGGGTGCACCCGTGCGCGCGTTTGGCTTGGAGGGATTGCGCCGAGCCAAAGAGACCTCGCTCAACGTTCTAAGTCAGCATCCAATCTGACGCCAAACAATGCAACAGAACCCTTGCGCAGGTTAGCTACCTTGTTCGCTGGAACATCAACGCCAACAACCCGAGTGCGGCGGACACAACGATCAGCAAAAGGGAAACCGCATTCAAAACTGGTGTGGAACCCTGTTTGAGTTTGTCGAACATCGCGATTGTCAAAGGTGAGTCCGAACCAACGAGCATCAATGTGGTGTTGAAGTTTTCAAAGCTCATCAACACAGCGACAACGCCAGCCCCAACGATCGCAGGTTGCAGGAAAGGCAAAGTGATTTGACGAACTGCCCCCCATTTGCTTGCGCCAAGGTTCAGGGCAGCTTCTTCGAGGCTGAGGTCGAACTTTTGCAATCGCGCCGAAATCACCAAGGTTGCGAAAGTCGTTATAAACGAAAACTGCCCCAAGATGACGAGGATCAGGCCGGGACGTAACCCATCGAACCAAAGCCCCGTCGCGTCTTCCAGCGTGTTTGCGACTGAGCTGGCGAATACAAGGATCGAGATGCCAAGGATCACACCGGGAATAATTAACGGCAATAGCATCAGAATGTAGAGAAAACCTTTGCCGCGAAAATCATGGCGTACGAACAAAAACGCGTTGCAAGTGCCAACGGAAATGGCAAGTCCGGCAACCCAGACAGCAACAAAGGCCGATGTCCCAATGGCGCGCAAAATCGAACGTTCATTAAACACCCCGATAAAGGGCGCTTCGGTCCCGAAAAACCATGCCATGGTAAACCCTTCCCACGGCAAGGACGGGAACACGCTGTCGTTGAACGCAAAAACGCTAACAACCGTGAGCGGCAATGCGAGGTAGATGAAAAATAGTGTCACATAGGCCCGATAAGACCATTTCAGCACCGGAGATTGTGGCACGGTGGGGATCATCTAGCGCCCCATCGTTTCGGACAGCGACTGGCGCGACAGCTTGAGCCCGAGGAAAACAATTGTGGATGACAGCCCCAACAGCAGGAAGCCAAAAGCAGACCCCAGTTCCCAGTTAAAGCGAGTGATGAACTGGGTGTAGATCAGGCCCGTGAACCACAGGCTGTCCTTGCCGCCCAGCAGGATCGGAGTCAGATAATTGCCCAGTGACAGCATGAACACGACGATACAGCCCGACACGATACCGGGCATGGCATGGGGAATCACGATCTCGCGCAGGATGGAAAGGCCCGACCCGCCCAGATCATACCCCGCTTCGATCAGGCTATCGTCAAGGCTGTCGAGCGTTGTGACCAAGGGCACGATCATGAACAGGATCGACGTGTAGACAAGGCCGACCATGATGGCCGCATCGTTATACAAAAACTCGACCGGGCCGTCGATCACGCCAACATATTGCAGGAAATTGGACAGCACGCCGGTTTCGCGCAACAGGATCATCCAGCCAAAGGTCCGGACAAGTTCAGACACCCAGAACGGGATCAGGCACAGCAGGAACAACGTGGTTTTGGTGCGCCCGCGCGTCAGCTTTGCGATGTAATAAGCAATCGGAAATCCCAACACCAATGTGAGAAACGTCGTGAATATCGACATGAATGCGGTGCGCGCAAAGGTGCGCCAATAGAGCGGCTCGTTAAAGAAAACCGCGTAATTGCCAAGACCCGTTTCATATTCCCGCACGTCGACTTTTTCGCTGATCGAGACAAAAAACAAGCCGATGTGCGGCAGAACGATCAGGGTGACCAGCCACAACAGTAGCGGCATCAACAGCAGGTAGAACCCGAGCTTGGATTTGTCTGACAGCATCTAGGGACCCTCGGATACAAAGCAGCGGGCCTGTGTCGGGTTCCAACTGGTGAAAACCGTCTCGCCCTTGGTTAGCCCCAAGAACGCGCCGGTTTGGGGCAAGGTGACCTGGAGCGTTTCGCCAGATTTCGGGTCGCGCAGGATGACCATACTGTTCGCACCGTTGAACAGAACGCTGTCCACGATGCTTTCACTGGCATTCGGATTATCCGCCCCCTGCAGTGGTGTCTTGGACAGCTCGACCGCTTCGGGGCGCACGAAAATTTGCGCGTGTTGATCCGTCGCGGGAACCGCGGCGGTAGCCAGCGCATGGAGTTTGACGCCCCCGTCCGTCACAAGCGAAACGACCCCGTCGTTTACCGCCGTAACTTTGCCCTCAAAACGGTTTGCGTCACCGACAAACCTCGCAACAAAAGCGTCTGCCGGTTCATAGTAAAGCTCCTTGGCAGTGCCTATCTGGTCGAACCTGCCCTTGTTCATGACGGCGATATTGTCGCTCATCACCAAGGCCTCGGATTGGTCGTGGGTGATGTAGACAAAGGTCGTGTTGAATTCCGCCTGAAGCGCTTTGAGTTCGATCTTCATATGTTCGCGCAGCTTCAGGTCAAGCGCACCAAGCGGTTCATCCAGAAGCAGAACATCAGGTTCCAAGACCATGCAGCGGGCGATCGCGACGCGTTGTTTTTGGCCACCTGACAGCTGATCGACTTGACGGTCCTCGATGCCGGGCAGTCCTACCCTCTCCAGAACCCTGCCGACACGAGTCTTGATTTCGGATGCCGGCACACCGCGCTGGCGCAACCCAAAGCCGATGTTCTTGCCGATATTCATCATCGGGAACAACGCAAGATGCTGGAAAACCATCGACACAGGGCGCTTGCTTGGCCCGACACCTATCATGGAGTTGCCCTTGATCAGAAGATCGCCGCTCGTCGGAAATTGAAACCCCGCGATCATCCGCAAGAGTGTGGTCTTGCCGCAGCCAGACGGACCGAGGATAGAAAAGAAAGACCCTTGCGGGACTTCGAAACTGACGTGATCCACCGCGCGGAAATCATCGAAATCCTTGGTCAGATCCCGGCACACAAGGTCAGCGGTAGTATCCATCGGGTTTGACCTTTTCCACGTGACAAAGAAGGGCGCAAATAGCGCCCTTCTTGTTGGTTCAAATGCGTCGCTTAGTTCGCGGCGTTGATGCGATCCAGCGTCGCACCTTCCATGGCTTCCAGCCCGGCAGGCACAGGCGGATACCACTTGATATTGTCGATGGCTGCCTGATCAAAGCTCGCTTGGTAGCGCGCTTGCAGATCGGCAGTGACGCCAGCATCACCGCCAGCTGCGGCGGTGAAGTTGCCCGCTGTATTGGTGATCATCGCCGCGATGTCAGGGCGCATCACAAAGTTGATCCAGTCGTAAGCCGCGTCATCCGCCCGCCCGCGTGCTGGCAAAACGAATGTGTCGATCCAGCCAAGCGCACCAGACTCAGGCGCAACAAACGTGATATCTGCATTGTCCGCGTTCAGCTGCCAGCCGCCTGTGTCCCACGCCATCGCTGCAACAACTTCGCCGGACCGCAGCAGGTTCTTGATCTCGTCGCCACCGTCCCAATATGTTTTGACGTTGGGTTTGCACGCGATCAGCATTTCTTCAACCTGATCAAGGATACCTTGATAGGCCTCAGGGTCTGCATAGGCGGCAAAGGGGTCAAGACCCATCGAGTAGGCGAAACCGATCAGTGTCGGGCGCTTCAAACGGTAGGACACGCTGCCAGCAACAGAGTCGTCACACAGGTCGGTATAGTCGGTGACCTGCCCTGCTTCGGCAGTGTTCACAACCAGACCGCTTGTGCCCCAGACATGCGGCAGGCCAAATACTTCGCCTTCAAATGTTGTGTTTGTCGCCGTCGCTGCCAGCATCGAGGGGATGAATTGCGCGGCGTCCACACGGGCCATGTCGATCGGCTTGTAGATACCGAATTCTTCTTGTGCGCTTGCGATCCGGTCCTGGCTCGGTTGGGCAAGGTCAAAACCGCCGCCGTTGGTTGCGCGCAACTTCGCGATCATTTCTTCGTTGTTCGATGTCGTCACTTCGACCGTGTGGCCGGTTTCGGCTTCGAACAGGGCAATGACGTCATCGGGCGCGTATCCACCCCACGTCAAAAGCCGCAAAGTCTCGGCCGATACAGTTGTTGCCGACAGGGCGGCGATAAGAACTGTCGTTGGGGCAAGTCCAAATTTCATATCAAAGTTCCCTTTATTCGAGTTATGTCTGCCGCCATTAAGGCGACCGGACGTGAGAGAGTCTATAGCGTTGGTCTGTGAAGTCCTTGCGACACCTGCACACCAGATTGCGGATTCTTCGACCCGCATCGTTTCCAATACCGAACCTCGACTCAGATGAGTTCCAGCAAAAGTTTCGTTGTGTTCTCCTTTGTCATCTCCACAGGATTTCCGCCGGTGCTGGGATCAATCAAGGCACCCGCAACGATGCGGTCGATGTCCGGATTCTTGACGCCAAGGCCGGCAAGGGTCTTGGGGATACCAAGCGAGTCATTCAGCCCGTCGACATAGGCGCAAAACCCATCGAACCCGCCGGAAATGCCAATGTAGTTGGCGGCCCGGCCGATCACGCCGGTGATCGCGGGTTTGTTGAATTGCAAAACGGCGGGCATGCAGACCGCATTCGTTGTGCCGTGGTGCGTGTGATACATCGCGCCTATCGGATGGGACAGCGCATGGATTGCGCCAAGTCCCTTTTGAAACGCCGTCGCCCCCATCAATGCCGCAGACATCATATGCGCGCGAGCCTCGATATCCGAACCATCGGCATAGGCGCGCGGCAGATAGTCTTTGACCAGACGCATCCCTTCCAGCGCGATGCCTTGGCTCATCGGATGGTAGTGCGGTGAACTGAATGCTTCGACACAATGGGCAAAGGCATCAAGCCCCGTGCCTGCGGTGATGAAATTCGGCATGCCGACGGTCAGTTCGGGGTCACAGATGACAACTGTGGGCAGTAATTTCGGGTGGAAGATGATCTTTTTTTCTTCGGTCACAGAATTGGTGATGACCGACGCGCGGCCGACTTCGGATCCAGTTCCAGCCGTCGTTGGAACCGCAACAATAGGCGCGATGGCATCAGCATCCGCGCGGGTCCACCAATCGCCGATGTCCTCGAAATCCCAAAGGGGGCGTGTTTGTCCGGCAAGGAATGCGACCAGTTTCCCCAGATCAAGACCGGACCCGCCACCAAAGGCGACCACGCCGTCATGGCCACCATCATTGTAGGCTTTGACACCCGCTGCGGCGTTCTTCTCGTTCGGGTTCGGATCAACGTCGCTGAACATCGCGCGGCCAAGGCCCGCCGCGTCAAGCAGGTCGAGCGTCCTGGTGGTGATGTCCATGCTCGCAAGGCCACAGTCAGTGACCAGGAGCGGCTTTTTGATCCCCGCAACGGAGCAAGCATCGGCGATCTCGGAAATGCGGCCAGCGCCGAAACGGATAGCGGTCGGATAGGACCAGTTGGCAGTAACGGTCATGTCTTTAGGCCTTCTTTAGGTGGTATGATTTCGGACGGGTCAGATTGTGATAGCCGATGACGGACAGCCCGCCCCCGCGTCCGGTGTCTTTGCATCCGGTCCAGCACAGACCCGGATCAAGGTAATCGGCACGGTTCATAAATACGGTGCCGGTCTCGATCTGGTCGGCGATGGCTTCGGCGCGCTTGGCATCCTGGGTCCAAAGTGACGCGGTCAGGCCAAAGGCACTGTCATTCATCAGGTGGACCGCCTCTGCGTCATCCTTGACGGACATAATGCCAACGACGGGGCCAAAGCTTTCCTCGCGCATGACGCGCATGTCGTGGGTCACGTTTGTCAGGATTTGCGGCATCAGATACGCGCCACCGTCCTGCGGGAAAAGCGCCGGATCAATCTGTGCTTTGGCCCCATCGGCAATGGCCTCGGCCGTTTGCGCGCGGACTTCGTCGGCAAAGCGCACATGTGCCATCGGACCAAGGGTCGTTTCAGGGTCCAGCGGATTGCCCAGCTTGTAGCCGTTCACAATTGCCACCGCCTTTTGCACAAAGGCGTCGAACAGGCTTTCGTGAACATAAATCCGTTCAATCCCGCAACAACATTGACCCGCGTTGAACATTGCACCGTCAATCAGGGTATCCACGGCGGCGTCCAGATTGGCATCATCCATCACGTAGCCCGGATCTTTGCCGCCAAGCTCAAGCCCGATGCCCGTGAATGTGCCCGCCGCTGCGCGCTCCATCGCCTGCCCGCCGCCGACAGAACCGGTGAAATTCACAAACCCGAAAGCGCGATCCGCGATCAGGTCGGATGTGGTTTTGTGGTCAAGAAAGACGTTCTGGAACACGTCCTTAGGAATGCCGGCGGAATGAAACGCCGCCGCCATGCGTTCACCGACCAGCGGCGTTTGTGAGGCGTGTTTCAACATCACCGCATTGCCGGCGATCAATGCAGGGGCCACGGTGTTGATGGCCGTCATATAGGGATAATTCCAAGGGGCGACGACCAGAACGACGCCATGTGGCACGCGCTTTATGACACGGCGAAAGGCTTCGCTGTCCTCGATCTCTATATCAGCAAGGGCATCTTTCGCAATTTCAGCCATATAGGTGGCGCGTTCATTGAAGCCGCCAAATTCGCCACCATAGCGCACAGGGCGGCCCATTTGCCATGCAAGTTCCGGCACAATGTCGTCGTTCACCGCGCCAACAGCGGCAACGCCTGCTTGCACGAGGGCGATGCGATCCGCCAACGGACGCGCGGCCCATTCGGTTTGCGCCGATTTCGCCCGCGCGACTGCGGCGTCCGCGTCGGTCCGCGACAGGGTTTCGCGTGTCGCATAAACAGAGCCGTCAATCGGCGATATACATTGGATCGTCATTTGGTTAAGCCCTTTCAAAGCCGCGTGCGATTTCCCAATCGGTCACGACACGGTCGAATTCTTCTTGTTCCCATTCCGCAGCGCGGGTGTAGTGATCGACCACATCATCGCCCAACGCCTCACGCAGAAATTTCGATTTCCGAAGTGTCTCGGTCGCCGCGCGCAGGGTCTGGGGAATATCGGCGGCCTTGGCATCCTCATAGATATCGCCAGTTGTCGCAGGCGCTAGTTTCATCTTGTCTTCGATGCCTTTGATCCCTGCCGCCAGCATCGCAGCCTGTGCAAGATAGGGGTTCAGATCGGACCCGCCAATGCGACACTCGACCCGCACGCCCTTGGTATTTTCGCCGCACAACCGAAAGCCCGCCGTGCGGTTATCAACGGACCAGACGGTCTTGGTCGGCGCAAATGTCCCACGCGCGAACCGCTTATAGCTGTTGACGTAGGGCGCGAGGAAATAGGTATAATCGGGCGCGTAGTTGATCAGGCCTGCCATGTAGTGGCTCATCAGTTCCGACATGCCGTGTTTGGCGGGTTTGTCATAAAATGCAGCCTCGTCGTCTTTCCAAAGCGATTGATGGACGTGGCTGGATGAACCGACACGATCCTTGTCCCACTTGGGCATAAACGTCGCTGCACGACCGTTTTGCCATGCGATTTCTTTCACCGCGTGCTTGGCGATGGAATGGTAATCGGCGCAGTCGAGCGCGGGGGAATATCGGATGTTCAGTTCTTCTTGCCCGGCTTCGGCTTCGCCTTTTGTGTTTTCAATGGGCAGACCCGCAGCAAAAAGGTGATTGCGGATCGGCCGCATCACGTCCTCTTCTTTGGTGGTCTGGAAGATGTGGTAGTCTTCGTTGTAGCCACTGATCGGCTGCAGGTTACGGAAACCCTCTTTGCGGATTTCATTCAGGCTTTTCTCGAACAGGAAAAACTCAAGCTCTGTGGCCATCTTGGCCTCATAGCCCAGTGCCGCGAGCCGCTTGATCTGCTTTTTCAGGACCGCGCGAGGGGAATGGGGGACGGGTTCGTGAGTGTGATGGTCAAGCAGGTCACAAAGCACCATCGCGGTGCCCGCGAGCCACGGGACCAGCCTGATCGTGCCAAGGTCCGGCGCCATGATGTAATCGCCATAGCCCGCTTGCCAACTGGTCGAGGCATAGCCATCCGGTGTGGCCATTTCGAGGTCGGTGGCGAGCAGATAGTTGCAGCAATGGGTTTCCTTGAACGATGTCTCGACAAAGTTCACAGCGTGGAAACGCTTGCCCATCAACCGGCCCTGCATGTCCACAAAACACACAAGGACGGTATCAATTGATCCGTCCGCAACGCGGGATTTCAGGTCGTCAAAAGTCAGTGTGCCGGGCATGTTGTTTCCACTTTGCGCGAAGGGTGTGGAGGCGGCAACGCGCCGCCCCCACAGTTGTTGTTTAGCCGTAACGGTAAGGACGTCCAGCTTTGACCATGTCGGCGTTATATTGCTTGAAGATATCAACCACGCGCCGTTTGACGTCACTTTCGGCTGCAATTTCTTCCCAGAACACTTGCGCTTCCGCTTCCACGGTTGCCCATTCTTCGTCGGGAATTGACGTCAATTCCATCTTGGAGCCGTTGACGCGCAGATCGGCCTCGCCGCCCCAATACCACCACTGACGGTAGTAGTGCGACTGATCACTGCAGACGCGGAACAGCGTTTGCAGATCTTCCGGCAATTCGTTCCAGCGATCCATATTGGCAAAGAACGACCCTGCCCATGCACCCGAGATGTTGTTGGTCAGGAAGTAGTTGGTCACGTCGGCCCAGCCAACCGTGTAGTCTTCGGTGATGCCGGACCATGCGATACCGTCAAGTTCGCCTGTTTGCATTGCCACTTCGATGTCTTCCCACGGCAGGTTGACCGGAACAACGCCAAAGCGGGTCAGGAAACGACCAGCGGTCGGGAAGGTGAAGATGCGTTTACCTTCCAGATCGGCAAGGCTGGTGATCGGGTCTTTGGTGGCAAAGTGGCAGGGATCCCATGCACCGGCGCTGATGTGTTTGACGCCGACCTTGGAGTATTCCTCGTCCCAAATCTCGTTCAAGCCGTATTTGTTGAACAACACAGGCACATCAAGCGAGTAGCGCGAACCGAACGGGAAGTAACCGCCAAAAACGGTAACTTCGGTCGGTGAGGCCATTGAATCGTCATCCGACTGCACGGCGTCGATCGTGCCGCGCTGCATCGCCTGAAACAGTTCGCCTGTGGGGACCAGTTGGTCCGCGAAGAACAACTCGATCTGCATGCGGTCGCCTGCGATTTTGTTGAACATTTCAATGGCTGGCACGATCACCTCGGCTGCCAAAGCAGCACCGGCGTAGGTTTGCATCCGCCATTGAATGGTGCTTTGCGCCAGGGCTGGTGTTGCCAGAGCTGCAGCCGGGGCGATCGCCGCCCCTTGGATAAATCTACGTCTTGAAGTCATGTCTTCTCTCCTTGGTTGGGTTTCGACCGCCTTGGGGCGGCTCTTATATGGTTAGTTATAAACGTAGCTTGGAAGCCACGTGGCGATAGCGGGGAAGACCATGACCAGTGCAAGCGCAAGAACCATGATCAGCACAAATGGCGTGATAGAAGAATAGATGTCGCGCAGTGTAATTTCGGGCGGCGCCATCGCCCGCATCAAAAACAGATTATAGCCAAAGGGCGGCGTCATATAGGCGATCTGCGTCGTGATCGTGTAAAGGATACCATACCAGATCAGATCAAACCCAAGCTCCCCGACAAGCGGCACATAAAGCGGCGCGACAATCACCAGCATCGCTGTGTCGTCAAGGAAGGTGCCCATCAGGATAAAACTAAGCTGCATCAGGATCAGGATCATCCAGGGGCTTAGGTTCAGGCGCTCGGTAAATACGGATTCAATCGCTTTGACTGCGCCCAACCCGTCAAACACAGCGCCAAACGCAAGGGCGGCGAGGATGATCCACATGAACATACAGGTGATGCCCAAGGTATTGCGCACCGAGTTTTCGAATACCTCGCGTGTCATGCGCCCCTTCAGCACGGCTGCAACAAATGCGGCAATCGCGCCGATTGCAGAGCTTTCCACAAGCGAGGTCCAGCCCTTCACGAATGGCACCATCATCACTGCGAAAATGATGATAGGCAGTAGACCCGCGCGGAGTAGCCGAAGCTTTTCGGCGCGCGGAATGTCACGCTCGGCGGCGTCCAGAACCGGCCCAAGCACCGGATTAATCCGGCAACGCACAACGATATAGATAATGAATAAGCCAGCCATCATCAGGCCCGGAATGACCCCCGCCAGCCAAAGCTGTCCGACGGGTTGGCGGGCAATCATTGCATAAAGTACCAAGACGACAGAGGGCGGCACAAGGATGCCCAAACTCGACCCCGCTTGGATCACGCCCGTCACCATCCGTTTATCGTAACCCCGCTTCAACAACTCCGGCAAGGCAATGGTTGACCCGATGGCCATACCCGCCACGCTTAGCCCGTTCATCGCGGAAATCAGCACCATCAAGCCGATTGTGCCAATCGCAAGGCCGCCGCGCAGCCCGCCCATCCAGACGTGGAACATCTTGTAGAGGTCGTCCGCGATCCTACTTTCCGACAGAACGTAGCCCATGAAAATGAACATCGGTAACGTCAAAAGTGGATACCATTTCATCAGCTTCATCGCCGCTGAAAACCCGAGATCAAAACCGCCCTTGTCACCCCAAAGCAGCAAGGCGGCCACAACGGCGATGAACCCGATTGCGCCAAAGACACGCTGACCGGTCAGCAACATCAGCATCATCGATGAAAACATCAGAGTGGCGATCAATTCATATGACATCAGACAGCTTCACCGTTGATGCGCAACACGTCCTTGAACAGCTCTGAAATGCATTGCAGCAGCATCAGGAACATCCCTAAAATCATGATTGATTTGACCGGCCAAAGGTAGGGACGCCACGCCGAGGACGAGCGTTCCATGCGGCCGATTTCCTCGCTGCCTGTGATCAATCCGCCAAAGAACGAGAACGGTTCGGTGCCCCAATAGCCCAGCGAATAAGCAGTCGAGCTGATGGCACCGAAGAGCAGAACACAAAGGTAGAAGATCAGGAACAGCACGGTGAGCAGGTCAAACCACGCCTTCTTGCGCACCGACCACTCGCCATAAAGCAAATCCATCCGCACATTCGAGCCAAGCTGGATCGAATAGGGACCGCCAAGAATGTAATAGGCAACCATCACAAACTGCGCCATTTCCAGCGTCCACAATGTCGGCAAGAAGAACGTCTTGCTAATCGAGGACCAAAGCAAAACCCCCATCAGGACAAAGATACCGTACATGGCGATGCGCCCGACGCGGTAGTTCACGGCGTCAACAGCGCGGATATATCCCTGCATGATCCCTAGCATTGCACGCCTACCGGTACCTTCAGAGCCGCAAGAGCACCGGACAGCCAGTTGGCAAGGCATGCCGACATGGCATCCTGTTGCTGCGGGGTTTCAATCAGATCGTTGCGAATTTCGAGCATAACATTCAGGTGGCCCGCCTTGATCGCGTGCTCTTTCAGCGTGTGGGTCACGCCATCCGCCGGGCCGTAGGGTTCGTTGATCATGACATTCATACCCGTATACGCCTGCACAATCTGCATCATCGCATCGGACAGGCGCGCATCCGTGTCGTGCAAAACGCCAATTTCAACCGCGCGCGGTTTTGCGTGATAGATCGGTGTGAAACTGTGCACGGTGACGAGGATAGGATCCGGCGTGGCCGCAATTGCCGCCGCAAGGCTGGCGCGAAACGGGTCGTAAAAGCGGGCCGTGCGGTCTGCGCGTTGCGCCGCTGTCAGGTTCGCATTGCCCGGCACATCAGTTACCTCGCTGTGGGCCGGCATAGCATCGGCAGCGGATGGCGGCCGGTTGCAATCATAAACCAAGCGCGACACGTTTGATGCGATCAGTTTGGCGTCAAAGCGCTGCGCCAAACCGCGTGCCACTTCCAACGCACCGGGGTCCCATGCCACGTGGCTTTGTCGTGCGGCCTCATCCAAACCAAGTTCACCAAACGCAGGCGGAATAAACCGGCTCGCATGTTCGCACACCACAACCACAGACGACCGCCCCTCGGGATTGAGGACCATAACCGGGTCATTTGGTAAGGCAGGCTGCATGTGATTCATCTACGGTCCCCGCGGACAGCGTGCTTGCTCGACCAGACCAAAGTCAATAAAATTTTGAAAAAAATTTCACAGCGACGCGCGCTTTGGTATATATTGAACAAAATGGAGGCGCGGATGACCGAAGCAACACAGACAATATCTGACCGCATCCAACAAAAGCTTGATGATCTTACCCGTGCGGAACGGCAGTTGGCCCTGTCGATCCTCGAAAATTATCCAGCCTCCGGCCTTGGTCCACTGGCGGCCCTTGCCAAGGATGCAAATGTATCTGTGCCCACTGTCGCGCGCATGGTGCAAAAGCTTGGTTATAAGGGCTATCCAGATTTTCAGTCGGAATTGCGCGAAGAGCTGCGCGCCAAGGCACAGAACCCGATCGCTAAGCATGACACATGGGCCGAAGCCGCCCCCTCCGAGCACCTCTTGAACAGGTTCACGGATGCGGTAATTGATAACATTCGCCTGACACTTGGGCAGATCAACCCTGACGACTTCGATGAAGCCTGCAGGCTGGTCGCAGATCAGTCACGCCACCTTTTCATTGTCGGCGGGCGGATTACACATACTTTAGCCGAGTATTTCTACCTCCACATGCAGGTCATCCGTCCCGACCTTACGCATGTTCAGTCCACATCGAACACATGGCCGCACTACCTTTTGAACGCAAAAGAGGGCGACGTTTTTGTGATCTTCGATGTGCGGCGATACGAAAACAACACGCTGAAACTGGCCGAAATGGCACATGTCCGCGGTGCCAAGATTATTCTCTTTACCGACCAGTGGCGCTCGCCGGTGCATCATCTCGCAGATATCAGCCTAAGCTGCCGGATCATTGTCCCCTCGGCATGGGACTCAAGCGCGACGACAATGCTTTTGGTTGAAACCATGATTTCCTCCGTTCAGAACCTGAACTGGACCGAAACCAAGGAACGGATGGAAACACTGGAAGATATGTTCGATCAAACAAAATTGTTCCGGAAGTTTACTTAGCTTTTCACTGCCTTCGTCGGGCATCCCGCAATCGTGGACACGTCGTCGCACGGGCTTTCATTGATGATAATCCGGAAGCATTGTCGCCATTGCAGCAGTCAAACGGTTTGGAGAGATGTATCTTGGGTGCATTCACTGAACAAGTAGTGGCAACAGTGCGGTTCAGAACGCGTCTTGCCCAAAGCTGCCGTATCCGGGGTTAACATAATCTGCGATGCGGCTTTCCCAATGAGGACCTCGAGACAAGGTCTGTTCCTTAACACAGGCCCAAAACTCTGTGTTTACGCAGGATGCCAATTTGCTAATCCGCAATGAGCTTTTACAAGCGACACCCTTCAAAGCCTGGCGTTGGAGGCGCGATCAAGTTAGGCCGTCTGCCGCAAACGGCGGGTGTCAATCGCAGAGTAAAAATGGGCCATATCGCGGCGTTGTCCTGTGCGGGGACCGAGGTGGCGAATGTGGTGGTCAGGGCCACGGCACTGACGAAAGCGAGAGGTTTCATGTCGGGTACTCCTTTGGTTCGTTGTCTACATCTTTGTGATGCGATCACAGGAACGTTGGAGGATCATTTCTACTTTGATATGTGGAAATTGAAATGTAACTGCGAGCAAAATGTTCTTAACTAGGGGTCAGATTACGCCGCTGGAACGGATATCTTGGACAGAGAAATCAATCAGGGCGCGGATTTTGCGTGGCAAGACCCGCCCCTCCAGATAAACAGCGCTCACGCTGCTCGTTTCTGTCTCGTAGCTTTCCAAAAGCTCTACGAGAGCTCCGCTTGTGAGGTCATCACACACCGCGAAATGGGGTACGTAGGCGATGCCTAGGCCCGACGTTGCCAGTTCTGCAGCAGCGCGCGCCGAATTTACATGGAACCGCCCCCGAATATTTGCGACCTGTTCGGTTCCGTCTTTACTGAATGTCCAATGACGCGGCCTGCGGCGGTTGGTGTCGACGATACAAGCATGATGCTCAAGATCACCGGGGCGCGCGGGTTCACCATGCGCATCGAGATAGTCACGACTTGCGACCAGTCTTGAGTGCAGCTCTCCCAGCCTACGCTCTTTGAGCGACAAGACTTCTGACCGCCCGATCCGAAAGGCGACATCGATGCCGTCGCGCGCAAGGTCGACATATCCGTCGTCGAGACGCAGGTCAAATGTCAGTCCTTGATTGGCTTGCGCAAAGCGACGGATCATACCGACGACATAGCGCTCGCCGAATGTCACCGGGGCCGACATGCGGATCACGCCGGAAAATCCACGTGATCCTTCTGCTACCTCAGCCAGCAAATCATCCAATTCATCCAAAAGCGATGGGGCGCGGGCCAGAAGGTCCTCACCTGCTGGGGTCAGCCCGACCCGTCTGGTTGTGCGTTGGAACAACCGAACGCCGAGCCGCTGTTCCAACTCGGCGACATACTTTGAGGTCAATCGGTTCGACACGCCAAGCTGGTCGGCGGCCGCCGTAAACGATCCGGTCTGCGCGGTGGCCACAAAGGCCTTGAGTTCGTCGGTGATATCCATCGGCGCCCATTCGGAACAATTTGTTCAAAGTCATTCAATAACATCGTCATTTTGTTGATGATGAGCAACCCGTAAATTGAGGTTAGAACACAGCCCGGATCGAATGGGCATTTGAAAGGATAAAGACATGAATATCGCAGTTATCGGAAAAGGAAATGTTGGCACTGGCCTTGCAGCCGTGCTCAGCGCTGCTGGTCACGATGCAGCGGCCTTTGGTCGCGATGACGACTTGGCACGCGCGGTGTCGAATGCGGAGATTGTGATCCTCGCGACACCTTACAACGCCGCAGAAGATGTTGCTGGCAAAGCAGATTTCAACGGAAAGCTGGTCATCGACGTCTCAAACCCTGTGAAGGAAGACTTCTCTGGCCTTCAGGTCGGGCTGGACACCTCAGCGGCCGAGCAAATCGCGGACCTCATGCCTGGTGCCTCTGTGGTGAAGGCCTTCAACACGATCTTTGCCCAGCACTATGCATCGGGTCTCTCGATCGATGGAACGCCGCTTCAAACCTACGTGGCCGCCGACGACGAGGTCGCACGGGCGCGCGTCAAAAAGCTTGCCGGTGACATGGGCCTTGTTGCGATTGATGCAGGCCCGCTGGCAAATGCGCGTTACCTCGAGCCTATGGGCTTCATGAACATTCAATTCGGCTATGTGCTTGGTCAAGGCGTTGAAATCGCGCCTCAATGGCTGGTGGCCTGATCCACACTGAAAGGAACAAAAAGATGTCTAACACGTCCAATTCCGACTACGCCGCCACTTTGCTGCGTGTGTCCTCTGGCATAGCTTTTCTGGCCCACGGGCTCTTGAAGGTGAATGTATTCACCATCGCGGGCACGGTTGGCTATTTCGAAAGCCTTGGCCTGCCGGGGATCCTTGCCTATCTCACCATCGCCGCCGAATTGGCGGGGGGTGTGGCACTCATCCTTGGGATTGCAACCAGACCTGTCGCGCTGGCCTTGATCCCTGTTTTGCTCGGCGCCACATGGGTCCACGCTGGCAACGGCTGGCTGTTCTCGAGCGAGGGCGGCGGCTGGGAGTTCCCATTGCTGTGGGCCATTCTGCAGGTCGCGATCGCGCTTTTGGGCGCGGGTGCTTACGCTATGCGCATTCCCGTCCTGCAAAAGACACTTGGCAAGTTTGCCTGAGCAAAAGGGGCCGCCTTTGGGTGGCCCTACTACCCATAAAAGGATCGCGTTATGAGCCCCGTAAAAGCCCTGTCGGCCCTGCGCGACAGCCTATCCCTGTCTGAGCGGATGCCGCTTGTTTTTCTGGGCCATGGCAGCCCGATGAACGCCATCGAAGACACAAGTTTCAGCCGTACCTGGAGCACGCTTGGCCGCACCCTGCCACGCCCCAAAGCCATCTTGGTCGTGTCGGCCCACTGGATGACCCGAGGCACCACTTTGGTGGATGTCTCGGCCATGCCGCGCACAATTCACGATTTTTACGGCTTTCCTGACAAGCTTTTCGCCCAGCAATACGACGCCCCCGGCGATCCCGAACTGGCGCGTGAGGTCGTGTCGCTGCTGGCCAGCCACCACGCAGAAGGCGACGAAACTTGGGGGCTGGATCACGGCGCTTGGACGGTGCTCAAGTTCCTCTACCCCGATGCGGATGTGCCCGTGTTCCAGGTCTCGATCGATATGACCAAGGGCCTCGCGTACCAGCTGGAGATCGGCCAGACCCTGACCGAGTTGCGCGACCGAGGCGTTCTTATTCTGGGCTCGGGCAATATCGTCCACAATCTGGGCGCTGTGAACTGGCGACCCAATAGCAAGCCGCATGATTTCGCGTTGGCATTCGATGCGCTCTTTACGGAAAAGCTGGCCGAGCGCGACTTCGCCGCCTTGGCCGATCGAGCAGGGTTGGGGCACCTTCTGACGGCGGCCCATCCGACGGTGGATCACTACCTGCCGGCGCTCACAATTGCTGGGGCGTCGGACGCCCGCGATGACCTTACTTACATGACCGACAGCATCGATCTGGGATCGATCTCGATGCGGTCCTTTGTCTTTCACGCTGCTTAAGGAGAAGCCCGGTGCTTGTTGACGGTAAGTGGATGGAAAATTGGCAACCCGTGCAGAAGGTCGATGAAAAGGGGCGTTTCGTGCGTCAGGTGTCGAGCTTTCGCAATTGGATCACACCTGATGGCAGCGCCGGCCCCACCGGAGACGGCGGCTTTGCAGCCGAGGCCGGACGGTATCGGCTTTATGTGGCGCTGATCTGCCCTTGGGCGTCGCGCACGCTGATCGCGCGCAGGCTCAAGGGGCTGGATGCGCTGATACCCGTGACCGTGGTCAGCCCAATGCTCACGGATCAGGGTTGGCAATTCGGCGGCTATCCCGGTGCCGACGAGGACCCGCTTTTGAGGACCGATTATATGCACCAAATTTACACCCATGCCGATGCGCATTTCACAGGCCGCGCCACCGTTCCGGTGCTCTGGGACATGAAGCAAAACGTGATGGTGAACAATGAAAGCGCCGACATCCTGCGCATGTTCGACACCGCTTTCGAGGAGCTGGTGCCGTCAGACCTGCGGCTTTACCCCGCGCATCTTGCCTCTGACATCGACACGCTGAACGCCGAGGTTTACGATCGCCTCAACAACGGGGTCTACAAAGCTGGGTTTGCAGGCTCGCAAGAGGCCTATGACGAAGCAACTGACGGTGTTTTCGCCACGTTGGACATGCTGGAAGACCGCCTGACCGGCCCCTACGTCTTTGGCGACCAATTGACCGAGACGGATATCCGCATTTTCGTGACGCTAATCCGCTTTGACGCGGCCTATCATGGGCTTTTCAAAACCAACCGCCGCCAAATTTCCGACTACCCGCGCCTTTCCGCTTACATGGCGCGCATCCTGTCGCTGCCGGGTGTTGCGCAGACGGTGAACATGGACCACATCACCCGCGGCTACTACTCGATCAAAGCCCTAAACCCCACTGGGATCCGCCCAGTCGGTCCGGCGCATATTCTACGTCTTCTCGACGAATTGGCGTAGGTTTGCATCCTGGTTTGCCATTTCGTTTTTTGGCCAAGACTCGTCTGGCTTCAGACAGAAGAGGATACAGGTTAACTGACCGCATCGGCAGTGTGATCTGCAACGCAGAGATAAACAGGCTGGAAACTCGAAGCGATGCTACGTCAGCGAAGTCCGAAAAACGAATGACGGCAAAGTGTCAGTTCATGCGCCGTGCAGCGAATAGTCGCTACACCGCAGCTGAAGGTGCATCTGCGCTCGGTGTTCGCTGCAGGACACGGTAGACAGTTGGCCGGGAGACGTCGAACAGCTCTGCCAGATCGCTGACCGAATAGTCGCCCGTGTGATACATGCGGCGCAGCTCTGTTTGGCGGCGATCCGACAACTTCGGTGTCTTGCCCTTCAGTTTGCCATTGGCGCGGGCGATGGCCATGCTCGATATCATCGACGGTACTATTCAGGGCCAGAGCCTCCGTCTGGTGACCCGCGCGGGCGCCGCCGCGCCCACACCGGACCAGATCAAGGCGGGCATCACCGCAAAGATCAACGCCGCCGCACCGCGCTTCGAGGATGCGTTCATGGATCTGCTGGGTGGCGGCCCAAAACTACGCTCGCCTTTTGCCAACATGTCCACAAAGGATCCGGACCGGCGCGAGGATGTCGTCGTCGCCGAAAACCTGACCCGGCATTTCGGCAGTTTCACGGCGGCCGACAACATCAGTTTCAGGGTCCGGCGCGGCGATATCTTCGGGCTGATCGGCCCCAATGGTGCCGGAAAATCGACCACGTTCAAGATGCTGAACGGGTTGTTGAAGCCCTCATCAGGCAATGCGCGTGTGGCCGGGCTTGATCTGGCGCGCGCGCCGGGCAAGGCGCGTGCACGTCTGGGCTATATGGCGCAGAAATTCTCGCTTTATGGCGATCTCAGCGTCCGCCAGAACCTGAACTTCTTTGCGGGTGTCTACGGGCTTGGCGGCGCTCGGCGGCGCGACGTGATCGACCGGATGACCGAAACATTCGCGCTTGGCCCTTATCTTGGCAGCGACGCGCACGCACTGCCGCTTGGGTTTCGCCAGCGCCTCGCGCTGGCCTGCGCGGTGATGCACGAACCAGATGTGTTGTTCTTGGACGAGCCAACGTCGGGTGTCGATCCGCGCACGCGTCGCGAATTCTGGTCCCATATCAATGCAATGGTCGGAACCGGCGTGACCATCATGGTCACGACGCATTTCCTCGATGAAGCCGAATACTGCGACCGCATTGCGCTAATCTATCGCAGCCGGATGATCGCGCTGGATACACCGGACGCGCTGAAGGCGGGGGTGGTGTCGCAGGGCCTGCCCGAACCGACGCTTGAAGACGCCTTCGTGGCACTGGTCGAGGCCGACGACGCGGCACAGGTGGCAGCATGAGCGCGGCTCCGACAGGCGAACGCGCCCGCCGTATGCGCGGGCTGATCGTCAAGGAAACCAGGCAGGTGATGCGCGATCCCTCGAACCTGCTTGTCGCCGTCTTACTGCCGCTGTTGCTGCTGTTCCTGTTTGGCTATGGCATCAGCCTCGATCCGCGATCCTACAGTATCGGGCTGGTGGTCGAGCAACCGACGCCCGAGACCGGCAGTTTTACGGCAGCCCTGCACAACTCGCAGATATTTGAGATCGAAACTGCGCGCGACCGCCGCGCCTTCGAGCCGGCACTGATCGCAGGTGATATTCGTGGCATTGTCGTGCTGGCAGCCGACTTCTCGGACCAGATATATCGTGGCGAAACGGCACCCATTCAAGTGATCGTCGATGGTGGCGATCCCAACACCGCCCGTCTGGTTGAGGGCTATCTTGAGCTACTGTGGGCCAATTGGCTGGCGACCGAATCTCTCAGCCGGTCACGCGCGCTCTTGCCTTTGCCGATCACCGTAGAACCGCAATTCTGGTACAACCCGGAGTTGGCCAGCCGCTACTCGCTGATCCCCGGGTCGATGGCGATCATCCTGACGCTGATCGGCGCACTTCTGACCGCGTTGGTTGTCGCCCGCGAGTGGGAACGCGGCACCATGGAAGCGCTGCTTGCCACACCGATCGGCCGGTTCGAGCTTCTACTGGGCAAGATCGTGCCGTATTTCCTGCTCGGCATGGGCTCGACGATCCTATCCACTGCTGTCGCCGTCGCAGTTTTTGGCGTGCCGTTTCGCGGCTCGTTCCTGATGTTGGCAGTGGTATCGGCGGTGTTCATGCTGTCGGCGCTCGGTCAGGGACTGCTGATATCAACGGCGACGCGCAACCAGCTTGTCGCGGCGCAGGCGTCAATCCTGTCGGCCTTCCTGCCGGCGTTTTATTTCTCGAATTTCGTGTTCGAAGTCGACAGCATGCCCTGGCCGCTCCAGGTGATTGCATGGGCGGTTCCGGCAAATTATTACGTATCCAGCCTGCAAACGCTGTTTCTGACTGGCGATATCTGGCCGGTTCTACTGCCTGATATGGCCGCTCTGCTGGCAATTTCCGTCGGCTTTTTCGTTCTGACGGTGTTGTCCACCCGCACAAGGCTGGATTAGGCGATGTGGCGGCGCATTCTTTCGCTGATCCTAAAGGAGTTGTTAGCCAGCGCACGCGACCGCCAGACAAGGGTCGTGGTTCTGTTCGCACCACCGTTTCTTTTGTTGATTTACGCATTTGCTATCACCCAAGATGTCAATAACGCATCAATTGGCATCGTTAACTACGACACCGGCATCGAGGCGCGCGCGCTGATCAATCGTTTCGAGGGCGCGCCAACCTTTGACCGGATCATCTACTTCACAACCATCAAAGACGCCTCGAAAGCAATCGATGACAAGGACGTGTCGATGGTGCTCCAGTTTGCGCCGGATTTTTCACGCCGCGTGCTGGCGGGCGAACCGGCACAAGTTCAGATTCTGTTGGATGGTCGCCGCTCGAATACCGCGCAGATCCTTCTGGGCTACGCCAGCCGCATCGTTCTGGCCTATGACGCTGAACTGGTCGGCGAAAGCGGTCCGCGACCGCCCGCCACCGTAACCTCGCGCACATGGTTCAACCCCAATGCCGACCCGCTGTGGTTCGCGGTTCCAGCTTTGTTCGCGGTGATGGTCGCCATCGTCGGTTTTATGGTATCGGCGCTGGCGATTGCGCGCGAACGCGAGCTTGGCACGTTCGAACAATTGCTGGTTTCACCGCTGCGTCCAGCCGAAATTCTTGCGGGCAAGACCCTGCCGGCGCTGTTCGTGGCGCTGCTCAGCGCCACTGCGATGTTGGTACTGGCCCGGCTTGTCCTTGATGTTCCGTTTCGAGGCTCGCTGCCGGCGCTTTATCTGGCCATGGTGGTCTATCTTGCGGCCAATATCGGAATCGGCCTGTTCATCTCGTCTCTCGCCTCAACCCAGCAACAGGCCGTCATCGGCCTGTTCATCTACATGACGCCAGCGGTGCTGTTGTCTGGCTATGCAACGCCTGTCGAAAATATGCCGGACTGGTTGCAGTGGCTGACCGAGACTAACCCGATCACGCATTTCATCATCCTCTCCAAAGGATTGTTCCTAAAAGATATTCCGCCCGAGGTAATCTTCCGCCACACTTGGCCAATGGCGTTGATCGCCGTAGTCACACTTTCGGCAGGCGCTTGGTTGTTCCGGCGCAAGACTGGGTCCTGACTGTGATTGGGTCTAGCAGTCCAGATCGTCTTGTCGAACGTTTGGGGAAACGCTCATAGCTTGGAAAATGCCAGAACTACAGCTTGGACCCTTTCGAGATCGGCCCGAAGAGTTGATCTTTGCGGTGCCGATAGTCGCTTCTCACGGAATAAAATCCGTCTCATCTTGGGCGGCTTTCTGCCAGGCCGGAAGATGCCGAGCCCGGATATAGGCATGCGGACACTTTGCCGGTTGGCAAAGCGGGGTTCTCGGCTGGCTCTGGTCTGTAGCCGTTTTGAGGCCGGGGCGGTGGCAGGATCAAAAAGCAGTCCGCCAATACGTTGACGTGTCGCGATAGAGCGATGCTTCCAAGCATCATGCGCAGTGGCCCATGACTGGCAATGCGTGCCGGAAGGGGCACGCCTCACTCCCTCAGCACAATAGGCACTTTTGGGAATGGTTGCGATACCTTGCGCTCCGCAACTTGCATCGATCATCCTGAGTGAGCTTCTGCCGGTGGCTGCGATCCTTGGCGGGGCAGTGATCATCAACCGCCCAATGGCACGCGACGATCGACTATCGGCATGAAAAGCATGTCGCTTTACAGTAGCAGACGTTCGCGCACTAACTGCGAAGGTCGGGAAAGTCCGCCCTCGTTACGTCAATCCCGGTTGCAGCGTAAATGGCGGTGTGAATTTCATGTCTCAGACTGGCTTCGAATGTCCGGTCTGGCGACATCGGCTGCAACGCAGCAATGAGTGTGCCGCAGGCGCGAGCAGATGCTGCGTCAGCAATCACCCAGAAGGGCAACGGCGGCAAAGTCCGCGAAGCAGCCGATTGGTCATGTCACTTTGGATGTCTGGTTCGGGTCTGAGTCACTTGGCCCTTGCGACCGAACTTAGTGGTGGACTGAATTTGGTGAACTCCTATTCACGCAGCTCCCTCGCCAGTGCCAGCGCCGCGAGTGCGGCGTTCTTGCCGCGGGAATTACCCCCTTGGAATTCCGCTTGGCCCGTGTCACGACTGATCCAAACCAAGGAGAAACCCATGCCCGATACCCATCGCGTTCCCAATGATCTTGATAGTTTCTGGATGCCGTTCACGGCGACCAAGGCGTTCAAGGACAATCCGCGCCTGATCTCCAAGGCCGAGGGTGTGCGCTATACAACCGTGGACGGGCACGAATTGTTCGACGGCACCGGCGGGCTGTGGTGTTCGAATGCGGGGCATAACCACCCGAAAATCACCAAGGCCATTCAGGATCAGGCGGCGGCTTATGATTTCGTGCATAATTTCAATCAGGGCCATCCGCTGGCCTTTGAGGCGGCAGCGCGCGTCACCGAACTGGCCCCCGCGTTTGACCATGTGTTCTTTACCAACTCGGGATCCGAGGCAGTGGATACGGCGCTGAAAATTGCGCTGGCCTATCATCACCATCGTGGTGAAGGGCAGCGCCGGATTCTGGTGGGGCGTGAAAAAGCCTATCACGGGATCAACTTTGGTGGGCTGTCCGTTGGTGGGCTGGGTCTGAACAAGGGGCAATTCGGCACGCTATATCCGTCGGCAGTTCACATGCGCCACACCTGGCTGCCGGAAAATACCTTTAGTCGTGGCCTGCCCGAGCACGGCGCGGACCTGGCCGACGATCTGCAGCGGCTGTGCGACTTGCATGGCGGTCACACGATTGCGGCGGTGATCGTCGAGCCAGTCAGCGGCGCGGGCGGGGTATTCCCGCCGCCCAAGGGCTACCTTGAGCGCCTGCGCGAGATTTGCGATGGCAACGGGATTTTGCTGATCTTTGACGAGGTGATCACCGGATTTGGCCGCATGGGCACACCCTTTGCCCACGAGGCCTTTGGCGTCACGCCTGATCTGGTGACCTGCGCCAAGGGGATGACAAACGCGACCGTGCCAATGGGGGGCGTGCTGGCCACGGCGGCCGTGCGTGACGCTTTCCGCAACGGTCCCGCGACGATGCCTGACCTGTTCCACGGCTATACCTATTCCGGTCATCCGCTGGCCAGCGCGGCCTGTATCGCCACGCTCGATGCCTACCGCGACGAGGATATTTTCGGCAATGCCGCACGTATGGCCGGCCCGTGGGAAGACATGTTGCACGGTTTGCGCGACCTGCCCGGCGTGATGGATATTCGCAACTGTGGAATCATCGGCGCGGTGCATCTGGAACAGAAAGGTGCCATCGGTGACGCGGGGCGCGCGGCCTATAACGGGTTGTGGGACAAGGGCCTGATCGTGCGGCCGGTGGGCGACGCGCTGTGCATGTCACCACCGCTGACGATTACCCAAGACCACATCGACGAGGTTGGCGCAAAACTGCGCGCCCAGCTTGCGGGATAGGGTGCGGCCCCGACCGGGCCGAGCCGCGCAACCGCTGTCGCACCCGCTTGCGAAACCTGCTGACGTTTTGAAACAACGGCGCATAAGGGCTCCTTGAAACAACGGCGCATAAGGGCTCCGATAATGACCGTTGGGCGCCGTCTATGCTGGATGGCTGGCAAGCGGACGAAGTTTCAACTTGCTCCGTTTGTGCGCATGGCTGCTTTCAGACGCTTTGCGGACAAAAAGTCTATATCAATCAGAAATTGCCCCTTCTGAGGAGACAGCCGCTTGATAAGCCGAAAAGATCTGTTCGGTGCTTCATATGCGGCGTGCCGCGTCGCTCGACCGTGACAGCTTAATTCGGGCCGTCTTTGGTGACGTCGAAAGGGGCCGACAAGACTTTCGGCAAACGGAAGCTTGGAGCTTTGCTCCGCCAGGATTCTTGCGCAGCCAGGCCCGCCCCATGACTGCCGGCCCTCCACGCAACATGGCATCGCGATGGAGCATCTCCGACTGGAACATTCGACGACCACGCCGCATATCGTGCCAAGCGCTACTTCGGCAACAGCCTTGATCGAGCTTGGTTTGTGGGCTTGCGGTCGTTCTCCCCGGCTCAGAGTGCAGGAAACAGAAACCGCCAGATCGTGGTGTCGAGCGCATACCACCCCCAATGAAGCGAAAACGAATATACAAACCCGTTTCGCATTTTCAGCATTTGATAAGGCGTGATCGCACCGAAAAGCGTCGCGGCGACTGTGTATCGTAAAACATAGAATGGATTGGCACCGTCCAATGCCAACGTCAGGTGGAACCCGCCAAACAGGATTGCAGTGAGCAAGGCGATCTGCCCCAGACGCAGGTTTTGTGCCGCGAGTGCTACGACCAGCGCTGTCATCAGACTCTGCTGAAAGAGGATTTCAACGGATTTGGGAAGAAAGTACCAAGGTTGGGCGATGATGATTTCATTGACCTCATCTTCTGTCGGAATATCCGCCTCAGGAAGAAATGGCAGAACGATAAATGCGAAAAGGGCGCAGGCGGTCAGCATAAAAAGAGGTGCGAAGCGGTCTTCGGGGGGAGAGGATCGTTTTGCCCAAGCGGATAAGGCGGGGTGAAAGATCAAAAAAACGATCAGGCACCAGATCCCATAGTAAATGCTGAAAATACGAGGGCCTTCATTATACCCGCCCGGCTTTCCGAGAAAATCGGCGAGCTGATAGTACCCGATGCTGGACAGGGTCCAGGTTGTCGTGATCAGGGCGACAACAACTGCAAGACTTGCCCATGTCGGCTGAAACAGGCTCTTCATCGCAGCCATTCCCCGCTTTGACGATCAATCAACGAATTCGCCAAAGACCGTAGACCTGAAGGACGCGAGACTCAAACGTGGCAGTCGAGAGAACGAGGTTTTGCCATCAGCCTCCATCAAGGCCTAAGCGGGCTTCAGTTTGCGATAGAACCGCATCAGCTTCGCACCTGTCCGCACCACCCAGTTCGGGACCTTGGGCATCCAATCGGCAACGGCCCTATGATAGGATGGGCGCTGTTCCTGCCGCTTCGCCCACGCAAGGATGCCCGGATAGGGGCGGAAGTCAAAACCGAGCATATTCAGCAGAACATATTGTGGCAGCCACGCGATATCGGCAAGGGATTGTGCGTCGCCGGTAAGGTAGTCGTTATCCTTGAGCCGCGCTTCCATCCGGTCGAATACATCCGCGAGCATCTTGCGCGCGGTCTCGATTTCCTCGGCGCTGAAACCGTCAAGGGAATGCGTGTGGAAGGCCACCAGTGACTTGTCGGGTTGGATTTCAGCGTAATGCATCATATCGGAGCGCTTCTTTGATGCGCCACCGGTGCTGCCATAGACCCAGGTCTTGATGGCCTTCATGTGCAGTGAGGCGGCCAGATCGACCCATTCGTTTTCCTCTGTCGCGAGAGCGGGATTTGAGGAAAGCAGGGCAGGATTGGGGAATGTTTCTTCGAGATAGTGCAAGATGTCGTTGGACTCGGTCACCGGAACGCCGTCGTGCACAAGCGCGGGAACCAAGCCTTTAGGGTGGATTGCCAAGTACCACGGCTCAAGGTTTTCCTGATGGCCAAGATCTACCTCATGGGAAATCCACGTCAATCCCTTCTCCTCCAGAGCAAGGCGGACCCGCATGGAGCAGTTGGACATGCCCGCATGATAAAGGTGAATGCCTTTGAGCGACGTGATGGTGGAATCTTCGGTTTCTAGAATAGGCATGTTCATTGTCCTTTTTAGGATGCGAGCGCAGACTATGGTCCGGTGACTGTTCAGCGCATCTCGAACAGCTCTTGATGGAAGTCTTCGACGACGAGGCCATTGGCCAACAGGTCGCTACGCAGCGCCTGCCCGAAACCGGCAGGACCGCAGAACCAAACCGATGCCGATTTCCAGTCAGGAACAAGATCGCGAAGCCGTGCGCCGTCCAGGAATCCATCCCTGTCGTCCACCAGGATATGTATTGTGATGCCCGCCGCCTTTGCGTCTGCTTTCAGCATCTCCACGGCCTCGGCGGAGAAATCCTTGGTGCTGTGGATCAGATCGACGGTTTTGGTGTCAGGCGTGGCCGCCAGTTCCTTCATCTTCGCAATAAAGGGCGTGATGCCGACACCGCCGCCGATCCAGACTTGGCGTGTCTTCGCATCATCGAACGTGAAGCGCCCATATGGACCTTCGACAATGACTTCGCCGCCGGTTTTCAGCCTATCGGGCAGAAATTTTGTGTAATCGCCAAGCGCCTTGGAAATGACGGAAATGCGACCCGCGGCCGGATCCCAGGCCGAGGCGATCGTAAACGGATGTTTGCCTTCCTTGCGATCAAACGAGACAAATGCGAACTGCCCTGCATCATGGCCTTTCCAGCCGTCCTCCATCGCGATGGTGACCGCTGTCGCATCCAGTTCCGCAAAGGTTCGGATGGATTCGACTTTGCCCGAAACCGTGTTGCGCCGCCCGATCTGTCGCGTCAGCGTCATCACCGCAGAAATCACACCGCCGACCATCAAAAGCACGACGACGATGCCCAAGGGCTGCGTCCACGCTGCGAAGTCCATCAGCACAACGCCATGGAACACAAACGCCAGATACGCGACGGCCAAAAGCGTGTGGGTATTGGCGAAGAATTTGTACGGGATCCGTTTGACGAGCGCGATAATGATCAGAATAACCATGATCTTGAACGGCAGGTCGCCCAGCGTTTCGGCTAAGCCGCGCTGGCTATTGAAAAACGCCTGAATGGCCCCGACATCCGGGATTGCACCAGATGGTTCACCGCGTTCAGGGGCCTCCATCAGACCCAAGGAGACCGCCCATTTTGGTGCATTGGATGCAAGCCAGTGAACCACCGCCGTTACCAGCACCAAAATACCGAGCCATTTATGCAGCCGATAGGATTTATCGAGGCCATTAAGCCAAGGCTCGATCCATTTTGCACGCGTGGCAAGCAGCATTACGATGCTCATGGCCCCCAAGCTCAGCACGCCGGAATACTGCACCAGAAGGTTGCGGACCGCGATCGGGCTGAGCGTGTCGGGAAGTGGCAGGCTGGCCGCCAGCCATAGCACAGTCAGCGATGCCGGAATGCCCCAAAGTGCGATTTTGATGTTCTTCATGGTTGGGTCTTTCAGTGCGAATTGGTGTGATGAGGAAAAGGGACGGACGTCAAAAGGCGTCGTTATAGTGTGCTACGTGTTCTCGATGGGTTTCCGTCGATTTGACGGACGATAAAGCACGGTTTTCTGCTCGGGGCGCTGCGACACGTGCTGCGCTCAGATGTCCCCAAGACATTCAGCGACCCAAAATAGTCCCCCCAGCCTTGGTGTGGACGACCTGCGGCGGCTTCATAAGCGCTGAGACTGTCGAGCGCAGCGTGCAAGTTGTACGTGGACCCGTCGTATGCGGTTTCGGTCAACATACGGGCACAGGCGAAAGCCAGTTCCGGGCGGGATTTGTAACCGCAGCGGCCGTCACCCGCGCAATTGGCGATCTCGCCTGCCTTCCGGTAGGTGTCGATGTCGTCCAGATCCGGCTCGATATGGATTCCGTTGCGGCCAATGACCCGGTCTGAAACCGGCCCAATCGCGGGCAAAGGGCGCCTGCCAGCTGACGTCAACTTTCACCTCGACCTTCATGTCATCAATCGACAAATCCAACGCCTCGACGGCCTGTTGCAGGCTCGTATAGAGGTTAGCGGCGATGCCCGCGGTCAGGTCGCTCAGCGGGTTCGGTGCGGTCTGCGCATTCTCCGCGCCGCCTTCATCGCCGCCAGGCTCCCAAGCGCTGAAGCCGTCAACGCCCAAGGGTTGAAATGTGACCACTTTCAGCATGGTGTAGTCCGGCGCGAAGATGCGCGCGCCCTTACGCGGCTGAGGGGTCGGCACCATGATGTGCGAGGTCCTGAATGGATGGGCCCGTCTTGGACGTGATCAGCTGTTTGATCGCCAGATACGGCGCAAACACAACAACGCCCAAAACGATACCCAACTCGCGCCCCAGACTGCTTTCGGGGGTGGGCTTTCGCTTTATGCGGTGGCGCAGGGCGTCAATCATATTGCTATGCAGATTACCCACCATGATGCCGCGTGTGATCCCCAGGATCTGTGCGGCGGTGTCCATGCCATACGTTTCAATCAGCTTCTGGGTTGCCTCAGGCGACGGGTGTCCCGCGCTGTCTGCACGATGCTCTGAATAAAGCTGGGCCACAGACTAATTGGATGGCGCTGCGCCGAATTCACCGTCATGCAGCCCCTGCACCTCGTCTTCGCTCATGCCTTCTTCAAGGGCGTTTTTTGTGTGCACGAAAGTGCAATGGCAGCATCCGTTCGCATGGGGAACAGCCAACAAAATGGGGTTTGAAAAGGCAGCGCTGATTTCGGGGTTCTTCCTCGATTTTCGCATGCCCGCAGAACTGGCCACCGCATCCACGATGAACCGCTGGCAGGTCTCGACGTCATAAAGGCGTTTCATGAATTTCTGGATCATCTCACAGGCCAGCTACGCTTTTGATCAGCCCCCCGCGCCTATGGGGTGTTTCAAGTATTGATCCTTGAAGAGGACACGTTAACCGATTGGAACGCATTATTTCTGCAGGTGCATTGGGCTGGATTGGAGTCCAAAGCGGTCCTTCACATCTAACCTGATGTATTCCCTTTCATCCCAAATAGGCGCCTGAAGTACGGGACAGAACCACAACTTTGACTGCGTAGTCTTTCGAGGGAAAGAGTGCTAGGGTTGAGGTGATTGATGGGGTGTGAAGTTGGGTTATGAAACTGACTATCTGATTGTTGGCAGTGGCGCCTCTGGCATTTCTTTTGCCGACACGTTGGTATCTGAAACACAGTCCCACATCACCATTGTTGATCGGCAGCACAGCCCCGGAGGCCACTGGAACAGCGCGTATCCTTTTGTGCGGCTGCACCAACCTTCTGCATTCTATGGCGTTGCCTCGCAAGCGCTTGGATCAAATCGAATAGATACCACCGGCGGCAACAAGGGCCTGCATGAGTTGGCCAGTGGCCGAGAGGTTTTGGCTTATTTTCAGACGGTGATGGATCGCAAACTCCTGCCCTCGGGACGGGTGCGCTACCTGCCGAATTGCGAGCTGTTGGAAAATGGCTCAATCCGCGCAAACATCACGCAGGAAACCCATCAGATAAACGTGCGCAAGAGCATCGTGCATTCTTCTTATGGTGCCGGAGAAGTGCCCGCCTTGCACCGCCGCAAATTCGAAGTGGATGGTGACGTCGATTGCCTGACCCCAACCGAAATAGCAGAGAAACAGCAACCTTTCGAACAGTATGCCGTACTCGGCTCGGGCAAAACTGGCGCGGACGTGTGCTTATGGCTTCTGGACCAAGGCGTTCACCCGTCAAAAATCGTCTGGGTGATGCCGCGCGATGCCTGGTGGATCGACCGTCGCATGTTTCAGCCCGGATCTGAGTTCCATGAGTTTAAGCTGAAATACGCTCTTGAGGAAAACGAGGCTGTCATCGCCGCTAAAACATTGCCCGATCTGTTTGCCCGGCTTGGACATGCCGGCAATCTACTACAATTGGACCCTGATCACACCCCTACCGCATATAAGTGTGGGACGGTCACACCTGCCGAACTGGACAGCTTGCGCAAGATCGAAACAGTAATCCGCCTTGGTCATGTAACCCGCCTGTCTCGCGGCAAAATGACGCTGAAGCATGGGGAAATTGTGGTTGCGGATGACACTGTCTTTATTGATTGCACCGCCACCGGGATTCGGAAAGTCGCAAGCGTTCCCGTTTTCCAGCCGGGGCATATCTTCGTCCAATCTGTCAGAACTTGCCAGCCAACATTCAGCGCCGCCTTCATTGCACATCTGGAGGCGACAATTGCCGACGATGCGCAGAAAAACGCGCTTAGCGTTCCAGTGCCATATCCGGCGGACGACATTGATTGGATCGGCCAAAAAATGATCTCCCTGCAAAACCAATTCATGTGGTTACAGAATAAGAGTATTCGCGATTGGCTGAAATCGTGCCGTTTGGACGCCCTGACCGCTGGCGACCGTGCGCCGACAGAGACACCCGAACTTGCGCAGTTGTCGGCACGTTTCAAAGACAGCCTGTTCCCGGCGATGATCAACCTGAAAAAGCTGAACAGCATGGCAGACGCAGGCGAGGCATAGACCACGGGCGGACTTGCGAAAAAATGCATTTCAAGCTGGCACGCGCTGAATGGCCAGTAGAGTTTGCGTGCGACCTGTGCCGCGCCCCGCTTCAATGACCGTTTCCCTCGCTGCGCGGGGGCACGGTGTTTTTTGCTCCTGCCGCATTTTTCATGCGGCTTGTGCGCGCAGCACGAAATTGCGACGATCGCGTCGGGCTGAATTGTCACCTGCGCCGCATCCTACGCCAAACTGCGGTTTGCGCATTTGGATCAGTCGGTCACATGATGGTCAATGTGGGCTGTGGGGCAACCGGGGTGCCTAGATCAGGCCTATGTCATTTAAGGCTGCATCGTGGAAATCCCGCTCAGCGTCGTGCCAGTCGTCAGCGCGTCGGGGTCGATTGTCAGTTCGATCACGGCGGGCAGGTTTGAGGCCTGCGCGCGCGCGAAAGCATCCGCGAACTGTGCGCCTTCGGTGACGGTTTCGCCGTGGCCGCCATAGGCCCGCGCAAGGGCTGCAAAATCGGGGTTGGCCAGCATCGTGCCGGACACGCGCCCGGGGTAGTGCTTTTCCTGATGCATGCGGATCGTGCCGTAGCGCCCGTTGTTCATCACCAGCGTGATCGGTTTGGCGCCGTGCTGGATCGCTGTGGACATCTCGTTCAGCGTCATCTGGAAGCAGCCGTCACCGGCAAGGCAGACAACCGTGCGATCGGGATGTTCAAGGCTGGCGGAAATCGCGGCTGGAAAGCCATATCCCATTGATCCGGATGTGGGAGCAAGCTGCGTGCGAAACCCCTTGAAGGTGAAATAGCGGTGCAGCCATGCGGCGTAGTTGCCCGCGCCATTTGTCAGGATCGCATCATCGGGCAAGTTGTCGGACAGCCATGCGATGACCTGTTCCTGTTTCACAGCACCCGGGGTTTCCAGTGGCGCGCGCCAGTCCTCGTGATCGGCGCGGGCCGCTTTGGTCCAGGCGCCCCAATCGCGGCCACAGGCAGGCAGGTGCGACAGGGCGCGGACGAATGAGACCGCATTGGCGGTAACGCAAAGATCGGGGTGATAGACGCGCCCCAATTCATTGGCATCCGCGTGCACATGCAGGATTTTCTGGGTCGGGGCAGCGGGATCGACCAGCGTATAGCCCTGGGTTTCGATATCCCCCAGTCGCGAGCCGATCACAAGCAACCGGTCGGCGTCACGGACCCGCTGTGCCAATTTTGGGTTCACCCCGACATTCAGATCGCCCACATAGTTCGGGTGGCGGTTATCAAGGTAATCCTGCCGCCGGAACCCCAGCGCCACAGGCAGGTTTTGCACCTTGGCAAAGTGGGCCAGATCGGCCGCTGCCGCCTGCGACCAATGCGGCCCGCCGATGATCACCAGCGGGCGGCTGGCCTGCGCGATCCAGCCCAGCGCGTCCTCGGCGGCATCGACAAAGGTTGGTGCGCGTTCGACCAGGGGGCCGGCGGTGTCAGGGACGTCGGACCGCGCGCTGAGCATGTCTTCGGGCAGTGCCAGCACCACGGGACCGGGGCGGCCTGACGTGGCAAGCGCAAAGGCGCGGGCGATATATTCGGGCAGGCGGTCTGTCTGATCGACCTCGGCCACCCATTTCGCCAAACCGCCGAACATCGCGCGGTAGTCCACCTCTTGAAATGCCTCGCGGTCGCGCTGGTCGCGCGCGATCTGGCCAACGAACATCACCATCGGCGTGCTGTCCTGCATCGCGATATGGATGCCCGCGCTGGCATTTGTCGCGCCCGGACCACGGGTGACCAAAGCCACACCGGGTTGGCCTGTCATCTTGCCATAGGCCTCGGCCATCATCGCGGCGCCACCTTCCTGACGACAGACGATATTGTCGATGCCACTGTCATAAAGCCCGTCAAGCGCGGCAAGGAAACTTTCGCCCGGCACCGAAAACACACGGCGCACGCCAAGGATTTCCAGTTGGTCGCTGAGGATTTTACCGCCGTGTCGCATGATGCACCTGTATCAAGTTTGCGCCCACCATGTGCCACGCACAGGCGCTGTGCAAGAACCGTCAATTGCCGCGTCCCGATTTGCGGCTAGATAAAGAGAGGTAAACAAGAGGACCACACATGTTACTGGGAATTTCAGGGTCGCTGCGCGCGGCGTCAACCAACACTTACCTGATGCGGGCGGCGGCCAGGGCTTATGGCGGTGACACCGTCGAGGCGGATTTGAACCTGCCGCTGTATAACGGTGATCTGGAGGCCAAAGGGATCCCTGCCGCGGTGCAGACCCTTGCGGACCAGATCGCGCAGGCCGAAGCCGTGGTCATTTCCACGCCTGAGTATAACAAGGCGATACCGGGTGTGTTGAAAAATGCGCTGGATTGGGTGAGCCGCACCGAGGGCAGCCCCTGGCTCGACAAACCTGTCGCGATCATGTCGGCGGCGGCGGGGCGCGCGGGCGGCGAGCGCACGCAGTTTTCCCTGCGCCTGTGCCTTGTGCCGTTCCGGCCTGTTATCATCAACACGCCGGAAATTCTGGTCGCCAAATCAAGCGAGCAGTTCGACGCGGACGGCAATCTGGTCAATGAGTTCCATGCCAAGCAGTTGGCTACGGCGATGGCCGCACTGCGGGCCGCCGTAGGCTAAAATTGAGATTCCGTCGCGGTCTGATCCGGTCTAGGATCGCGGTATGACTGAACAGACAATCACCGACGTGATGGATCCAGCGCGCGCCTGCGCCATGCAGGCTGCGCTGGGGATGACGCCCGACATCGCCTATGGCAGCGCGCTGCCGCCATTCTTTCACCACCTCTATTTCTGGGAGCCGGAACCACCCGCAAAGCTGGGCCGTGACGGGCATCCGAAGCTGGGTGGGTTGATCCCCGATCTGGGCCTGTCTCGGCGTATGTGGGCGGGCGGGCGGCTGACGTTTTTGCAGCCACTTGTGGCGGGGATCAAGGCGGACAAGACCACGACGCTTGACTCCGTCACGCAAAAGGATGGCGCGCAGGGACCACTGACATTCGTGCGATTGCGTCACGATATTCGCCAGCGCCATGCGACAGTGCTGACCGAATGGCAGGACCTTGTGTATCGCGGCGAGGCGCAGCGCAATGACGCGCCGCCTGCCCCCGTCAGCGCGCGCATGGACGAGGACCACAGCAAAGTTTTCACCTTTGATACAACCCTGCTATTTCGCTATTCGGCGCTCACGTTCAATGGTCACCGTATCCATTATGATCGCCCCTATGCGCGCCGCGTCGAAGGCTATCACGGGGTGGTTGTGCATGGACCGTTACTGGCGCAGGTCTTGATGCTGATGGCGCAGGATCAATTGGACAAGCCTTTGGCAACATTTGATTATCGCGCAACGGCGCCCTTGATCGGCGGCGAGGCGGCGACGTTCTGCTGGAAGGGCGATGATGCCTGGGTGCGTGGCGAAGACGGGCGCGTCTGCATGACCGCCAAGGCGGGTTAGAGCGAGGCCTGCGCGCGGAATCCTTTGGGTATTGTGTCATGCCCGTCAAGGATCAGGTCGGCCATGACTGCGCCAACCTTGGGTGCCATCCCAAAGCCGATTTTGAACCCGCCATTGGCGATGAATTCCCCTGCCCGAAACGGGTGTCCGCCAATCATCGGCGCACGGCTGCGCGCGCGCGGGCGCACACCGGCCCAGCGTTCGATCACGGGGGCGTTGTCCAGAACGGGAAACGCCTTGATCGCGCGGGCAATGATATCGTCAAGCTGGCTGTCGGTGCTGGTCGGGTCGTCAAATTCCCGCTCCGAGGTTGATCCGATCGCGACGGTTCCGTCGTTGTGCGGCACGATGTGCAAGGCATCAGCGAAGAGTTGTGGCCGGTCGCGCGCGTCAAATTGCATCAGCGCCGCCTGCCCCTTGATCCCGTTACCAACAAGGCGGGAACGCTGCGCTGTCAGCGCGGCCAGGCCCTGCCAGCCGGTCGCCCAGACAACAGCGCCCTCGTCAGTGCCACTGGTCGTGACCTCGCCACCCAGTGCGGTGATTGCCGCCGCCAATGCGTGGGTCGCACGGCGTGGGTGGATGCGGGCCGTCAGTGTGTCGTGGATCAGCAGGCCGGTAGCCGATTGCGGGGTCCACGGGGTGTCGGGTGCGTCGATCACCTCCCAGATTGCGCGCCCCTGCCACAGATCGCGGGCGGTTTCGCTGCGTTGACGGGCAAGCGCCACGGCGCTGTCATCTGCCAAGGGTTGCAGGCGGCCAAGGCGCGCATAGCCGACATCTTTGCCGGCGATGTCGCTGACCTCCTGCCAGAACGCATCCGCCATCATCAGGCTGTCAAACTGAAACGCCTTCTTGTCGTTCCAGTTCTCGGGCACATGCGGGGCAAGCGCGCCGACGATCCCGCCGCTGGCGCCCGCCGCGGCGCCATGCGGGTCGATCACGCGCACAGCCGCGCCGCGCCGCGCGCAGGCAAACCCGACCGCCAGCCCGAACGCGCCCGCCCCGCGCACTGTCACATCAACCGTTGCCATCGCCTTCCCTTGCCGCCAAAGATTGCGCGCAACATAGGGCCCGCGCGGATGAGTGACCAGCAAGCAGAATTGGAATGGCGTGACGGAGTGATCCCGGTGTCGCGACGGTTTGATGATCCGTATTTTTCGCTGCAAGGTGGACTGGACGAAACCCGCCATGTGTTTTTGGCGGGCAATGACCTGCCCGCGCGATTTGCAGATGGATTTCATGTGGCGGAACTGGGCTTTGGGACGGGGCTGAACTTTCTGGCGACGTTGCAGGCATGGCGCGCGGCGGGGATTACCGGGCGGCTGCATTTCACCAGTTTCGAGGCTTATCCAATGGCGACTGACGATCTTTCGCAGGCGCTTGCGCCCTTTGCCGATGTGCTGCCGGTGGACATTCTGACCAATGGCGTGGCGGCGGATGATGTCACGCTTACAGTCATAAAGGGCGATGCGCGCGACACTTTACCGATGTGGCAGGGCCGCGCGGATGCCTGGTACCTGGACGGGTTTTCGCCCGCCAAGAATCCAGAGCTTTGGAATCCGGCCCTGATGCGCGCAGTGGCAGATCATACCGCCAAGGGCGGCACGGCGGCGACCTATACGGCCGCCGGGCATGTCCGCCGGTCGCTGGAATTGGCCGGATTTGCCGTGGAGCGGGTGACCGGTTTCGGGCGCAAGCGCCACATGACCCGCGCTAGGCTGGGATGATGCAGACCAATACCCGCCAGGGCGTTGTGTTGATGATCGCCACCACATTCATCTTTGCGATGCAGGACGGCATCTCGCGCCATTTGGCGGGGGAATACAACGTGCTGATGATCGTGATGATCCGCTATTGGTTCTTTGCGGCTTTCGTGATCGCCATTGCCAAGCGGCGCGCCGGATCGGTGCGCGCGGCGGCGGCGACCACGCAGCCGGTCCTGCAAATTTTTCGCGGGCTTTTGCTGGTGGCGGAAATCTGCGTGATGGTGCTGGCTTTTGTCATGCTGGGGCTGGTCGAGGCCCACGCGATTTTCGCCAGTTACCCGCTGATCGTCGCGGCGCTGTCCGGCCCGATCCTGGGGGAAACGGTTGGCTGGCGGCGGTGGGCCGCGATCGCGATCGGGTTCGTCGGGGTGATCGTGATCTTGCAGCCCGGATCGGGTGTGTTCACGCCATCTGCCTTGATCGCGCTGACCTCGGCGGGCATGTTCGCGCTCTACAGTTTGCTGACGCGTTATGCCGCGCGCCGTGACTCGGCTGCGACCAGTTTCTTTTGGACAGGTGTGGCGGGGGCCTTTGCCATCACATTTGTCGGGGTCTGGTATTGGGAGCCGATGATCGCGTCAGATTGGGGCTGGATGGCCCTGTTGTGCGTCACCGGCGCGACAGGGCATTTCATGCTGATCAAAACCTACGAGGTGGCCGAGGCAAGTGCGGTCCAGCCCTTTGCCTATTTCCAACTGGTCTTTGCGTCGATGGTCGGGTTGTTTGTCTTCTCCGAAACCCTGCGCACAAATGTGGTGATCGGTGGGGGATTGGTCGTTGCGGCGGGTCTGTTCACGTTGTGGCGCGCCCGATCGGCACCCTAGCCACCGGGCCGGGAAATCGGGCGGATCCCTTGCGGCGCACCGGGGGTCGAAGGTTCAAGGGTGCCGGCGCGGCGCACCGGTGGCAGCGTCGGCGTCGGATCGGGCACAGCTGGCACTAGTGTCGCGTCAATCTCGGGGCGCGCGCGCGGGCGGATCACCGGCTTTACCCCATTCAGGAGGTCGCGGAAATTCAGGGCCCCTGCTTCGCCACTCAGGCGCGCGCGATAGATGGGGATGCCTTCGGTGACGCGCATCACGTAGTTGCGGGTTTCGCGAAACGGGATGTGTTCGATCCAGTCGACCACGTCCGCGGTGCCAATGCGCGGGTCGCCGCGATCGTCAATCCAGGTTTTGGGGCGGCTGGGACCGGCATTGTATCCCGCAGCGATCATCACGGGGGAATCGCCAAATTCTGCCTGAAGGTTAGCCAGATATTGCGCCCCGAGCGTTGCGTTATACTCCCAATCGGACGTCAGCCGCGCGCGCTGGAATGGCAGGCCAAGTTCGTCTGCAACTTCCTGGGCGGTTGCGGGCATCAGCTGCATCAGGCCCAGCGCGCCAACGGCACTGCCTGCGTCGGCGCGAAATTCGCTTTCACGACGCGCGATGGACAGGGCCAGCGCCGGGTCGACCGGAAGGTCCATCTGCGCCAGATCGTGCAGTGGAAAGTAGATCTGCGGCAGGACGATATCGCGCTCGGCGGCCGCTTTGGCGATGAGAATGGCAAAGAACGGCTCGTTCAGCTCGAGCATGAGATTGCCAAGCTGGGCCAGCCCTTCGCGGTCAAGTGTGCGGGTCAGGTCAACGATAAACAGCACCGCAAGGCCACGCTGATCGGCGGCCAGCAGCAACAGGGCGGCCTGCGTCAGCTCATCTGTCAGGAACGGTGCCTCTTGCCAGTCGTCGAATACCTCGTCGCCCACAAGGGCGGGGTCCAGGGGCAGGCCAAGCTGTTCAGCCGCCAACAGCCCGTAAAACCCCGTCTGGTATTGCGCCGCGCGGCGATAGGCGGCTTCGGCGTCAGCGGCATTGCCCATGGCTTCATGGGCGCGCGCCAGCCAGTAGCCCGCGCGACCCATCGAAATCGGCGATGACACAGCACTGTCGAAGGTCTGAAAATGCGCCAGCGCTTTGGCAGGGTCATCCATGTATGTCAGAGCGATATAGCCAGCCAACCACTCCAGATCGGCAAAGCTATCGCCCTCGGTCAGAAAATGCGTTGTCGCAAGGTCATAGGCGCTCTCGATCCGGCCTTCGCGCATTTCCCATCGGGCAAGAACCCGCCGCCAGCTTGCCCAGCGCCACGGGTATACAAGTGTCTCAGCGCTTGCCGATTGCTTGCGCAAGACTTCGATGGCATCGGTGCGTTCGCCCCGCCTTGCCAGCCAGTTAAAGCGGTCATAGGCAAGGGCGGGGTCGTTGATCAGCGCGTTGGGGACAGCCGTGACACGTTCTGCAATATCGTCGGCATTACTGATATAACCGATACGCGCAGCGGCAAGCGCGCGCTGATCTTCATCCAGCAAAGGCAGCATCATTTCCGCTTCAGCCGTACGCCAGCGCCAAAGCAGCATGTCAGTGCGGGTCACATGATATGGGGCGATGATTTCGGGAAAGGCTGCCAGTATTGCCGCATAGCCGGTTTCGCTAAGCGTCAAGGTGGTCCAGGCGGATGTGATCACGTCGTTTGCTTCCTCGACCTGCCCTTTGGCAATCAGTGCTTGGGCCAAACCGACCGCGCCTTCGCCTGTTTCAGGCGCGCGTCCATCGAAAAAGGCCAGAACCATATCGGCACTTTCATCGATCGGCAGGGCTTCTTCGGCATTCCTGACGATCCGCTCGGTGCCGGGCCAGTCGCCACGTGCGGCCAGAAACAGCAGGTAATCATCGAATGTGCCTTCGCCTTCGCGCAGACGCGCCCAGGTTACCAGATCACGCGCCACGGGGCTGGCGCCGGCCACAACTGCGTTGGCCGTGTCCCAGTCTTCCTGCGCCATTGCCTCGAATGCCGCAGCGAGGGGTGGACCACCGGCACCGTCTTGGGCCTGGGCCGCGCCAGACATGACGAAGGACAGCAAAACAGCCGACAAATTGCGAAACATGGAGGGAGCCTTCAACACCATTTCCCTCAGGGTAGCTTGCCTGTGCATAAGTGCAACTCACAAACTTGGCAAAGGCAGCAATCCGCACTAGTGTCCGCCCGATTTCATTGGCGCCGAGTCACGGCCCACATCACGAAAAGGAAGCGTGTCATGATCAAAGGGTCTCTCCCTGCTCTTGTTACGCCGTTTGAGAACGGCAAGCTGGACCTTGATACGCTGAAAAAACTTGTCGACTGGCATGTGGATCAGGGCACGCACGGGTTGGTGCCTGTGGGGACGACGGGTGAAAGCCCAACCCTGTCCCATAGTGAACACGACACCGTCGTGGCGACCGTGATCGAAGCTGCGGCGGGGCGTCTGCCTGTCGTTGCGGGGGCCGGATCGAACAACACCGCCGAAACCGTGCGTCTGGTCAAAGCGGCCAAGGCTGCCGGGGCAGCAGCGGCGCTGGTCGTCACGCCCTATTACAACAAGCCCACGCAGGCGGGTCTGATTGCCCACTTCACGGCGGCGGCCGACTGTGGCCTGCCGATCATCATCTACAACATTCCCGGTCGGTCCGTGGTCGATATGACCCCCGCGACGATGGGCGAGTTGGCCAAGCACGAGTTCATCGTTGGCGTGAAAGACGCGACCGCCGATCTGGCGCGCGTGCCCGCCCAGCGGCTGACCTGTGGTGCAGATTTCATTCAGGTGTCGGGCGAAGACCCAACCGCGATTGGCTTTAACGCCCAGGGCGGGGTCGGCTGCATCAGCGTGACGGCCAATGTCGCCCCCAAGCTATGCGCGCAGATGCAGGAAGCCACCCTTGCCGGCGACTATGCCACCGCCCTGACCTATCAAGACCGGTTGATGCCCTTGCATCAGGCGATTTTCACTGAACCCGGCCTGTGCGGTGCGAAATACGGTCTGTCCCTGCTGGGCATGTGCCGCGACGAGGTGCGCCTGCCGCTGGTCGGGGTGACGGACCCCACCAAGGAAAAGATCCGTGCGGCGATGGTGCATGCAGGGTTGTTGAATTAAGGGGCAAAGGCGGGGGATGAACCCCGCCTTTTCGTTTATGCCGCGACCCGTTCGTCAGCGTCGCGGAAGATATCATTCAACCGCCACAACCCCCACGCCAGCGGGATCGCCGCCAAGCCACCAATCACATAGGCCAGCGGTTCGTCATAGAAGGTTTCGAACATCTGGGTGTAGGCATGGATGCCGCCGAATGTCATTGCGGCGTTGAACAGCCCGCGGCGGTTCTTGTGCGCAGCCCAAAAGGCCGAGGCCGCCAGCGCAATCGCCCAGAGGATCGCATAGACTTGTTCGCTGATCACAAGTGTCGTGGCCTCGAATGCGGCGCGAGCGGCTTGATACTCTTCCCAGCTTTGTTCGCCGTAAACATAGGTCGGCTCCCAATAGGAACTGCCCACCACATCACCCCAGAGACTACCCACAAGGGCGCATAGATTGGCGACGATAAAGGCCATGATTGCAAGGATACCCGCGTGGCGACCGATCCGTTCGGGCTGCGTGCGCATGACCCAGATGCTGGCGAAAATCAGTAGGCCAAGTTGCAGAATGCTGAGCGTCGATTCAGGTGAATAGAACACATAGGCGGCTTGAGAATAGTAGGTCGCGGTATCCAGCATCTGTGCGAAAGGCATGATCGCCAGCGCTGTGACGGCGCGCACGTCGATGAATACGCCTGCCGCGACAATCAGAATGGTCGCGTAAAGGTGGGACAGTGGCACGGGCCAGCCGTTCAGATCAGCCTCGCTCATGCCGTAATAGACGCCGACAAGGTGCATCGCACCCCCCATCAACAGGACGGACCCGGTGACAAACCGCGTTTTCGTGCCGCGTCGAAAGGCGTAGCCCGCGATCAGCGCCGCAAGGGCACCCGCAACAATCAAGGCGGGCGCGGCAAATCCGCTTGGGTATTTGTCGATCAGCTCGATTGTCGCGCCGCCGGCCAACATGCCGCCGCCGATCAGCGCTGCCGCATTGCCGAACATGCGATAAAGGTCATTGCCGCTGCGTAGGATCAGCACGCCAATGCCAAGGAACAGCGCGCCGGTGATCGCCACCGCAAGGGCGTTGGCCAGCCAGAAGATGAACCCGAATGCGGCAGCAATGATACCGGCGCATAGCAGCGTGTTGATGGACAGGCTGACCATCGCCTGGCGCGAGTGGCGTCGGATGATGCGGGCCTGGTCGGTTGTTAAAGTTCCGTCTGCGACCAAGGCGTCTGTGTCGGCGAGATAATGCATAACTTGCTCCTGTGAACAGTGTTCATTCAATCTTTAGCACGATATTTGAACGCTGTTCAAGAACTTTCTTTGGCCCACCCTCGCGCGTAGTCAATCTGTGCCGACCCGACAAACCGTGCCGCACGTTCAATTTCAGCCACCAGCCGCGCGCTGCGCCCTGCCCCCATCCGCACGCCGTCCTCGGGCCAGAATGCTGTGACGCGCAAGGTATCGCCGTCCCGTTTGGTGTCGATCCGCCCGATCAGTTGCGTGCCCTCCAACACAGGAAAAACGTAATAACCGTAGCGCCGTTTTGGCGCGGGCACGAAAATCTCGATGCGGTAGTGAAAACCAAACAGGCGTTCCGCGCGTTTGCGATCCCGCAAGGCGGGATCAAAGGGTGACAGCAGGCGGATGCGCTGGCTGGGGGCGGGCGGTGTGACGTCCATGATGTCGGGGCGGGCAAAGCATTTGCGCAGCGATCCATCCGCACCTTCGACGTTGATCTGCATTATCTCACCGTGCGCCATTGCGGCGGCACACCAGTCGCGGGCCTCGGCCACGGTCACGATATCCCAGAACGCGGCGATTTCCCCCGAGGTCGCAAAACCAAGCCGATCAAGCGCTGCGTTGCAGGCCCAGTCAATCGTTTCGGCCTTGGAATAACGCGCATTCAGGTATTGTTGCGGGATAACCCGTTCCGTCAGGTCATAAACCTTGCGAAACCCGTCACGTCGCGTGACCGACAACTGCCCTGACCGCCACAGATATTCCAGCGCGGTTTTGCTGGGGTGCCAATCCCACCAGCCGCCTTTACCGCGCTCCTCGCCCTCGCCCACATCGCTGCTGGTGCAATCACCGTGATCGGCGACGCGGCGCAGCACCGCATCCACCTTTTGCGTGAAATCATCCCGCCGTATGCCCTGCCAATGACCCGCCAAACGCGCCCCGTCCCGGGCCATTTTCAAGCGCCAATGGGGGAAATGCGCCATGTCGATCGCCGATGCATCATGGGTCCAGTGTTCAAACACGGCGCGGTCACGCTGCAACAAGGGTGGCAGATGCGACACGCGATACTGCTGGCGGCGCGACCAGAGGATCAGATCGTGGGCGCGGGCCAGCGTGTTGACGCTGTCCAACTGCACAAAGCCCAGATCGGCGATCACACTGTGCAGGTCCGCGCCTTTGCCTGTGCCGCTGGCCGGGGTGATCAGCCCGTGTCGGTGCAAAAACAGGTGGCGTGCCGCGGTGTTGGTCAGGGTCGCAATCATTCGATATCGTCCTGCGTTGCATCGCGCTGCATCCGCCGCACCTGGCGCAGGGTTTCAACAATCACGGCCGTCAACAGGCCGAAATTCAACAGCCCGTTCGCCGCCGCCATCCCCCCCAACAACCGCCATTGAAGCGGCAGCAGGATGTCGCCAAACCCCAACGTCGTGAAGGCGACAAAGCCGAAATAGACCGATTCTTCGAATGTGGTGAATACGTCCAACCAAAACAGCGCGGCGGCCCAAATCCAGACGCCTGCCGTCACCTGCACAAGGATCCACAGCGCCGAGAGGCATAGCATAAACACCAGTTTCGGGCGGTGCGGGCGGCGGCGCAACCAAAGCTGCCAGCGCGACAGGGCGACTTCAAGAAACCAAAAGCTGAACCCTGCGATCATGATCGACACAAACATGAGGGCCGACCCCAATACGATTTGAATGAACATGGCCCCTCCGCAGAACTGTCAGCGCCACCATACTGCGCAGCGGCGCAAAGGCCAGCCGTGCGCGCACCTTGTGCAAGGGTCGCGCATCACATATCTCGGCAATGATATGGCAAAGAAACCTGAAAAAACGAACTACAAGGTCCTCTCGGAGAATCGCCGCGCGCGGTATGACTACGCGATCGAGAGCGATCTTGAAGTCGGAATTGTCCTGACCGGGTCAGAGGTGAAATCCCTGCGCGGTGGCCAGTCCAACATTGCCGAAAGCTATGCGTCGGTTGAAGACGGCGAACTGTGGCTGGTGAATTCCTACATCGCGCCCTATGACCGCGCCATGTTTGGCCACGAAGAACGCCGCCGCCGCAAGTTGCTGGTTTCAAAGAAAGAACTCGCACGGATGTGGAACGCGACCAAGCGCGAGGGAATGACCCTTGTGCCATTGGTGATGTATTTCAACGACCGCGGTTTGGTGAAGCTCAAGATTGCCATCGCGAAGGGCAAGAAGAACCACGACAAGCGCGCGACTGAAGCAAAGCGTGACTGGGGCCGCCAAAAGCAGCGCCTGCTGCGCCACGGCGACTGACACTACATCTTGGGGGGAAAACGCCCCAAAATACCCCCTATTGATCCGTTTGCGGAATAGGTTAACCTCTCCGCCATATGGCGCGGGCCACGCCATGGCACAAAATATCAAAATAACACGGCCCACAGGAAGGAACTGGGGACTATGGAACAACTTATCATTCAACTTGTCTCGGGCGCTGTTGGCGGCAATGTCGCGGGCGGTTTGCTGAAGAATCTCTCGCTTGGGACGCTTGGTAACTCGATCGCCGGGATCGTCGGCGGCGGGCTTGGCGGCCAGATCCTGAGCATGGTCACGGGCGGCGCGGCCGATCCGGCTGCGGGCATGGATATCGGCGCGATCGTGACCCAAGTCGCAGGCGGCGGTGTCGGCGGCGGTGTTGCCCTTGCCGTGGTCGGCGTGATCAAGAACATGATGAACAAGTCGTAAACGCGAAAAATCCACTGTGCGGGCGTCCCATCGGGGCGCCCGTTTGCGTTTGCGCCCCTTGTCTTGGCGGGCTTGCGGGGCTAGTCAAAGTCGCAACCGCAACTGCGCAAGACGGGGGGTGTCATGCCCGACGATCCACACACACTGGTCAGCACGGATTGGCTTGCCCAGCACCTGAAAGACCCTGACCTGCGGATTCTCGATGCCTCGTGGTATATGCCGGACATGGGCCGCGACGCCATGGCCGAGTATATGGCTGCGCATATCCCCGGCGCACGGTTCTTTGATATCGACGAGATCAGCGATCACCGCAGCGACCTGCCCCACATGGTGCCACCGGTCGAAAAATTCATGAGCCGGATGCGCGCGATGGGTGTGGGTGATGGCCATCAGGTTGTTGTCTATGACGGGTTGGGCCTGTTTTCTGCGGCCCGCGTCTGGTGGCTGTTCCGCCTGATGGGCAAAAAGGACGTGGCCGTGCTGGATGGCGGGCTGCCGAAATGGCAGGCCGAAGGGTGCGAGATCAGCGATTTGCCCCCGATTGTACGCGACCGGCATATGACCGTGCAGCGCCAGAACCAGATGGTCAAGGACGTGACCCAAGTGGCCCGCGCCGCCAAGCTGGGCGATTACGAGATCATCGACGCCCGTGCGGCTGGCCGCTTTCGTGGCGACGATCCCGAACCGCGCGAGGGGTTGCGCGCCGGCCATATTCCCGGTTCGCGCAATGTGTTCTTTGGCGATCTTCTGAATACGGATGGGACGCTGAAAGACCGCGATACCCTGCGCGCCCTGTTCCAGAACGCCGGTGTCGACCTGTCCAAACCGGCGATCACAACCTGCGGGTCCGGCGTGACGGCGGCAGTGTTGTCGCTGGCACTCGAAAGGATCGGCAAAAACGACCACGCGATCTATGACGGATCGTGGTCCGAATGGGGCATGTTCCCCGACCTTCCCATCGCTACCGGAGATGCGTGATGTTTGAAAACCTGCAAGCCCCCGCCGCTGACAAAATCCTTGCCCTGATGCAGATGTTCCGCGATGATCCGCGCGACACCAAGATCGACCTTGGTGTTGGCGTCTACAAGGATGCCACGGGCAACACCCCCGTGATGCGCGCGGTCAAGGCGGCCGAACAGCAGCTTGTCGATGAGCAGATGACCAAGGCCTATACCGGCCTTGCCGGCGATCCGGCCTTTGCGGACGCGATGATTGATTTAGTGCTGGGGGGTATCGTGGCGCGCGACCGCATCGCCGCTGTTGCCACGCCCGGTGGCACGGGCGCGATCCGGCAGGCGCTTGAGTTCATTAACCGCGCCAGCCCCGATGCGACCGTATGGATTTCCAACCCAACCTGGCCGAACCATCCGTCGATTATCAAATACCTTGGCATGAAGATGTTTGAATACCGTTATTTCGACGAGGATACACGCGGCGTGGACTTTGACGGGATGATGGCTGATCTGGCCCCCATTGCGACGGGTGATGTGGTCTTGCTGCATGGCTGTTGTCACAATCCGACCGGTGCAAACCTGACGCTGGATCAATGGGGCAAGGTCATCGCGCTGGTGAAAGACCGTGGCGCCGTGCCGATGATCGACATCGCCTATCAGGGCTTTGGTGACGGGCTGGCCGATGACGCAGCCGCGACACGCATGGTCGCCGAGAGTTTCGATGAAGTGCTGATCGCCGCAAGCTGTTCCAAGAACTTTGGCGTGTATCGTGAACGCACGGGTATCCTGATGGCCATTGGCCGCAACCCGCAGGAGGCCAAGCTGGCGCAGGGGAATCTGGCGTTCCTGAACCGACAGAACTATTCCTTCCCGCCCGATCATGGCGCGCGCGTTGTCACGACAATCCTGAATGACCCCAAGCTGCGCGCCGATTGGGAGGCAGAACTGGAAGCGACCCGTCTGGGCATGCTGGAGTTGCGCCAACAGTTGGCGGACGAATTGAAACGCCTGACCAATTCCGACCGGTTTGCCTTTATTGCGCAACATCGTGGCATGTTCAGCCGCCTTGGCACCACGCCTGAAAAGGTAGAGCAACTGCGCGTGGAACACGGGATTTACATGGTCAGCGACAGCCGGTTGAACATCGCAGGGCTAAACGCGCAAACCGTGCCGATTCTGGCCCGCGCGATTGTTGCGGTCGGGATTTAGCGCAGCTCATCAGCGCAAACACCCGCCCGATGGTGCCAGCCCCTGGCACCAACTGGTGCAACCTAGCGGAAAGTCGGCGCAGCCTTGGCTTTAGGGTTTCTTTGCAATCAGCGTCACGAATGGAAGAAAGCTGAAGAGGAGCCCTGCGTCTGCCCGGCGTATGTATTCCGCTTCGAGCGCGTCAGCGAGCGGCTGTCCGATGATGCCTTCTGCGACCAGGCGCGCCCCGGACATCCGCACCCAAGTCATCGCACCCATGCCAGAGGTAACCACCCGGTTCATAACGCTGAAATGTTCCACGGACAGCCCGGTTTCGTTAATCAACGGTTTCAGTTTTCCAGTAAGCCATGCGTCCGTTACTGCCCCGCTTACGAAAGCATCCGCGCAGCTACCAAGCGGGTCACCCGGAACGACCCCCATGGTTGCCTTGGAAAAATCGGCGTCGCATATCACCAGTGTTCCACCTCGACGGAGGATACGCACAGCCTCGGCGATCAGGGTCTCGGGTGTTTTGACGTGAGACAGGACGGTGTGCAGGATGGCCACATCGGCACAGCCCATTTCGAGATCAAGGGCGGCGCCGTCACCGACATCAAAGGACAGGTTCGGCCGATCTCCGGCGAGGTCTTTTGCCTTGGTGGTCAGGGCGTCTGACGGTTCCAAACCGACAACAGAGGCTGCCGGAAACCGATCAGCGATCCGACGGGTGACCCCGCCAGTGCCAGACCCGATATCGACGATAAGGCCGCCATCCCGCACGCCTAACATTTCGAGATATGCGTCGATCACCGGAAGCATGCTCGGGTCTTCTGCTCGGGTTTCCAATCCGGTCGCAATGATTTCGATCATCTGGGCCGAAGCGGCGTCGACGTTTTCGAACGGATCAGCCATTGGAAGGCTCCTGCATTGGGTTTTGTTGACAGAGTTGGATCAGTCGTAAATTCGATCATCAGAAACTTTAGCGAAACAGTGCGCCACCGCAATTTTCATTCCAACACAATACACCAGCGGGCGCAAAAACACGCAATTGGCCCGATTACGTGAAACGATGAATGAGTAGTTATCTTTCCCAGCTATGTCCCTGCGCAAGCCGAGTCTACAGAATATGGCCTGTGATCTGCACCATTCAAAACGAAAAAAGCCCCACCAGTTGGCGGGGCTTTGGTTTTTTGTCGGGTCGCGCTTAGCGGTTGGCGAATTCAGGATAGGCTTCCATGCCCAGTTCCGCCATGTCGAGGCCCATGATTTCTTCCTCTTCGCTGACACGGATGCCGATGGTCGCCTTGAGGATGGACCAGACGATCGCGCTGACCACGAAGACGAACACACCGACGATGATGATCGAGATCAGCTGACCGCCAAGGGTCGCGTCCGGGTTGGTGAGAACCACAGCCAGCGTGCCCCAGATGCCTGCGAACAGGTGAACCGGGATCGCACCGACCACATCATCAACCTTGAGCTTGTCAAGGAAGGGCACCGCAAAGACCACGATGATACCACCGACGGCACCGATCAGAGTGGCCGCGCCAAGCGAAGGTGTCAGAGGCTCGGCGGTAATCGAAACCAGACCTGCAAGCGCACCGTTCAGCACCATCGTCAGGTCCACTTTCTTATAGAGAAGCTGGGTCACGATCATCGCGGCGATGGCACCACCGGAGGCAGCGGCGTTTGTGTTGGAGAAGATCCGGCTAATGTCAGTGACGTTGGCGGCTGTATCCATATAAAGCTGCGAGCCGCCGTTAAAGCCAAACCACCCCATCCACAAGATGAATGTGCCCAGTGTCGCGAGCGGCAGGTTCGACCCCATGAAAGGAACCACGCGGCCATCCTTGTATTTGCCGATACGCGGCCCGAGGATCAGCGCGCCCGCAAGGGCAGCCCAACCACCAACCGAGTGGACGACTGTGGAGCCGGCGAAGTCAAGGAAGCCAAACTGGGAATCAAGGAACCCGCCGCCCCACTTCCACGACGCCTGGATCGGGTAGATCAGACCGGTCAGGATCACGGTGAACAACAGAAATGGCCACAGCTTGATCCGCTCGGCCAGCGCACCCGATACGATCGAGGCGGTCGCAGCGGCGAACATCAACTGAAAGAAGAAGTCCGAGCCGACAGAGGCATATGTCAGGTCAGGTGTGGTATCGGCAAGACCGACCGCCTCGAGCACGGCGGGCGAGAACAGGATACCGAGGTAACCACCGGTTTCATCGGTGCCGATGGTCCAGTCACCCAGCGGATACATCAGGTTGTAGCCAATGAGATAATAGGCGATCGCGGCAAGTGAAAAGAGACCCATGTTCTTGGTAAGCTGCATCGCCACGTTCTTTTGGCGCACAAGGCCAGCTTCGAGCATGGTAAAGCCCGCCGCCATCCAAAACACGAGGAAGCCAGCCACAAGAAACATGAATGTGGTCAAAATATAGCCGATTTCGTCGTTCGGCGGCGTCATATCGACCTCTTGCGCGAGGCCAAGTGTCGGCAGTGCCATGAGGGCGGCTGCGACAGGAAGGATTTTCATTAATTTCATTGTCAGGGTGTCCCTTGTGGTCAGCGCTTACAGCGCGTCGTCATTGGTTTCGCCGGTGCGCACACGCAGCGCGCTCTCGACATCAAGAACAAAGATTTTGCCGTCGCCGATTTTCTCGGTGCGTGCCGTCTTGGCGATGGTCTGCACGACGTCGTCGGCCATCGCGGCTGAGACGACGAGTTCAAGTTTGACCTTGGGCACGAAGTTCACGGCATATTCCGCGCCCCGGTAGATTTCGGTATGACCGGACTGCGAGCCAAAGCCCTTGACCTCGGTCACCATCATGCCGCGCACGCCCATCGTGGTCAGCGCTTCGCGGACCTCCTCGAGCTTGAACGGTTTGATTGTTGCAATGATCAGTTTCACGTTGTTCCCCTTGCGATGACGCGGCACTGTCACTGCGCGACAGGCCGCTTACCCCTGCAAAAGGGCGCAATGACTGGGGATGCTCAAGGAAATGCTGCGCCTGCAAAGGTCAATATTTACCCGAATTGCACAATTTTTGCACAAATCAACTAGTGCGCCTAAAAATTAGGCATGTCAAAAAGGCGCGCAATGAGAATCGCCCCCCTCTACAAACCCGTTCGCGCGGGGTATGTTCGGGAAAAATGGACTGATCCCTTGGAAAAAGCGGGCAGAGCAGATGAGTAACAAAAGTGGTGGCCGCAAGCCTTTGGTCGCAGATCGCCGATACGCGAAACCGTCAAAGGTAGCGCCGAAGACGCGTGCGCGCAAACCCGCGGTCCGCAAGAAAAAGCCGCGCGGGCTTTTGCGCCGTATCCTGGGGTTTTTCGGCCGTTTCATCTGGTGGATGACCGGCCTGCTGTGGCGTATTGGCTGGCGTGCCGGGTTGGCCGTTGGCGCATTTGTGGCGCTTGGGGTGATATATTACGCATCGACCCTTCCACCGATCACAGACCTTGTGGACGCACGCATGCGCGGCTCGGTCACGCTGTCAGATCGTGAGGGCACGGTCTTTGCCTGGCGCGGCGACCAGTATGGCGGGATGGTCACGGCGACGACCGTATCGGTGCATTTGCGCAACGCCGTTGTCGCGACCGAGGACAAGCGATTCTATAACCATCTCGGAATTTCGCCGCGCGGGGTTGCCAGTGCGATACGCATCAACCTGAACGAAGGACGCGGCCCTTTGTCGGGCAACGGCGGGTCGACGATCACGCAGCAGACCGCGAAGCTTTTGTGTCTTGGTCGCCCGTTTGATGCGGACGTCTGGGAAAGCGAAACCGACTATGAACGCGATTGCCGCCGCACGACCCTGTGGCGCAAGGTTCAAGAGGCGGTTTATGCGCTGGCGATGGAAGTGCGCTATTCCAAGGATGAAATCCTGACGATCTATCTCAACCGCGCTTATCTAGGGGCGGGCAGTCGCGGGTTCGAGGCGGCGGCGAACCGCTATTTTGGTCGCAGCGCGGCCGAAGTGACCCCCGCCGAAGCGGCGATGCTGGCGGGTTTGCTCAAGGCGCCTTCGACACTTGCGCCCACAAGCAATCTGCAGCGGTCGCGCGACCGCGCCAATCTGGTGATCAATTTGATGGAGGAACAAGGCTATCTTTCGAGCAGTGCCGCCGAGGAAGCGCGCACGAACCCTGCCGGGCTGTCAGCCGCTGCTGAACGCCGTGCAGGTGGGTATTTTGCCGATTGGGTCATGGATCAGGGGCCAGAGTTCTTTACCAGCACAACCACCGAGGATGTGGTGATTCAGACAACGATCGACCAACGGATGCAGACCGCCGCCGAAGAGGCCCTGGCCTGGGTTTTCGAAAGCAGGGTAAGCGAAGGCTCTGAGGCGCAGGCGGCGATTGTCGTGATGTCAGCCGATGGCGCGGTGCGCGCGATGGTCGGCGGGCGCAACACCGATGGAACGGGCGCATTCAACCGCGCCACGCAGGCGTTGCGTCAAACCGGGTCTGCATTCAAACCCTTCGTTTATGCGACGGCGCTGGAACTGGGCATGACACCGAATGATATCGTGCTGGACGAGCCGCTGACGATTAACGTGCCCGGCTCTGGCCCTTGGTCACCCAAGAACTATTCGCGCAATTTCCGCGGACCCGTGACCTTGACCGAAGCCTTGTCCGCATCGCTGAATATTCCTGCGGTGCGCCTGTCCGAGGAAATGGGTCGCGAAAACGTGCGCGCTGTCGCGCAGGGGTTCGGGATTTCCAGCGATCTGGCAGCCGGTCCCGCCTTGGCGCTGGGCGCATCCGAAAGCACGCTGGTCGAAATGACCGGCGCCTACGCGGGCATTCTTAACGGTGGATCGGCGGTCACGCCCTATGGGCTGGTGTCGCTTCGCATCATGGGCGACAGCGAGCCGTTGATGACAGCCACCGGCGGCATCCGCGAACGGGTGATCCGCGAAGAGGCCGCACGGCAATTGACGTGGATGATGTATCAGGTCGTTGAAACCGGCACGGGTCGACGCGCGCAGATTGACGGCTGGGAAATCGCAGGCAAAACGGGCACGACTCAGGCGGCGCGGGATGCGTGGTTCATCGGCTTTTCGGGTGATTATGTGACCGGTGTCTGGATGGGCTATGACGACAACACGCCCCTGACCGGCGTCACCGGGTCAACGTTGCCTGCGGAAATCTGGCGCGAAACCATGACGCGGGTGTTGTCGGATTTGCAACCGACACCTCTGCCGATGCAGCGGACGTTTGCGCAGCGCCCCTCGGAAAATGTCGTTACCGAGGATCTGATCGACCAGCTTATCCTTGATCTGCAAAATCGCGCGAATTAACTGTCGGGGCAGCGGCTATACCGAAAGGCGTAGCCGTTCCAAAGCATGATGATCCCACCGTCGGACTGCGCGTCTTTCATGACCATTGCGCGCTCCGACCAGGTCTGGTCTTCGCCCGAACACTGAAGCGTATAAAGCATCGCATCCATATCGACCACATTGACGGGGCGGGTCATCCGGCACTCCATCTCGACGCCGTAAAAGATGCCATTCTCGATTTTCAACGATCCACCATCGACGCCGATCAGCGCACAATCGGCGTTTTCGCTTTGGCGGTAGACGCCGTCAAAGGTATCGGCCAGCGCCGGAAGCGCCACAAACGCAAGGACTGCTGCCAGAACACGCATCACGAATTGCGCAGATCGTTGATCAGCGCATCAATGTTGCCGCCGCGACGGTCCAGCATCGCGCCGATTTCGGTGCGTTCGGACAAAAGCATGTTCACGCCTTCGATGATCAGGTTGAAAAAGACCGGTTTGCCCGGGCGGTCGGAGACATGGAAATCCACCCGAAACGGCGACTGGTTGCGCAGCGCAACGGTGGTTTCAACCTCGATCCAGCTATTGACCGCCTTGGCGTTGACGACCGTGATCTGTCCGCCGATGAACTCGCGGAAACGGCGGCCATATTTGGCAGCGACATAGGTGCGAAACGCCTCGACAAAGGCCTGAATTTGCGACTGTGATGCGCTGCGGCGATCATTGCCCAGCGCGAAGGACGCGATGTAGACGGTATCGGCGTAACGGTCGAAAATACCTTCAAACTGACGGATCATCGCGGCTTCGGACCCACCGGATGCGATGATCGTGTTGATGTCGTTCACCGCACTTGTGACAAGCCCCTGCGCCTGTTCGCTACTTAGCGCGAAAGCAGGCAGCGGCAGGGCCGTGGCCGTGGCTGCGACACCTGCGGTGATCAAAAACTGGCGGCGTGTATTCAATGGACGCATCATTCAAAAGGCTCCGCGAAAGGGTCAATAAACGGGTCTGCAAAGGGGTCGATCCCCGTGCTTTCATCGGTTACTCCAAGCTCAAACCGGCGATTTTGCAAGTAAAGAAGCCGTGCTTGGGCATAACTGTCCGCACTATCATACAGAACCGAGTCCACCGTATCGCCGAACCGGCCGCGCGAAATCGCCACATCCGCCACACGTGCGGCGGTTGCCGCCCTGGCCTGCTCGGCGGTGCCGTAGCGTGCCAGCGGATCAATCACGAGATCAACCAGCTGGCCAACGGCGTCACGTTCCGTCGACGGGCCAAGCACCGGCAATTCAAGGTAGGCCCCCTCGGGGGCGCCCCATACGGCAAGCGTTTCGCCAAAATCGGTCGTTTCTTCGTTCAGCCCGATGCCACCGGCAGGGTCAAACAACCCGCCAAACCCGACTGTCGTGTTCAGAACAAACCGCATGGTATTCGTGGCAGCCCCGCCGATGTCGCCTTGCAGGATGCCGTTCACGATCATTCCCGGCAGACCCACATTATCGGCGAAATTCGCAACGGGCGTCGTGACAACTTCAGGGGTCGCGGCGGTAACTTGCCCCGCGGGACGCAACAGCGCCTGATCCAGACCCTTGTTGAATTCGTGGATACCGCGGTTCGTGCTTTCGTATGGATCATTGAATTGCGCACCGGGTTGCGCAGGCGTGCAGGCCGCCAGCACCACACCGGCACAAAGGACGCAACCACGCAAGAAATGCTTATTTAATGAAACGGACAATGGAATTCTCGGCGCTTTGATTGCTAACGTGTCACACATAGTTGCAGGACACGGAAAGAACAGGGTATTTCCAAACTCTGGCCCAAGACGTGTCTGATGGGAAACAATTATTCACCCGCTTCTGTCACAAGGATGCGGCGAAAACAATTCGGCAGGGCGGAAACACGCGCATGAACAGGGATACAGCAAGTCAGGGACACGCCCAATTGCGCGCCGTTCGTCGCGAAAGCCGGACGCTGTATTGGATCGTTGCGATTTTCAGTCTGGTTGTGAACCTGCTGATGCTCACCGGTCCGCTGTATATGCTGAACGTCTATGATCGCGTGCTGGGGTCGCGTTCGCTTGAGACATTGATCGCGCTGTCGGTGCTGGTTGGCTTTCTTTATGCGATGATGGGCATTCTGGATTACACGCGCGGGCGGATCATGGCTCGTGTCGGCGCGAAATTTCAGGCGCGCCTAGATCGCCGCGTCTTTGCCGCCGTGATGAAGGCCACAACGATGAACCGCGCCCCGACCGAAGCGGCCACCGGTTTGCGCGATCTGGAATCGGTGCAACGGATGATCACGTCGCCGGTGTTGATGGCACTGTTTGATCTGCCGTGGGCACCGCTGTTTGTCGTCGGCATTTTCATCTTTCACCCGTTCATGGGTTATCTGGCGCTCGCAGGCGGGGCCATTTTGATCGCGGTGGCGCTGGCCAACCAGCTGTCCACCCGCCGCCCGCTTGAGCGCGCCAACCAGATGACCCATCAGGCCGAATTCACGGGCCAGCAAATCCGCGCCGAAAGCGAGTTGGTGCATTCATTGGGGATGCGCGATGCGGCGTTTTCGCGCTGGCAGGATGCGCGGGATCAATCCTTGGGTGCGGCGATTTCCGCGTCCGATCTGGCGGGCAGTTATACCGCGCTGACCAAGGCATTTCGCCTGTTCCTGCAATCGGCAATGCTGGGCCTTGGCGCCTATCTTGTGTTGCAGGGTGAATTGACACCGGGCGCGATGATCGCCGGGTCGATCCTGCTTGGGCGAGCGCTGGCGCCGATTGAACTGCTGATCGGCCAGTGGCCCGTGTTGCAGCGTGGTCGCGAAGGCTGGCGCAATCTGGCTGTCTTGCTGGGCGATATTCCCGAAGACGTTGCGCGCACCGCCCTGCCCACGCCCAAAGCGGTGATCGACGCGCAGCAAGTCACTGTTGTTCCGCCCGGCGAACAACAGGCCGCCCTGCGGATGATCAGTTTCAAGGTGCAGCCCGGACAGGCGGTCGGCGTGATCGGCACCTCCGGGTCCGGCAAGTCGACACTGGCGCGCGCGCTGACCGGTGTCTGGCGCCCCGCAGGCGGCAAGATCCGCCTAGATGGGGCGGCCCTTGATCAATACGATCCCGATACTTTGGGCAAGCACATCGGCTATCTGCCCCAGCGCGTGCAGCTGTTTGATGGCACCATCAAGGACAACATCGCACGGATGTCGCAGGCTCCTGACGACGGTGAGGTGATCAAGGCCGCGAAACGTGCCGCCGCCCACGAGATGATCCTGAGACTGCCCGATGGCTATGACACCCATGTCAGCGCCAACGGCGGCCGGCTATCGGGCGGACAAATCCAGCGGATCGGGCTGGCCCGGGCGATGTACGGCGACCCGGTGGTGCTGGTATTGGACGAACCTAACTCGAACCTTGATAATGACGGCAGCGTCGCCTTGAACCAGGCGATCCGCGTGATGAAGGACGAAGGCCGCGTTGTGTTCATCATGGCGCACCGTCCGGCGGCGATCGAACAATGCGATATGCTTTTGGTGATCGAAGGCGGGGCGATGCGGGCCTTTGGCCCCAAGGACAAGGTTTTGGCAGACATGGTCAGCAACCATCAGGACATCAAGAAATCTATCGGCAAGGGCGGGGGCGTGACATGAGCGCGCCGGTAAATTCCTGGTCGGTCAAACGGCCTTTGTTTCTGGGATTGCTGGCGCTGGTGGTGCTGATCGGCGGCTTTGGCACTTGGGCCGTAATGGCGCAGATCACCGGAGCGGTGATCGCTAGTGGCCAGATCGAGGTTGATCAGAACCGTCAGGTCATCCAGCACCCGGACGGCGGGATCGTTGCCTCAATTCTGGTCGGCGAGGGCGATTTGGTCGCCGTGGGCGATCTGTTGATCCAGCTTGATGCGGTTGACCTGCGTTCGGAACTGGCCGTTGTCGAAGGGCAATTGTTCGAGATCGTCGCGCGCCGCGCGCGCTTTGAGGCCGAGCGCGATCTGGCCGATGAATTGGTTTTTGACCCGCTTTTGATCGAGGCCGGTGATGAAACCCTGGCCCTGCGTGACGGTCAGACCCGCCTTTTTGAGGCGCGCCGCGAATCTGTCGCGCAGGAAAAAGAACAACTTGCCCGCCGGAGCGGCCAGATCGCCAGTCAGATCGACGGGATTCGCGCGCAGGAAGAAGCACTGACAGCGCAGCTTGCCCTGATCGAACAAGAGCTTGCCAGCCAGCAAAGCCTGCTGGACCGCGGCCTTGCCCAGGCCAGCCGTGTCCTGGCCCTCCAGCGCGAGGAGGCATCGCTGCGCGGGCGCGCGGGCGAGTTGGTCGCCGGAATTGCGCAGGCCGAAGGCCGCATCACCGAAATTGAAATCGAACTGCTGAAACTTGACGCGCAGCGCCGCGAGGAGGCGATAACGCGCCTGCGCGACCTGCAATATAACGAACTGGAACTGCGTGAACGCCGCCGCACCCTGCGCAACCAGTTGGACCGTCTGGATATCCGCGCGCCCGTGTCCGGCGTGGTTTACGGGATGCGCGTGTTTGCAGAACGGTCAGTCGTGCGCGCCGCTGATCCCCTGCTTTATCTGGTGCCGCAGGACCGCCCGCTTGTGATTGCCGCACAGATCGCGCTCACCGACATTGACCAGATCAGCCTGCAACAAGAGGTCGCCCTGCGGTTTTCCGCCTTTGATCAACGCGAAACGCCCGAACTTTTCGGCCGCGTCAGCCTGATTTCGCCGGATGCGTTTCAGGATGAAAACACCGGGCAGTCGTATTATCGCGCGGAAATCGTGTTGGGCGAAGGCGAAATCTCGCGCCTGCCAGACGGGTTTGTCTTGATCCCGGGGATGCCCGTCGATGCCTTTATTCGCACCGCCGAACGCACGCCGCTGGCATATCTCGTCAAGCCGCTGGCGGATTATTTCGCCCGGGCCTTCCGCGAGAGTTGATTGCCCCTGCCGCGCGTCCCCGCTAGCCTTTGGATCAGCCGCTGCACAAAGGACGCACCATGACTTCTGCCATCGAATCCCGCCTTGCCGCACTGGGTGTGACCCTGCCCGATGTGCCTGCACCTTTGGCCAATTACGTACCTTTCGTGACGGTGGGCGATATCGTTTATGTGTCGGGCCAGATTTCCAACGGGCCTGACGGGTTGATCAAGGGGCGCCTTGGCGATGGGATGTCTGTTGCGGATGGCGCGGTGGCCGCACGCGCCTGTGCGATCAGTCTTTTGGCGCAGGTGCGCGCAGCCTGTGACGGTGATCTCGACCGGTTGGTCAAGGTCATCAAACTGACGGGTTTCGTCAATTCCACAGCCGATTTCACCGATCAACCCAAGGTCATCAATGGCTGCTCCGATTTCCTGGTCGAAGCCTTGGGCGATGTCGGTCGCCACACCCGGTCCGCCGTCAGTGCCGCCGCGCTGCCCCTAGGTGTCGCCGTGGAAATCGAGGGGATATTCCGGATCAAATGACCCTGCCTCAATCGTTTTTTACCCGCCCGATTGCGCATCGTGCCTTCCACGACATTGACCGCGCCTGCCCTGAAAATTCGCCCGCTGCCTTTGCCGCTGCGATCGCCGGGGGCTATGGGATTGAACTGGATGTGCAGCTTTCCAGCGATGGGCGGGCGATGGTTTTTCACGACTACGCCTTGGATCGCTTGACAGACGAGGTTGGGCCCATCGCACACCGCAGCGCCGCCGAACTGGGGCAAATCAAGCTGAAGGGCGGGAGGGATACGATCCCGACACTCTCCCAGATATTACGGCAGGTCGTCGGGGCCGTGCCGCTGCTGATTGAGCTTAAGGATCAGGACGGCGCTTTGGGTCAGGGTATTGGCCCATTGGAACAGGCAACCGCGCGCGCGCTGGCCGGATACGACGGTGATGTGGCGGTGATGTCGTTCAATCCGCATACGGTCGCGCTGATGGCGCAAATCGCACCGCATATCGCGCGCGGTCTGACGACCTGCCATTTCCCCGCCGAAGACTGGCCAACAATCCCCGCGAAAACCCGTGAACGGTTGCGCGGCATTCCTGATTATGATGATACCGGATCGTGCTTTATCAGCCATCAGGCCAGTGATCTGGACAATCCACGCGTCAAAGCGTTGAAAGAACAGGGCGCGGCGGTGTTTTGCTGGACGATCCGGTCACGCAAGGACGAAATACGCGCACGCCGCATCGCCGATAACGTGACATTTGAAGGTTACGCCGCTTGACCTCAACGCCGCGCGGGCCAATCTCAGCCTTATGAGTGACATCGAAATAACCGCCCACCCCAGTCTTGCGGGGATCGATCCCGCCGATTGGGATGCCTGCGCCTGCCCCGAGGTCACAGATGGCGGCCGCCCGGTTGATCCCTTCACCACCTACCGATTTCTGAAAGCGATTGAAGACAGCGGGAGTATTGGCACGGGAACGGGCTGGCAGCCGCGCTATCTTTCGGCGCGCCAAGATGGGCAAGTCATTGCCGTTGCACCACTTTATGCCAAAAGCCACAGTCAGGGCGAATACATTTTCGATCACAACTTTGCCCATGCCTATGAACAGGCGGGCGGGCGGTATTATCCGAAACTTCAGATGGCTGTGCCGTTTACCCCTGCCACGGGGCGACGGTTTCTGACCCGTCCGGGGTTCGAGGTGGCGGGTATGTCCGCGCTGGTGCAGGGTGCTGTGCAAATCGCGGCTGATAACGAATTATCCTCGCTCCATGTGACGTTCTGCACCCAAGCCGAAGCGCTGGCGGGGGCAGAAATGGGCCTGCTGCACCGCACCAGCCAGCAATTTCATTGGCGCAACGCAGACTATGCGGATTTCGACGCCTTTCTGGCACAGCTTTCGGCCCGCAAGCGCAAGAATATCCGCAAGGAGCGCGCCACGGCTCAAGGGTTCGGTGGCGACATCGTGACACTCACCAGTGATCAGATCGCACCACACCACTGGGACTATATCTGGCAGTTCTATCAGGACACGGGCGGGCGCAAATGGGGCACGCCCTATCTGACGCGGCGGTTTTTCGAAATTGCCCATGACAGCCTGCGCGACGACATTTTGCTGGTGCTGGCCCAGCGCGATGGTGTGCCGGTGGCAGGGGCGCTGAACATGATCGGGCGCGACACGCTTTATGGCCGCTACTGGGGGTGCAGTGAACATCACGCCTGCCTGCATTTCGAAGTGTGCTACTATCAGGCGATAGATTACGCGATCCAGCATGGCTTGCGACTGGTCGAAGCGGGCGCGCAGGGCGAACACAAGCTGGCGCGCGGATACATGCCGGTAACGACCCATTCGTTACACTGGTTTGGTGATGCGGGTTTCCGCGGGGCCGTGGCGAATTACCTTGAGGCCGAACGCAATGCGGTGGACGAGGATATCGAGATTCTCACATCCTACGGCCCGTTTCGCAACACAGACGAGGAGGATCATCAATGAGTGATTTGAAGGACGATGTGCAGGAACTGGTCGCGAATGGCTGGGAACTGAATGCCGACAGCACGCGGTTGGAAAAGGAATTTGTCTTTGCCAATTTCGTCGCCGCCTTCGGGTTCATGACCCAAGCGGCAATCTGGGCAGAAAAGCTGAACCACCACCCAGAATGGTCCAATGTCTACAAGACCGTCAACGTGGGGCTGACAACCCATGACACCGGCGGGCTAAGCGAACTGGACGTCAAACTGGCCCGCAAGATGGACGCGATCGCCGGATAACGAAAGGACGCCGCGGCGACGGCCCTTTGCAGTGAACGATGCACCTGATAACCCGCAGTGGACTCGGAGCGCAATGACCGCTTTGAGCCCGAAGTGACGCCTGCCAAGAGATGCTGGACCGCCCGGAATCAAGGCGAAGCCGCCGGGCGATCGTCGGCCCGTCCCCACGGGTCGGCGATTTTGCCAACCGCACATCATGCCGATCCGAAAGATGTGCTTGGCCGCCATAAAGCGCCAATGCGGCAGTGTCTTATCGCCAACCTACGGGCCGCCGACCGCCCGACTTATTGACCTTTGGCGACGGCTGCTTCGTCCGCAAAGTGGCCGTTCATCGCATCAAGTTGCTCTGAACGGCTCTGGGTTCCGTGCTGCACCATTTACGGCAAAGGGCGCCGCAATCGGCGCCCCTTTGTCTTACATCTGGTCCAGCAGCGTTTCGCCGGCGGAAATCTCGCATTCGCCTGGGCTGCCTTCCTCGTTCAGGATCGTAACCACGCCGTCATCCACCAACATCGAGAACCGCTTGGACCGGTCAATCAGACCTGCGGGCGGAGCCGTGAAATCCATGCCGATCGCCTTGGTAAATTCGGCCGCGCTATCGCCCAGCATCTTGATCCCTGCGTGTGTCGCGCCGGTGCTCTCGCCCCAAGCCCCCATCACAAACGGATCATTGACACTGATGCAGATCACATCATCCACACCCTTTGCCGCGAACTGGTCTCGGGTGCGGATGAAACTGGGCACATGGGCCGTCGTGCAGGTGCCCGTATAGGCGCCGGGCAATGCAAAGATCACAACCTTGCGGCCTTTGGTCAGGCTGGACAGCGCAACCGCCTCGGGCCCCTCGGCGCCCATTTGATAAAGGGTGGCATCGGGAAGGGTGTCGCCTTGGGAAATTGTCATGTTTCACCTCATTGGGGAATTGCGTTTATCTTACCGTCCAATATAGCGTTTGGCGTTCAGACAACCAGTCGGGAGACGTGGAATGGCCCATTTTGTAATCGTAGGTGGCGGGCAGGCAGGATCGTCGCTGGTTGCGAAGCTGCGCAGTTGTGGATTTGATGGCGATATCACCCTGATCGGGGCCGAGGCCGTGCCACCCTACCAGCGTCCGCCCCTATCCAAGGCCTATCTGCTGGGCGAGATGGACGAACCCCGGCTGTATTTGCGCCCGGCCGAGTATTACGCCGACAACGCGATCACCTTGCGCACCGGCACGCGGGTCGTGGCGATTGATCCTGCAGCGCAAACCCTGACGCTGGAGGGGGGCGAGGAAATGACATATGACGCCCTTGCCCTGACCACGGGATCGCACCCTCGCATGCTCCCTGCAGCGATTGGTGGCGATCTGGAGGGTGTTTATACGGTGCGTGATTTGCAGGACGCCGATGCGATGGCCCCCGAATTTGTCCAAGGGCGGCGCGTGCTGATCATCGGTGGTGGCTACATTGGCCTCGAGGCAGCGGCGGTTGCTGCGAAAAAAGGGCTGCATGTGACGTTGGTGGAAATGGCCGACCGCATTTTGCAACGGGTCGCCTGCCCCGAAACGTCCGACTATTTCCGCGCACTGCACCGCGAACACGGTGTTGATATCCGCGAAGGTATCGGCCTTGATCGGTTGCTGGGCGATGACCATGTGACCGGCGCGCGGCTCGCGGATGGTAGCACGCTGGAGGTGGATTTCGCGATTGTCGGTGTCGGTATCACGCCTGCAAGCATTTTGGCCGAAAGTGCCGGGCTGATGATCGACAACGGCATCGCCACCGACCTGCATGGCCGCACATCCGATCCGCATATATGGGCAGCGGGTGATTGTGCGTCGTTCGAATTCAACGGCACACGCATTCGGCTGGAAAGCGTTGGCAACGCAATTGATCAAGCCGAAGTCGTGGCGCAAAACATGATGGGTGGCGATGTGCCCTATCACGCGAAACCGTGGTTCTGGTCGGATCAATTTGACTGCAAATTGCAGATCGCCGGGCTGAATGCGGGCTATGACGCGGTGCATGTGCGCCGCGGCGAACATGGCGGGCAATCCCATTGGTATTATCGCGCCGGGCAGTTGGTTGCCGTGGACGCAATGAACGATCCACGCGATTACATGGTAGGCAAGCGGCTGATCGAGGCGGGAAAATCGCCCGATCCGACGCTGATCATCGACCCGGCGACCGATATGAAAGCGCTGTTGCGCGCGTGAGGATCATTGCCGGACAGCACCGCGGCTTGACGCTTGCTTCGGTCGGCAAGGGGGACGCGGGCGCACATTTGCGTCCCACGTCGGATCGCGTGCGTGAAAGCCTGTTCTCGGTGCTGCTGGGGTATGGGTTTCCGGCGGGGGCACGGGTGCTGGACCTGTTTGCCGGCACTGGTGCGCTGGGGCTCGAGGCGCTGTCGCGTGGTGCGGTCCATGCCACATTTGTCGATGACGGGCGGGTCGCGCAAACGCTGATCCGCGAGAATATCGCCAAGGTCCGGCGCGGTGATGATTGCACGCTTATCGCCCGTGACGCCACACGACTGCCGCCCAATTCCAGCGCGCCCTGCGATCTCGTGTTCCTTGATCCGCCCTATGGCAAGGGGCTGGGGCTGGCCGCGCTGCAGGCCGCGCAGGCAGGTGGCTGGATCGCCGCAGATGCCCTGATCGTCTGGGAAGAAAGCGCGTCGCAACCTGCGCCCAAAGGGTTCGCCCTGCACGACCAACGCCGCTATGGCGACACGCATATCACCTTGCTGGGGGCACCCTAACCGTAGGTCGGGTGGAATTTTCCAGCGGGTGACAGTGTGAAAATCTCGGGCGCACCGGCTGTCACACCGATCGAATGTTCAAACTGTGCCGACAGGGATTTGTCACGGGTCACGGCTGTCCAGTCATCGGCCAGCACCTTGGTTTCGGGGCGGCCAAGGTTCACCATCGGTTCGATCGTAAAGAACATGCCTTCTTCGAGCACAGCACCAGTGCCGGCGCGGCCATAGTGCAGCACGTTGGGCGGGGCGTGGAATACGCGGCCCAGCCCATGCCCGCAGAAATCACGCACAACCGACATGCGCTGGCTTTCGACGTAGGTCTGGATCGCGTGGCCGATATCGCCAAAGGTATTGCCGGGGCGCGCGGCCTCGATCCCATACATCAGCGCATCGTGGGTCACCTGGATCAGGCGTTCGGATTTGCGCGACAGGGTTCCGGCCACATACATCCGGCTGGTGTCGCCGAACCAGCCATCAACGATCACGGTCACGTCAATGTTCAGGATATCGCCATCCTTCAGTTTCTTGTCGCCGGGAATGCCGTGGCACACGACGTGGTTCACACTGATGCAACTGGCATGTTGGTAGCCGCGATAACCGATGGTCGCGCTTTTTGCGCCCGCGTCATCGACCATCTGCGTGATCAGGCGGTCCAGTTCGCCCGTGGTCTGGCCGACAAAGACGTGCTGCGCAATATCATCAAGGATTTGTGCGGCGAGCTTTCCCGCCACGTGCATCCCTGCAAAATCAGCCTCGCCATAGATGCGAATACCGTCTTTGGTCAGCCGTCCTTTGGGTTCGTCCACGTCGCCGTTCCTTGTGTCGTTTGGGGGCTATTTAGGCCATGTGCGGACAAAGTTCTAGGGCCGCGTAAAGGGCAGCGCCCCGCCAAGGGTCACGCCTTGCGCGGTGATATCGGCAGTGTGGCATATGACCTGCACGCCAGCCCGCATGGCCACATCAAACGCGGCGGCATAGGTTGGATCAATATCAGCGGCGAGCGTCACACGGGTGCAATCGGTGCGCTGGACAAGGAACAGCATGACTGCGCGCTGGCCGTTCTGCGCGATTCTTGCAAGTTCTTTCAGGTGTTTGGTCCCACGTGCGGTGACGCTGTCGGGAAACTCCGCAAGGCCCGCCTGGCGGGACAGGGTGACGCTTTTGACCTCGACATAGGTTTCGCCGCCCACCCCCGCCAGCAGGAAATCGATCCGGCTGTTGGTGCCGTATTTCACCTCAGCACGGATGGTGTCGAAACCGGCAAGCTGCGGCACCCGCCCTGCGGCCAACCCTTCACCGACGACCCTGTTGGCTGCACCGGTGTCAATCCCGACCCAAGTGTCGCCCATTTCGATCAGACGCCAGCCGTAATCCAGCTTTTTCCGAGGGTCGTCGTTGCGTTCCAGCCAGACGCGCAGGCCCGCGTCCTTCAACCCCATCATTGAACCGGGATTGGGGCAGTGGGCCTTGACCACCTTGCCGTTGTCCAATTCGACATCGGCCAGAAACCGCATGTAACGCCGGATCAGGCGGCCCGGCACAAGAGGAGTGGAAAACTGCATGGCCCAGACCTATACCGAAAGCACCACACAGGAGAAGCCACCATGCCAAACCCAACTGCCGCCATGCTTGTGATCGGGGATGAAATCCTGTCGGGGCGCACGCGCGATGCAAATATGTACTTCCTTGCCGGTGAGTTGGCCAAGATCGGGGTTGACCTGAAAGAGGTCCGCGTGGTGAGCGATGACGCCGATGCAATCATAGCGGCGGTGCAGGCGCTGTCGGAGGCGTTTGATCATGTGATCACCAGTGGCGGGATCGGCCCAACCCACGATGACATCACCGCCGATTGTATCGCGCGCGCCTTTGGCAAACATATCGACGTGCGGGCCGATGCGGCGGCGCTGTTGCAGGCGCATTATGATCGGCAAGGGTCTGAATTCAACGACGCGCGCAAGCGCATGGCACGCATTCCCGATGATGCGGTGCTGATTGACAATCCGGTCTCGGTGGCCCCCGGTTTCACCCTTGGCAACGTGAATGTGATGGCAGGGGTGCCTGCCGTGTTTCAGGCAATGCTGGCAAGCGTTTTGCCGCAGATGACGGGTGGTGCACCGCTGTTGTCACAAACCCTGCGGATCAATCGCGGCGAGGGCGACATTGCCGGGCCGCTGGCACGGCTGGCCGCCGATTTTCCGATGCTTTCTATCGGGTCGTATCCATTTCAAAAGGACGGGGCCTATGGGGCCAACATCGTCATTCGCGGCAGTGACGGCGCTGCACTTGATGCGGCGATGGTGCGGTTGGCCGGTATGTTTCCTGCATGATATGCCCTGATGCGGCCATGCTTTACCCAGTGATCGACGGCACCTGGCCCGCCGCCCACGCGCGCCACCAGTCCGGTTGGATCATCCGCGAGGGTCAGGGCGGTGGCAGCCGCGTGTCCGCAGCGACGCTGGTTGACGAGGGGGCCGAGATTGGCGTGGCCGAAGCGGCGATGTGCGCCCTTGGCCAGACGCCGCTGTTCATGATCCGCGATGGCGATGCGGGGTTGGATCAATCCCTTGAAGCGCGCGGCTATGTCATCAAAGACCCTGTCGTGATGTTCGCCGCACCGCTGGCGGAAATGACCCTGCAACGCCCGCCAGAGCTGCGCACCTTCGAGGTCTGGCCACCCCTTGCGACCCAGCGTGAAATCTGGGCCGAGGGCGGGATTGGCGCCGGACGGCTGGCCGTGATGCAACGCGCCGACTGTCCCAAGACAACGATTCTTGGGCGAGTCGCCGACCATCCCGCAGGCACCGGATACGTCGGCATCAGCGACGGCTGCGCCATGATCCATGCGCTTGAGGTGCAGCGCGATTTCCGCCGCAAGGGGCTGGCGCGGCAAATGACGGTGGCCGCCGCCCTTTGGGCGCAAAAGCAGGGCGCGACCTCGCTTGCGTTGGTGACGACAATGGCCAATGCGGCTTCTCGCACGCTCTATGCTTCCCTTGGTATGTCGGTTGTGGGACACTACCACTACCGCATTTTGAACGAGGCGTGATGAAGTCCAGATCAGTCACATTCTGTGGTCGGGTAGTGGCAATCGTGCTGATGTGCCTGCCCACAATCGTGCGGGCCGTCACGCTTGAATTTCCGGGCAATGCGGACCTGCGCGCCGAGATCGTTGAACCGATCGGCAGCTACGCCATGCCAGTGGGCGCCTGGGAACAGGGCACCATGCCAATCCTGACCGGCGAGGGCGAGGTGACGCGACAAGCCTGGCGCATAGACGCCGGCCGGTTGACGGCGTTGCAGATCCTTTTGCCGCTGCGGGACCAATTGCGCGACGGCGGTTTCGAGGTTGTGTTCAGTTGCGAAACCGAAGGCTGCGGCGGGTTCGATTTCCGCTTTGCGCTTGATGTGATTCCGGCACCCGACATGCATGTGGATCTGGGTGATTTTCAGTATCTTGCGGCGCGCCGTGACAGCGATGCGGGCAGCGAACTCGTTAGCCTTTTGGTCAGCCGCAGCAGCAGCGCTGGATTTGTGCAGGTCACCCGTGTCGGCCCGCCCAGCGGCGCGGCCATCGCCGAAACAAGCGCTCCGGATTTGCGCGCGACCGTGGCTGCACCGGCGGGCGATTTCGCAGAGGCCTTGGAACGGGATGGCCATGTGATTTTGCCAGATCTGACGTTTGAGACCGGCTCGGCCCAGCTTGACGATGGGCCGTATGAGTCGCTGCAAACGCTGGCCGATTATCTGGCCGCGCACCCTGCGCGGCTGGTCGCTCTGGTGGGGCATACGGATTCCGAAGGGTCGCTTGAGGGCAATATCGCACTGTCAAAGCGCCGCGCGGGATCGGTGCTTGAACGGTTGGTCAGCGATTACGGCGTGACCCGCGCCCAGCTACAGGCCGAAGGCATGGGATTTCTGTCGCCCGTGCGCGCGAACCTGACGGCCGAAGGGCGCGAGGCGAACCGGCGGGTCGAGGTGATCCTGATTTCGACCGAATAGGCGATGGTTTTTGCGATTGTGGTGATCCGCACGCACCGTGGGCCGCGTTGATGATCAACCGGGTGTCTTCATCGTATCGGATCGTTTGAACTTTTAAGCCGGTGAATTGCGATAGACGACCGATTGACAACATACTCAAGAAGCCTCTTGAACCTCTAGCAACTAGAGACACTAGGTAGATCTCGAGCGAAATTCAAGGAACGCAGCATGGCCGGACATCACCACATTGACGCAGATGCGGGGGACCGCCGTGTCGGGGCCGCGATTGCGGTGAATCTACTGCTGACCGTTGCACAGATCGTCGGGGGAATCCTTGCGGGCAGCATGGCGCTGATCGCGGACGCGATTCACAATCTGTCAGACGCGATGGCGCTGGTGATTGCCTTTGCCGCCCGCAAGATCGCGCGCCGTCCTGCCAATGCGGAAATGCCATTTGGCTATGGCCGGATAGAAGTCGTCGCGGCACTGATCAACTATACCACATTGATTATCATCGGGATTTATCTGACTTACGAGGCCGTTTGGCGGCTGTTTGATCCGCAGCCCGTTGACGGTTGGCTGGTGGTCATACTCGCTGGGGTCGCCTTGATCATCGACATAGCGACGGCCATGTTGACGTTCTCGATGTCCAAGAACAGCGTCAATATCCGCGCGGCGTTTCTTCATAATCTGGCCGATGCGGCAGCGTCAGTCGCTGTTATCATCGCTGGCACGCTGATCCTGCTATACGACTGGCGACTGGTTGATCCTGCGGTGACCCTGCTGATCGCAGGTTACATTATATGGATGTCGTTCAAGGAAATCGGCGGGGTAATCCGTATCCTGATGCTGGGCGCGCCCGATGATCTGGCGCTTGATGACGTGATCGCGGCGATCAAGGATCTGGACGGGGTAACCGATGTTCACCAGGCATATCTGTGGCAAATGCAGGAACACGCGCCAGCCTTTCAGGCGCACGTGGTGCTGAGGGGCGGCGAATGGGTGGCTGCAGATGCGTTGAAACAGGCGATCAAGGCGCGACTGGCTGACAAGTTCGGGATCAGGCACACGACAATCGAATTGGAATGCGCCCAGCGCGCGTGTGTCGACGCGCACCGCATCGGGGGCATGGGTTGAAACCTGCGTCACACCTGCGCCACGATCCGCGACGAAAAAAACGCAGCCCGAGGACTGCGTTAAGTGGGGCGTTGCGCCCTATGGGATGTGGTGGTGTCGTTACCAGGCGTCCGGCCCTTTTTCGGCAAAGGAATGGACGAGGAAATCAATGAATGCGCGCACTTTGGGCTGCGTGAAGCGGCCCGGCGGATAAACGGCGTAGATACCCTGCGTATCCATCGGCAGTTCGGGGATCGCATCGACAACCAGCCCCTGCGCCATTGCATCAGCATAAAGGAAGCTGGGGAGGTAGGCGATACCAAGCCCGCTGATCGCGGCGTTCAGCAGGGATTGCCCGTCGTTCACGGTCAGTCCGCCAGCGGTGCGCACCTGACGTTTTTCACCCGAGGGGGCCGTCAGTTTCCAGACCGCGCTATTGGCCTGGTTGGAATAGTGCAGCAGCTTGTGTTCGTTCAGATCGTCGATCTTTTCAGGACGTCCGTGTTTTTCGAAATAGGCCGGGCTGGCGATCATCCGGCGGCTGGTTTCGGTCAGCTTGCGGGCGCGCAGGGTGCTGTCCTCAAGTTCGCCAATTCGGATCGCCATGTCGAACCCTTCGCTGATCAGTTCAACGAAACGGTTGTTGAGGACCATATTCACCGTGATGTCAGGAAACTCCGTAAGGAAATCACCCAGCACAGGGGACAGGTGGTTTACGCCGAAATCTGTTGCCACACTGATCCGCAACAGGCCCGAAGGTGCGCTTTGCATGGATGTTACCAGTGCGTCCGCTTCGCCCGCGTCATTGAGAACGCGGCGCGCGCGGTCATAATAGGCAAGCCCGATTTCCGTGGGGCTGACACGGCGCGTTGTCCGGTTCAAAAGGCGCGCACCGAGGCGGGCCTCAAGCGAGGAAACGTGCTTGGAAACGGCGGATTTTGAAATCCCCATCTTCTTGGCCGCGTCGGTAAATCCGCCCTGATCCACCACTGTGGCAAAGGCTTCCATTTCGGTCAGGCGATCCATTCTCGTTCCTCGGTTTGCGTCTTTGTTCGAGGAGAAGGTATGAGATCGAAATCGGGCGGGACTGGGGCGCAGGCCTGACAATTGCGGGGTATTCGCAGGACTGTTGCGGGGCGAGAAACAGGGAAATGGGGGGATTTCCGGGGTGGAAGAAGGGCCAGCGCCTACCCGTGGGGTGGCGCATGAAGCGAAAGGGCTGGCACTTTAGGGTGCGGTGTCAGCTGTCCCTCGCCAGTTCGCGTGACATCGGCCAAGCGCCAACCCGTCTCGGCGGGCAGGCGCTGGCCCGGCGCGCTACGCGCTTGATTCCGGGCCGGGGATTTCTAAAGCCCCGCCGCCAGCCGTGTCCCCTGATCGATCGCGCGTTTGGCGTCGAGTTCCGCGGCCACGTCTGCCCCGCCGATGACATGCGGTGTCACCCCGCGCGCGGTCAGGTCATCGGCCAATGTCCGTTCGGGCACCTGTCCGGCGCAGAGCACGATCGTGTCGACCGCGATCAGGGTGGGGCGTTCGCGGGCTTCACCGTAAGACACGTGCAGCCCGTCCGCGTCGATACGTTCATAGTTTACACCGCCGATCATCTGCACGTTCTTCATCTTGAGCGCGGCGCGGTGAATCCAGCCGGTGGTCTTGCCCAGTCCTTTGCCCAGTTTCTGCGCCTTGCGTTGCAGCAGCGTTACCTCGCGCACCGCCGGATCGGGTTGCGGGCCTTCGGGGCGCAGGCCGCCGCGCTGGTCCTCGGGGTCGCCGACGCCCCATTCTTCCAGCCATTCCTGCAAATCCTCGGTCGGGCTATCATCGGTCACCAGATATTCCGCCACGTCGAACCCGATTCCGCCTGCGCCGATGATCGCGACGCGCTTGCCCACAGCAGCCTTGCCGCGCAGCACATCGATATAGGACAGCACGTTGGCGCCGTCCTGACCCGGGATCGCGGGATCGCGTGGGATGACGCCGGTGGCGATGATCACCTCGTCGAAGTCGGCCAGATCGTCAGCGGTTGCGGTAACTCCAAGGCGCAGGGTGACGCCAGTCTTGTCAACCATCGCGCGATAGTAATCCACCAATCCCCAAAACTCCTCTTTGCCGGGCACCTGTTTTGCCATGTTGAGCTGACCGCCAATTTCAGCAGCTTTGTCGAACAGGGTGACGGCGTGACCGCGTTCAGCCGCCGTGATCGCGGTGGACAAGCCAGCCGGCCCGGCGCCAACCACGGCAATATTCTTGGACCCCGTGGCGGGTGCGATCACCAGTTCGGTTTCAAAGCAGGCCTGCGGGTTCACCAGACATGTGCTCATCTTGCCACTGAAGGTATGATCTAGGCAGGCCTGATTGCAGGCAATGCAGGGCGCGATTTCTGCGGCCTTTCCTGCCGCTGCCTTGGCGACGAAATGCGGATCGGCCAGAAACGGGCGCGCCATGCTGACCATATCGGCGCAGCCATCGGCCAGCACATCCTCGCCGACCTGAGGTGTGTTGATCCGGTTTGAAGTGATCACCGGAATGCCCACCTGCCCCATCAGTTTCTGGGTGACCCATGTAAAGGCGCGGCGCGGCACGGATGTCGCAATGGTCGGGATGCGGGCCTCGTGCCAGCCGATACCGGTGTTGAGGATCGTCGCACCTGCGGCCTCGATCGCGCGGGCGAGCGTGACAACCTCGTCCCAGGTTGATCCGTTCGGGATCAGGTCAATCATCGACAGACGATAGATCACGATGAAATCGGGGCCGACAGCGGCACGCACGCGGCGCACCACCTCGACGGGCAGGCGCATCCGGTTTTCATACGATCCGCCCCAACGATCGGTGCGTTTGTTGGTATGGGTGACAAGGAACTGGTTCAGGAAATACCCCTCCGATCCCATCACCTCGACCCCGTCATAGCCCGCTTGCTGAGCGCGCGAAGCGGCGGTGACGATATCGCCGATCTGCTTTTCAATGCCATCCTCGTCCAGTTCTTTGGGGGGAAAGGGCGAAATGGGCGATTTCACGGGGCTGGGCGCGACACATTCGGGGCTATAGGCATAGCGGCCCGCGTGCAGGATTTGCATGGCGATCTTGCCGTCAGCATCATGCACACGGTCGGTGACGATGCGGTGATTTTCAATGTCCTGATCGGTGAACAGGCCCGCCGCACCGGGGAAAACGCCGCCTTCGCGGTTCGGGGCCATGCCGCCCGTGACCATCAGGCCAACACCGCCGCGCGCCCGTTCAGCGTAAAATTCCGCAACACGGTTCCAGTCCTTGGTTTCTTCGAGGCCGGTATGCATCGACCCCATCAGCACGCGGTTTTTCAGGGTTGTGAACCCCAAATCAAGCGGGGCGAGGAGGTGGGGATAATCTGACATGGCGCGGCTCCGTTGTTGGGGCCACATTGGCGCGGGTTGACGCAAAGGTCACGCGCAACGCGGCGTCAGGTCTGGCGGGACCAGAACATGGCGAAGCCCGGCACAGGATGATCTAGCCGACAGTTTCCACGCAGTGGCGGCGGAATGCCTTCTTCAGCATATCAAGTTCGGCGCGCAGCAGGCTCATCTCGGCACGGATATCCTCGGCCAGGGCATCACCTGCGAGCAGGGCAAAGCTGGCCAGGACTTCGTCGTTTGATGCCTCGCGGATCACAAAGGTCTGCAACCCGTCGGAAATCAGATTGGCAGGCACTGGCACACGCACGAGCCAGTGACCGGCCGCCTGATCTTCTTGTGCCGTGACGCCTTCGACGGGCTGGTCCAGATGGGTGACACGCAGCGAAGGCTGGAAATTTCCGCTACCGTTATGGGTCAACACGCCTTCCCAGACGCCTGCGATCAGGCGGGTCTTTGTGAGGGTTATCTCGCTCATGGCAGCCTCCTTACAGTTCGGCGCGCGGGTGGCGGCAGAAGGTAATATCGCGGATCGTGACTTGATTCATTTCCGGACCTTCAAAGATCAGATCGACCCACATGCGTTCCACCCGTTTCTCATTCAGCTTGGTATAGGCAAGATCGAATTCGACCATCACTTCACTTTCGTGCAGGGGGAGTTCGCGCACGATCTGTTCGGTATTGGGGCCGTGTTTGATATTGAGCCGCGCAAAGATTTCCAACGGCTTTTCCATCTCGATGACCGCATCAAGTCGCACAAGGTGGCGTTTCTTGAGATCGATACAGGCATCGTTGGGCAGGTCCAGAACAAGGCTCAGGAACGATCCGTCAAAGCGGAACACATCCATGCGCAACCCAAAGGGGGCAAGGTCTTCTTCGCGGGTGTTGCGCAATTGGCGCAGGGTCAGTTCGGAAATGCGGCAGTCGTGGAATATGGTGACTTCGCTCCCCAACATGGTTTTGCTTGGCACACTTGCCATGCCCTTGGACGCCAGCGGACCACGCCACAGCTGCGGACGCCATGACCAATCCGTGCCACCCGGTTTGGCAAAGGCATTTGATCCGATGTGCGGCAAAGCAAGGCGGCTGTCAGCGACATAGGTCAGTTCGTCCAGCTTTTGACGCAGCTGGCGTGCCCGCTGCCGTTGGCCGCGCAAGACCGACAGTTCGGTCGCGGCGGCGGAACGTGCGGCCTGCGCCCATCCGGCAAGGGCGCGACGTTGAAACAGCTTGTCAATCAGGCCAAGACGGCGGCGGGGCATTCAGAATCTCGTTTCTAGGGGCACGTAGGCATGTGATGCACCATACCTGCCAAACTGTTTCCCAAAAGGAAACAGTGCTTAGCCTTCCGAGGGCTGGATTGGCGGGTTCACGGCCCGAATTTCGCGGATTGCCGCGTTGAGCAAAGCGGCACCCTGGCGTGCAGCCAGCGGTTTGCGCGTAAAACTACGCACCGTGACGGTGGTCAGGCGGCCATTCACGTCGAAGAATCCCTGCCACAAACGCGGCTCTAGCCCTGAGTCATTGTCAGCCGACAGGTCAGTGAAATGAACTGTTACGGCACCTGTCACCATTTCCACGCTGTGCAGGGTGACTTCATCGCCCTCGCCCGAGCTGGCCAGCAGACGTCTGCCCGCGTCCGTTTCGAGATAACGACGCAGGGTTTCTTCGGAGCCCGCAACGGTGGCCGTGCCCGAATCGCCTAATTGCACGGTGATAAAGCCGTCCTTTGCAGGCATCACAGCTGCCCTTGGCGCCAGCAGCGCACAGCCAACCATCACCGCGAACCCATCACCCGACCGGCTGGCCCGTTGATCGATGCAGTAACCATCCGGGCCGCGCACGCGCACGCTGCCTCCCAGCAATGACAGCGTGCGAATACCTGTCGTTGTGGCATCTTCGCGCCCGCCCGCAAGCGACATCGTTCCGAAATCGGGCATTTGCAACGCTTCTTCGCAGGCGGACAGGGCCAATAAGGCCCCGCCAAGCGTCAATATGCGCATCCAGCGCAAATCACAGGTCCATATAGACGTGGCGTTCTTCTTTGGCACCCGGATGGGTTACCGCACCGAGCCGCGTAGAGCCGACGAGTTTCGCGAATTTCCAGACGGCGCCACTGGCATAGATCGTTTCGCGCGGACCCTTCCAACCGGCTTTGCGGGCCTCAAGTTCGGCGTCCGTCAGATCGACGCTCAGGTCGCCCTTGATCGCGTCAATCGTAATGATATCGCCGTTTTGCAGCATCGCGATCGGGCCGCCATGGGCTGCCTCGGGGCCCACATGGCCCACGCAGAACCCACGGGTCGCGCCGCTGAACCGGCCATCGGTGATCAGCGCGACCTTTTTGCCCATGCCCTGACCGGACAGGGCCGCAGTGGTCGCCAGCATTTCGCGCATTCCCGGGCCGCCCGCGGGGCCCTCATTGCGGATCACCAGCACTTCACCTTCTTCGTATGCACGCTTTTTCACGGCCTCGAACGCGTCTTCTTCGCATTCAAACACGCGCGCAGGGCCGCTAAAGACCTGTTGTTCTGCGGTCATCCCGGCGACTTTGACGATCGCACCATCGGGGGCAAGGTTGCCGCTCAGGCCCACGACACCACCGGTCTTGCTGATCGGGTTCTGCACAGAGTGGATGACCTTGCCGTCCGCCTCGCCCTCGATCTTGTCAAGGGCCTCGCCCATCGTGACGCCATTGGCGGTCAGGCAATCCTCGTGGATCAACCCGGCCTTGCGCAGTTCTTTCATCACGACCGGCACGCCACCGACTTCATACAGGTCCTTGGCCACATACTGACCGCCCGGTTTCAGATCGACGAAATAGGGTGTGTCACGGAAGATATCGCAGACATCAAACAGGTCGAAATCAATGCCGGCCTCGTGGGCGATGGCAGGCAGGTGTAACCCCGCATTTGTCGACCCGCCGGTGCAGGCGACAACGCGGGCGGCGTTTTCCAGCGACTTGCGGGTGACGACATCGCGGGCGCGGATGTTCTTTTCCAGCAGGTTCATCACCGCATCGCCCGACGCCACGCCATATTGGTCACGGCTTTCGTATGGGGCGGGCGCGCCCGAGGAATTGAGCAGGGCAAGGCCGATTGCCTCGCTCACGCAGGCCATCGTGTTGGCGGTAAACTGGCCGCCACAGGCCCCCGCCGAAGGGCAGGCGACCCGTTCAAGGATTTCCAGCTCGGCGTCAGTCATATTACCCGCCTGATGCTGGCCCACGGCCTCGAACACATCCTGAACGGTCACGTCCTTGCCGTTCAAGCGGCCCGGCAGGATCGACCCGCCGTAGATGAACACCGACGGCACATTCAGGCGCACCATCGCCATCATCATGCCGGGCAAGGATTTGTCACAGCCCGCGAGACCAACCAGCGCGTCATAACAATGGCCACGCATCGTCAGTTCAACCGTGTCGGCAATCGCCTCGCGCGATGCCAATGACGAACGCATGCCCTCGTGGCCCATCGCGATCCCGTCGGTGACCGTAATGGTGGTGAACTCGCGCGGCGTGCCGTTGGCGTGTTTCACGCCCAGTTTCACTGATTGTGCCTGACGGTTGAGGGCGATGTTACAGGGCGCGGCCTCGTTCCAGCAGGTTGCCACGCCGACCAGCGGCTGGTGGATTTCCTCTTCGGTCACACCCATCGCATACATGTAGCTGCGATGTGGCGCGCGGGCCGGTCCCTCGGTCACATAACGGCTGGGAAGTTTGGATTTATCGACTTTTCCGGCTGACATCGCGTGTTCCTTCACAAAAACTGTTGGCAGAGGTCTAAAAGACCGCCGCGACCACCACAAGCGGCTGATTGCATTTCCCCGCGACGCGGCCTATTTCGGAAGGATAACGCGCGAGGGCCCCATGAACTGGATTTCCAACTACGTCCGTCCCCGGATCAACTCGATATTTTCGCGCCGAGAGGTGCCGGAAAACCTTTGGACGAAATGTGATGAATGCGGCACGATGCTGTTTCACCGCGAGCTGTCGGATAATCAGAACGTCTGCACCAACTGCGGGCACCATATGTATATCTCGCCGCGGGACCGTTTTGCGGCGCTGTTTGACGGTGGTATTTTCACCGAAGTCGCGGTGCCTGAACCAACCGCCGATCCACTGCATTTCCGTGATCAGAAACGCTATCCCGACCGGATGAAAGCGTCGCAGAAGTCGACCGGCGAAAAGGATGCGATGCTGGTCGTCGAAGGCGAGATCGGGCGCACGCCGATTGTTTCTGCGGCGCAGGATTTTTCGTTCATGGGCGGCTCCATGTCGATGTATGTGGGCAACGCGATCATTGCCGCCGCAGAACGTGCGGTGCAAAGGAAATGCCCGCTGATCCTGTTTTCAGCCGCCGGGGGCGCGCGCATGCAAGAGGGTATTCTTGCCCTGATGCAAATGCCACGCACCACGATTGCGGTCGAGATGCTGCGCGAGGCGGGCCTGCCCTATATTGTCGTTCTGACCCACCCGACCACGGGCGGCGTCACCGCATCCTATGCGATGCTGGGTGACGTGCATATCGCCGAACCCAACGCGCTGATCTGTTTTGCCGGCCCGCGCGTCATTGAACAAACGATCCGCGAAAAACTGCCCGAAGGGTTCCAGCGCGCCGAATACCTGCTCGACCACGGCATGCTGGATCGCGTGACCGCCCGCACCGAAATGCGTGAGGAATTGATCACGATCACACGGATGCTTCTGGGCCTTGATCCGGCGATTTCGGGCGAACTGCCCCCGCCCGAAGTGGAAATACCCGCCGCCGAGGATGCAAAACCTGAATGACCGCCATACCGGTCGCCCGACTTTCCCGCAGGGGCAAACCTGCGCCGCACACCCTTTCATCTTGGCCGCTACAACTCCCCCCGGAGGGCCGACCAGCCGCAAGCGTCATCCAGAGCAATCAATCATGACACAATCCTCTGATGTGATCCTCGCGCGCATGATGGCGCTGCATCCCAAGGTGATCGACCTCACGCTTGATCGGGTCTGGCGGTTGCTGGCGGCACTTGGCAATCCGCAGAACGATCTGCCCCCTGTGATCCACCTTGCCGGCACCAACGGCAAGGGCAGCACACAGGCGATGATCCGCGCTGGGCTCGAAGCGGCGGGCAAGACCGTTCATGCCTATACCTCGCCCCATCTTGCACGGTTTCACGAGCGCATCCGGCTGGCGGGGGATCTGATCTCTGAGGATCATCTGACGGCTGTGCTTGATGAATGCTACGCCGCGAACGATGGCGGTAATATCACCTACTTCGAGATCACGACCGCCGCCGCGTTACTGGCGTTTGCCCGCACGCCTGCCAATTACACCCTGCTCGAGGTGGGTCTTGGCGGGCGGCTGGACGCAACCAATGTGATTGAGACGCCCGCGCTGACGGTGATCACGCCGATTGACTTGGATCACCAGCAATTTCTGGGCGACACCCTGCAAGAAATCGCCGGCGAAAAGGCAGGGATCATCAAGCGCGGCGTGCCCTGCGTGGTCGGGCCGCAGCACGATGAAGTGTTGGACGTGATCGAAGCGCGCGCCGCGCGTTTGGGTGCGCCCCTGCTTGCGTTTGGCCAGCAGTGGCACGTCACACAGGAACGTGGGCGGCTGATCTATCAGGACGAAACCGGACTGCTGGATTTGCCCCTGCCCGCCCTGCCCGGCCCGCATCAGATTGCCAATGCCGGAGCCGCGATTGCAGCGCTGCGCCGTTTGGGATGTGACGAGGTCGCTTGCGAGGCGGCGATGACCGATGTGTTCTGGCCCGCGCGGATGCAGCACCTGACGACCGGGCGGATCGTTGACCGCTTTCGCCCCGCCGATCTGTGGCTGGATGGCGGGCATAACCCGGCGGCGGGCGTGATGCTGGCGCGGACTCTGGCCGACCTGCCCGATCGCCCCACCCACCTGGTTTGCGGGATGCTGAATACCAAGGACATTCGCGGCTATCTGCTGCCCCTCGCCAAAGTCGCGCAAAGCCTGACGGCGATTTCAATCCCGGGCGAGGCAAATACCCTTCCCGCCAGTGTCACGGCGACTGCGGCGCGCGATGTGGGGATGGTGGCTGCGGTGGCGGACAGCCTTGATGCAGCACTTGAAGACATCAGCGCAAAAGAGCCCTATGCGCGCATCCTGATCTGCGGATCACTATATCTCGCGGGTCATGTCCTGCGCGAAAATTCATGATCCGCGCGGTAATCCTGACACTGGCGCTGGCCAGCCCTGCCGCTGCGGCCGAATTCGAATTCTGCTGGGTCGGCGCGAACGACTACACCATGACGGGCCGCATGACCGTCCCGGACGCCGCGCTGGCCGGTATCGTGACGCAGGATGATGTTACGGCGTTTTCGATCACGGGGTTTTATCGCGGCTTGCCGGTTGGCAGTTGGGATCTTGCTGACCTCACGCCGACAACCACATGGCATCTGCGTTTTGACCCGGCGACCATGACCTTCCCGACTGGCGGGATGCACAACAGTGCGAACGGGCAAGCGTGGAACGCCAACGGCGCTGTGAACGACTGCGGAAACCCCGGTTTCGGCTTTAATTCGGGCACCAATGCGCAGGATGTTTGCGTCAACGGGCGTTTCATCACCGATTCAAGCATCGACCGCTATACCGAATTTCCCGTCTTTCCCGCCGGGGTCGCGTTGCAATGCGGCGGCGCGGTGCTTTTGTCGCGGGGTTTTGACCCTGAAACGCCCACCACTCGCGAATCACCCGGTTGACGGCGAATCACCCCACCGCCTAGGGTAGCTTCAACAGGTGTTCGACCTTGGTCGAGCAAACCTTTGGCAGGGCGAGGGGGCGGGCGGCAAGTCCGTCCTCTTGTTTTGAAACCAACCGCCCAGCGTTGCAAATTTGCCGAATCGGTTAGCCCTCACGCGCGCAGCGGGTTTGACTTGCAAACCAAATCCACACTACATCTTGTGCGAGCAGTTAAACGCACCCCGCCTGCCAGCGGATTTAACGAAATGTGGTGTGTCACGGTTGGGGGAAGTTCTTATGATGCGGTATGCAGCAGCCATCGGGCTGGTTCTTGGCATATTCACGGCAGATATGGCATTGGCGCAGGATGTAAGGATCACACCGGCGCGGGCGCAAACCTCGTTTGAAATCAACGGCCAGACCTTCACGATTGCCCGCAATCAAGACACCTCCGATACGCTGACTGGCGAATTTGCCCGCACATCCCGTGAATGTCCGCCGTTTTGCATCACGCCGATGATTGTTGCCGAGGGCGTCGCAACCTTGGGCGAATTGGAAGTGATCCGCTTTCTGGAACAGGACGCGGTCGCGGGTGCAGGCCTTTTGATCGACAGCCGCCTGCCGGACTGGTTTGTGCAGGGCACTATTCCGGGCGCTGTGAACGTCCCCTTTCAAACGCTTGACATGGCCAACCCTTACCGCGACGACATTTTGCGCGCGCTGGGGGCCGTAAAGCTGGCCGATGGCACGCTGGATTTCGGGCAGGCGCGTGCCTTACTGCTGTTCAGTAACGGCGCGTGGAGCGATCAAAGCCCGCGCGCCATTCGCAGCCTGCTGGACGCCGGATACCCGGCCAGCAAGCTGTCGCACTATCGTGGCGGCATGCAGTCGTGGCGTGCTTTGGGCCTGACGGTCGCAATCCCCCGCAACGAAGGCTAAGGACTCCCTTCCATGATCCGTATGACGCTTGCCTTTTTCGTTTTTGCCTTGGTGCTCTGCGCATTTATCATCCTGCGCCCGGGCAGAGATGCCCCGCGCGCGCAAGCGCCCGACATGACGCAAGACGTCGAAGTGACCCGTGCCGTGATGGATCCCTTGCTGACGCCACCTGCGGCACCTGAAACCGTCGTCGTGGCCGAACCTGTGGCGGCCCCCGTTGTCGCGGCCCCCGCCATGCGCATAACGCCACAGATTGCCACCATCGACAGTTCGATGCAGGCCACGACCGCCGCCGTTCTGGCCGGTCTGGGTGTGCAGACAGGGGCCGAGCCTTTGCCCACCCCCGCAACCGATGAAATGCGGGACGCCACGGTGGCAATCTTGTCAAACATCACCGCAATGACAGGCGCACCTGCCCCCGAGATCACCCAGCGACCAACCCTTGATGCGATTGTCGTGCAGGCGCTGCAAGAGGGCCAGTCGGACGACTACATCGACGCGCTGATCAACGCGGCCGCCGCAACCGGCGATCTGGCAGTGCCTGAAATTCTGGTGACATCGGACGGGCGTGTCGATACGGCCGTTCTGTTGGCTGATATCGTTGCCCAGGCGACAGTGGCGACGGGCGGGCAGATCAACATCGCCCCTGCGATCGACCTTGACGACTCCGCCGGTGTCGAGGTGCGCATCGTGCAACGCGCCGACGCAACCGTACAAGCGCGGTTCTACACGGTCCAGGCCGGTGACAGCCTTGGTGCCATCGCCATCAAGTTCTTTGGCGATGTGAACCGCTACACTACCATTTTCGAGGCAAATCGCGGCACACTGTCTAGCCCTGACCGTATTCGCACGGGCCAGCGTCTGGTGATCCCCAACGAAGCCTAGCGCCCCCAGTCAGCCCCTTGCATTTCGCGCAATCGGCTGGCTGTGCGTTCAAATTCAAACACACCTTCGCCTTCGACATATAGCATTTCGGGCGACGCCGCGGCGGTGCAGATCAGCCGCACATGCGCCTCGTAAAGGGCATCAATCAGGGTCACGAACCGCTTGGCCTCGTTGAAATTCGCGCGGCTCAGACGGGGGATATCTTCAAGCACAAGAACTCGTGCGGCGGCCGCGAGCGTCAGGTAGTCGCCCGCACCCAAAGGCTGCCCGCACAGGTCGTGAAAACTCGCGCGGGCTACACCGTTGTGAAAGCCCCGAATGACCACATCGCGGCCCTTGACGCGTAGTGTCAGCGGCTCCGCCTGCCCATCGGTCAGACCCTGCCACAGGGTATCGATTTGCGCGCGCGCGGACGCATTGTTGGGGGTGAAATAGGTTGGTGTGCCTTCCAGCACCCCTTGGCGGTAGTCGGTCTTGCTGGCCAGTTCGTGGATCACCAAACGGTCCTGCAAAAGGACAATAAACGGCAGGAATAACTGCCGGTTCAAGCCATCCTTATAAAGGTCATGGGGCGGGCGGTTCGATGTGGTGACAACCACGACCCCCGCCGCAAACAGGGCAGTGAACAAACGGCCTACGATCATCGCGTCCGTGATGTCGCTGATCTGCATTTCGTCAAACGCGAGAAACCGCACCTCTTCCGCCAATTTTTCGGCGACAGGTGCAATCGCATCATCGACACCGCGTTTACGTGCGGCGGTCATTTCCTCGTGGACCCATTGCATGAACGCATGAAAATGCGCGCGCCGCTTTGGGGCTTCGACCAACCCGAACAGCAGGTCCATCAGCATGGATTTCCCACGCCCGACACCACCCCACATATATAGCCCCTTGGGTGGCTCGGGCGTTTTGCGAAACAGGCGGCCGCGTTTGGCGGGTTCAGCGAGGGCGGCGCGGATACGCTCAAGCTCGTCCAGCACGCCCTCTTGCGCGGGATCGTGGTGAAGTTCGCCCTTTGCGATCCGGTCGCGGTATGCATCCTGCACGGTCATAAAGGTGGTGATAGCGATGCCGCATGCCGATGGAAAGCGTATCAATTCAGCTTGCGTAACGCATCACATCTTGTGAATTGACCCGTGTCGCTATCTGCCCTCTAGTCACCTGATGAAAACGCACGCGCCCCTGATTACGCCCGTTCTTGTCGCAGGTTGCGTCATCGTCATGATGGGCTTTGCGATCCGCGCGTCCTTTGGCGTGTTCCAGATCCCCATCGCCGCGGAATTCGGCTGGATGAGGGCTGAGTTTTCGCTGGCGATCGCAATCCAGAACCTTGCCTGGGGGATCGGCCAGCCGATCTTTGGTGCCATTGCGGAAAAGGTCGGTGATCGTAGGGCGATCATCCTGGGTGCGCTGTTTTATGCGGCGGGGTTGTTGCTGTCTTCGGGCGCAACCACGCCTGTCGCGCATCAAATGTACGAAGTTCTGGTCGGTTTCGGCATCGCTGGCACAGGATTTGGTGTGATTTTGGCCGTAGTCGGGCGGGCATCAACGGACGAAAACCGCTCCATGTCGCTGGGGATTGCGACCGCAGCCGGTTCGGCCGGACAGGTATTCGGCGCGCCGATGGCAGAATTTCTGTTGGGTTTCATGACCTGGCAGATGGTGTTCGTGACCTTTGCCCTGATGATCCTTGCCACGCTGATGGTCTTGCCGATAATGCGTGCGCCGGTCAGCGCATCCAAGGCAGAACTCGAAGAAAGCATGGGCGCAATCCTCGGGCGCGCCTTCAAGGATCCGTCCTATTCACTGATTTTTATCGGCTTCTTTTCCTGCGGCTATCAATTGGCATTCATCACGGCGCATTTCCCTGCTTTCGTCGCCGAGGCCAGCGCAGCAATTCCGGCGGATGGGGTGCTTGCCGGGATCGGGATTTCAACGACGAGCGCGCTGGGTGCCGCGGCGATTTCATTGATCGGAATGTTCAATATCGCTGGGACACTTGTGGCAGGCTGGGCGGGCAAGCGGTATTCAAAGAAATACCTTCTTGCAGGCATATACCTTGGGCGCACGGCAATCGCGGCGTGGTTCATCATGACACCGATGACCCCGACCACCGTGCTGATTTTTTCAGCCCTGATGGGGAGTCTGTGGCTTGCGACGGTTCCACTGACAAGCGGGCTGGTGGCGCATCTTTATGGGCTGCGCTACATGGGGACACTTTACGGTATCGTGTTCTTTAGCCACCAGTTGGGCAGCTTTCTGGGCGTCTGGCTGGGCGGCCGACTTTACGACATCTACGGCAGTTACACGGCCGTCTGGTGGGTCGGGGTTGGCGTCGGTGCCTTCAGCGCCATCGTGCATCTGCCGATCCGTGAAAAGCGCATCACGCTGGTGCCCGCCTAATCACGTTCGCGCAGCACGTCCCGCAGAATTTCCGTTACCGCAGTGGCGTGGGTATAGGGCAAACCATGCGCTGCGCCCTTGACGGTTTCCTGCCGCACGGCGCGGTTCCACTGGGTCAACTGGCCCAACGCACGCAGCGGGATCACCTGATCCTGATCACCCCACAGCGCAATCACCGGAATGCCATCGTGGCCCAGCTTGCGATGTTCCGCCTCTTGGCTTTCTGACAGGATTCCGCGACGACTGAGCAGGACCGCGCGCTGGAACCCCTTTTTGTTCAACTGATCCAACTGCACCGCGTGCAGGCCCGGCACTTCGCTGTCCTCGGCCGAGATCATGAGCGCGGTGCGCGCGCGCCATTCGGCGGTTGCCCCATGCAGCCAGTCCCCCAGCAGCGGCACATTGCGGCAGAACCGCGTAAACGTGCTTTCGGTCATGACAATTCCAGTGGGCGCGACAAGGATCACGCGTTTCATCCGATCAGGGTTTTCGGCGGCAAAGGCCGTCGCAATTGCACCGCCCATCGAATAGCCCACAAGCGTGAGATCATCGCGCAGTCCCTGATCGTCCAGCAGATCGCCCAGTTGCTTCAGGAAAAACGCGCGGTCCTGCGCGCCTGTCGGGGCAGACGAAAACCCGCGCCCGTATAGATCATACACCAGCACGCGATAGCCGAGTTGCCCCAATCCCGCAGCTACGCCATGCCAGGCGGGTGACGGTGTCGTCAGCCCGTGGATGCAGACAACGACGGGGCCGCGCACGGGGCCAATCCACTGATAATGCGTGATGCCCTGCGACAACTGCACCGTATCGCCCGGCGCCTTGGCGGGGTCGGCGGGTTTGCGCGCCGCCTCGAATACAAAGGGGATAATCGCCACTGCCAGCAAGACCAGCACGAACCAGATCATGTTATTTCCCTTTCCAGGCCTCAAGAATGTAGCGGCTGACCATCAGGTCCAGATGCGCACCGCCGCCGTTCTTGAACAGGGTAATTTCGGCATCAGTATGACGTTGAAACGCCGACAGGTCATAATAATCGGCGATCACGTGGTCACGGGTGATCACGCCTTCGGCCAGCGGTGTTTTCAATTCACCGATATGATCCATCGTGGTCTGGCGGTTATCAACGAACACGCGGGCGCGTTTTATGGCCGTGTCATCCGCTTCGCGCATGTCGGGGCGGTAGGCGCCAATCAGGTCGATATGCTGACCCGCCTGCAGCCAGTCGCCCCTTATAATCGGTTCGGTCGTCATGGTGGCGCAAGTGACGATGTCGGCCGCGCGCAGTGCCGATTCAAGGTCATCCGCAATGGCAACGTCAGGGCAGTCAAGCTGAAAGGCCTGCGCGCCTGCGGGCGTGCGGTTCCAGACACTGAAATGGGCATCGGGAAAGGCCATTGAATAGGCCTGATACAACCCGCGCCCCACCGTGCCGGCCCCGACGATCAGGATATTGCGGCTGTCAGGACGGGCAAGGCGCGTGGCCGCCAACAGGCTGTCACCCACGGTTTTCCATTTGGTCACCAGATGGAAATCCAGAATTGCCTCGAGGCTGCCATCATGATCGGAAAACAGACTGACCGCACCACCAATGGCCGGTTTGCCATGATCGCGGTTTGCGGGAAAGATCGTCGCGCTTTTGACGGCAATTCCCATCCCGTCAATCCAGGCCGAGCGGTTCAACAGCGTATCGTTGCCGCGATAGAGAAATACATCCTCGACCTCGGCTTTGGGCAGATCATGGCCCGCGGCTATCGCACGGGTCAGCGCCAGCCAATCCAACCGTTTTTCGCCCTCGGCAAAGGGGATCATTTCAGTCATGCGGCGTCCTTTTCACTGAGCAGGTTTTCGGCAACCAGACGGTTCGCCCATCCTTGCGGCCCGTCGAACAGGTGGGTTTTCCAGCCACGGTCGGCAGCCACTTTGATATTGTCGATCCGGTCGTCGGCAAACAGCAGGGCCGCGGGCGCAATACCGCAATCCTGTTCAACCATCTCATAGATACGCGGTTCGGGCTTGATCACCTTCATGTGGCCCGACACATAATGCCGGTCAAATTCGTTCAGGAACGGATAGGCCGTGCGGCCGATTTCAAAGGGCTCGACCCCGAAATTCGTCAAGGCAAAGACCGGCACGCCCCTGGCGCGCAGGGCACGCAACAGACGCACGGAATGATCAATCGCCGGGGTCGCCATATCCGACCAACGGTCATGCCACATGCGAATTTCATCGCGCCATGCGGGATGATTTTCAGCCTCTGCGTATATCCGTTCACGAAATGGCGCCCCGCGATCCACGTCGTCATTCATCGCGTGCAGATCAAGCGTATCAAAGAACGCGCGGCGGCGGTCCTTTCCGATCACAGCGTCATAGAACCGTTCGGGCTGCCATTCGATCAGCACGTTTCCGATGTCAAAAATGACGGCTTGAATGGTCATGCGGCCTCCTGTTCTTGGCCGCATCTAAACGCAATCAACGCCGCAGTGCCAGTCGTTTGGCCCGATCTGCGCGGGCCTCGCGCCAAACCATGAACAGGCCGGACCCAAGGATCAGGGCGATCCCCAGAATGGTGGTCAGGTCGGGCCATTCATCAAATATCGTGATCCCCCAGAACACTGCCATCGGCAAGCCGACATATTCAAACGGGGCAACCAGTGCGGCCTCACTCATGCGGTAGGCCTGCGAGATCGCAACGCCGCCAAAGGCCAGTGCCACGCCCAACAAGGAAAAGACCCATAGATCAGCGCCGTCGGGCCAGACCCACGGGCGCAGCAGGAACTGCAACGATACGCTGTCCTGATCGGCCAGTTGCCCGGCACCGAATGCCGCGCCCATGATCAAAGAGACCAAGACGAATGTGATCTGAATATAAAAGGTCAGCGCAACCGCGCTTTCAGTGCCCCCCATCCGCCGCGTCATCATGTGCAAGCCGCCGTAGGCCAGCGCGGCCGCAACGGGAAACAGCGCCGCCATCTGAAACGCATCCGTGCCCGGACGCACGATCACGATCACCCCGACCAGCCCCACGACAATGGCCGCCCAGCGCCACGGGCCGACCGTTTCACGCAGAAACACGATCGAAAAGATCGTGATCACCAGTGGGCTCAGGAAAAAGATCGCCGAGGCCTCGGCCAGCGGCATCGCCGCAAGTCCCAGAAAGAACAGCATATTGGCGCTTACGACGAACCCCGCACGGATCAGGTGCTGGCCCAGCTTTTGCGTGCGCAGGGTCGCGATGCCGCCCGAAAACGGCAGGATTACCACGAACAACACCAGCAATCCGACAAGCGCGCGGATCAGCACCAGTTGGTGCAACGCATAGCCGCCCGACAGGAACTTGATCGCCATATCGTTGACGGAAAAGCAGAACACCGCGAATGACGCGCAAAGCGCGCCGATCACGGGGGCGGGCAGACTGCGCAGGTAGGTCACTTGACCGCCCGTAATTCGCGTTCCAGCGCGTCAAGAAACCGCGACCGGTCTGCCTTGCCGAAAGCCTTGCCGCCGCCTTGGCGAAAGGGATCAGCGGCGCGGATATCGGCCATCAGATCACGGGTGGCAAGGATGTTGCCGATGTTGGCTTGGGTCAGGGCCTCGCCGTCATGCTTCAAGACGCGCGCGCCTGCCTCGACGCATTTTGCAGCCAATGGGATATCACCGGTGATCACCACATCGCCCGGCCCCGCACGGTCCGCGATCCACATATCGGCAACGTCCGGCCCATCAGGCACGATCACATTTTCGACCAGGGGGTTTTGCGAGGGACGCAAGCCGCCATTGCTGACGATGAACATCTTGATGCGGTGGCGGGTGCCGACCTTTTCGACCTCGGCCTTGACGGGGCAGGCATCGGCATCAACGTATATCACGAGTAAAGCGCCTCGGCGTGAAAGGCGATGTGATCCTCGATAAAGGTGGTGACAAAGAAGTAGCTGTGGTCATAACCCTTTTGCAGCCGCAGCTGGCCCGGTTGGCGCCGCGCAGCCATCGCATCGGCAAAGGCTTGGGTGCCCAGCAGATCCCAGAACTGATCGTCGGTGCCTGTGTCAATCAGCAGCGGGCCGTCAAATCCCACGTCCTGCATCAGCAAGGTCGCGTCATGCGGCCCCCAGTTCTTTTCGTCGCCCCAATAAGCCGCGAATTGTTTGCGGCCCCAATCGCTTTTGGTGGGGTTGCAGATTGGCGCAAAGGCCGACACCGAGCGGTACTGCCCCGGCAATCCCATTCCCAGCGTCAGCGCACCATGCCCGCCCATCGAATGCCCGGTGATTGACTGGCGGTCTTCGTCGATGGCGAAATTGGCTGTGATCACCTTGGGAAGCTCTTTGGCGACATAGTCCCACATCTGGAAGTGCGGTGCCCAGGGTTTCTGCGTGGCATTCACATAGAACCCGGCGCCCTGCCCCAGATCATAGGCATCGTCATCAGCGACCCCTTTGCCACGCGGCGAGGTGTCGGGGAAACACAGCGCAATCCCGTGTTCGGCGGCCCAGACCTGCGCCCCGGCCTTGGACATGGCGTTTTCATGTGTGCAGGTCAGGCCCGACAGATACCACAGCACCGGAACCGGCGTGTGCTCTGCCTCCTCGGGGAGGAACAGACCGAACGTCATATCGACACCGCAGACATCGGACGGGTGCGAATAGACGCCTTGTGTGCCACCAAAGCAGCGGTTTTCGGATATGGTTTTCATGGGGCTACTCCTTGGCGGCATAGACGGTCATGATCTCGTCCAGCGGTTTTTTCTGTTTGGCAATGGCGGGCACCGTGGCCGTATCGTCAGGGTGGCCCACGGCCAAAATCATGATCGGTTTTTCATTGTCGGGGCGATCACACAGATCGTTCAGAAACTTCATCGGGTTGGGCGTATGTGTCAGGCAGGACAGGCCCGCGGTGTGCAAGGCGGTAATCAGCATGCCGGTGGCGATGCCGACACTTTCGGGAACGTAGTAATGCTTGATCCGTTCGCCGTTCCTTTCACCCCAACGCTGGGCAAAGATCACGATCAGCCACGGGGCGATATCAAGGTGCGGTTTGTCGGCCCCGGTGCCAATCGGTTCCAGCGCCTTGAGCCAGGCATCACCCCCGCCGCCATCGTAGAATTTCACTTCTTCTTCTTCGGCAGCGGCGCGGATACGCGATTTCATCGCCCGATCGGAAATGGCCACGAAATGCCAAGGCTGCTGGTTTGCACCGCTGGGGGCTGTGCCTGCGGCCTGAATGCAGGTGGCAATCACCTCGGTCGGCACAGGCCGGTCGCAATAGTCACGGATCGTGTGGCGGGTCTTGATGTGGTCGTAAAAACCCTGCGCCGCCGCCAGCATCTGATCATCGGACATCTCGCGCCGGTCGGGCAGCGGCAGAGGCATGTAGGTGGGCGGCGTTTCGGTCATGGATTGCTCCGTTCACAGGTATTGGATCAGGGCGATGACGACTGACACCGTCAGCACGCTGGCCACTGTGGAAATCAGGATCGAGGCGGACACGCGATGCGGCGCGACCCCATAGTGCTGCGCCAGGATGTAGACATTGCCCGCCACTGGCAAGGCGGCAGCGGCGATCATTACCCCAGCCGCGTAGCCATCGACGGGAAACATGACAAGCGCGGCAAAGGCCACAGCGGCGGGGTGCAATACCAGTTTGGCGAACGACAGCCAGCCCGCGACAAACACCCGTTCCGCAGATTTCGTCGCCAATGACGCACCGATTGCAAACAGCGCACCGGGTGTCGCTGCGGCCCCAAGGATCGACAAGAACTGGTTGACAGGTGCAGGGATCGGCAGGGACAGGCCGGACACGATCAGCCCCAGCGTGATCGCGACGATCATCGGGTTTTTCAGCAACCCCAGCCCGACCGTGCGCAAGACGCCCCAGGACATGCGCCCATCGCGTGAACCGGTGATCAGGATCACGATCAGGCTGCCAAAGACGATCAGATCAACGGCCAGCACCATCATCACGGGACCGATGGCATTTTCGCCCAGCAAAAGCACCAGCATCGGGATGCCCAGAAAGCCCACGTTGCCGATCACGGCGCATTGTGCTTCGACGGCGGCCTCTTCGACGCCACGACTGCGCAACAGGGCCACGCCGGTCGCGACAAGATATATCGTCAGCGTTCCCCAGAGGTAGGCAAAGATGAATGGCCAGTCGATGATCGCGGCCAGTGACAGGTTCGCCGAGAAGCGGAACAACATCGCCGAGAGCGCAAAGTAGAAGACGAACTTGGTCAAATAAGCGGTCGCCTCGGGCGTGAAAAAGCCCGTGAGGCCCGCGCCATAGCCAAGGCCAATCAATGCGAAAAACGGCACTGTCTGAAGAAAGATGTCCCACATGCCAGTTGGTTAGCACGGCACTTGGGGCGCGACTATCCCGAACCGATCAAAACGCCCGCGGCGAATACCAGCGCCCCACCCAGCACCACCTGAAACGCCGCACGAAAGAACGGCGTTTGCATATAACGGTTCTGAATCCAGGCGATGGCCCACAATTCGACGAACACAACGATGATCGCGATAATGGTCGCGGTCCAGAAATCCGCGATCAGATAGGGCAGCGCGTGGCCCAGCCCGCCAACTGTCGTCATGATGCCCGACGCAAACCCGCGTTTCAGGGGCGACCCGCGCCCCGAGATTTGACCGTCATCAGACGCCGCTTCGGTAAAGCCCATGCTGATGCCAGCCCCAACCGATGCGGCAAGCCCCACAAGAAAGGTTGTCCATGTATCTTGCGTGGCAAACGCCACGGCAAAAATCGGTGCGAGGGTCGACACCGACCCGTCCATCAACCCCGCCAGACCGGGCTGCACCCACGTCAGGACGAACTGGCGATGGGCGGCGCTGGCTTCTTCGTCGCGGGCATCGCCATCGACATGCTGTTCCTCAAGCGCGCTGGCGGTTTGGGTATGGCCTGCCTCGGCTGCCGCCAAATCGCCCAACAGTTTGCGGGTATCGGCATCGCTCGTGGCGGCGGCAGCGGCGCGGTAAAAGCGTTCCGCGTCACGCTCCATCTGCGCGGCTTCTTCCCGGATACGGTCAATCCCAAGGTTTTCGATCAGCCAGACGGGGCGGCGGGCGTAGAAGCCCGACACATGCTCGCGCCGGATCAGCGGGATGACTTCGCCAAAGCGTTTGCTGTGCAGGTCGATCAAACGACGGCGATGCTCGTCTTCCTCGGACGCCATCCCGTCAAATACGGCTGCCGAAGCCGGAAACTCGGGCCGCAGCATCTCGGCGTAGCTGCGATAGATGCGCGCATCGTCCTCTTCGGATGAAATCGCAAGCGCAAGGATGTCTTGCTCGGACAGATCGCGAAAACGGCGGCGGGTTGAAATTCCGGGGATCATGGCTGCCTCATTTTTAGATTCATTCTAAAGTAACCCGGCAATATCAACCTGCAAGTTAAAAAAATGAACTGACCGGTTCACTTTTTCCTTGCGAAATGAACTGAATGGTTTAGCAATAACTGAACCGAATAGTTCACTTATGGAGAATCACATGAAAAGCGCCCTCTTTGCGGCTATTGCTGCCCTTACACTGTCCGCTGTCGCCCTTCCGGTTGCCGCTGACCCGTATTCCTTTCAGTTTCCCACGATGACCTTTGCTGATGAAATGACCACACCCCCCGCCTGCGATCCGGCCACTGCAACGCAGACCACCCCTTGCCCTTCGACGGGTCGCTAAGCCAAACGTCGTTACGGCATCACGCGCCATTCCGCTTGCCGAAACTGAACTCAACAGTTTATCCTTAGGCAATTCGGGAGGACGCGGATGCCGGACCGCAGCAATACCATCAAGAAGGGGCGCAAGTTCGATCAGGTGCTTACGGGCGCGACCGAGGTGTTTCTTGCCAGCGGGTTTGAAGGTGCAAGCGTCGATGACATCGCGCGTGCCGCTGGCGTATCCAAGGCCACGCTTTACAGCTACTTCCCTGACAAACGTCTGTTGTTCATGGAAGTCGCAAAGTGTGAATGCTGTCGCCAAGCCGACCTTGCGGTTGAGACAATCGACATGTCGGCGCCCGTAGCAAACGTGTTGCGCGCCGCCGCCGATCACATGATCGACTTTATCACTTCTGAATTCGGCCAGCGCATTTTCCGCATTTGCGTGGCTGAAAGTGATCGTTTCCCCGAACTGGGCCGCGAATTTTACAACAGCGGTCCGGCCCTGATCCGTGAAAGGCTGGTGGGCTATTTCGAACAGGCTGTCGCGCGGGGCGATTTGGTGATTGACGATTTGACCCTCGCCGCCGACCAGTTTCACGAGCTGTGCAAGGCCGATCTGTTCACGCGGTTGGTCTTTAACGTGTCCAGCAGTTTCACGGACGCCGAAAAGGACCGTATCGCACAGGGTGCCGTGACCACCTTTCTGGCCCGCTTTGGCGCCTAGGCAAGCGCGCCGATCTGCGACACGAAATTGCAGTTAGCCACGCAGTATGTTGGCAGGATTTCGAGATTCGAAGGCCCGCAAGACCTGCGGGCCAGCGCACCAGGATCATTCAGTAGAGAACGACAGATCGGATGCTTTCTCCTGCGTGCATCAGATCAAAACCCTTGTTGATATCCTCCAGCGGCATGGTGTGGGTGATCATCGGATCAATCTCGATCTTGCCCTCCATATACCAATCAACGATTTGCGGCACATCCGTGCGGCCGCGCGCGCCACCAAAGGCCGTGCCACGCCAGCTGCGCCCCGTGACCAGTTGGAACGGGCGTGTGCTGATCTCGGCACCGGCGGGGGCGACGCCGATGATGATGCTTTCGCCCCAGCCCTTGTGTGCGGATTCAAGTGCCGTGCGCATGACACCGACGTTGCCCGTCGCATCAAAGGTGTAATCCGCGCCGCCCTTTGTCAGGTTCACCAGATAGGCAACCAGATCGCCGTCCACGTCTGTGGGGTTCACGAAATCGGTCATGCCAAAACGGGTCGCCATTTCGACCTTGTCGGGGTTCAGGTCAACGCCGACGATCTGATCGGCACCGGCAAGACGCAGACCCTGCACCACGTTCAGGCCGATTCCGCCCAGTCCAAAGACAATCGCGCGGCTGCCAATTTCGACCTTGGCGGTGTTGATGACCGCGCCGATACCCGTCGTGACGCCGCAACCGATATAGCAAATCTTGTCAAACGGCGCATCCTCGCGCACCTTGGCCAGCGCGATTTCGGGCAGAACGGTGTAGTTCGAAAACGTCGAGCAACCCATGTAGTGCAAGATCGGATCACCATCGAGCGTGCTGAAACGGCTGGTGCCATCGGGCATCACCCCCTGCCCCTGGGTGCTGCGGATCGACTGGCACAGGTTCGTTTTCGGGTTCAGGCAGTATTCGCATTCACGGCATTCCGGCGTGTAAAGCGGAATCACATGATCGCCCTTTTTCAGGCTTTTCACGTCTGGACCCACGTCAACGACCACACCTGCGCCCTCATGGCCCAGAATCGCGGGAAACAGCCCTTCGGGATCAGCACCCGAAAGGGTAAATTCGTCCGTGTGGCAAATGCCTGTTGCCTTGATTTCAACCAGAACCTCGCCGGCGCGGGGGCCATCAAGGTTTACGTCCATGATTTCCAGCGGCTTGCCCGCTTGCGTGGCAACGGCAGCACGTGTGCGCATGTTTCTTTCCTCCCGTTTGATTGGCAGCAGGTTCCTTGAAACCACGGCCAAGTTCAACGCAGATTCTTGCCAATCGCGCTGGATAGGTCCAGAATACTGGTATGAAACGGTTTTTTCCATTTTTGCTGATGGCACTCGCGGCCTGCGAAGCGGCAGTGCTGGATGGTCGCGATCAGCGGATCATTCAGCCACAGATGCCGATTATCGGCGATGATACCTGTGGCGCGGCTCCGCATGCCGCACTGATCGGGCAGGACGCGACCGCACTCGAGCGGGTGTTGATTATGCGTGCTGTGCGCGTGATCCGCCCGGGCATGGCCGTGACAATGGATTACAGCGCCGCGCGGATCAATTTCGACATCTCGGAAAGTCAGCGCATTGAACGGATTTGGTGCGGTTAAAAGAAAACCCCCACGCATATGCGCAGGGGTTCCTTAGGCATTGCGAGGTCCTGACACCACGTACTGGGTGGGGGCTGTTGCCGCAGCATCAGGACCATTTCGCTTATTCCCAGCTAGAGTTTGAATCCGGCAAATTCTGGGCAAATGCGCGGCCATTTCGCGATCAACGCAGCCGCATGACAGCAATTACTTGATTTGCGCGCCATTGCGCGCAACTCTCTCGCTATGACAGTGCAAAACATCACGCCGTTCGGGGCCGCTATGCCCGAACAAATCGCGTTTCACCGCACCGAATTGGGGCCGATACTGGGGCTTTATGGCCGGATGGTCGCCGCTGGCGAATGGCGCGATTACGGGATTTCCTGCTTGCGCGATGTAGCCGTGTTTTCCGTCTTTCGCCGCACTGCCGAAAACCCGATCTACCGGATCGAAAAGCGCCCCCGCCTGCGTCTGAAACAGGGGCAATATGCGGTTGTGGGGATGGACGGGCAAATCCTGAAGCGCGGCAACGACCTGAAACAGGTGTTGCGGGTGCTGGAACGCAAGCTGATCCGCGCCGTGCAATGATTACAGGCGTTTGCGCGCCGTCACATCGCCGTCACCCTGCGCCCTGATCCGCAAGATGGCCGCCGCGACCGGTTCATAGGCCACTGCCATATGATGCGCGTTCGCGTGCAGCAGCGTATCACCATCCACCATCATCCCCACGTGCCCTTTCCAGAACAACAGGTCGCCCCGCTGCAATGGGGCATCTGGCGCGATATCGCGGCCAAGCGCGGCACACTGCATGTCGCTATCGCCCGGGCAGGGGATGTCGCAGGCGCGCAGGGCGGCCTGCACAAGACCGGAACAGTCGATCCCAAGCGTGCTGTTGCCACCCCAAAGATAGGGCGCGCCAAAGTGCATCTGCGCGACAGTCGCCGGATCGGTAAACGGTTGCGCCATTGGCCGCAGGTGCTTTTTCGGGATGAACCCTAGGGACGTTTCGAAAAACTTTGGCCGCTCGTCCAAAACCCGGACCTGCGCCCCGAACGGCAGATGCATCAGGTTCAGTGATTTAAAGCTGTCGACCTCGTATATGTGGGTCGCCGGGGTGGCGATGCGGTGGCTGACGTTAACCGGATCACCCAGCGCATAGCCCGGCACATAACCGACATAGCCATCACGCCCCGATTGCACAAAGCACCAGCCCTCGCGGTCCTCGAACACCGTGACGGGGGTGCCAAGCAGCAGTTGCCGGTCGCGCGCGCCCTGCGGGGCTGCGTGCAAATCCACCACCGGAAGCACCACGCTTTGCGGCCAGCCATCGACAAAGCAGGCGGCATCGACCTGGCCCTTGAGCGCGGTTGCAGCTACGCGATCATTTGCTGGGGTCAGACGCCGATCCATCACAGGCCCATGATATCCGGCAAGGCCTGCAACAGTGTCCGCGTCCCCTGCCCGACCCCGCCTTTGGGGCGGGCGGGCGCAGCGGTGGGTTGCCAGCCATAGATATCGAAATGGGTGTAGGGGGCGGCGCTGACGAACCGGCGCAGGAACAGGGCTGCAGTGGTCGCCCCGGCGAAACCGCCCTTGGGTGCGTTGTCCAGATCGGCCACGCCCGGTTCGATCATCGCTTCGTAGGGATCGTGAAAGGGCATCCGCCAGACCGGATCGGCAACCGCACGCGCTGCGGTTGTCAAGGCGTCGGCCAGGTCATCATCATCCGTAAAGAACGGCGCGATATCGGGGCCAACGGCCACCCGAGCGGCCCCTGTCAACGTCGCCATAGAGATGATCTGATCAGGGCTGTCTTCATCCGCATAGGCCAGCGCATCGGCCAGCACCAACCGCCCCTCGGCATCGGTGTTGTTGATTTCAACGGTTAACCCCTTACGGCTGGTCAGGATGTCCTGCGGGCGAAAGGCATTGCCGCCAATGCTATTTTCAACGGCCGGGATCAGCACGCGCAACTGCACTTTCAGGCCCAGCGCCATGATCATATGCGCAAGGCCCAGTACGGCTGCCGCCCCGCCCATGTCCTTTTTCATCAGGCCCATCGACGCGCCCGGCTTGATGTTCAGCCCGCCAGTATCAAAACACACGCCCTTGCCGACCAGCGTCAGTTTCGGCCCTGCCTTGCCGCAGCGCAGATCAATCAGGCGCGGGGCGCGGTCAGCGGCGCGTCCAACCGCATGGATCATCGGAAAATTGGCTGCAAGCAGGTCATCGCCCGTGGTGACGGCAACGGTCGCCCCGTGGGTTTGCGCCAGATCACGCGCGGCACCTTCAAGGTCGTCGGGCCCCATGTCACAGGCCGGCGTATTAATCAGATCACGGGTCAGACATTCGCCGGCAGCGATGATTTCAAGGCGTGCCGCGTCAACACCTTCGGGGGCGACAAGCAGCGCCGCCATCGGTTTTTGCGTGGCATATCGGTCAAAGCGATAGCTTTCGAGCAAATAGCCCAGCGCGGCCTCCTCAAGGGCGGCGGGCTTCAACCCCCGGGACAGGCGATAGGTGCCTTTTGGTAGCTTGCGCAAACCTGTGGCCGCAAGAAAACGCCCGCGTTTTTGTGCATCTGCGGTGCCCAACCCGATCACCGCCGCAGCCACGCCGCCATCGGCATTTGGCAAGACCAGACATTCGCCCGCACCGCCCTGAAACCCGTTGGCGCGCGCCCAGTTTGTCTGCGCGTTGGGCAATGTATCCAACGCATCATCGATGCCGTCAGGGTCGCAGGCGATCAACGGGATCGCGTCAGATCGAGGGGCGGCAAATTTCGGGGTGAACATGATCAAGGCTCCGGCACTGGTGCCGCGACTTTATCGGGTTGTGCCCCGCCCGCAAGGGGGCGCTGCGACAGGGATCATGCCCCCTGATCCTGCATATTTCCTACCTCGAACAAGGCAACGTCTGCGATACGGGTCAGGCGGGCTACGGTTGCGGCAACAGCCATATCATCGCTGTTGCGCACGGAAATCACAACATCGCGCGCCACTTTGGCAAGCAGCGGAAGGCCGATGCAATCGCCAAGGTCCACGACCGATCTGGCGCGTGTCGCCAGCCCCTCAAAGTCGCAGGCGTTGTGGAAGTCGCAAATCCGACGCATGTGCCGCGTCAGATCTTCGAGCTTGAGGCAAATCGCTTCCTCGGCGCCGATTTCGCCCAAGGCGTCAACCATCTGCGCAATCGGCACAGGATCGACCCGCAGCGTATCGCGCGGACGCAGCACATAGACCTGTGCACCGTTGGGCGCGTTGAGGGGCGGATCATGTATCATGCGGCGGTTCTAGCGGGTCATGGTTCCCAACCGGTTTATACGCGGCGCAAAAATTGCTCGAAATTCTGGAAAATCCAGCCTATTCATGCAGACAAATCAGGAAGACACATATGAAATTCGCCAAACCCCTGCCCGATTACCTTGTGAAACGCTATCACGGATGGAAGGCCACATCATTTAGCGACAACCGCAGCTGGTATCGCCATCTTGCCGAGATGGGCCAGCATCCGCGCGCAATGGTCGTTTCGTGTTGCGACAGCCGCGTGCACGTCACATCAATCTTTGGCGCGGATCAGGGTGAATTTTTCATCCACCGCAACATCGCCAACCTGATCCCGGAATATACGCCGGACGGGGATCATCACGGCACATCTGCAGCGATTGAATATGCCGTTGGCACACTCAAGGTGGCGCATCTGATCGTGCTGGGCCATTCCAACTGTGGTGGCGTGCAAGGCTGTTACGACATGTGCTCGGGTCACGCGCCGGAGCTGGAGAAATCGACCAGTTTCGTCGGGCGTTGGATGGATATTCTGCGCCCCGGGTTTGATCGCCTGGACAAGGGCGATGACGTCGCGCGGATTCGTCAGCTTGAAAAGGAATCCGTGCTGGTGTCGTTGGAAAACCTGATGACCTTTCCCTTTGTTCAGGCGGCGATAGATGACGGCATGTTGTCGCTGCATGGCATGTGGACGGATATCGGCGAAGGCGGTCTGGAAGCCTATGATCCCGTTTCTGACGGTTTTGTTCAGGTATAGCATTTACTTTCCTGTGAGGGATGCTAACTCACCCCAAGTCAACTTGGAGTGAGACATTGGCCGAAATTTTCGACCTTGCCGCAACAAACCTGCTGTCCCCCGTCATCCTGTTTTTCATACTTGGTCTGGCCGCCGCCTTGGCCCGATCTGATCTGTCGATCCCCGAAGCCGTAGCCAAGGGCCTGTCGCTCTATCTGCTGTTTGCAATCGGGTTCAAGGGCGGCGCAAGCGTTGCGGCGCACGGTGTCGATGCGCGCCTGCTGGCCAGCCTTGGCGCGGGGCTGCTCCTGTCGTTCGCATTACCCTTCGTCGCGTTCGGATTGCTGCGGGTGATGACGAACCTCAACCGGCTTGATGCGGCGGCGGTCGCGGCCCACTACGGGTCGATTTCGATTGTGACCTTTGTTGCCGCCTCATCGGTTCTTGAGGGGCGTATGATTGACGCCGAAGGCTATATGGTGGCCGTGGCCGCCGCGATGGAAGCGCCCGCGATCCTGTCGGCCCTTTGGCTGGTCGCACGGGGTGCCCCGGATGACGAGCGGATGGACGCAACCTTGCTGCGTGAAATCCTGCTGAACGGGTCCATCGTGTTGCTGGTCGGATCGTTCGCGATCGGTGCGATCACGGGGCAGGACGGGCTGGACGACATTTCCAGCTTTATCGTCGCACCCTTTCTCGGCGTGCTTTGCCTGTTCCTACTGGACATGGGTCTTGTGGCGGGGCGGGGCCTGCGCGCAGTGCGCGGCCAGCTGAGCTTTGGGACGGTGGCTTTCGCGATGCTGATGCCGCTGGTCGGATCAACGCTGGGTCTTGGCTTTGGGCTGCTGATCGGGCTGTCCGCGGGTGGCGTTGCGCTGCTGATGGTCCTATCGGCCTCCGCAAGTTATATCGCCGTGCCCGCCGCGATGCGCGTCGCCCTGCCCGAGGCGAACCCGTCGATCTATCTGACGCTTTCGCTGGGTGTTACATTCCCGTTCAACCTTACCATTGGCATTCCGCTTTATGTGGCGGTGGCCAGCGCAATCGTGGGGGTCAAATGATGGAAACGCACAAGGCAAAACGTGTCGCGATCATTATCGAAGCACCGATGGAGCGCCGATTGACCGATGCGCTGAATGACGTAGGCGTGCAGGGTTATTCCATCCTGCCCGTGCTGGGCGGATCGGGCCGATCGGGGCAGTGGTCGCGCGAGGGGCAAGTCGGCCGATCCGGCATGATGCAGGTTGTCTGCATTATCAGGCCGGAACGTCTGGATGATTTGCTTGAAGCGGCGTTCAAGGTGGTCGAGCGGCATATGGGTGTCGTGACGGTCAGCGATTGCGAAGTGCTGCGGGCCGAGCGGTTTTAACGCACGCCCCGCAGCGGGTCGCAACTATTGCAACACATATCCCGTGGGCCACGTCAGGCTGCTTTCCAGCGTGATTTCCTGTTCGCCGCCCGCGCCCAGATCAAACTGCCATTCCAGCACGCCGCGCCGCCCTTCGGGGTCTTCCACGGTGACGGGCAGGCTTGCGGTGTAATCGACCTCAAGATCGTCCTGATCGGAATAATAGGTGCGGTCGCGCAGGCGGATCGGCCAGCTTTCACCGGTCAGGTTTTCAACCGTGATCACGGCAGTTTCCGTTTGCTGGTTGCTGCGAGAAATGACGCCGATATCACCCTCGGTCCGGTTGGGCACGATGCGGGTCAGGCGGATCCCGTCGATCACACCAAAGCCGATTTTCGTGTCGTCACCAGCGGCGACCAGCGGCAGATCGGTAAAGCCAACAAGGCTGCCATCAGCGATTAGCAACGCCTCACCGGGAAGCAAAACCTCGCCCGTGGTGTTGGTGATCTCCGCGACCATATAGGCGCTGTCGTCGCGCAGCGGCGTGGCGGCGGCCCAGATTTCGGGCGTGACGGATTGGGTGTCCAGCGTCAGGCGCAGATCGTCCACACCGTCACGGATCGTGACTTCGCCGCCGTAGGTATAGGTGACGTTTGCACCCTGCATGTCGGTGGTCATGCCTATTTCTTCCATGATGACCATCGGTGCCATTTCCATAACCGGTTCGGACATACCACCAAACGCGCTGACGCTTTGATCCCGCTCGCGTTCCAACTCATCCTCGCTGATGATCCGGCGCGGGATCCCGTAAACTTCGCCCGCTTGGCTTTGTTCGCCCGGGCGGGCGGTCGAGAGGGTCAGCGCCACACCGTCCCAGTCTTCGCCGCTGTATTGCGTAACCAAAACGTTGCGATCAATTTCCAGCGTCGGTGTCTCTCCACGGGTCAGGCGCAGATCATAGGTCGGTCGCCAGTAAGCCTCGCCAACGATCGTGGAAATATCCAGCATGACAGGCCCGTCCGCATCGGTCTGCACCGTCACGGTCAGCACGGCACCTTGATCAACGGGCGCAGTCAGCGCGGCCAGGGCCTGACGTGCCTTTTCCAGCAGTTCGGCATCATCAGCGCGGGCGCGCAGGGCAGCCTGGGCCTCCACCTCGGCCTCAAGCGCGGCTTGGCGTGCCGCGAGGACCTCGGTGCCAACCAGTTGCGCCAGCGCGCGGATATCGTCGGGGGATGCGGCGGCAAGACCATCTTGATTGCCAAGCCCACGCAGGAACGCGACCTGTTCTTCGGCAGCGGCAACCGCCAAGCGAATCATTGAGATATTCGTGTCATGGTCACGCAAGACCTGCTCAAGGCGTTCAACTTCGGCCTCGGCGGCTTCGACTTCGGCGCTGGAGGTGTCATCGGTCACAGGCTGGCGACCAGTGGCGAGGGATACGGCCCCGATCCGCACATCGTCTGATGGGGTCACGCGCAGGTTCTCCGCCCGCGTGCGAACAGGCAGGTCGGGAACCAGAATTTCATGGGTGCCCGCGAGCAGATCAACGGTGACTTGGCGCACCACTGTCGCCCCTTCGGGGTAGATCGTTACGGCGGTGATATCTGCGGGGGCCTCAACACGGTCGGCCAACGCAGGGGTGGCAGCGATCAAGGCAACAAGGCTGGTAGCAAGAATGGGGCGCAACATGAGATACTCCTTAAGGTGCGTGTGCATGAAAGTATGACGCGCGCCAGAGTGCAATCCTTGGCAGTTGAGAAAAAATCAGCCTGCGGAAAGCCCCGTCTACTCAGGCACTGTCTGGTGCTTGGTATGGTCGCAAGTTTGGCACCCACCGCGGGACTGCAACTTTGTAGTGCAGGTATACGCTGCCAAAGCGCCGTTCAAGTGCGGGCTCTTCCGAGAAGATAAAATAGACGGTATTGAGACCAAAAAAGACAACCGCCCAACCCAGCAGGGCGAGGCTGTTCAATACAGTAGCCTCGGCGATGATGAAAACCATGACGGACGTCAGCATCGGGTTCCGGACATAGCGGTATGGGCCGCTGACCACGAGTTTTGTTGGCGGGTCCCAGGGCGCTGGCGTTCCTTTGCCCTGATCAACGAAAAGCCGCATGGTCGTGGCCGCCAGCGCAAGCGCTGGAACGGCCAGAATTACGGCAACGCTCCACGCTACGACGCCGCCGACAGGACCGCCGAACGGCCAGCCACCTGTGAGGTAGTGAATCAACAGCGGCACATAGACCAAAACAGTGCCCGGCAGGATCAAGACGGTTTTTGTGACTCTCCAAAACATTAAGTCAGTCTATCACATCGGGTCAGCGGCGACATCTTCGTTTCCGGCCATGCTTATGCGCGTGGTCGGAAACGATGAGGGTTGAGCTAGCCCTTTTTCAGCACTTTCACGCCCAGAAGTTCTGCAATCTGCACCGCGTTCAGGGCAGCACCCTTGCGCAGGTTGTCACTGACACACCAGAGGTTCAGGCCGTTGTCGATCGTGCTGTCCTGACGGATGCGGCTGACAAACGTGGCAAAGTCGCCGACGCATTCGATCGGGGTGACGTAGCCACCGTCCTCGCGCTTATCGATCACCATGATGCCGGGGGCTTCGCGCAGGATGTCGCGGGCTTCATCTTCGTCAAGAAATTCCTCGAATTCGATGTTGATGGATTCTGAATGGCCGACAAAGACCGGCACCCGCACACAGGTGGCCGTGACCTTGATCGCCGGATCGACGATCTTTTTGGTCTCGGCGACCATCTTCCATTCTTCCTTGGTATCGCCGCTGTCCATGAACACGTCGATATGCGGAATTACGTTAAAGGCGATCTGCTTGGGGTAGACGCTGGGCGCGACTTCCTGACCAGGGACATAAACGCCCTTGGTCTGGTTCCACAACTCGTCAATCGCTTCTTTGCCACTGCCCGACACGGACTGATAGGTCGACACCACGACGCGCTTGATCTTGGCGCGATCATGCAGGGGTTTGAGGGCCACAACCATCTGCGCGGTGGAGCAGTTGGGGTTGGCGATAATATTCTTTTTGGCATAGCCATGAATCGCATCGGCGTTCACTTCGGGCACGATCAGCGGCACATCCGGGTCATAGCGGTAAAGCGACGAGTTATCGATCACGACACAGCCCGCCTTGGCGGCCTTGGGGGCATAGACCTTGGTTGCGTCGGATCCGACAGCGAACAGGGCCATATCCCAACCTGTGAAATCAAAGGTATCAAGGTCTTGGGTTTTCAGGGTTTTGTCGCCATACGAAACTTCGGTGCCCAGCGATTTGCGGCTGGCCAGCACGGCAACCTCATCGGCGGGAAACTGGCGCTCGGCCAGAATGTTCAGCATTTCGCGGCCCACGTTACCTGTGGCACCGACAACGACGACTCTATAGCCCATCTTTATGGCTCCTTGGTTTAACCGCGTGCTGCATAGCGGCATTGGCGACCAAGGGGAAGGGGCGACTAGTCGGTGCGATCGGCGCTAAAGATATAGATCACCAGGCCCGCACAAATCAGCAGCCCATAGAACAGGAAAATCGTCTGATAGGCCGTGCCGGCCCCCGCGTCTGACGACACATCGTAAATGCGCCCGGTGACGAACTGCATCAAGCCGACACCGCCGATGCCAAAAAGGTTCATCAAGGTCACGCCCCGCCCCGTCAGATGTGTGGGAAAGAACGCGCGCCCATGCGCGATCAGCACCGGAAAGGACGCGCCAAAAAGGCCGATCACGCCCAGCAAAACGGCGGAATACCAAATAGACGTGCCGGGAATGGCAAACAGGGCGAAACAACCCAGCGCGCCAATGGCATTGCCGCCAAAAACCACCCATTTGCGGGTTTTCAGCAGGCGGTCCATCGGCCCGTAAAGGAAATTCCCCGCGACCATCGCCAGCCCCATGATCAGTGTGACCTGCCCGATACGGATCGCATCCGCGCCGAATACATCCGCCGCATATGGCCCCGCCCAAAGCCCGCGCAGACCAGCCGAAGGGGCATAATTGACGAACATCATCGGAAAAATCAGCCACAACGCCGGAATTTTCAGCAGATCAAGGACCGAGCCTTTTTGATCGTGCTGCACCTTTTCGGGGTCGCTGACCGTGACGTAGATCAGCGCTGCAACAACCAACGTCACGGCGGCCAATCCAAACAGGGTTTCGCGCCAGCCAAAAACCTCGGCCGCCCAAGCCATTGGTGCGGAACTTGCGATATTCCCAAGCGAGCCAAACCCGATCACGGCACCGGCCAGTGTCGCGAAAACAGCAACCGGATAGACCCGCGCAAAGATATAATAGGATGCCATCAGAACGGGCGAACAGCCGATGCCGATCAGCACCATCGCGATGGAAATATGCGCGGGCGTGGTTGCCAAGGCAAAGACCAGCGCGCCACCTGCACCGCCCAGCGCGAACAGACCCGCCGCGGTGCGCCGTGGCCCAATGCTATCGAGCGCGGCGCCGACCGGAATCTGCATCGCCGCAAACACCAGGAACCACAGGCCGGACGCCTGCGCGAGGTCTTCGGGGGTGGCCCCGATGTCTGCCTTCAACGCAGGCGCAAGAACCGCCAAGAAGGCGCGATAAAACTGGCTGAGCACATAGGCCAGCACAAGAACGACGATACCCAGACGCATTGTATTCCCCCTTGTGGCCAGCTTTGTCACTGGCGACGAAGGGGTGCAAGCTACATCGCGCGGCTGTGGCGGCCCTCGGGCATGACATAGCCGTCAAGTTCCTGCGCTGCGATCCGCGCGATCAGGCGCGCGCTTTCGGTGATGCGGATGACGTCACCGCGCGTTTCGACAAATTCGCCAAGTCGGTCGCGCAGGGCCTGGGTGCGTTCGCGCAGGGCGGTAATGGGTTCGTTGAATCTGTCGGACAGTTCAGCAAGGTCAAGTTCGAACCGGCACATGATCATCTCGATCATTGCGGCGCGCAATTGGTCTTCGTCGGTCATTGTATGGCCACGCTCGGTCGCAAGGTGGCCGTCCTCAATCGCCTTGGCGTATTTCGACGAGGCCGACAGGTTTTGCGCATAGCCTTGCGGATAACGCGATATGGCAGATGCCCCCATGCCGATCAGCACATCAGAGTTGTCATCTGTATACCCCTGAAAATTACGCCGCATGGTTTTGGTGCGGTCGGCATCGGCAAGGCTGTCGCCCTCGCGGGCGTAATGATCAATACCGATCTCGCGGTAGCCGTCCCATTTGAACAGACGGCGTGCGGTATCGAACAACTCCAAACGTTCTTCGGCGTCAGGCAGCGCATCAGCGGGAATCATGACCTGCCGTTTCGCCATCCACGGCACATGCGCATAACCATAAAGCGCAACGCGATCGGGCGTCAGTGACAGAACCTTTTGCACACTGTCGGTCATGCGCGATTTGGTCTGGTGCGGCAGGCCATACAAAACATCCATGTTCAGACTGTTGACCCCAGCCCGACGCAGCATGTCGACCACGTCATTGGTCAGGTCGAAACTTTGGATACGGCCGATTGATTCCTGTACCAGCGGGTCGAAATCCTGCACACCGATGCTGGCACGGGTCATGCCGATATCCATCAATGCATCAACGCGCGCCTGATCGACTTCGGTGGGGTCAATTTCGACCGAGAATTGCAAGTTGTCAGCCTCGGTACGCAATCCACGCAGCGAGTCGCCCAGTGCAAGTAGCATATGCGGTGGAAGCAACGTGGGCGTCCCGCCACCAAGGTGGACTTGGCTGATCACAACGTCCTGCGGCAGCTGCGCGTCGATCAGCGCGAGCTCGTCCTTGAGTTGTTGCAGATAAGGGACCAGCGGGCGGTCTGTCGTGGTGCCCTGGGTGCGGCACGCACAGAACCAGCACAGCCGACGGCAATAGGGAATATGCACATAAAGCGACACACGCGCCCCCGGTTTGATCGACCTGATCCACGCGGCGGTGGTTTCCGGTGTCACATCGTTGGCGAAATGGTTTGCCGGTGGATAACTTGTGTAACGCGGTGCCCTCGCGTCAAATAAACCCAGTTCGCGAAGCCGGCTAACAGAAGGCATTGCATTTCCTCTGAAAAAATGAGTTAAACTGGCCCGAGCTCGAACGCGAACAGGGGGCTTCGAAATGGCCAAACCAATGACCTCCGAGATCGAGTGTGGCGACTGCCCGATCAGGCATCGCGCCGTCTGCGCAAGATGCGAGACGGACGAGCTCGAAACGCTTGAAGAGATCAAATACTACCGCAACTATTCTGCGGGGCAGACGATCTGCTGGGCCGGTGACGACATGCCGTTTGTCGCCTCGGTTGTGCGCGGCGTGTCGTCCCTGAGTCAGACACTGGAAGACGGGCGCACGCAGATGGTCGGCCTGCTGCTGCCGTCCGATTTCATCGGCCGCCCGGGCCGGTCCCGTTCGCCCTATGATGTTGTCGCTGTGTCGGATGTAACGATGTGTTGTTTCCGCCGCAAACCCTTTGAAGACCTGCTGGGCACGACCCCCGCCATATCCGAACGTCTGCTTGAGATGACGATGGATGAACTGGACGCCGCACGCGAATGGATGCTGATCCTTGGCCGCAAGACAGCGCGCGAAAAGATCGCCAGCCTTCTGACGATCCTTGCGCGGCGCGAAGCCAGCATCGGCTTGGCCGCGCGTGGTGGCACCCTGTCGATTGATCTGCCTCTGACCCGCGAGGCGATGGCTGATTACCTTGGGTTGACGCTGGAAACCGTGAGCCGCCAGATTTCCGCCCTCAAGCGTGAAGGTATTATCGTTCTGGATGGTAAACGCCGCGTGCAAGTGCCCGACATCAGCCGCCTTGTCATGGAAACCGGCGACGATATGGATGGCGGGATGATCGCCTGACGCAGCGGTGCGCTGATCTGTTTGCATCGCCGCGCCGCGCATCAGTGCGCCATCAGCAGGGGCAGTTCGGCCCCTTCCAGCATATCCCGTGTCGCGCCGCCAAGGATTGCTTCGCGCATGCGTGAATGACCGTAAGCACCCATCACGATCAGATCTGCATCGCGATCGTTGGCAAATCGCGTCATGACTTCGGACACCCGCGGCAGGGTCCGTGACAGAATGGACACCTCAGCCTTGATCCCGTGGCGCGCCAGCATGACGCAGATCGCGCCACCCGGGTCAGACCGTTCAGGTGAGTGGCTGGGCGGATCGACCATCACCACGTCAACGCGGTCAGCCGCCTGCAATACCGGAAGCGCCTTGCGGATCGCCGCAAAGGCCTCGTCGCTTTCGTTCCAGGCCACGACCACCCGCTCGAACGGTCTGGAATAGTCCGAATCTGATGAGGGCGGGATCACCAGGATCGGTGCGCCGGTGCCAAACAACGACGCCTCGAGTGCGCTGACCTGCAAGGGTCCGCGCCCCTTGCCATAAGGCTGAGAGGCCACAACAAGGTCGCAGTAGCGCGACAGCCGCGAAATCATGCCATCAAGGCCCATGTTGGGCACGACGTTTGACTGCACGGCATAAGCCAGCCCCGCATTTTTCAGCGTGGCGCGCACCCATTTCGCCAGTTCCTCGGCCCTTTCGTGGGCCTCGGCAGCGCCGGATTCGATGACGATCGCCGCCGAACCCGCTGGCAGAGGCTCATAGCGCGCCGGATCAACACCGATGCAATAGACATCAAGGTGGGCGTCATTCTGGCGTGCAAGCCCCTGGGCGGCCTCCAGTGCGGATGCGTCCACGTCCTTGTCTGTCACGACGAGAGTGAGTGTCTTGTAGGCCATGATAGATTCCCTTTTTGCGGCTGAACCTTGCCCCAGACTGACAGGTCACGGCGCAGCCGCCCTTGATATCTATCAACTATCGGCTCGCGAAAACTTGACATGGATCAAGGCGACGCACCCCCTTGAAATGTGAAACCCACTACCATGAGACAAAACTGTTCACGAATCCGTGCGCGGTAAACGAAGGGAACGCATGTCATGTGGGATTGGATCAAGATTGCGCTTTTGGGGCTGATAACCCTTGGCGCAGCATTGGCGGCGAACTGGGCAAGGGACTTGGCTTACCAAGTGCACGCCCTGATCGTCATGGCCGTCGCGGCCGGGCTGTTCATCTGGTCAGTCAGAACTGCCGGGGACGACAAAGGCCCGGTGGAAACCGGCTATATGGATGGCGTCATCCGTGCCGGTGTTGTCGCAACAACATTTTGGGGGCTGGCAGGTTTTCTGGTCGGCGTCTGGATTGCGTTCCAGCTTGCCTTTCCGCAGCTAAACTTTGAATTCCTGCAAGGTTACGGCAACTTTGGCCGTCTGCGTCCGCTGCACACCTCGGCAGTGATTTTCGCCTTTGGCGGCAACGCCTTGATCGCAACGTCCTTTTACATCGTGCAACGCACCTGCGCGGCCCGCCTTTGGGGCGGAAACCTGCCCTGGTTCGTGTTCTGGGGCTACAACCTGTTTATCGTGCTGGCGGCAACGGGATACCTGATGGGGGCAACCCAGTCCAAGGAATACGCCGAACCCGAATGGTATGTTGACCTGTGGCTGACAATTGTCTGGGTTGCCTATTTGCTGGTCTTCATGGGCACGCTTCTCAAGCGCAAAGAGCCACACATCTACGTGGCAAACTGGTTCTTCCTGTCGTTCATCGTCACCGTTGCGATGCTCCACGTTATCAACAACCTCGCCATTCCGGTATCGGTCTTTGGGTCGCGTTCCGTAAGTGCGTTTGCGGGCGTGCAGGATGCCATGACGCAATGGTGGTATGGCCACAACGCCGTGGGCTTCTTCCTGACTGCCGGCTTCCTAGGGATGATGTATTACTTTGTGCCCAAGCAGGCCGAAAAGCCTGTGTTCAGCTACAAACTGTCGATCATCCACTTCTGGGCGCTGATCTTCCTTTATATCTGGGCTGGTCCACACCACCTGCACTACACAGCCTTGCCCGACTGGGCATCGACCCTTGGTATGGTCTTTTCCATCGTGCTTTGGATGCCAAGCTGGGGCGGGATGATCAACGGCCTGATGACGCTGAACGGCGCCTGGGACAAGATCCGCACCGATCCGATTATCCGGATGATGGTTATTTCGCTGGGGTTCTACGGGATGTCCACATTCGAGGGTCCGATGATGTCGATCCGCGCCGTGAATTCCCTGTCGCACTACACCGACTGGACCATTGGCCACGTGCACTCGGGCGCACTCGGCTGGAACGGGATGATCACCTTCTCGGCGCTTTACTTCCTGACGCCAAAACTGTGGAGCAAGCAGCGCCTTTACAGCCTGTCGCTGGTCAACTGGCACTTCTGGCTCGCCACGATCGGCATCATTCTCTACGCGGCCTCGATGTGGGTCACGGGGATCATGGAAGGCCTGATGTGGCGTGAAGTTGATGCGCAGGGTTTCCTTGTGAACTCCTTTGCCGACACCGTGTCTGCCAAGTTCCCGATGTATGTGGTTCGCGGTCTGGGCGGGGTTCTTTACCTCACCGGTGCGCTAATCATGGCCTATAACCTGTGGATGACCGCATTCGGCAAAAAGTCTGCCGCAATCGTCGCCGCACCAGCTGAATAAGGAGGAACGAACATGGCTTTCCTTGATCGTCACAAGGTTCTTGAAAAGAACGCGACCTTATTGCTGGCTGGTAGCCTTCTGGTCGTGACTGTCGGCGGTATCGTCGAAATCGCACCGCTGTTCTATCTGGAGAACACCATCGAGGAAGTGGAGGGCATGCGCCCCTACTCCCCGCTGGAGTTGACCGGACGCGAGATTTATATCCGCGAGGGGTGCTATGTCTGCCACAGCCAGATGATCCGCCCGATGCGCGACGAGGTCGAGCGGTATGGCCACTACTCGCTGGCAGCGGAGTCGATGTATGACCATCCGTTCCAATGGGGCTCCAAACGGACAGGGCCCGACCTTGCCCGCGTTGGTGGCCGCTATTCGGACGAGTGGCAGGTGGATCACCTGACCGATCCACAGTCGGTTGTGCCAGAATCGGTGATGCCGCCCTATGGCTACCTGACCGAAACGCTGATCGAGCCGACATACATCGAAGATTTGCTTGGGGCACATGCCGCAGTTGGCGTGCCCTACACCGAAGAGATGATCGCGTCAGCGCGTGCCGACTTTATGGTGCAGGTTGATCCGTTTGGTGACACCGACGGGTTGCTTGAACGCTATCCAAAAGCACAGGTGCGCAACTTTGATGGCCAGCCGGGCATCAGCGAGATGGATGCGCTTGTCGCTTACCTGCAAATGTTGGGCACGTTGGTCGATTTCTCGACCTTCACACCCGATGCAAGCCGCTAGGAGGGGATCGCATGGACTATAATATCCTGCGCGAGATTGCAGACAGTTGGGTGCTACTTGCCCTGTTCATCTTCTTCATAGGGGTCATATTTTTCGCCTTCCGTCCTGGCAGCCGCAAGGTGCACAACGACGCGGCAAACGTGCCTTTCCGGCACGAAGATCGCCCCGCTGACAGCATTTCCAGCGACCCGGAGGGTCAGTCATGAGCAAAAAACAAGACAACAACCAAGAAGAGCCCGATACCACCGGCCACAGCTGGGACGGGATCGAGGAATACAACAATCCCCTGCCACGGTGGTGGGTCTGGTGCCTTTACGCCACGATCGCCTGGGGCATCCTTTACACCATTGCCTACCCGGCGTGGCCCTTGATCAAGGGCGCAACGCCCGGTCTGCTGGGCTATTCCACCCGGGCCGAGGTGGCCGAGGATATCGCTGCCGTCGAAGCCGCAAACGCCGATCTGATGGCCAAGCTGGCCGATGTCGAGCTGGCGTCAATCTCTGACGACGCCGAGCTGTATGGCTTTGCCGTCAACGGTGGTGCCGCGATCTTCCGTGCCAATTGTTCGCAGTGTCACGGGTCCGGCGCAGCCGGCGCGACAGGCTATCCAAACCTGCTTGATGATGACTGGCTTTGGGGCGGCACGATCGAGGATATCGCCTATACGGTGGCCCACGGGATCCGCAACGAACAGTCACTTGATTCACGGTATTCGGAAATGACCGCTTTTGACGAGATCCTGACCGACGAAGAACTCGACGCAGTGGTCAATCACGTGCTGGCGATTTCAGGACAGGACTATGATGCCGCCGCGGCGGATCTGGGCGCGACCGTCTATTATGACAACTGCGCCGCCTGCCACGGTGACAACGGCGAAGGCGTAGACGCCCTTGGCGCGCCGACCCTGAATGACGCGATCTGGCTTTACGGTAGCGACAAGGACTCCATCACCGAAACAGTCCGTTACGCCCGCTTTGGCGTGATGCCCGCCTGGTCCGAGGAATTCCGTGTCGGGAGCGGCCTGAGCCAGGCGGAAATCAATGCGGTTGCCGCCTACGTCCATCAGCTTGGTGGCGGTGAATAATATCTCTGGCGGGGTCTTGCAGCGGCCTCGCCAGACATAGACCCTGCGGTCTGTTCGCGCTTAACGCAGGGTCCCCTCTGGGAGGAGGGTTTCACCCCCGGAATGCCTCGTGCTTTTCGGGGGTGAATTTTTCTGGGACATGTCCAGGCCGATCGGGGCCTTTCCCTGCGACATTATTTCTTGATCCACATCAAGGCAATTGTGCCCCCATTTGCCGCATATACATTACAGCGAACAGATGTTTTCAGGACAAACGACATGAGCTCATCCGAGACCCCGTCCCTTTACGCCGCCCGCGAGCCCGTCTTTCCGCGCAAGGTGAAAGGCAAATTCCGGTCGATGAAGTGGCTGATCATGCTGGTCACGCTGGGGATATATTACCTCACGCCGCTGATCCGCTGGGATCGTGGCCCGGTCCTGCCCGATCAGGCCGTGTTGATTGATCTTGCGAACCGCCGGTTCTTTTTCTTCTTTATCGAAATCTGGCCGCACGAGTTTTATTTCATCGCAGGTCTGCTGATTATGGCGGGTTTGGGCCTGTTTTTGTTTACGTCGGCGCTGGGCCGGGTCTGGTGTGGCTATGCCTGTCCGCAGACCGTCTGGACCGACCTGTTTATTGCCACCGAACGTTGGATCGAGGGTGACCGCAACGCGCGAGTGCGTCTGTGGAAATCCAAGTGGAATTTCAAGAAATGGCGGCTGCGGCTGACCAAATGGTTCGTCTGGATCCTGATCGGTATCGCCACGGGTGGGGCCTGGGTGTTCTATTTCACTGATGCCCCCACGCTGGCCGTTGATCTGGTCCGCGGGACGGCCCATCCGGTGGCTTATACGACGATGGCGATCCTGGGGCTGACGACGTTCTTCTTTGGTGGGATCGCCCGTGAACAGGTGTGTATCTACGCCTGCCCCTGGCCGCGCATTCAGGCCGCGATGATGGACGAGGACACCATCACAATCGGCTACCGCGAATGGCGTGGCGAGCCGCGCAAACATTCCGAAGCCGTCAAATCCGGCGAACCGATGGGCGACTGCATTGATTGCATGGCCTGCGTCAACGTCTGCCCGATGGGGATCGACATTCGCGACGGGCAGCAAATGGAGTGTATCACCTGTGGCCTCTGCATTGATGCCTGTGACGATATCATGGCCAAGACGGGCAAGCCGCGCGGCCTGGTCGACTACTTTGCGCTCAAGGATGAACCGGCCGAACGTGCGGGCGGTGGGCAAGTGCCGATCTGGAAGCACGTGTTCCGGCCTCGTACTATCCTGTATACCAGCCTCTGGGCACTTGTTGGCGTTGGTCTGATCATCGCGCTTTTGATGCGTTCAAGCATCGACATGACCGTTGCCCCAGTGCGTAACCCGCAATTCGTGACCCTGTCTGACGGCAGCATCCGCAACGCTTACGACATTCGCCTGCGCAACATGTATGGTGATAATCGCGCGTTTGAAATCACGGCAACGTCAGAGGCGGACCTGCAGGTCGAAATCGAAGGCGAAGAAGCAGGCGACACAACCGTCACAGTCCCCGTCGACGAAACGCGCCTTGTGCGGGTCTATGTCATGGCAGACCGCGACGCGCCTGCCGCAGCAGCGGAACGCACGGATCTGCGTTTCTGGGTGCAAGACCTTGAAAGTGGCGATCAGTCATTTCAGGATACGATCTTTAACGGAAAGGGAAACTGATGGCTGCTCCTATCACTGGCCGCAAAGTGTTCTTTGGGATGTCTGCCGCCTTTGGCGTCATCATCGCGGTGAACCTGTTTATGGCCTATTCGGCGGTGCGAACCTTTCCCGGGCTTGAGGTCAAGAACTCTTATGTCGCCAGCCAGAATTTTGACCGCGACCGCGCCGCCCAAGAGGCCTTGGGGTGGTCAATCCACGCCGAGGTGCATCAAGAAGAACTGCAGCTGGCAATTACGAATGATGTGGGTCAACCGGTTGAGGTGGCTGAACTGACCGGCACCTTTGGGCGCGCCACGAGCGTGCGCGATGATCAGATACCGGATTTCGTCTTTGATGGCACTTTGTATCGCGCGCCTGTCGCCACCTCGGCAGGCAACTGGAACCTGCGCTTTGAGGCCATGGCCAAGGATGGCACAATGTTCCGCCAGCGCGTCGTTGTTCTGGTCGAACGCTAGGAGCCTGCGATGACCACCAGCGAAAGCCCCAGCGCTGGCGCCTGCCCCGGATGCCTAGCCGCGCCGGTGATGAGCGAACGCGCCCGAAAACGGGCCCAAGCAATTGGCACAGAGATCCAGCTTTCCCTGCCCGCGATCCATTGCGCGGGCTGCATTTCAGGCGTCGAGCGCGGCTTGATGGCGCTGGACGGCGTCAATGATGTGCGCGTGAATCTGACCCGTAAACGCGCAACGGTGCATGTCGCTGACGGACTCGAAGCCGCAGATTTGACAGCGGCCCTCTCGGCCCTCGGGTTCGAGGCGCTGCCGCTGGACAGCGCAACCCTGTCAGCGGGCACAAGCGACCGCGCCGCGCGTGATTTACTGATGCGCCTTGGCGTTTCGGGCTTTGCGATGATGAATGTGATGCTGTTGTCGGTGGCCGTCTGGTCGGGCGCGACAGATGCGACGCGCGATCTGTTCCATTGGATATCGGCGATGATCGCCCTTCCGACCATCGCCTTTTCCGCGCAGCCCTTCTTTCGCAACGCTTGGTCCGCCTTGCAGGCCTACCGTTTGAACATGGATGTGCCGATTTCGCTGGCGATCTTGCTTGCGGCGGGCATGTCGTTGTTCGAAACGATGAACAGCGGCGAGAACGCCTATTTCGATGCAGCCCTGTCGCTGACGTTCTTTTTGCTAGCGGGGCGCTTTCTGGATCAAAAGATGCGCAGTGTCGCGCGGTCTGCCGCAGCCGAGCTGGCGGCGCTTGAATCGCCAACAGCCCTGCGTCTGGTCAATGGCGTTGCCGAAACCGTGCCACTGACGGCGATCGCGGTGGGCGATATCTTGATGGTCCGGCCCGGCGGGCGCGTTCCCGTTGATGGCACCGTGGTTGACGGCACAAGCGAACTGGACCGCGCATTCCTGACAGGCGAGACCGATCCCGTGGCTGTGGATGTTGGCACGTCCGTGCGCGCGGGCGAAGTGAACCTGACCGGCCCCTTGCATGTGCGCGCCGAGGCCGTGGGCAAGGACACCCTGCTGCACAGTCTTGCGGATATGGTATCGGTCGCCGAAGAAGCGAAATCCAAGTATAACTCGCTGGCTGATCGGGCCGCGCGCATCTATGCGCCGTTGGTGCATTTGCTGGCGCTGGCGGCCTTTGTGCTGTGGCTGTGGTTGACAGGCGGCGATGTGCGCCTTGCGCTCAACATCGCCGTGGCCGTGCTGATCATCACCTGCCCCTGCGCGCTTGGTCTTGCGGTGCCAGCGGTTTCAACCGTGGCATCGGGACGGATGTTCAAACATGGCTTATTGGTGAAACACGCCACCGCGCTTGAACGGCTGGCCGAGGTCGACGAGGTTATTTTTGACAAGACTGGCACGCTGACAAAGGGCACGCCGCAACTGCGCGATCCCGATATGATCCCCGAGCGTGCCTTTGCAATTGCCGCAGCACTTGCGGATGCATCGTCACATCCCCGGTCTGCAGCGATTGGCGCAGCAGCGCGCGGGCGCGGTCTGCCAGTGGTCACTGTCACCGGTATCGTCGAACACCCCGGCCTTGGGGTCGAGGGCAAGTTGAACGGCAAGGTCGTGCGCCTTGGCCGCGCGGCCTGGGTCAGTGACGACACAGAATCCGGCGCGACCCAGATTGGCATCGCGGGGGAAGCGCCTGTATCGCTTGCCTTTGCCGACACCCTGCGCGACGGCGCGCATGATCTGATTGCGGCGCTTAATGCGCGCGGGTTGCCCGTGACCTTGCTGTCGGGGGATGCGCGCGATCCCGTGCAACTATTGGCCGATGAACTGGGGATCACGGATTGGCATGCCGGCGTCTTGCCCACCGAAAAGGCAGCCATGCTGGAAGACCGCAAATCCGCAGGCAAGCGTGTCTTGATGGTCGGTGACGGGCTGAACGATACGGCTGCACTTGCGCTTGCGCATGTGTCCATCGCGCCTGCCTCGGCGCTCGAGGCCGCGCGCGTTGCCGCCGATGTGGTGCTGGTGTCGCCCGATCTGTCGCATATCACGGATGCGCTGCGTATCGGCCGTTCGGCGCGGCATCGCATCCTGGAAAACTTTGGCGTCGCCGCGCTTTATAACAGTATTGCCGTGCCGATCGCCTTTCTCGGATTTGCCACGCCACTTAGTGCGGCGATTGCCATGTCGACCAGCTCGATTATCGTATCACTCAATGCAATGCGGACCCGCTGATGAAAGTCTTGTCTTATCTTATCCCGATCAGCCTGTTCCTGGGCGGCATTGGATTGGTCGCGTTCTTTTGGACGCTGAAGTCAAACCAGTATGACGACCCAGAAGGCGACAGCGCGCGCATCCTGCGCACCGATTACGACGACGAACCGGCGCAGGACTAGCGGGTCACTCGGCGCTTTTACGCCCCAGCCTGATTTTCAAAAATGGACTAATCCGCAGGTTTGTCCCTGTTTCAGGCCGCGAGCGCGTGCGCAACACAGGCGTGTTCTGCGAAACCTTGCTGTGGCTTTCGCGCAGCACGATATAAAGACCGCTGGCGATGATAATGCCCGCGCCGATTGATGTGTTCCAGTTCATCGATTCCTCAAAGAACAGGTAACCATAAAACGTGGCCCACAGGATTTGCGAATACTGCATGGGCGCGACGATCACCGCCTCGCCCGCCTTGTAGGCGGCGATGATGATCAGCCCGCCAGCGGTGCCGAAAGTTGCCAGCAGCGCCAAAAGGCCAATGTGTTCGATCGGCATCGGGAGATAGACGAGCGGCAGCATCGCCCCCATCACGATAAAGTTCGCGGCCATCGGGTAGAGCATCAGCACGATCGGTCGTTCATCGGCACCGATCTTGCGCACGACCACCGATGCGAACGACCCGCCAAAGGCCGCGACCAGGGCAGCGATGTGGCCTAGGCTCAGGTCGGTTTGACCGGGGCGCAGGACAACCAGAACGCCAGCAAGCCCCACCAGCACCGCAAGACCACGGCGCAAGCGCACCTTTTCACCCAGAAGCGGGATCGCAAGGACGGTGATCAGCAAAGGCGAGGCAAACAGGATCGTATAGGTCTGCGCCAGTGGCAGCACCGAAAACGCATAAAACGCGCTAAAGCCCGTGATCAGCGTCGCAAGCGTGCGAAACACGGTCCACCACGGGTGCGCGGGCAACAAGGTTCCCGGTTGCGGGTCGCGCATGATCATGAACATCGCCAGCGGAAAGCTGAACAAACCACTAAAGAAAATGACTTGAATCGGTGAATAGACCCCGCCAAGCACTTTCACAGCCACATCACCCGTCGCATAGACGGCGAAAGCCATTAGCGCCAAAAGCGCACCTTTTGCGTTTTGCGACATTGCATGTCCTATCGGGTGTTGACGCAAACTGTTTCAGACAATCCACGCCCCGGGTCAATGCGCCCTAGAGGCTGGCGTTCAGCGCGCCAACAATCGCATCGCCCATTTCTGTCGTGGAGATCGGGGCTACGCCGTCTTCCCCAATAAGGTCAGCCGTGCGCAAACCGTCTGCCAACACCTTTTCGATCGCAGCTTCAAGGCGGTCCGCCTCGCCCCCTTGATCAAAGGAATAGCGCAGCGCCATCGCAAAGCTGAGGATACAGGCAATCGGGTTTGCCTTGCCCTGTCCGGTGATGTCAGGGGCAGAGCCGTGGACGGGTTCATACATCGCTTTAGGGCGGCCATTGGCCATTGGCGATCCAAGCGAGGCCGAAGGCAGCATGCCCAGCGAACCGGTCAGCATTGCCGCGCAATCGGACAGGATGTCGCCAAACAGGTTATCCGTATAAATTACGTCGAACTGCTTGGGCGCGCGCACCAGCTGCATCGCGCCGTTGTCAGCATACATGTGCGACAGTTCAACTTCGGGGTAGTCCGCGTGAACTTCAGTCACAACATCGCGCCACAAGATACCGCTTTCCATGACGTTGGCCTTTTCCATCGAACACAGGCGTTTGTCGCGCTTCATCGCCAGTTCAAAAGCAGCGCGCGCACCACGTTCAATCTCTGCCTCGGTATAGCGCTGGGTGTTGATGCCAACGCGCATGTTGTCCTCGATGTGAATGCCACGGGGTTCGCCGAAATAAACGCCCGAGGTCAGTTCGCGCACGATCATGATATCAAGACCAGCGACGATGTCTTTCTTCAGCGAGGAAAAGTCGGCCAAGGCGTCAAAACACTGCGCCGGACGCAGGTTTGCGAACAGGTCCATTTCCTTGCGCAAACGCAGCAACCCACGCTCGGGCTTGACGGAAAAATCAAGGTTGTCGTAGGCGGGGCCACCGACAGCGCCCAGCAAAACAGCATCAACATCCTGGGCTTTTGCCATCGTGTCGTCGTGCAGCGGCACGCCGTGTTTGTCATAGGCTGCGCCGCCAACAAGGTCTTCAGACACATCGAACTTCATGTCCCGCTTGTCGCCATACCAGGTGATGATTTTCTTCACTTCGGTCATGACTTCGGGGCCGATGCCGTCACCGGCAAGAATAAGAAGGGACGGGTTCGACATGCTGGAATCCTTTGGCTGAATGCGTCGGCTTGCCCTAGCCTGTCAGGCCCGCAGGATCAAGTGACCAAGGGGCGCAACCCCGTTGCAAGCAAGTCCCAGACGCGGCGCACACGCGGGGTTTGGCGCATCGCCTCGTGGGCGACCAACCAGATCGGCAAGGGAGGCAACGGAAAGCCAAGGTCGATTTGAATCACATCGGGATCGTTCATCCCAAGTGACATCTGCGCAAAGCCGATTCCGCAACCGCTACGCACCAGATTCCAGTAGGCCACATTGTCATCGCAACGCACCTTGAACCAATCGCGATCAACGGGGAATCCGGCTGCGCGAAAACCGTCGATGATCGCCGGGCTCGTATCAAACCCGACAAAATCATGCGCCATGATATCGCCGCGCCCAGTCGGCACGCCGCGGCGCGCAACATAGGATTTCGACGCGAAAATCCCCAGCGGAATGTCCCCAAGGTGCTGCGCGACCAGGTCAAGCTGCTCCGGGCGATACATGCGCACGGCGATATCTGCCTCGCGGAACAGCAGGTTGCGGCTATCGTCGCTCGGGGCCAGCTCAATCGCGATGTCGGGTTCGCGGGTCCGGATATCGGCGATGATTGCAGGCAGGTGATAGAGCGACGTCGCGACGCTGGCGGTGATGCGCACAGTGCCGGCCAGTTTTACCTCGCGCCCCGCCGCCGTCAGCGTGATTTGCATCATTGCGTCGCGCATGGCGTTGGCGGGGGCAACCAACGCCGCGCCGGTTTCGGTTAGGGCAAAACCGCGTGCTTGCCGGTGAAACAGGGTCGCGCCCAGCTGGGTTTCCATCGCCCTGATCTGGCGGCCAAGAGTCGGCTGGCTGGCATTGAGGCTGCGTGCGGCGGCGGACAGGCTGCCGGTTTCTGCGACCGCAAGGAAGGCCTGCACAAGGGACCAGTCGAGGGTGTTCAAGGAATTTGTCATTCATAAATGAATACATGATCTGCGATTTTTAACAATTTCTATTCGCATTAGCATGGCGCATCTTGACACCACACCCCGACAAAAGGATCAGGCCATGACACAGACCGTATTGATTTTGGGCGCAAACGGAAAAATCGGCAGCCATACGGCTGCTGCATTTTGGAACGCGGGCTGGACCGTGCGCCACTATGATCGTTCCACCGATATGACGCAGGCCGCGATGGGCGCCGATGTGATCGTCAATGGGTTGAATCCGCCCGCCTATCACGATTGGGAAAACACCATTCCGGCGATCACCCAGCAGGTTATCGCCGCCGCAAAGGCCAGCGGCGCGACCGTCATCATCCCCGGTAACGTCTATAATTTCGGTGCCGCTGGCGGTGAATTGTCCGAGGATACGCCGCAGGCTCCCACGACCCGCAAGGGCCGCGTGCGGGTTGAGATGGAGGCGACCTACCGCGCCTCGGGCGTCCGGACGATCATCTTGCGTGCGGGCAGCTTCATTGATCCCAATCGCAACGGCGATGCGATGGCCATGATGCTATTGCGCGATCCGCGCAAAGCCAGGGTCGGGGCGATGGGCGCACCCGATATCATTCACGCCTATTGCTACCTGCCCGATTGGGCGCGCGCGGCTGTGGCCTTGGCCGAACGGCGCGACACCCTTGTCGCGTTTGCGGATATCCCGTTTCCGGGGCATGCATTTTCCGTCGCCGAATTCAAAGCCGTTCTGGAACAGGCGACCGGGCGCAGCTACAAGATTTCGCCGTTTCCCTGGTGGTTAATGACCGTTTTGTCACCCCTGTGGGAGCTTGCCCGCGAGTTGCGCGAAATGCGCTACCTGTGGGACATGTCGCATTGGATCGGGTCCGAAAAATTCACCCGTCTACTGCCGGACTTCAGGCCAACGGACACGCGCACGGTGATGTTGTCGGGCTTACCCGCCGACATCCACCCAGACAAGGCGGTGCGCGCCAGCGGCCAATCCGTCGCTGCCCAGTAGGCTTTCATCGCCCGGGGCGGGCCAGTAGACGCCTGCCCCGATGATCTGCCAATCGGCGGACGGGATCACATAGCTGACCCGCAGGTTCCCCGGCCCGTCACTGCGCCAATCGACCGTATCAAGGGCGGGATCGCCGCGGTGGGCGGGATCGGCGGCGGCGACCGCACCAAGGCTTGCCGGTTTCGGATCTTGCACACGGGGGTCGTTTAGCAACTCTGACATGGTGTCGCGAAACCCCTCGCCATCGACAGGATCAAGGTTCGCATTGCCGATGATGGCAAAACGCCCCTCGGGCGGCGGGCCCCAGGTGCCATCCAGAAACTGCATCCAAAACCGCGTTTCGTCCCGATTGCGCAGACCATTGCGATCTTCGGGGCCGTCAAAGACGGGCGCGGTCGCACTATAGGCAAGCAGGGTGATCGGCGGCCCGTTGGCTGGGCGGATCGGAACGACCCAATGGGCGGTTTCAGACAGGCGCTGCACCGCGCGCACCTGATCCGCCATCGGCGGGAGAGTGGCACCGGGAATGTCGCGCCACAGCAAATCGGAAAAGTTACGCACGCCGTCCGTATCGATGGGAAACCGCGACAGGACCGCCATGCCGCCATCGCCCGCAAATCGCCCATAGCCCTGATTGTCACGGGCATCGCCCAGCCGTCCGTCACCGTCATGGTCCAATCCGGTGGCCAGCCCTGTGTTGGGCAGGCGGGCGAATACGTAGGGCATAGGGTGGCCCGCGTCGGCAATCGCCCGGGAAAAGGCGGCAAGCGCCGCTCCGCCATAGTCATAGTCGAAATCTGTCAGCAGCAGGATATCCGGCGCGGTCTGCCTGATCACGGCGATGATCGCTGCAATCTGCGGATCTTCGCCCTTGTCGATATCGCGCAGCAGCAAACCCGGTCCATCGCGGCTAAGTGGGGCGGCATAGGTTGCGATGCGGTAGGGTTCAGTAAACGCTGGCAGCGCAAGCCAACACAAAATCAGGCTGGCAATGCACCTTCGGCTTTGGCTATGGCATAGGCGCGCGCGCGCTGATCGGCGATCATCTGCGCCACCCGCATCATCGCAATCCCGCGCATCAACAAACTGGCCGGCAAGAACGCCCATGCAGTCATCGTCCAAATCAGGGTGTGATCATTGGCCAGGCTGATGGGGTTGAACATGTCAGAGGCCAATTTCACGAATGCTGGGATAATGAATGGCAGCAGGAATCCTAATATAAGGTTAATCTGTCCGTCACGGTTCAGGCGGTCCACCACATCACCGCCCGCTGTGGGGTCAAACGTGGGCAGATTGGTCCAGACGTTGAAGCCACCCAACTGGCGCGGCCAGCCTGTGCCGCGCAAGATCAGCACGAAAATGGCAAGCGACAGGATAGACACAAGATAGGACAGACCCGCCGCCGTGCGCACGGAATCGATCAGTGCGGCATCGGCATCTTCGGGCATCATCAGCACCACAAGGCGCACCGGCGAATAGGGGAAATCGATCAGTTCGCCGATACGTGATCCGATGGCCTCGAAGAACAACGTGATCGTCGTGGGGTTGGCTTCTCCGCGCGCGATCACGGTCAGTGCGAAAACGGTGGCGTATAGCGCGAAAAAGCGCACGCGATTGAACGGCGGCGCGTCACGAAATTCCACAAGGCTGGGATAGGCCGAGTTATATTCGACAATCGTAAAGGCGGCGGCAAGAAGCCCGACGAGCACGACAATCTGTGTCGTATCGATTGATGTATTAACCAATAGCACCGACGGCGTCGCAATCAGCAACACTACAAGAATCGCGCGCAAGATCGCGCCTGCCAGCCGTGAAATCACTGCCCTACTACCCTCAATCCGGTCGGGGGCGATGCTTTGCCGCTCCCTTTTCCCAGTATGAACCCGCGCGTTTGTGGCGGGATGCCTCATATTTGCCATATTTGTGCCCAGATTCATTTCGCTTCACAAGCCTCTGGTAAGACTAGCGAAATATCTGAGGCGGTTTTGCGGCAGAGGTGGTGCGACTTTGCAACCATTGTGCAGCAGAACTATGGCCCACGCCAAATGTGGCGGTTGCACACCCGCATCTAGCTAAATGTAGCGGGCGCCCTCAAATCCGGTGGGTAGATGGTGTATGCAGGCCACAGCTTGCGGCCTGCACGGGTTATGCGATCAGACCCAAGGGCGCGCGGCGCTTGCCTCGGCCTCGAATGAATCAATCGACGCAGCCTTTTCCATCGTCAGGCCGATATCATCGAGACCGTTCATCAGGCAGTGTTTCTTGAAGCTGTCGACTTCGAAGGTAAAGGTTTCACCATCCGATGACGTCACGGTTTGCGCCTCAAGGTCGACTTCGATCCGCGCGTTCGCGCCTTTTTCGGCGTCCTTCATCAGAATGTCGCGCTGATCTTCCGGCAGAACGATGGGCAGGATGCCGTTCTTGAAACAGTTGTTATAGAAAATATCGGCAAAGCTGGTCGAAATCACGCAGCGGATGCCAAAATCAGCGATGGCCCAGGGCGCATGTTCGCGCGATGATCCGCAGCCAAAATTATCACCCGCCACCAGAATTGACGCCTCGCGATAGGCAGGCTTGTTCAACACGAAATCAGGGATTTCGTTGCCCTGACGATCAAAGCGCATCTCGTCAAACAGGTTCACGCCAAGGCCGGACCGTTTGATTGTCTTCAGGAACACCTTGGGGATGATCATATCGGTATCGATATTCACAAGGGGCATCGGCGCGGCAATGCCGCTGAGTTTGTCGAATTTTTCCATTCGTCGGATCCTTTCGCACGTGGTGGGGGCACCCACCCTACGGGGTAATATGTTAACGCGCGGAGGTCGAAAAATTAACCTATATGACCGCCGCGGTAAGGGATGGAAACCGTATGGAAAGCGTATGGAATCCATATGGGTGGGGTATGGCTACATCAGCTCGCGCACGTCAGTCAGGTGTCCGGTAATCGCCGCTGCTGCCGCCATGCCGGGTGATACAAGATGTGTGCGGCCCTTATAGCCCTGCCGCCCTTCGAAGTTCCGGTTCGACGTCGATGCGCAGCGTTCGCCTTCGGACAACTGATCCGGGTTCATCGCCAGACACATGGAACAGCCCGCCATGCGCCATTCAAAACCCGCCTCCTTGAAGATATCGGCAAGCCCTTCTTCTTCGGCCTGAGCGCGCACAAGGCCAGAACCGGGCACGACCATCGCGCGCATCCCGTCTTTGATTTTCTTGCCTTTCAGGATGGCCGCAGCAGCGCGCAGATCTTCGATACGCCCATTCGTGCAAGACCCGATGAATACCGTGTCGATTTCGATATCGGTCAGTTTCTGACCGGCCTTCAGGCCCATGTAATCGATCGAGCGTTTCGCCGCATCAACCTTGCCGCCCTTGAAAGACGCGGGGTCGGGCACCGTCGCGGTAATCGGCAGAACATCCTCGGGCGAGGTGCCCCATGTGACCGATGGCGCGATATCTTCGCCGCGCAGGGTCACGACCTTGTCCCAATGGGCGTCATCGTCGGAGTAAAGCGTTTCCCACCATGCCTTTGCGGCCTCCCACTGGGCCCCCTTGGGCGCATGGGGGCGGCCCTTGCAATAGGCGAACGTCTTGTCGTCCGGTGCGATCAGGCCAGCGCGCGCGCCGCCTTCGATCGCCATGTTGCAGACGGTCATGCGCCCTTCCATCGACAGATCGCGGATCGCTTCACCGCAGTATTCGATCACGTAGCCGGTGCCGCCGGCGGTGCCGGTTTCGCCGATCACGGACATGGTGATATCCTTGGCTGTGACACCGGGGGCCAGTTTGCCGGTGATCTCGACTTTCATGTTCTTCGACTTTTTCTGGATCAGCGTTTGCGTGGCCAGCACGTGTTCGACCTCGGATGTGCCGATACCGTGAGCCAACGCGCCGAATGCGCCGTGGGTCGCGGTGTGGCTATCGCCGCAGACCACGGTCATGCCCGGCAGGGTCCAGCCCTGTTCGGGGCCGACGATATGCACGATCCCCTGACGCACGTCGGACACGGGGTAATAGTGGATGCCGAAATCCTTGGCATTCTTGTCGAGCGCTTCGACCTGAATGCGCGAATCCTCGGTCATGGTTTCGGCGTTGGCACGGTCCAGCGTGGTGGGCACGTTGTGATCGGGCACGGCGATGGTTTTATCAGGTGCGCGCACGCCGCGGCCGGTCATGCGCAGCCCCTCGAATGCCTGCGGGCTGGTTACTTCGTGCACCAGATGGCGGTCGATATAAAGCAGGCAGGTGCCGTCCTCGGCCTCGTGTGCCACATGGGCATCCCAGATTTTATCATAGAGCGTTTTGGGGGACATGGTCCTCTCCCGAATAAGATGTGCGGAGTCAGTTGTTCTTGGCGCGGGGTGCGCGGGCACGGTTAGGTGCGGGCAAGCACCGTGTGGGTGGCACCGTGAAAGCGCTCGCGCAGGCGTGTGCGGTCGCAGATGTCAAAAATCACTATCATTGGGGTGGAATACACCCGCAGGCGGATCGCTGCAAGCGCGGTGCGCTGGCGACGTGATCAAAGCGCTGTCATGGATGTGCTTGCCCGTCATATCCGCGCCATGCACAATGCCTGCAACCAAGGGGCGCGCATGGAACCAGAAGAGCAACAAGACCTCGTCGAGCAGGCGGGCGAGATTTTCGAAGTCGGTCAGGGGCTGCTTGGGCAGGCACAGGCATTTCTGGAAACGCTGCTGCGCCCGTGGAATGCCTATCAGCTCGCAATTGCGCTGGCCGTGTTTGTCGTGGCCCACGTTTTATCGCGGATCGTGCAACCCCGCCTGCACGACTGGATGCGCACGCGCGAGGGCTGGCCCAAATGGCGCTTGCGGATTTTGCTGGTCGTGCACAAGCGGATGCGGATGATCTTTTTCGTCGCGCTGATCTGGATCACGGTGGCCGTGATGCGCGAAGTCACATGGCCCAGCCGGTCGTATCTGCTGGCAGGGATCGCGAATCTTGCGCTGGCCTGGCTGATCGTCACCTTTGCGACCCGTCTGATCGCCAACCCGTTCTTGCGCACCGTGGTGCGCTATGGCGCCTGGACCTGGGTGACGCTGCGCATTCTTGGTGTCACGGATCAGGCCGAACAACTGCTGGACAGCATCGCCGTCGAGATTGGCGAATTCCGCCTGTCGGTCTGGCTTGTGCTGCAGGCCGCGTTCATTCTGGGCGTTTTCTTTTTCGTTGCGCGGTTCATTTCCCGCACCTCGGCGGCACGTATTCAAGCGAACGAAGACATCAGCCCATCGATGCGCGTGCTGGTGGTCAAGTTCATACAAATCGCCCTATACGGTGTGGCCTTTTTCGTCGGGCTCAAGGCGGTTGGCTTTGATCTGACCGGCCTTGCGGTGCTGTCGGGTGCGATTGGTATCGGGCTTGGTTTTGGTTTGCAAAAGGTCGTGTCCAACCTTGTGTCGGGCATCATCATCCTACTGGATAAATCCATCAAGCCCGGTGACGTGATTACCGTGGGCGAAACATTTGGATGGATCAACAGCCTTGGGGCGCGTTACGTCAGCATCACCACACGGGACGGGCGCGAGTATCTGATCCCGAACGAAGACTTGATCACCACGCAGGTGGTCAACTGGTCCCATTCCAACGATTTTGTCCGGCTCGATATCTTTTTTGGCACTGCCTATGGCGACAACCCGCATGACGTTCGGCGTATTGCGATTGATGCGGCCAAAAGCGTTGATCGCGTACTGACGTTCCAGCCCCCCGTTTGTCATATCGTCGGGTTTGGTGACAGCAGTGTGGATTACATCTTGCGGTTCTGGATCAAAGACCCGACGGGCGGGCTGACCAACATTCGCGGCAATGTCTACCTTGCGCTGTGGGATGCGTTTGCCGAACACAACATCTCTATCCCGTTCCCGCAGCGCGAAGTGAAGGTGCTGGAAGGGTCGGAGTTGGGAACCAAGGTGATCGACTAGAGCCGAAGCCATGACGTTTGTCGTTGAATACTGGCAACATTGACCCAAGTTCTGCCGTTGCCGAAAGAAATACCGTGACACGGCCTTGGGACAAAGCCACCCTCAAAAGGATGGGCTATTTTCGCGCATCTAGGGGGAAGTAGGGGAAAATCACATGAAAACGCTAACTTGCTATGCTGCGCTTTGCGCAGCACTCGCGATGTCGGGTGCCGTTCAGGCGCAAACCGCATTTGAAGACCCGCTTTATCAAGGGCGGGTTCTTGAATTCAGCTTGGGCCTTTTTGCCCCTTTCAACAGTTTGCAGGATACGCTGACGACGCCGAATGGCGGCGGCGCACAGGTCCAGAGCACTGATCAGCTTGACTTTGGTCCTGGTGGTCGGCTTGACGCCGCCTATAGCCAGCCGTGGGGCAGCAACTCGCGTCTTATCGTCAATCTGACGGGCGCGACCGCGACCGGTGATGAAACAATCACCATCGGAGGGGCCATCGAAACTTTTCCCGGCAGTTACGATGATGGTTACAACCTCCCTGCCGGGTGGGACATTGATCCCGAGGTCAAGACCGAAACGTTGATGCTGGCTGTGGGCCGTGAATGGATGCTGGACGATCAGTGGCGTGTCAGTGCAGGCCTGAAGGCCGGACAGGCCTCGCAGGATTTGATGACAAACATCCTCGACCCGGGCGGCGTGGTTGTTTCGACGCAAACGACCCAGTCCAACAACCAGATGATCGGTGTTTTTGGCGGCATCAGCCACTATGCCGCGATCGACGCCAACCTGGGATTACGCCTGTCGGGCACGGTGGGCGTGATGCAAAACGATTTCGACTATCAGTATACAAGTGTCAGGCCCGGCGGGATTGTGGACCAAGATATAACAGCGTCAGAGAGCGGGACCGCAATATCGACCCAGCTGTCTGTGCGGCTGGAACGGAGTCTGTCCAAAGGTGGCATGCTCACTTTTGAGCTCGGTTTTGAAAACCTGCAGGGCATCGGCAACGGCGTCGACACTTTTCTTGATGTTGCCGGAACTGCAACAACGGCCCAAATTGGCAGCGACAGCATTGGCGGCGGTTATCTTAGCGTCGGGTATGCCTTTCAGTTCTAATGCCGTTGTGGCGTGATCATGCTAGAGACCCTAGAAACAAGGCACTTGTAGAGCAATGATGCCGTGATTTAGGCGCTGTATTCCAGCAGCACGGCGGTATCGTCGGTATTGATATCCGTTGCTGTCGTGTCCCTGAGGAGGACCGATTGTGGCGCGACGATCCCGCCAAGGGCGGCGTCAGGGTGATCAGCGTGTCAGCACCGTCCTGCGTGGCGGCAATGTCAAATACGTTGTCCTGCGCGTCCAAGGTCGCCTGATCTGCCGCGCTGAGGGTCGCAGCCTTGGGGATCACCACCGCAAGCTGGTCTTCGGTAGGGTCAAAGTTGTTTACCGTCACGTCAGAGGCAGTGTCGTTGTTGCTGAATTCCTGGCAATAGTGCTTCCTGAACGAAAACAGGTTACTGAAGAAAATTACAACTTCAGGATTGCTCCAAAATATCAGAGTGCCGACCAAGAGTTTGCGCTAGGGCTACACGGCGCTCTCCACGCCCAAGGCCTGGGAGAAAAACGGCTCGGGGCTATCGACTTCGACAAGTTTCTTGCCCTGAATTTCCCAAAACCGCGTGCCTGTTTCGCGCACGAAGGTGCGATCATGGCTGACAAGCAGGCAACTGACCTCGTGCTTTTCCAGCTCGGATTGCAGCGCCTCCTGGCCATCGATGTCGATGTGGTTGGTCGGTTCATCAAGCAGGTAAAAGTTTGGGTTGGTCAAGCGCAGCACCACCATCGCCAGTCGCGATTTCTGCCCGCCTGACAGGGTCGCGGTTTTTGCGTTCTGGTGGTCGATGCCAAAGCCCGCCCCCGCCAGAAGTGCACGCGCACGCTGGTCGCCTACGTCAAACCGCGAGGTGATCGCCTGCATCGGTGTGTCGTCGGGATCAAGCTGGGTGACGCCCTGATCGGAATAGCCCATCACGACGGTAGGCACGGCGCGAATCCCGTCAACGTCGTCGGTAATCGCGCGTTGCACCATATCGACCAACCGCGTCTTGCCAGTGCCGTTCGGCCCCAGCAACACGATCCGGTCACCGCGGTTGATCCAGACCTTGCCGGTCTTGAACAGCACGCGCCCATCGGGGGTTGTCACCGCGACGTCATCAAAGGCAATCAATGCCTTGGCGTGGGTGTCGGCATTGGTGAGCCGGATCGCACCTGCGTTGCGTTCCTTGTGGGCGGGGCGTGCCGCTTCCTCCAGCTTGTCGGCGCGGTCTTTCAATTGCCGGGTCTTGTTGACCAGCAGGTCCGAGCCCGAGTTGATACCGATATTCTTTAGCTTGGCCGCCTGACGGCGCAACTGGCTGGCCTGTTTCATATCGTTGTCAAAACGGCGGGCATCGGCGGCGTCCGCCACGTCCAGCGCATCGCGCGCAGCACTATAGGGCAGCGCAAAGACCCGCGAATGCGCGGCGCGCAGGAAAAGCGTGTGCGTAGTCACGGCATCAAGAAACGCCCGGTCATGGCTGGCGATCAGCATTGGCATATCGCGCGGCAACCCTGCAAGATAATCCTGCAACTGGCCGATACGCGTCAGATCAAGGTGGTTGGTCGGTTCGTCCATCAAAAGCGCGTCAGGTTCGGTCACCATTTCGCGCGCAAGCAGAGCCATGCGTTGCCACCCACCCGACAGCGCGCCCAAGGGGCGGTCACGCAGGTCATGGGGAATCGTCAGGTCATCCAGCACGATATCCACGCGCCAGCTTTCGTAATCCACCTGGTCGGGCGGCATCGCATCCAGCACGGCGTCGTATAGCGTGAGGTCACGCAGGTTTTCCGGCACGACCTGTTGCATGAAACCCACGCGCAAACCGCGCGCGGTGGTGATATCACCGGTGGTCGGGTCGGTCAGGCCCGCGATGCAATGCAGCAGCGTGGTCTTGCCGCCACCGTTGGCAGCGACTAGGCCCATGCGACAGCCTTTGGGCAGGGTCAGCTCAAGACCGGTGAAAAGCGGATCGGCCAGCGTAACGCCGATATTTTTAAGGGTGATCAGGGACATATTCTTCTCGGTTCAGGAAAATCGCGGCGCGGTGCCGCCAGAAAAGGCTGACCAAGGACGTGAGAAAATGTGACCCTGTCGTCAGCCCTGCACGGTGTTTTGCAGGGCAAAGACGGGGCCGCGCGTGCGATCGTGATAGCGTTTCATTGCGACGACCCCTCCTGATGTTGATGCGCGGGTGTGCGCAAACTCTAGCAAGGGCGTGAAACCGCCGCAAGTTCCGCAGTCTGTTCATTGAATTGTCATCTGCGGCTTGTTAGGTTTGGACAAGCCCAGCGCCGGGGCGATTGGACGGCGCGCTTTAGGAGGACAATGATCTGTCTCTTACCACACAGGCGGCCCATGCCGCTGCACGCGAGGCTGGCACAATGACAGCCCCGAAAACTGCAACCGCAGACACTGTGCTTGCTGCGATCCTGAAATCCCTTGACGATGACAAAGCCGAAGACGTTGTGCAGATCGATCTACGCGGCAAGTCCGAGATTGGCGACTATATGGTTGTGGCCTCGGGGCGATCGACCCGCCAGGTTTCGGCGATGGCCGAAAAGCTGACCGACCGGCTCAAGGCGGAATATGGTGTCATTTCCAAGGTCGAAGGCAAGGATATCGGCGATTGGGTGCTGATTGATGCGGGCGATGTGATTGTCCACATTTTCCGCCCCGAAGTGCGCGAATTCTACCAGCTTGAAAAGATGTGGCAGCCCGCAAGCGCTGACGCGGCGACGAAAGCCAACTAATGCGCGTGCATATCTGCGCTGTGGGTCGGCTGCGCGCCGGCCCCGAGCGCACGTTGATCGACGACTACCTGACGCGGTTTGACCGCACGGGGCGCGCACTGGGGCTTGGGCCTGCCAATCTTATCGAAGTGGAAGACAAGAAAGGCGGTGGTAGGGTCGCCGAGGCCGCCTTGCTGTCCAAAGCGATGCCGGATGGCGCGCTGATCTGTGTGCTGGATGAGCGTGGCAAGCTGCAATCCTCGCCCGACTTTGCGCAGACGCTTGCCGGATGGCGCGATCAGGGGCGCGGTGACGTTGCCTTTGTGATCGGTGGCGCGGATGGCATTGACCCGAACCTGCGCAAATCCGCCGATGCCGCCCTGTCGTTTGGCAAGATGGTCTGGCCGCATATGTTGGCCCGTGTCATGCTGACAGAACAATTGTATCGTGCCGCGTCGATCCTTGCTGGCGCGCCTTATCATCGCGTCTAGAGGATCGCGTGCCGTTGGGGTATGACGACCCCTGAAGCAAGCGGAGAGCACCATGACCACACCCAAACCTGTCGTTTTGTGTATTCTGGATGGTTGGGGAAAACGCGCTGACACGACGGCAAACGCCCCGGCCCTTGCCGACACCCCGCATTTTGACCGGATCATGCGCGACTGCCCCAATGCGCAACTGCTGACCCACGGCCATGATGCCGGCCTGCCCGCTGGCCAGATGGGCAACTCCGAGGTTGGTCACACCAATATCGGCGCGGGCCGCGTGGTCGCGATGGATCTTGGCCAGATTGATCTGGCGATCGAGGACGGCACCTTTTTCGACAATGCGGCGATCCTGAAATTTATCGACACGCTGAAGGGCACAGGCGGGCGGGCGCATCTGATGGGTGTTGTGTCGGATGGTGGCGTGCACGGCCATGTGCTGCATTTGATTGCCGCCGCAAACATGATTGCCGATGCGGGCGTGCCAGTGGTGATCCACGCGATTACGGACGGGCGCGATGTGGCGCCGGTTTCCGCCGAACGGTTTGTCGCCCAGCTTTCGGAGTCCCTGCCACAGGGCGTGACAATCGCGACCCTGTCTGGGCGTTATTATGCATTAGATCGCGATAACCGCTGGGACCGTGTCGAAAAGGCCTATCGCGCGATGGTTGATGGCGCCGGATTGACCGCCGAGAGTGCCGCTGATGCGATCACGGCTGCCCGCGCCCGCGACGAAAATGACGAATTTATCCTGCCGACCGTCTTGGGCGGGTATGCCGGAGTTGCCAAAGGCGACGGGTTGTTCTGTCTGAATTTCCGTGCCGACCGTGCCCGCGAGATCTTGGCGGCAATGGCCCAGCCTGATTTTGACGGGTTTGACCGTGGCACCAAACCACCGTTTGCGACCCTTTTGGGCATGGTCGAATACTCGGACGCGCATAGCGAATGGCTTGATGCCAGCTTTCCCAAACGCGTTATCAAGAACACGCTGGGCGCATGGGTCGCCAGCAAGGGATTGCGCCAGTTTCGCGTTGCCGAAACGGAAAAATATCCGCATGTCACGTTCTTTCTGAACGGCGGCAAGGAAATCCCCGAGGTGGGCGAGGATCGCTATCTTGCCCCTTCGCCCAAGGTGGCAACCTATGATCTGCAACCCGAGATGTCAGCTGCCGAGGTCACGGATGCCTTTGTTGGCGCGATCAATGATGGCTACGACCTGATCGTGTGCAACTATGCCAACCCCGATATGGTGGGGCATACCGGTGATTTGCAGGCGGCGATGGAAGCCTGCGAGGCGGTTGATACCGGCCTTGGGCGCGTGCTGGCGGCGCTTGAAAAAGCGGGCGGCGCGATGATCGTCACCGCCGATCACGGCAACTGCGAGGTGATGATAGACCCCGAAACGGGCGGGCCGCACACCGCGCATACGACGAACCCTGTGCCGGTGATCCTGGTTGGCGGGCCAAAGGGCGCAGGGTTGCGAAACGGTCGCCTGGCCGATCTGGCCCCGACCCTGTTGCAGTTGATGAACATCGAAAAGCCCGGCGAAATGACCGGTGAAAGTTTGATCAAGTGATCCTGCGCGCTGCATTTTTTGTTTGCCTTGTTGGCAGCGCTGCTTTGGCACAAACGGACCCGTCCGCGGCGGCAATCGCGGCTGCGGATCGCCTTGAGGAAGCAGGCGCGGCGCTGGCTGCCGCCGATGGCCGAAGTGACCGTATCGCTGCCCTGACCCAAACCGTGCAGGCCTATGAAGATGGATTGGTGACCCTGCGCGACGGGTTGCGCCGCGCCGCGATCCGTCAACGCACCCTTGAGGACGATCTGGCGGCGCGCAGTGACGAAGTGGCGCGCCTGTTGGGTGTGTTGCAAACGATGGGGCGCGCGCCTGCGCCGCTGTTGTTGCTGCATCCATCGGGGCCAACCGGAACGGCCCGCGCCGGCATGATGTTGTCGGATGTGACGCCGGGCTTGCAGGCCGAAGTGGACATCCTTCGCAGCCAGCTTGACGAGGTCGCGGCCCTGCGCGACCTGCAAAACCGCGCCGCAGATTTATTGGGCAAAGGCCTGGCAGGCGCGCAAGAAGCCCGCACCAAACTGAGCGCCGCAATTTCAGACCGCACCGACCTGCCACAACGCTATACCGAGGACGCGGTGCAAACGGCCCTGCTGGTAGCCAGCACGGAAACGCTCGATGCTTTTGCGTCTGGCCTGTTGCGTGCCGTTGATGGGGGCGCGGCACCCCTTGATGCGACAGTGGCGGGGGGGTTGGCACTGCCGGTGCAGGGCACGCTGTTACGCGGATATGAACAGGCTGATGCCGCCGGGATCACCCGCCCCGGTGTTTTGATCGCGGCGCGCCCGCGTGCTCTTGTGACCACACCCGGCGCGGCCACGGTGCGCTATCGCGGACCGCTGCTTGATTATGGCAATGTCACGATACTGGAACCGGCCGCAGACGTGCTGTGGGTCTTTGCTGGCATGGCGGAAGTGTTCGGCGAGGTCGGTCAGGTCTTGCCCGCGGGGTCGCCCGTTGGCCTGATGGGGGGTGAAACACCCGCAGTTGACACAATTTTGAGCGAAACAGCGCAAGGTGTGACAGGAAGTCAAACACAGACCCTTTATCTTGAGGTCAGAGAAGGGCAAAGTCCCGTAGATCCCGCGACGTGGTTCGCGGTTGAATGAGGTAGGAAAATTCATGAAGAAATTTTTTATGGCCGCAGCTGTAGGCACGATCGCAGGCGCGATTGCCACAACGCAGATCGCCGGGCCGCTGATCGCCCAAGAGGCCACCCGCAACGCCAGTGTCTATGAACAGCTTGACCTGTTCGGTGACATCTTTGAACGCATCCGCGCGCAATATGTCGAAGAAGTTGACGAAGCGGCGCTGATCGAAGCGGCGATTGACGGCATGTTGACGTCGCTTGATCCGCATTCCAGCTATCTGTCGCCCGAAGACGCCGCCGACATGCGCGTGCAGACACGCGGCGAATTTGGTGGTCTTGGGATTGAAGTCACGCAGGAAGAAGGGTTCGTCAAGGTCGTGTCGCCGATTGACGGCACCCCTGCAGATGCAGCCGGGATCATGTCAGGCGATTTCATCACCGCCGTGGACGGTGCCAGCGTTCTGGGTCTGACCCTTGATGACGCAGTTGACCTGATGCGCGGGCCTGTGGGTTCGGAAATCGTGATCACTGTCGTGCGCGAGGGCGAAATCGAACCGTTTGATGTGTCCATTATCCGCGACACCATCAAACTGACGGCTGTGCGCACGCGCACCGAGGGCGACACGGTTGTCCTGCGCATCACCACGTTCAGTGACCAGACCTATGACAGCATGCGCGAACTTTTGGCCGAACAGGTGGAAGAGGCCGGTGGCATCGACAACGTCAACGGTCTTGTTCTTGATCTGCGCAATAACCCGGGCGGTTTGCTGCGCCAAGCGATCCTTGTGTCAGATGCATTCCTTGAGGCTGGCGAAATCGTTTCGACCCGCAGCCGCAACCCCCAGGACGGTGAGCGCTACAACGCCAATGCGGGCGATCTGGCCGAAGGGTTGCCGATTGTCGTGCTGATCAACGGTGGCTCTGCCTCGGCGTCGGAAATCGTCGCAGGTGCGTTGCAGGATCACCGCCGTGCGATTGTCGTTGGCACCAACTCGTTTGGCAAAGGGTCCGTGCAGACGGTCATGCCGTTGCGTGGTGACGGGGCAATGCGCCTGACCACGGCACGGTATTACACGCCTTCGGGCCGGTCCATTCAGGCGCTGGGTATTTCGCCCGATATCATCGTTGAACAACCCCGCCGCGTCGAAGAAAGCACCGAGGAAGAAGAACAAGGCGTCTTCCGCTCCGAAGCCGATTTGCGCGGCGCGCTGTCCAACGACAGCCTGAGCGAGGACGAAATCCGCCAGATCGAAGCGGACCGTGCGCGCGCCGAAGACGCCGCTACGCTGCGCGAGGAAGATTACCAACTGGCCTATGCGATTGATATCCTCAAGGGTTTGTCGGCCCTTGGTCCCAACGCCGAGTAACCAAGGGGCAGGCGCATGACACCCGACGAGATCGCGCGCCTGCCTTACCGTCCCTGCGTGGGGGTGATGTTGGTGAACAGTGCCGGACATGCTTTTGTCGGCCAGCGCAATGACCGCGACCACGATGCCTGGCAGATGCCCCAGGGTGGCGTCGACAAGGGTGAAAACCCACGCGACGCGGCCCTGCGCGAATTGTGGGAAGAAACCGGCGTCACGGCCGATCTCGTGCAGGTGGAGGCCGAAAGCGCAGATTGGATTCCCTATGATCTGCCCCACGAGATCGTGCCCAAGATTTGGAAGGGCCGCTATCGTGGACAAAAGCAAAAGTGGTTCTTGGTGCGGTTCACTGGAACAGATGACCAGATCAATATCGCAACGCAGCATCCGGAGTTTTCGCGCTGGAAATGGATGCCACCGAGCGAAATGTTGACCAGCATCGTCCCGTTCAAAAGGGCGGTTTACGCGCAGGTCCTGAAAGAATTTGGAGGTTTGGTATGAAAAAGATACTGTTTGGCGTCCTGCTGAGTGTCGCGCTGCCGTTGCAGGCCGTGGCCTTATCTTGCGTGCAGGCTGATGTGGCCGGATCCTTTGACGCCGCGTCGCAGGCCGAGGCGCGCTATACCGTCCTTTGGGGCAACTTTTCCTTTACCCAAGATACCGTCGCCGCGCCGACACGCGAGGGGGAAGCCCCCGATCCCTTTGCCGTGCGTTTTAGCGGCAAGGGGTTGTCGGCAAGCGGGTTCGTCGACATCAAACCGCGCGATATCACCGTTGCGATCAGCTGTGCCGGGCCGTGGTGCGGTGCTTTCGCACCGGAAACCAATGCGCTGGCCTATGTCGAACGCACCGCCGATGGCGATTTTTTGCGCGTCGGCCCCTGCCCGCAATGGGTTTTCGAGAATCCGAGCCGCGCAGACATCGCCAAGGTCGAAGCCTGTATGCGCGGCGATGCCTGCGAACCATCCGGTCAGCAATGAAGCTTGCGCCCGTGGGGATTTCCCCGCAAGACTGCGCCGATGAAAAATGCAAAAATTGATACGCGGGCCATCGGCCTTGACGTAAGTCTGACCTTCGCCAAATGGCTGACGGGAACCGAGAACCTTCATTACGGGGATTGGACGGGGCTGGAGGTTTGCGCTGCAAATGCTGGCCCCGCGCAAGAAGCCTATACAGAGCGTCTGTTCGGATTTCTGCCAAAGGGCAAGCTGCGCATATTGGATATTGGCGGCGGTGCGGGTGTCACGGCGGGTAAGTTGATCGCGCTGGGCCACGACGTTGAAATCGTCATTCCATCCGCCTTTCTGGCTGAACGCTGCCGCGCCAATGCCCCCGCCGCTGTCGTTCACGAGATGATGTTTGAAGATTTCGTCAGCGATTCCAAATTCGATATTTGCCTCTTTTCCGAGAGTTTTCAGTATATCCCGCTGTCCGAAGGCATGCCCAAGTGCCTGACACTACTAAAGCCCCAAGGCCGTATCATCATCGCGGATTGCTTTCGCGACACAGGGTTTCGCGCCGATCCGGTGCGCGCCACAGTGGGCAGCGGGCACGGCATTACCTACTTTCGCAACGCCGTGGCTGACTTGGGCCTGACCATTGAGCGCGAGGAAGACGTGACCGAGGCCGTGGCCCCATCTGTCGAAATTGAACAGGGCCTGTTCAACATCTTTGGCCACGCAATTGCGCGCGTGGACGAAGAATTGACCACGAAAAGACCCAAGACACGGTGGATCATCGCCCGTGTGCTGCGCATGTTGATCAAAGAGCGCAAACGCGCCCGCCTGCAACAACGCCTGATGGAGCAAAGCCGCAATCGCGAGAGGTTTGCGGCCAGCAATATCTACCTGATGATGATCCTAGCGCAGCCGCATCAGTAGCGACAATGACGCGTAGCCATCGGGCACCAAGCCCTGACTGCGCTGATAGCTGCGGATCGCATCAATCGTCAGCGGCCCGATGCGCCCGTCAATCCCTTGGGTGCTGTGCCCGGCGGCTGTCAGCCTGCGCTGCAATTCCTGCCGTTCCCCGAACACCAGCGCACGATCGCCGCGCGGCCAACTGGCCTGAATTGCGCCTCCGCCAGCGATCCGGTCGGACAGGTGGCCGACACCGATCACATAGGCATCGGCCGTGTTGTAACGCTCGATCACGCTAAAATTGTGAAAGATCAGGAACGCCGCGCCTTGCGCCCCAGCAGGCAGCAGCACCGAAGCATCGCCGTAGTCGCGCACCACGCGCCCGTTTAGTCCGGTCACGCCCATGCGCGCCCATTCGCTGGGCAGGCGCTGAATGCGTCGGTTGGCCTGGGTGTAGTCGAACCCGTTGGGCAGGCGCACTTCGACGCCCCAGGGCTGGCCACTGATCCAGCCGAAATTCGCCAGATAGGATGCCGTGGACGCCAGCGCATCGGCGGGGTCATCAGACCAGATATCGCGTTTGCCGTCGCCGGTGAAATCCACCGCATAGGCCAGATAGGACGTGGGAATAAACTGCGTGTGGCCCATCGCGCCCGCCCAGCTTCCTGTCATGTCTGACGGCGCCACATCGCCACTTTGAATAATCTTGAGCGCAGCAATCAGTTGCTGCTCAAAAAACCGCCCGCGCCGCCCGTCATATGCGAGGGTTGCAAGTGCTTCGATCAGCGGTTCATCACCGCGAAACGCGCCAAACGAGCTTTCCAGCCCCCAAACGGCGACAACGACTTCCTTCTCCACGCCATAGCGCGCCTCGATTGCATTCAGCAGCCCTTCGTTCTGGCGCAGCGCCGCCTGGCCGTTGCGCACGCGCAAGTCGGATGCGGCGCTATCAAGGTATTCCCAGATCGTCTTGGTGAATTCCGATTGGTTGCGGTCGCGCTGGATAACGTCGGCGTTGTAGCGCACCCCGCGAAAGGCCGCGTCAAATGCCTGCGTGGAAATGCCCTGTGCCGACGCGCGGACACGAAAATCGCTGATCCAGCGCTGAAGCCCACGATTATTGGACGCGCCCTGAACAGTGATCGCGTGCAACTCCGGCCGCAGTTCGGGGCGAAGTGAACGTTCTGGCGGGCCGGGATTGGCCTGCGCGACACCTGCAACCACGAATGTCGCAAGGACGGCGAAACGCATTAACACACTCATGAAGCTTACCCGTTTCAATGACGTTTGCGCGCAATGCTACCGCCATTGTTTCCAATCGGGAAGCAATCAACCAGGGCGGGGCGCGGTTATCCGCCCATCACTTGCGGCTGCGTTTGACCTTGCGCGCGGTCTTGGCCGCCTTTTTGCGCGCCGCCCCCTGTTTGCGCCGCGGGGGTTTACCGCCACGTCCCGTGCCTTTGGTCACTGTGCGCCCATCAAGGCGGAGCAAATCCACGACCAGCCCACCGGTATCGGGCACAGCTTCGGTCAGGGCCACGGTGACGGGCTGCCCCAAACGAATGACCACGCCGGTGTCGGCCCCTGTCAGGGTCTGGCTGTCAGGATCGTGGCGGAAATATTCGGCCCCCAGATTGCGCATCGGCACCAGCGCATCCGCGCCGGTTTCATCTAGGCGCACAAATACGCCAAAACGGGCGATCCCGCTGATCCGCCCCTCCATTTCCGCGCCCACATGGTCGGACAGATAGGCGGCAAGGTAGCGATCCGTGGTATCGCGTTCGGCCATCATCGAGCGGCGCTCGGTATCGCTGATGAGCTGGGCGGTATCATCAAGGCGGTCGATATCTTCGGGTTGTAGGCCGTCCTTGCCCCAGCCGTGCGCGGTGATCAGCGCGCGATGCACGATCAGATCGCTGTAACGGCGGATCGGCGATGTGAAATGCGCGTAGTTGCGCAGGGCCAGCCCGAAATGCCCGAAGTTTTCAGCGTTGTAATAGGCCTGCGTCATTGACCGCAGGGTCGCCATGTTGATCAATTCGTCGTCTGGCGTGCCCTCGGCCTGTTCCAGCAGACGGTTCAGATGCGCCGTTTGCAGCACCTGCCCCTTGGCCAGCGTCAACCCGCTTGCGGCGGCGGTTTCGCGCAGGGCGTCCAGTTTTTCGGGGCTCGGTTCTTCGTGAACGCGGAACAGCAGCTGGGTTTCCCTGGCGATCAGGGTTTCGGCGGCAGCGACATTGGCCAGCACCATGAATTCCTCGATCAGGCGGTGGGCATCAAGGCGTTCCTTGAAATTCACGGCCGTGACATGACCTTCCTCATTGATCACGATTTGACGTTCAGGCAGGTCCAGTTCAAGCGGCTGGCGTTCGACGCGGGCCTTGCGCAGGCTTTCGTAGCAGGCGTAAAGCGGGCGGATGATATCATCCATCAGCGGCGCGACCTTGTCGTTTGGCGCGCCATCCATGCCCGCCTGCACTTCCTCGTAGTTCAGCGATGCAACCGAGCGCATGAGGCCACGATGAAAGCTGTGATCGATCTTGTGACCCGCCGCGTTGACCCGCATGCGCACCGCAACACAGGCGCGCGGCACGTTCTCGTGCAGGGAACACAAATCACCAGACAACCGGTCCGGAAGCATCGGCACAACGCGATCGGGGAAATAGGTGGAATTGCCACGCTTGCGCGCCTCGCGGTCAAGCGCGGACCCGGTCGTGACATAATGCGCCACATCGGCAATCGCGACCCAAAGGATATGTCCATTAGGGTTCTTTGGGTCATCATCTGGCTGCACAAGGCAGGCATCATCACGGTCACGCGCATCCCACGGGTCGATGGTGATCAGCGGCAGGTCTTGCAGGTCTTCCCGGCCGTCCAGACCGGCCGTTTTTGCGGCGTCCGCTTCGGCCACGACATCATCGGGGAAATGATCGGGTATCCCATGCTGGTGAATCGCGATCAGCGACACGGCGCGCGGTGCGGTCGGATCACCAAGCCGCGCCACGATACGCGCCTTTGGCAGACCCATGCGCCCCTTTGGTCCGGCCTGCTCGGCCTCGACCAATTCGCCGTCCTTGGCACCGTTCATCAAATCGGCAGCCACGCTCCATTCCTTGTCAGACCCTTTGTCGATGGGCAGCACACGGCCGCCGTCAGACCCGCGCCGGAACACACCCAGAATACGCAGGGGGTTGGTGCCAATGCGGCGGATCAGGCGGGCAGTATAGTCAAAACCTTCGCCCTGCTCCTTGGTCAACCGTGCGAGAATCTGATCGCCCTTGCCCAGCGCCGGGTCGCCCTTGGCAGCGATGAAGGCAATCACCGGCACATCACCCTTGCCGAACCATTCAACGGGCCGCGCGATCAGGTCGCCATCGGCGTCCGGCCCGACAATTTCGAGAACCGAAACCGGCGGAAGCCGATCAGGGTCGCGATAGGTCTTCTTGCGTTTCTCAAGGTGGCCCTCGTCTTCAAGCTCGCGCAGGATCCGCTTGAGGTCGATGCGCGCGGCGCCTTTGATCCCGAACGCCCTCGCGATGTCACGCTTGGCCGATTGGGTCGGATTTTCGGAAATCCATTGCAGGATTTCGTCTCTGGATGGGATGCGTTTCATGTCTCACCACCTACCACGGCACTTGCGCCTTGCCAGCTTCATCTTGCCAAAAATACCTCCGCCGGAGGCAAATTCATAAAAAGAACGCGCCGCAGGCGCTCAATCTGGTCAAGGCTGGCTGAAATAGGCCTGCAGGATGCGGGTGTAGATCGCCTTGAGGGTTGCGATATCGGTGACCGGCACACGCTCATCCACTTGATGCATTCGCTTACCGACAAGGCCACATTCGACCACGGCGCAGTGGTCTTTGACAAACCGCGCGTCCGATGTGCCGCCGGTCGTGGACAAGTCAGGGGTGTTTCCCGTTTCGGCGCGCACCGCGTCGCTGATCAGCGTCGAAAGCGCGCCGGGGGGCGTCAGGAACGCCTCTCCTGATACTCTCACATCCTGGGTGATCTGGACGCCAAATTCGGCCTGCACCGCGTCGATTTCAGACTGCACCCAGGCCGTAAGGCTATCGCCCGTGTGCCTGTCATTGAACCGGATATTCACGCTGGCACGCGCCTGGGCGGGGATCACATTGTTGGCGGGATTTCCAGTGTCGATCGTGACGATCGCAAGGGTCGATGGGTCGAAATGGTTGGTGCCGTCGTCAAGCGTCTTGCCGGCCAACCGGTCCATCAGCCGCACCATCGCAGGCAGCGGGTTCAGCGCGCGCTGCGGGTAGGCCGCATGTCCCTGCTTGCCTGCCACTGTGATATGCGCGGTCATGGACCCGCGCCGCCCGATCTTGATCATGTCACCCACTGTTTCGACGCAGGTAGGTTCCCCAACGATACAGGCTCGCATGGTTTCGCCCTGCGCCTCCATCCAGTCAAGCAGCGCGGTTGTGCCGTCGAGCGCCGGGCCTTCTTCGTCACCGGTGATGGCAAGGATGATTGCGCCGTCCGGTGGCGAGGCGCGCACGAAATCCACGGCGGCGGCAGCAAATGCGGCGACGCCCGATTTCATATCCGTCGCACCGCGCCCGTAAAGGAAGCCGTCGACGATATCCGCGCCGAACGGATCGTGGGTCCAGGCCGCGGCGTCCCCGATTGGCACAACATCGGTATGGCCATTAAAGCCAAAGCTACGCGCGGCCCCCTTGGCACCCCAGCGGGCGAACAGGTTGCACACCTCGCCGCGATCAACGCGGGTGCAGGTAAATCCGGCATCCGATAACAGGTCAGCCAGCACCGTCAGCGCGCCGCCCTCGGCGGGTGTGACCGACGCGCAGCGCACCAGACGTGCCGTAAGGTCAACCGGGTCTATGGGTTTGGTCATGATCCGCTCCTGTGTTGCACCCAGAGGTAGCGCGCGCCACGGCGTGATGCAAACACCCCTGTGGCGGGCTTGCGACACCTTTTCATGTGACATCAAGAAAGCGCCATAAAATACTCACACAAAAGGACAATTCGGCCTAATGTGAAGCCAATAATTGACCCGAGGCAGGGCAGACATCAAAGAGACCCAAGATGGTCCGTGGCGAGCAGTTGAAGCCACAAGATATAGGTTAACGTGCAAGGCAAGCACGAATCCGTCTGAACTGTCTCCAACACATGGGTTGGGGCAAAATGGTTGCGGCAAGCGAACTGACATACGACACAAGCGCCACTGCGATGCAGATGGCGAACTCGATTTTCGGCAATGGCGTCACGGTCACGAGTGCGAGCTATTCGGGTTCCAGCTATTCCTCGGCGATCTATTCGAACGGTGATTCACTCGCCCCGGGCGTGACGCCGGGCGATACGGGCGTGATTTTCTCCACGGGTCGGGCGACGAATTTCACCAATTCTTCGGGCCAGTCGAACCAAGATACCAATACCAGCACCAATACCGGCGGCGCGAACAATGACGCCGATTTCAATGCGGTGGCAGGCACCAACACATATGATGCCTCGTATATGGTGGTGGATTTCATCCCAACCGATGACGTGATGACGATGCAGTTCGTCTTTAGTTCTGAAGAATACCCAGAGTATTCGAATTCGATTTACAACGATATGGTTGGTGTCTGGATCAACGGAACGCACGTGCCGCTGTCGATTGCGAACACCAACCAGACGGCCATTGGTGCGGTCAATCAGACCAACAACGTCAACCTTTATAACGACAACACGTCCGACCAGTTCAACACCGAGATGGACGGTTTTACCGTCACCATGACGCTGACGATTCCGGTGAATGTTGGCGTGACAAATACGATCAAGATCGGCATCGCCGATGTGTCGGACAGCAGCTATGACTCGAACCTTCTGATCGCGGCAGATTCCGTGCAGACCCAACTGGTGGCCGAACAAGACCTTGTCACCATGCAGGACAGTGTAACCAAGAACGTTGATGTGCTGGACAACGATATCAACAACACGAGCGGCACCTTGCAGATCACCCACATCAACGGCAATGCCGTGACGGTGGGTCAGACAATCACCTTGCCGACCGGCCAAACAGTCACACTGCTGGCCGATGGCACGTTCGACATCACGACGGACAGCGACTTTGAAACCACGAGCTTTACCTACCAAGTCGAAAGCACGGATGGGTCCGGCACGGTTCTGGAAACGGATGTCGGGTTTGTCACCGTTGAAACGATCCCTTGCTTTGTGGCGGGCACCCTGATCCGCACGCCCGACGGCGACAAACCTGTCGAACAGTTGCAGGCCGACGATATGGTTATCACCCATGATGACGGGGCGCAGCCGGTGCGCTGGGCCGGGCAACGCACTGTGCCTGCCATCGGCAACATGGCCCCCATTCGCATCCGCGAGAATACCTTTGGCGAACATGGCACCTTGATGCTTTCGCCCCAGCACCGCGTGCTGATCCGCGACACGATGGCCGAGCTGCTGTTTGGCGAAGGCGAAGTTCTGGTTGCCGCCAAGGATCTGGTCAATGACCGGTCCGTGCGCACGATTGAAGGCGGCGACGTGACCTATGTGCACCTGTTGTTCGACAAGCATCAGGTCGTCTATTCCGAAGGTCTCGCGACTGAGAGTTTCCTGCCCGGCCCGCAAACGACCAAGGCATTCGAACAGGATATCATCGACGAGATTTGCGCCGTCTTTCCCGAATTGAACGCCCTGACCGGCGAAGGCTATAGCCCTGCCGCGCGGCGCACCCTGCGCCACTACGAGGCGCGGTTGCTGCTATCACAGGCGGCGGCGTAACAATGCGGGCGCGCCGAACATGAGTTGGATCGGGCTTCGCGACGGCAGCGAGGGCGTGCTGAACCCGGCAGGGCTTGGCCAGCCCAATCTTGCCAATGCGCCTGACCCCGACACGCTATTGACCAGCGGCACGTTATTCATTGAGTGCAGCTATGAACCGGGGCCGCTTCCGGTAAATATCCTGCGCCTGTTTGCCCGTGATCCCTGGCCTTCGGGTTTGACGCTATGCCTTGATACAGACGGGACACTGCGCCTGCTGATGCGGCACGGCGCGCGCCATTTGTCGCGCGATCTTGCGACCGATTTGCAGGTCAGCGAAAGCGTTTTGCAGATTTCATATACGTGGGATTGTCCTGCACGACGTGGCACGCTGACGCTTTATGTGCCGGATCGTGGCACACTGTTTCAAACCGATGTCAGCGCGCCTTTTCCGTTAACATTGCGCGATGCAACACGTCTGATGGCTGATCATACGCTGTGCAAAGCCGACCCAAGCCTGCACTTTGCCGCCGTGTCAGACAGTGTTGAACCCGCAGGGCCGATGCCCGCGATTGGTGCGCGGGGCAGCATTAAAACACCCTCGGGTGAAACCCCGATCGACACATTGCGCCCAGGTGAATTTGTCAGCACGGCCCAAGGTGACGTGGCACAGGTGCGCTGGGTGGGATCGCAGGTGTTGCCTGCCCGCGGGCGGTTTGCACCCTGTCTGTTGCGCGCGCCTTATCATGGTGCCTCGGCCGATCTGTTGCTTGGGCGCGACCAGCGAATTTGTCTGTCAGGATCAGATGTTGAATACCTGTTTGGCGAAGAATGCGTGTCGGCAGCCATGCGCCATATGATCGACCATCGGGCGGTCCTGGCAATTGATCCTGCGCCGCAAACGGTGCGGTATTATCACGTGCTGTTGGATCGCCATGCCGTCATTATTGTCAACGGTGCACCGCTTGAAAGCTTTGATGTCAGCGCGCTTCTTGCCGATCCGGGCGTGCTGCCCCATTCGGTCTTGCGAGACTTGCCGCCGGAATTGCGGCCCCTTCAATCGGATCTTGCCTTGCCCGTCTTGCGTGGCTTTGAGGCACTGACCCTCACTGAATTGGCGACGGCCCAGGGCTAGTTATTGCCTCGCCCGTCGGAATTGGCGTAAGGCAAGGTGACTTCGGGGGGAAGAAGCAATGCGGTTTCCAATTGTCTTAATCGGCTTCATGGCGGGTTTTGCGTCAATGGTTACGGCGCAGGACTTGCGGGTCGCAACAGTCACGCGCGCCCCATTTTCGATGATAGACGGCGGGCATGACGTTGGATTTTCCGTCGACCTCTGGGCGAGCATCATGAACGACCTTGGGCGAAGCTATGACTTTGTCCGTGCCGACAGTTTTTCCGAAATGATTGCTATGGTGATAGATGGCGAGGTCGATGCCGCCATTGCCAATATTTCGATCACCGCCGAGCGCGAAGCGATGATGGATTTTAGCCAACCGATTTTTGCCGCCGGTCTGCAAATCATGATCCCTGCCGGGGCGGGCGGTGCATCGCTCTGGTCGGTGCTGTTTTCACGCGATCTGCTATTGGGTGTTCTGGCGGCGTTTGGCGTGCTGTTTGCGGCAGGCATGATGATGTGGCGGTTTGAGCGTAATCATCAGCCCTATTTCGACGGAGGCGCGCGCAAGATGGCCTTTCCGGCGTTTTGGTGGGCGTTGAACCTTGTGGTAAACGGCAGCTTTGAAGAACGCGCGCCACGTTCGCCACTGGGGCGCTTGTTTGGCGTCATCCTGGTCGTGGCCTCGCTGTTCGGTGTGTCGATCTTTGTCGCAAAAATCACCGCAACGCTGACCGTCGCGGCAATTCAGACAAATGTGTCAGGCGTGAATGACCTTTATGACAAGCGCGTTGGCACGATTGGCGACTCTACTGCTGCCGGCTTTCTGGAGGGGCGCGACTTGCGTGCGTTGACCTTTGATGATCTGGACACATTGATCGCGGCCTTCGAAGACGGCACGCTTGACGCGGTCGTGTTTGACGCCCCCATTCTGGCCTATTACGTGACAACGGACGGGGCTGACACAGGCCGTTTGGTGGGGTCCGTCTTCGTGCCCGAAAGCTATGGGATCGCACTGCCTACGGGCAGCCCCCTGGCCGAGGAAATCAACCAGTCGCTGCTGCGCCTGCGCGAAAACGGCACATACGAGGCAATCAAGCTGAAATGGTTTGGCCCTGCGGGCGGCTAGGCGGGTTCGTCATCACCAAAAAACGGCGTCATCTGCGCGACGATCACGCTGTTTTCGGCCAGCGCGCGCGCCATCAGATCTTTTTCCTCGTCAGCGATGTCATGTCCCTCGGCAAGGCGTTCATCAAGCGTGCCATAGCCGGACACATCCAAGGGGTTCATATCGGCCTGTTTAAGGATCGCAACGGTTTCGCGCACGGCCTCGGCCTCGTCCACGCCGCTGGCATAGATCATCAACGCCGCGCCGGTCGCATCCTTGGGCAGGCCATCACCGTCTTTGCGGCCCACTTCGACCAGCAAGGTAAAGACCTGCTGGCGCGAGGGTTTCTTTTTCTGCGGGGCGTCCGACATCTGCTGCCTTTCATGGACGGTGAGTTTTTAACCCACCTAACGGGCCGACGGGTAAGGTGGGTTGTGAACCCACCCACCTGATTAGTCGCGCAACAATTCGTTGATGCCGGTTTTGGAACGGGTGCGTTCATCGACCCGTTTCACGATCACCGCGCAATAGAGGTTGATCCCGTTTTTCGACGGCATGGACCCGGCAACCACCACCGAATAGGGCGGCACTTCGCCATAAAAGACTTCACCGCTTTCACGATCCACGATCTTGGTCGATTGGCCGATAAACACGCCCATCCCAAGAACCGAGCCTTCGCGGATGATGCACCCTTCGACCACTTCCGAGCGCGCACCGATAAAGCAGTTGTCCTCGATGATCGTCGGGCCGGCCTGCATTGGTTCCAGCACACCGCCAATCCCGACCCCGCCGGACAGGTGCACGTTCTTGCCGATCTGTGCGCAGCTTCCGACCGTGGCCCAACCATCAACCATTGATCCTTCATCGACATATGCGCCGATGTTAACAAACGACGGCATAAGCACCACATTCTTGCCGATAAAGGCGGACCGCCGCACGATGCTGCCCGGAACCGCGCGAAAACCCGCAGCGCGCCACTGATTGTCGCCCCAATTGTCAAATTTCGACGGCACCTTGTCCCACCATGTGGATGCGCCGTTGCCACCGGGAATGGTCTCCATGTCGTTCAGGCGGAACGACAGCAGAACCGCCTTTTTCGCCCATTGGTTCACATGCCAGTCGCCGTTCTCACGCCGTTCGGCCACGCGCAGTTTGCCGCTGTCCAGCGCATTCAGGGTGTCTTCGATGGCGTCGCGCACCGCGCCGGTCGTCGTAGGAGAAATTCCGTCGCGCGCCTCCCATGCGGCTTCAATGGCTGTTTCAAGGGCGGCGTTGGACATGGTGTTCTCCGGCTTGGCAAAGGTCAGGTTCGCCTGCGCTATAGCGGCGGCAGGCCTGTCGCGCAATCACTTGGACCAAGCGCGGTGGTGTTATTGGACTTTGCCCGCCAACCCTGCCAGACATTTCGAACAACTCACGAGGGAGCACACCATATGAAAGACGACCCGCATCGCCATCCGTTTCGCCGCAGTGGCGAGGACCGCGAGACCGCGTGCCATATTCCCGAAACGCCGCAAACCCGCGCGCCGTCCTATGCGTTGGCCTTTGCCGATCCTGACTTCATGCTCCGCGATGAATTGCGCCCTGTGCGGTTGCAGTTGGAGTTGCTCAAGCCCGAATTGCTGATGAATGAGGCCAAGGTGCAGTCCACAATCGTGATGTTCGGCGGGGCACGCATTCCAGCGCCAGAAAGCAAGGACAAGGCCCGCACCAAAACGCTGGCGGACCTGTCGATGTATTACGCGGAGGCCCGCAAACTTGCCCGTATCGTCACGACCGAAGGGTTAAAGTCAGATGCGCTTGAGAATGTCATTGTCACCGGCGGCGGCCCCGGTGTGATGGAGGCGGGCAACCGTGGCGCGCAGGACGCTGGCGGCAAGAGCATCGGCTTGAATATCGTGCTGCCCCATGAACAGGCCCCAAACGAATACGTCACGCCTGATCTGTGTTTCAACTTTCACTATTTCGCTATTCGCAAGATGCATTTCCTGATGCGCGCCAAGGCGATCTGCGTGTTTCCCGGTGGTTTTGGCACGTTGGATGAAACCTTTGAGGCGCTGACGCTGATCCAGACCGGCCGGATGGAGCGGGTGCCGTTTCTGCTGTTTGGGCGCGCGTTTTGGGAAAAGATCATCAACTGGGATGCTCTGGCCGATGCGGGCACAATTTCCGAAGAAGATCTGGACTTGTTCCGCTTTGTGGAAACCGCCGACGAAGCCGTCGCGGCCATCGCAAACTGGCAAGGTGCGGGCGAAAAGCGCGGCGCCATTCCGGGGCGGTGATGCGCGCTATTCTGGTGATGGGTGTTTCGGGGTCGGGGAAATCGACGATCGGCAAAGGGCTGGCGCGGCGGATCGGCGCGGCCTTTCTGGATGCCGATGATTTTCACCCACCCGAAAATGTCGCGCGGATGGCCGCTGGCAAACCGCTGACGGATGACATGCGCTGGCCGTGGCTTGATCGGTTGGTGACCGAAGTTGGCAGCGTGGGTGGCGATCGTGATGTTGTGCTGGCCTGTTCAGCGCTGCGGCGCAGTTACCGTAACCATCTACGCCGCGGCATTGCAAATCTGATCCTGATCTATCCAGATGCGCCCCGCACCTTGATCCAGTCACGGATGGCGGCCCGCGCGGGCCACTATATGCCGCTTGCCCTGCTGGACAGTCAGTTTGCCACGCTCGAGGTGCCCACGCCCGATGAAGGCGCGATCACCGTCAGCGTCGATCAGCCCGTCGATGCGATTGTTGCGCAGCTGGCCGAGGCCATCAGCGGCTAACCCAAGCCCCGCCGTCGCGCGATGACCGAATGCAGGCATCAATGAACCACATGCCCTGAAGCCCCGCGTCGATACCGGGCAGCAGCGCGCCGTCACCCTTGCCGCCGATCAGGTCCGCCGCATCGTTGTAGATGGTCGCGAACCCTTCAAGGTATCCTTCGGGGTGGCCCGGCGGGATGCGCGTCCAATCGCCCGCGCCGCCACCCAATCCGGCACCACCGCGTGTGATGATCTGCTTGGGTGCGCCCAAGGGCGTAAAGGTCATTGCGTTGGGGTTTTCCTGTCCCCATTCGAAGCCGCCCTTGTCACCGTAAATCCGCAGTCGCAGGCCGTTTTCATTGCCCACGGCAACTTGCGAGGCCCACAGCATCGCCTTGGCGCCTCCGTCAAGGCGCAGCATGATATGAGCGTTGTCATCAACTTGGCGTCCCTTGCCAAAGCTGTGCAGGTCGGCCGACAGGGCCGTGGCATCCAGACCCGTCACGAATGTCAGCAGGTTCAGCGCGTGGGTGCCGATATCGCCAATCGCCCCACCACCACCGGATTTCGCCGGATCGGTGCGCCAGACCGCCTGTTTGTTGCCTTCGGTTTCCAGCGCGCCCGACAGCCAATCCTGGGCATATTCCGCCTGAACGACACGGATTTTGCCCAGATCGCCGCGGGCAATCATCTGGCGCGCCTGGCGCATCAAGGGATAGCCGGTGTAGTTATGGGTGAGGATAAAATGCGCGCGGCTGGCCTTGATCGCGGTGGCAATTTCCGCGGCTTCGTCCAAGGATGCGCACAGCGGTTTGTCACAAATCACACTGATCCCCGCATTCAGAAAGGCAATCGTCGGGGCCGCGTGCATGTGGTTCGGTGTCACGATTGAAACAGCGTCAATCCCGTCGGCGCGCGCGGCTTCGGCCACGGCCATCGCGTTGAAATTGGCATAGGACCGGTCCGGTGCGATACCCAGTTCAGCGGCGCTGTCTGCGGCGCGCTGTGCGTTGGACGACAAAGCACCTGCGACCAATTCCCAGCGGCCATCAAGTCGGCTGGCATAGCGATGCACGCCGCCGATGAATGCGCCCTGGCCGCCGCCGACCATCCCCAGCTTCAAACGTGTCACAGGCCAAGCATCCTTTTGATTGTTGCTTCGTCTTTTGCGCCTCCGGCAAAGTCGTCAAACGCGGACTTCGGGGCCTCGATCAGGTGTCCGGCAATGAATGGCGCGCCTTCGGCGGCCCCCTGTTCGGCGGACTTGATGCAGCATTCCCATTCCAGCACGGCCCATGAATCGTAACCATATTGCGTGAGTTTGCTAAAGATTCCGGCGAAATCGACCTGCCCGTCACCCAAGGACCGGAAGCGGCCCGCGCGGTTTGTCCAGCCTTGGTAACCGGAATACACGCCTTGGCGACCGTCGGGATTAAATTCAGCGTCTTTGACGTGAAACGCGTTGATGCGGTCGTGATAGAGATCGATGAAGGCCAGGTAATCAAGCTGTTGCAGCAGGAAATGGCTGGGGTCGTAGTTGATCAGGGCGGCATCGTGGCCTCCACAGGCCTCCACGAACATCTCGTATGTCGCGCCATCAAACACATCTTCGCCGGGATGAATTTCATAGCCGATGGTCTGGCCGTGATCGGCGTAGTGGTTCAGGATCGGCGTCCAGCGGCGGCCCAGTTCGGCAAAGGCTTCGTCGATCAGGCCTTCGGGACGTTGTGGCCAGGGGTAAAGATAAGGAAAGGCCAGCGCGCCGGTGAAACTGACGGTGGCGCTCAGGCCAAGGCGCTGCGAGGCAACGGCAGCTTTCATCATCTGATCGACGGCCCAGGCCTGACGTTTGGCGGGGTTGCCCTTGCAGTCGTCTGGCGCGAAGGCATCAAACGCCAGATCATAGGCGGGGTTCACGGCGACCAGTTGACCCTGCAAGTGGGTGCTGAGCTCGGTGATCGCGACACCCGCATCGGCGCAGATGCCTTTGACCTCGTCACAGTAGGTCTGGCTTTCGGCAGCTTTGGTCAGATCAAACAGCCGACCATCAAACGTGGGGATTTGCACGCCCTTGTAACCCAGACCCGCGGCCCATTTGGTGATCCCTTCAAGGGTGTTGAACGGCGCTTCATCGCCAGCGAATTGCGCAAGGAAAAGGGCGGGGCCCTTGATTTGAGGTGTCATGGCAAGCCTATTTTCAAGTTAGTCCTTGGGGTGAGTTGGCACTTCAAGCCCCTGCATCGGCGGGGCGTTTGGTTCACGCACCGCCTGAATGGCCGCGCGGGCTAGAAATTCACCGGCATGTTTCACGTCCTCGGGAATGACGATAATGCCTTTGCGGAACAGTTGCAGAAACGGCATCGCTTCTTTCGAGAAGACATCAATGTCGGTTGCCACATCAAAACCTTCGGCCTCCATTCCCGCGACTGCGGCCATCGTCGCGGTGGTCGATCCGCTGATGACCCCGTCGATCAATGGGTCTTGTGTGACCGCCTGGGCAATGAATGTTCGCACGTCGGCCGAGCTGCTGTCGCTGTCGATGCGGCGCGCCACGGTCAGGTTCAGACCACAATCGCGCGCGGCGGATTGCGCGCCTTCGATCATTGCGCTGCCATAGCTTTGTGTCGTCGGCGGCGCGACCAACAGCAGACGTTTGCGACCGCGCCGGGCAAGATGTTCAACGGCGATCCGGCCAAAAACATCATTGTCGAAATCGAAATAGGGATGCTGATCGGCCCATTTGCTGCGGCCATGTGTGGCAAAGGGAAAGCCCATGTCGCGCAGATAGGCCACGCGCGGGTCGTCTTGCTCGATCTGGTTGAAAATGACCGCATCCGCCGAGCCGGTTTCGACAATATAACGGAACGGGCGCAGCAGGTCGTCACCGGGGTAGTGGGGCGTGACGTTGAGGTGAAATTGCGTTTCCTTCAGCCCCCCTGCAATCGATGAAATCAGACGGGCGGTGTGGTTCATCAGGTCATGTTCCGTCGACAACACGAGGCTGATCACATTGGTGCGCCCGGTGCGCAAACGCACCCCTGCCCGATTCGGCACATAACCGACCTCCTTGGCGATTCGCCGCACGCGTTCCTTGGTCTTTTGGCCGATGTCAGGTGCATCGCTCAGGGCGCGTGACACGGTCGGCACAGCCAACCCGCTGAGTTGCGAGATCGTCTTGAGAGTAGGCTTGCGGCCTACTTTTTCAGGGGTTGCGGGTTTTACCTCGTTTGTCACGTGTCACTCGTTTCAGGTTTGGCTCGGGATAGCAGAGCCGTTGGACAATTGAACAGAATAACTGTTGCCAGATCAATCTAAAACGTTATAGAAAAATCTACAACGATTTAGAACCAGGGAGGAGAGAATCGTGAAACTAACAACCAAACTGCTTGCCGCCACGGCACTTGTGGGTGCTTCGACGGCACATGCCGCCGAACTTGAGGTCACGCACTGGTGGACATCCGGCGGTGAAGCCGCGGCTGTTTCCAAGCTCGCCGAAGCGCTGAACAGCAACACAGAACATACTTGGGTCGACGGTGCCATTGCCGGGTCCGGCGGCACCGCGCGTCCGATCATTATCAGCCGTATCATCGGCGGCGATCCGATGGCCGCAACCCAGTTGAACCACGGACGTCAGGCCGAGGAACTGATCGAAGCGGGCCTGATGACAGACCTGACCGAACTGGCGGATGCCGAAGGCTGGCGTGATCTTGTCAACCCGTCCGCCCTTCTGGACAGCTGCACGCTGGACGGTCGCATCTATTGCGTTCCGATCAACATCCATTCGTGGCAGTGGATCTGGCTGAGCCATGCCGCATTTGAAGAAGCCGGCGTTCCGGTGCCAACGAACTGGGACGAATTTGCAGCCGCTGCCCCCGCATTGCGTGCGGCAGGTCTTCAGCCGCTCGCGATGGGTCAGCAGGGTTGGCAACAAAGTGGCGCGTTCGGTGTGATGGCGATTGCGCTTGCAGGTCAGGACGCATGGTCGGCCGTGAACATCGACAAGAACGCCGATGTGGCCGCGGGCCCCGAATACGCCCGCGTGTTCCAGGCGGCTGTTGATGCCCGCGCATTCGCTGCCGGATCAAACGTGCAGGACTGGAACCAAGCGACCAACATGGTGATCACTGGTCAAGCTGGCGGTCAGATCATGGGTGACTGGGCGCAGGGTGAATTCCAGGTTGCCGGTCAGGTTGCCGGCGAAGACTACACCTGTCTTCCCGGTCTGGGTGAAGCCGAGATTCTGGATACTGGCGGTGATGCATTCTACTTCCCCGTTATCGACGATCCCGAAGTAAAGGCAGCCCAGCTTGAACTGGCCTCGCTGCTGATCTCGCCCGAGGTGCAGGTCTCGTTCAACCTTGCGAAGGGCTCGCTCCCGGTGCGTGGTGACATCGACATGTCTGCCGCAAACGACTGCATGCAGAAGGGTCTTGATATTCTTGCAAGCGGGAGCATCCTGCCTTCTGGCGACATGAATCTGACGCCTGACACGCAGACCCAGATCGAAGAGCTGATGGCCGAATTCTGGTCTTCGGATATGAGTGCCACTGACGCCCAAGCGCGTTACGCATCGATCATCGCTGACGCTGATTAAGCTTTCGCGCAGTGCGGGCCCGGCCAATGTGCCGGGCCCAAAATCTTTCTAGACAAATGGGGGCGACGATGGACGCGAGCAAGCGACCCAGCAGGCTATTCCGAAACCTTAACGCCAAGATTGCATCTGTGCCGATGATCCTCACCGCCTTGGTGGTTTTCGTTGGCGGAACGACGTGGACTGTTGTTCACTCCTTCACCAGTTCGCGCCTGTTGCCCAGGCTCGACTTTGTGGGGCTGGAACAATACGAACGCCTTTGGTCCAGTAGCCGCTGGATGATTTCCATCTCGAACCTTGCGGTTTACGGCGTCTGTTCGCTGATCCTGACGCTGGTGATCGGCTTTACACTTGCGGCGATGCTTGATCGCAAAATCCGTGGCGAAGCTGTCTTTCGCTCCATCTTTCTTTATCCTTTTGCCCTGTCGTTTGTCGTGACCGGCCTTGCGTGGCAATGGATCCTGAACCCCGACTTTGGTGTGCAGGGCGTTGTGCGCAGCCTTGGCTGGGAGAGCTTTACATTTGACCCTCTCAACAACCCCAATATCGTGATTTACGGCATTCTGATCGCCGGGATCTGGCAGGGGTCGGGCCTGATCATGGTGATCATGCTGGCCGGTCTGCGCGGCATTGACGAAGACATCTGGAAGGCCGCCCGCGTTGACGGAATCGGCACCGTCAAAACCTATATCCGCGTTGTCATTCCCATGATGCGCCCTGTTTTCATCACCGCTCTGGTGCTGATCGCCAGCGGGATTATCAAACTCTACGACCTTGTGGTCGCCCAGACGAACGGCGGCCCCGGCCTCGCGTCCGAAGTGCCCGCGAAATACGTCATCAACTATATGTTCCAGGCGCAGAACCTTGCGCAGGGGTTTGCTGCATCAACGATGATGCTTTTGTCGGTGATCATCATCCTGATCCCCTGGGCCTACCTTGAATTCGGAGGCAAGAAAAATGGCTGATACGACCCTTCATACGCCGACCGACATGACCGGCCCGCGCGGCCCCAAGCCCAGACGCAAACTGTCGCGCAACAACATTTTCCTTTATGGTGCGCTATTGCTGGTCTCGGTTTACTACCTGTTGCCGCTTTATGTGATGGTTGTGACCTCGCTCAAGGGGATGCCGGAAATCCGGCTGGGCAATATTTTCAGCCCGCCCATCGAGGTGACATTCCAACCCTGGGTCACCGCCTGGGCCGAGGCGTGCACCGGTATCAACTGTGACGGGCTGTCGCGCGGGTTCTGGAACTCGGTGCAGATTCTGGTGCCTTCGGTGGTGCTGTCGATCCTGATTGCCAGCGTCAATGGCTACGCCCTGTCCAACTGGAAATTCAAAGGCTCCGAGGTGTTCTTTACGATCCTGATCCTTGGCGCATTCATTCCCTACCAGACGATGATCTACCCGATCGTGATCATGCTGCGCGAAATCAAGTTGATGGGCAGTATCTGGGGGTTGGTGCTGGTGCACACCGTGTTCGGGATGCCGATCCTGACGCTGTTGTTTCGTAACTACTTCACCTCGATTCCCGAGGAATTGTTCAAAGCGGCCCGCGTTGATGGCGCAGGTTTCTGGGGCATTTATTTCCGTATCATGCTGCCAATGGCGATCCCGATTTTCGTGGTGGCGGTGATCCTTCAGGTCACGGGTATCTGGAACGATTTTCTATTCGGCGTGATCTACACGAAACCCGAAACCTATCCGATGACGGTCCAGCTCAACAACATCGTCAACTCGGTGCAGGGCGTAAAGGAATACAACGTCAATATGGCGGCGACGCTGCTGACCGGGCTTGTGCCGCTGGTCATTTACTTCGCTTCTGGAAAACTATTTGTGCGCGGCATTGCGGCCGGCGCAGTCAAAGGCTGATCTCATGACTCACTCTGTTCAAATCAAAAACCTCGACCTTAATTTCGGCTCTGTTCAGGTACTGCGCAACCTGAACCTCGATATCAACGAGGGTGAATTTATCGTGCTGCTTGGGTCGTCCGGCTGCGGGAAATCCACGCTGTTGAACTGCATCGCGGGGCTTTTGGAAGTCAGCGACGGGCAGATTTTCATCAAGGGCGACAATGTCACCTGGAAAGAACCCAGCGAACGCGGCATCGGCATGGTGTTCCAGTCCTACGCGCTTTATCCGCAGATGAGCGTCGAGGGGAACCTATCGTTCGGCCTCAAGAACGCCAAAATGCCAAAGGCGGAAATTGCGCAACGTGTCGCCCGCGCCGCCGAGGTTTTGCAGATTGAACAATTGCTGAAACGCAAACCCGGCGCGCTGTCGGGGGGCAACGTCAGCGTGTCGCGATCGGCCGTGCGCTGGTGCGCGATGTGGATGTGTTCCTGTTTGACGAACCGCTGTCCAACCTTGATGCAAAATTGCGCGCGGACCTGCGGGTTGAATTGAAACGGCTACACCACAGCCTGAAAAACACGATGATCTATGTGACCCATGATCAGGTCGAAGCAATGACGCTGGCCGACCGGATCGCGATCATGAAGGGTGGCAACATCATGCAGCTTGGGTCACCGGACGAGATTTATAACCGCCCGCAGAATATCTATGTGGCCGATTTCATCGGCTCGCCCTCGATGAATTTCATGGAGGGCGAATTCCGCGATGGGACATTCACCACCAACGGGATCGCCATGCCGATGGAAGGTTACGAATACGCCAGTGAGACTGTCCACAACGGTGCCGCCGTGATCGGTATCCGCCCGGAACATATCGTCACCGGCGAACTGGTGAACAACGCACCGATCCAGATGGATGTGACCGCCGATCTGGTAGAACCGATGGGATCGGATACGCTGGTGCACGTTACGGTGGCGGATAAAACCTTTCGCATTCGTATGGATGGCCAGGCCCGCGTTCACGAAGGCGACGACCTTAAGATCGGCATCGTTCCGGCGCAGGCATCCCTGTTTGACAAAAAGACCGAGGCGCGACTTTGACACCAAAAGGCCGGTCCGATGGCACCGATCTGACGGGCGCCTGGACATTGACCGACATAAACGGCGATTACCGTTGTGACGTGATGCTGCCCGGTGACGGCATTACCGCGCTCCACGCCGCGGGGCATATTCCCGACCCCTATTGGGGACGCAACGAATATGATCTGCGCTGGATCGGCGAGCGTGACTGGGTTGTGCGCCGCGATGTGACCTTGACCGACATGGCGGTTGATCTGGTGGTGTCCGGCGTCGATACCGTTGCGACGATCCGGTGGAACGGGCGGGTGGTCTTGCGCTGTGATAACGTGCATCGCAGCTTTCGGATTGATCTGTCCGATGTGGCCAAGCCGGGCAAGAACACGGTCGAGATCACCTTTCATTCCCCCGTGGCCGAGGGCGCAAAACGTCAGGTCGCGCACCCTTTCCCCATCCCCTATTCCACCGACAACAACCCGATCCCGAACGGAAATATGCTGCGCAAGGTGCAATGCGATTTCGGCTGGGACTGGAACATCGCGCTGACACCCTTTGGCGTGGGCGGCGGTATTCGGCTGGAGCCAACAGGCGCGCCGCGGATTGATGCGGTGCTGGTGCAGCAAACCCACAGCGATGGTCATGTGGCCGTTGATGTGACGGTGAATGCGGCCTTTCTGGACGGTGAAACGGTGCGGGCGCGCCTATGTGATCAGACGGCAAGCGCCGAGATAGATGGCGGCAAAGCTTTTGTGCGCCTGTCCATCAAGAACCCTGACCTGTGGTGGCCAAACGGGCAAGGGCCCCAGACCCTGCACGACCTTGAAATCGACGCCGGCGGCGTGACCGCGCACCGGCGTCTGGGCCTGCGCAACATCGAATTGGTCACGCAACCTGACACGGCCGGTGCGTCTTTCGGGTGTCGTGTGAATGGACGCGCTGTATTTGCCAAGGGTGCCAACTGGATCCCAGCCGATGCCCTGCAGGGCAACATCACCGACGCAAAGACGCGTGGATTGCTGCAATCGGCAGCCGACGCGCATATGAATATGATCCGCGTTTGGGGCGGCGGGCGCTACGAGCCGGACAGTTTTTATGATGCCTGCGACGCGTTGGGCCTGATGGTCTGGCAGGATTTCATGTTCGCCTGTTCGATCTATCCGTCCGACGATGCATTCCTTGAAAACGTCACCGCCGAGGTGCGCGAAAACACCGCCCGCCTCCAGCATCACGCCTGTCTGGCGCTGTGGTGCGGCGATAACGAATTGGTCGGCTCGCTGGACTGGTTCCCGGAAACCCGCGACAACCGCGACCGCTATCTGGTGAATTACGACCGGCTGAACCGCACTATTGAAACGGCGATGAAATCGGTTGATCCCGCGGCGAACTGGTGGCCCTCGTCACCTTCGCTTGGGCCGATGGATTTTCGCGATGGCTGGCATGTGGACGGGCAAGGCGACATGCATTTCTGGTCGGTCTGGCACGAGGGGCGCGATTTCGACCACTATCGCGATGTGACCCCGCGCTTTTGTTCGGAATTCGGTTTTCAATCCTATCCGTCGATGTCGGCGATCCGCACATTCGCCGCGCCCGAAGATTTCAACATCGCGGCTCCGGTGCTGGAAAGCCACCAAAAGAATGCTGGCGGCAATGCGCGGATTGCGGAAACCATGTTTCGCTATTTCCGCTGGCCCGCGCAATTTGAAGATTTCGTGTATCTGAGCCAGGTGCAGCAGGGCATCGCGATCAAGACCGCCGTGACCCACTGGCGCAGCCTGAAACCGCAGTGCATGGGCACGCTTTACTGGCAGTTGAACGATACCTGGCCGGTGTGTTCCTGGGCCTCGCTTGATCATGGTGGCAACTGGAAATTGCTGCACCATATGGCGCGCGATTTTTATAACCCCGTGCTGGTGACGGCCGTGCCTATGGGCGACGGTATCGTGCTGCGCGGCGTCAATGATCTGGCTGACAGGGTCGATGTCTTTGTCACGGCCGTTGCCCTGGCGATGGATGGCAGCACCCGCGACCTTGGCAAGGCGGATGCCAGCATCGGCAGCGATGCAGTTGATGTTTTAACCGTGCAGGCTGGCGATCTAGGTGCGCAAGAGATGCTGTTTTTCGCCTGGACCGGCAGCGATGGAACCAGCGGCAGCGATATATACGCACCCCACCCCTTCAAACATTACGCATTGAACGCACCCGATATCGCAATGGCTGTCGCGGACCAAGGTGGCGTTTGGCAGATCACGCTGACGGCGCAAAAGCCCGCGTTTTTCGTCAGTCTCGAGGCATCTACGGCCGGACGGTTTGACCGCAACGCTGTGCATCTCATGCCTGATACGCCCCTTACGTTCTCATTCGTGCCGGAGAGGGGCGACACCCCCGCATTCACCCTGCGCGATCTTCATACGGCCACGATGGCCTGACAACCTGAAAGGAAACCCGATGCCGACGATTGCCTATCAACTTTACTGTTCCCGCAACTTCCCGCCGCTGGGCGATACGCTGTCGATGCTGTCGCGCCTCGGGTATTCGTATGTCGAAGGGTATGGCGGGCTTTATGACGATGCGGCTGGCTTGCGCGCCCAACTTGATGCGACGGGGCTGCAAATGCCGACCGGGCACTTTGGTCTTGATATGGTCGAAGGCGATCCCGCACGCGCGATCGAAGTCGCCAAAACTTTGGGGATCAAACACGTGCTTGTGCCCCATATCGCGCAGGACTTGCGCCCGACAGATACTGCTGGTTGGCGCGCCTTTGGTGCGCGGCTGGCCAAAGCCGGGCAGCCGATCATCGACGCGGGGTTGAATTTTGGCTGGCATAACCACGACTTTGAACTTGTGGCCGGTGCCGATGGTGTCATGCCGCTCGATGCAATGATGGAAGGCGGCCCATCGCTCTCGCTCGAGCTTGATCTGGGGTGGGTGCAGCGCGCAGGTCAAAGCCCTGCCGCGTGGATCGCTAAATATGCGGACCGGCTTGTTGCTGTTCACATCAAAGACATTGCCCCCAGCGGTGAATGCGTGGATGAAGATGGCTGGGCCGATGTGGGCCACGGCACGATGGATTGGGCATCGATCACGGCAGCGCTTGCGGCTGCGAATGTTACGCACTTTGTCATTGAACACGACAACCCCAATGACGACGAACGCTTTGCGCGCCGATCACTGGCAACCGCAACGAAATTCTAAAGGATCACGGATATGAAGAAACTTGGGGTTGGCATCATTGGATGCGGGAACATCTCGGCGGCCTATTTGCGTTTGGGTCCGCTGTTCAAGGCGCTGGATATGCGCGCGGTAGCCGATATCAACATGGATGCCGCCAAGGCGCGTGCCGATGAATTTGGCGTGCGTGCCGACACCGTTGAGGGGCTGCTGGCGGCGGGCGATATCGATGTGATCGTGAACCTGACGATCCCTGCGGTGCATTATCAGGTCACGCGGCAAATTCTTGAGGCAGGCAAGCACGCCTATTCCGAAAAACCGCTGGTGTTGACACTTGAGGAAGGCGAAGCCCTGCGCGAACTGGCGGCGGCCAAGGGTCTGCGCGTTGGGTCAGCGCCCGATACATTTCTGGGCGGTGCACACCAGCAGGCGCGTGCGGCCATTGATGCGGGCGATGTGGGCCGGATCATCGGTGGCACCTGCCACGTGATGAGCCACGGCATGGAGCAATGGCACCCGAACCCCGATTTCTTTTTCCAGCCGGGGGCCGGACCGGTTCTGGATATTGGCCCCTATTACGTGACCAACCTGATCCAGCTGATCGGGCCGGTCAAAACCGTCAGCGCGATGGCCGCGGCCACCTTCAAGACTCGCACCATTTCCAATGGGCCACGGGATGGCGAAACCGTGCCGGTGGACACGCCGACCAACATTCATGCCCTGCTGGAGTTTCACAACGGTGCCATCGTGACGCTGGGCGCGAGCTGGGATGTTTGGGCGCACAGCCACCCCAACATGGAACTTTACGGCGAAACAGGCAGCCTGTTTGTGCCCGACCCGAATTTCTTTGGTGGCAATGTCGGCCACGCGGGGATGGATGGTGACCGCACAAATCTGGTGCCAACGGACCATCCCTTTGGGATCGCCAATCAGGATGACAAGGGCACGCCGCGCGCCAATTATCGCTGTGCCGGTCTTGCCGATATGGCCCAAGCCATCAGCGAGGGGCGCAAGCACCGGTGCGACATTGATCTGGCTGTGCATGCGATTGAAGTGATGACAGGTATCCTGCGCGCCGCCGAATCCCGCGGCTTTGTAGACATGACGACGACCTGCGAACGCCCCGCCGCCCTATCGGCCGACGAGGCCCGCGCGTTGTTGGCCTAAGGTGAAAACGCCCGTTGGCTGGGCGCGCCTTGTGAAATTTTGGCGGCGGCAACCTGATGTTGCCGCCGTCGCCTGATTTCACGCGCGATCGCATCACGCACCACATGACCGAGCGTTGTTTCATCTTCCCACGCGGCAAGGCGCAATGCCTCCTCCATTGGGGCGGCGATTTTCAGTTGAACTGTGAGTGTCTGGTCCATGCCGCCAAACTGACGCGATTCTGGTGAACGCGAGGTTAACCACCGCGATACGTCACGCAACCACCCGCCGTTTTGCGGATTCGCGACTGTGGGCTATGCTTTGGCGGATTGGGGGGCACTATGAAAATCAAAATTGGCAGCATCGACTTCGAGGCGACACCCTATGTGCCGCAAGACCCGCCGCGCACGATGTTTCCATCGCCACATAGCTATCGAAATTTCTTTGAACATGCCGATTGGGAATTACGCCAGAAATCCAACCGCCTTGTCTATCGCTATGATTGCCGCACCAAGGTCGAAAAACGCTTTGCCATCGACGTGAATAACCAGATCACGCTTGAGACCGATTTGTTCGCCTTTGTGCCGCGCAAGCCGGACCCCAGCGCACCCAAGGCCCCACCCGGCAATCACCCCAAAAGGGCCAAGGCGTTTGCCAATGCCACCGCCAAGGCGGCGGGTTTGTCCGGTCTGGCGGACCTTAACAAGGCGCTGCAAGGCGCGCTGGCCAGTTTCAAGGTCACCGTGCCGATTGCCAAATTCAAGGCGGGGTTTGCGCCCGATACCAGCTTTGCCATTCGGGCCGAAGTCGAATACCGCCACTTTATTCTGAGGGTTCCGGGTAAACAGTTGCGCGGCTACCTGTTTGTGTCCTTCCCCTTTGCGGTGCAGTTTCACGGCAGTTTCCTGCGCCACTGCGTCAAACCCAAAAAGGGCGATCCGATCCCATCGCGGTTCGAAGATCCGCCGCGCCCCCTGCTGCCTGATGACCTTGGCACGCTAGGCATCACCGAAGATGCCCTGAAGGCGCATCGTGCCAAGGTCGAGGCCCACATCAAATGGCTGCGCAAACGCGCGCAGGAAGAACGCGACAGACCCCTGACCAAAGGATTGACCGACAAGAAGGCCAAGAAAGAAAAGGATTTCCGGGATTTCATGGTCAAGATCTTCACCGACGCCATAGAACGCCACGAAAAAGAGCTTGAAGCCTTTGACAAAGCCCTGCGCGAGAAGAAAGCCGCGTTGGGCGGGGGTTAGTCGCCCAAGCCTGCCTCTGCGTCGATTTGCTTGCGGGATTTGCGGGCACGTTCGGTGGCAGATTTCAACTGACCGCAGGCAGCCATGATGTCTTCGCCGCGTGGACGCCGGATCGGGCTGGCGTAGCCGGCGCGATAGACGATTTCGGCGAAGGCGTCGATCCGCGCCTTGTCGCTGCGTTCATAGGGCGCGCCGGGCCATTCGTTGAACGGGATCAGGTTGATCTTGGCGGGGATGCCGTCGATCAGTTTCACCAGACGGCGGGCATCATCGTCGCTGTCGTTCACGCCTTTCAGCATCACATATTCAAAGGTGATCCGTTCGCTGTTGGACACCTTGGGATACGCGCGCAGGGCGTCCAGAAGCTCGGCGATATTCCAGCGCTTGTTGATCGGCACCAGTTTGTCACGCACCTCGTCCGTGGTGGCGTGAAACGACACGGCGAGCTGGCAGCCAATTTCCTGCGCCGTGCGGTGGATTTCCGGCACAACGCCGGACGTGGACAGGGTGATGCGGCGTCGCGACAGGGCGATGCCTTCGCCGTCCATCGCGATCTTCATCGCGTCACGGACGTTTTCAAAATTATAAAGCGGTTCACCCATGCCCATGAGCACGACATTGGACAAAAGGCGCGGGCCTTGGTCGGCGGTGCTGACGCCCTGTTCCGGCCAGCCGTCCAGATCATCGCGGGCGAGCATGATCTGCCCGACGATTTCACCGGCGGTCAGGTTGCGCACCAGTTTCTGCGTGCCGGTGTGACAAAAGCTGCAGGTCAGGGTGCAACCGACCTGACTGGAAATGCACAACGTGCCGCGATCGGTTTCGGGGATATAAACCACCTCGACCTCGTGACCGCCGGCAATACGCACAAGGTATTTGCGGGTGCCGTCGGTGGATACCTCGCGTGTCACAACTTCGGGCAGGGCGATGACAAAGGTATCCGCCAGTTGCGCGCGAAAATCCTTGGAGAGGTTTGTCATATCAGCGAAATCGCGCGCGCCCCAGTGATAGATCCATTGCCAGATCTGGTTCACGCGCATCTTGGCCTGTTTTTCCGGTGTGCCCATTGCGATCAGGGCCTCGCGCAGCGCATCACGGGTCAGACCGACGATATTTGTCGGGCCTTCGGGAAGCGCGCGTTTGATGGTCATGACGTCTTGGGTGATCGGTGCAGTGGCCGACATGATGAACCTTTTGGGTTTGGGGTCAGATAGGCCCAATATAGGATTCGGGGCCGGTTTCCAAAGAAAACCGGCCCCGTTCATTTCACAACACTGTTTTCAGCTTAACCCGAGCAGCGGCGCTGCGCCTCTTCAACGGCGGCCGTAAAGCCCAACAGCGAGAAAGTATCGGCTGTTTGCGTGCCACGACCCGACCGCGCGGTCAGCTTGGCTTCGGCACCGCGGCGCATTGCGGCGACAATGGCTGCATCATCTTCGGGAGTGGCAGGCCAGGCCCATTCGCCTTCGGTAAAGAGTTCAAATTTCGATCCGTCGATGTCCACTTCCACGGTCGAGCCGCCGGCAAAGGGGTAGCCGCCTGTAAACGTCACCTGCCCTTGGACGCCCGAACCGGGGCGATAGAACACGAACAACAGGATATCGCCACGCCGCACGGCCACGGGCTGCCCGTCGCGGGTATTCACCGTTTCCTTGGGGGCCGACACACCCCAGCATTCGGTCGGGCTGTCCTCGACGAAAACGGACCAATCGGTGTTTGCGGCGACGCGGTTGCCGCTTTCCTCTTGCGCGGAAACGCTACCCGCAATCATCAGGGCGGTCGTAACGCCAATCACACGTGAAAATGCTGAAATCATATCTACACAGCCTCCAAGCTGTCCTTGCCTCTGGTGTCCGGCCCCTGATGCATCTTCTGGCATCTTATGGCTGGTCGGACGTGTTTCAACTCGATACGTGTAGGGATAACAAGAATTTGCGCCTAGGGGAAAGCCTAATTGCCCCCCATATTTGCGCGGAAAGCCGCTGAAATCACCTTTAGGAGAGCGAAATGGGAAATCCCGTGACTTTGGTCGAACTTTGGCGCGGTGGCATTTTTGAATCCGCGCACCAGGGGCATGCGGTGATTTGTGACGGGTCGGGCCAGATTATCGACGCCTGGGGCGATCCCGAAATGGTGATTTTCCCGCGTTCGTCGTGCAAGATGGTGCAGGCGCTGCCGCTGGTCGAAAGCGGCGCGGCAGATGCATTCGGGTTGACGGACGCGCATCTGGCGCTGGCCTGCGCATCCCACAGTGCGGCAAAAATCCACACTGATACTGTGCGCGAGTGGATTGCCACGCTTGGCTATAGTGATGCGGATTTTCGCTGCGGGCCAGCCATGCCAGCCGACAACGATGCCCGCAACAAACTTATCAAGACCGACAGCAGCCCCTGCCAATACCACAACGAATGTTCGGGCAAACACTCGGGCTTCCTGACTGTGGTGAACCACCTCAAGGCGGGTCCAGAGTATATTGAGCTCGACCACCCGCTCCAGAGGGCATTCAAGCAATCCTTCGAAGACGTCACATCGCAAGATAGCCTTGGCCACGGACTTGACGGATGCTCGGCCCCGAATTTTGCGACAACGGTCCACGGTCTGGCGCGTGCGATGGCGTTCTTTGCCACAGCACAGGATCGGAACGATCTGCGTTCACAGGCTGCGGCGCGGCTGACCCAAGCGATGATCGCCTTTCCCGAGATGGTCGCGGGCAAAGCACAGTCCAGCACGGATTTGATGCAGGCGATGGATGGCAAAGTCGCCGTGAAGTTCGGGGCGGAAGGAGCATTTACCGCAATCATTCCCGACAAGCGTATCGGTGTTGCTCTCAAGATCACCGATGGCGCCACACGCGCATCAGAATGCGTGATTGCCGATATCCTTGTGCGGCTTGGTGTGCTGGACCCGAACCACCCCACCGCAATTAAATATCGCAATCCGCGCATCTTAAATCGGAACGGTTGGGACACGGGCGAAATGCACCCCGTTCTTTAGGTCATGTCCCAGATCAGTTTCAGCGCCAGCGCGGTTGCAGCGATCACCACCAGTGGTTTGATCAACCGTGCCCCGATGCGCATGGCAAGGCGTGATCCGACATAGGCCCCCGCCATCTGTGCCGCACCCATCGCCAGCCCGACAAACCACCAGGGCTGCGCCACGACCGCATAGGCGACAATGCCGCCGGCGTTACTGGCAAAGTTCAGCAGTTTCGTATGGGCTGTTGCCTTGAGGACGCCATAGCCCGCTAGCCCGACAAAACCGATCATATAGAACGATCCCGCCCCCGGCCCGATTAGCCCGTCATAAAAGCCGATTAACGGCACAAGCGTCAGCGTGAATACCACGGGCGTGACCCGCGCGGTGCGGTCCAGATCGTTCAACCCCGGCTTCAGCGCGAAGAACAGCGCAATTGCGATCAGCAGGACCGGCAAGCCAAGGCGGATCACCTCGGTCGGGAGGGAAGATGTGAGGAGAGCGCCAATAATCGCGGCCGCGAAGGCTATGCAGGCCGCTTGCCACTGGCGGTGCAGGTTCACATGGCCACCGCGGGCATAGGCAAAGGCAGCCATAGCCGCACCAAAGACCCCCTGCACCTTGTTTGTCGCAATCGCCGTCAGGGGTGGTGCGCCAGCGATCACCAGAACGGGCAGCGTTATCAGACCACCACCACCGGCAATGGAATCGACGATTCCCGCGATGAAGGCTGCGGCCATCAGCAGCAACAGGATGTCAGTGCTAACCTCGATCATCAGGTGATGAATTCGTCGCGGGCATAGCCTTGGATAAACAACAGCGCCGTCAGATCACCGTGGTTGATCTTGACTGCGCATTTGTCTTGCAGGGCGGGTTTGCCATGCAGCGCGACACCGGTTCCGGCGCGCGACAGCATCAGCAGATCGTTCATCCCATCACCCACGGCCAGCGCATCGGCCGGATCAATCCCCAACCGCGCGGTCATGTCGTTCAACGCGTCCAGTTTTGCCTCTTGTCCAAGGATCGGGCGCACGACTTTGCCAGTCAGCCTGCCCTCTTGGATGCCGAGCGTATTGGCACGGTTTTCATCAAATCCCAGATCGGCGGCGACCTTGGCCGTAAAGGCCGTAAACCCGCCGGAAACAAGCGCCGCGAACGCCCCTTGCGCCTTCATGGTTTGCACCAATGCGCGCCCGCCGGGCATATAGGTGATCCGCGTGTTCAGGACGTGATCAATGATGTCCGCGCCCAGGCCGGCAAGCAGGCCAACCCGTTCGTCAATCGCGCCCTCAAAGTCCAATTCGCCATTCATTGCGCGGGCAGTGATGTTGGCTACGCGCGCACCAACGCCCGCTTCGTCGGCCAGTTCGTCGATACACTCCTGCTGTATCATCGTGCTGTCCATATCGGCGATCAGCATCTTTTTGCGGCGGTTCGCGATGGGCTGGATCACCAGATCGACGCCCTCGCCCTGCAAGCTGCGCCACACATCATCGGCGTTCGCAGGCTGAGCCTGTATATGAAAGGCCGCCGCCTCGTCTGGCGACAGCCACTGGGCATCGCCACCACCCCATGCGTTGCGCAGGGAATGAACGAGGGCAGGATCAAGCCCACCAGCTTTGGCAATCAGGGTTGCAACGTGCATGATCAATCCTTTGGTTCGTGGTGCAAAAAGCACATCTTGACCAAGGGCACCAGAGGATCGTGCGTTGCCCTACTTTCGGTCAGGGCGGAAAGGCTGGATCAACAGGCGGTCAAGCCACTGTTCGCGCCGCTCGCCAAATTTACCGATCCCGATCACCATCTTGTCGTGACCAAACTTTGGCTGGTCACGGTAGGTGCCAAAGACCCTATCCCACCACGGCAGGCAAAACCCATAGTTGCTATCGGTTTCCTCCCGGAGTTCCGAGTGATGGACGCGGTGCATGTCAGGGGTCACCAGAAGCCAGCGCACCGGCTTTTCCGCCCATGCGGGAAGGCGCGCGTTGGAATGATTGAAAAGTGCCGTGCCGCTCAACGCGATTTCAAACAGAATGACGGTGACGGGCGCAAGCCCAAGCGCCAGGACAACGCCCATTTTGATCAACATCGACAGCACGATCTCGATCGGGTGAAACCGTAGTGCCGTGCTCATGTCAAAGTGCGGATCAGTGTGATGCATCCGGTGCAGGCGCCACAAGACGGGCACCTTGTGAAACACGATGTGCTGCGCATAGATTGCCAGATCAAGAAGCAGGAAGCCAAGAAGAATCGCGCCGAGTCCATCAAAGCTCAGCCACCCAAACAGCCCCCATCCGCGTTCCGTGGCAACAGCCGCAACGCCAACCGCAAGGATCGGGAACACCAACCGCAATACCAGCGTATCAAGAACGACCATCGCAAAGTTATTTGTCCAGCGGATCAGGCGCGGAATTTCGGTGCGTCGCGCGGGCGCGGACAGTTCCCAAATCGCCATCGCGGCAAGGATCACCACAAAAATACCGCCCCGCCAGAGGGCTTCGTATGTTATCAAGTTCTCCATCACATAAACATATGTAGATTTTCTTATTTGTCCAGCCGTGCAATCGCCGGAAAATGACCCCGTCCCGTCGTTTTTGATCTTTTCTATCTTGTCGCGCCGCAGCAATACGCCTAACAGCGTGAGTGGGACACCCTTCCCCAACGAAGGGCGCATATCTGTGAGGATACCAGCAATGGTTACGACAAAACCGGCGACGCGGCCGATGAATCCGCGTTTTTCTTCTGGCCCCTGTGCCAAACCCCCCACATGGACAGCCAAGGCATTGGACGACGCGCCCCTGGGCCGCTCGCACCGCGCAGCCGAGGGCAAAGCCAAACTCAAGCAGGCCATCGACCTGACTCGCGAGATATTGGGGATGCCAGCGGATTACCGCATCGGCATCGTGCCCGCGTCGGATACAGGTGCCATGGAAATGGCCATGTGGTCGCTTCTGGGCGAACGCCCCGCTGAAATGGTCGCATGGGAAAGTTTTGGCGCAGGCTGGGTCACGGATGTGGTTAAGCAGTTGAAAATCGACGCGAGGGTGCACACGGCTGACTATGGGCATATCGTCGATATGGCGGGGCTGAACTATGACAACGATGTGGTATTCACCTGGAACGGCACGACATCGGGCGTTTGTATGCCCAATGGCGCCAAGATTCCCAATGATCGCGCAGGCCTGACGATCTGCGATGCGACCAGTGCCGCATTTGCCCAGGATCTCCCTTGGGACAAGCTCGATGTGACGACCTTTTCCTGGCAAAAAGTCATGGGCGGCGAAGCAGCACATGGCATGATCATCCTGTCGCCCCGCGCCGTTGCGCGGCTGGAAAACTACACACCCGCATGGCCGTTGCCCAAGATTTTCCGCCTGACCAAAGGCAGCAAACTGATCGAAGGTATCTTTGTCGGTGAAACCATCAACACACCCTCGATGCTGTGTGTCGAAGATTACCTTTTCGCGCTGAACTGGGCGAAATCCATCGGTGGGTTGGACGCCCTGCGTCACCGCGCCGATGCCAACGCGCGCGCCGTGTGGAATTTCTGCGCTGCACGGGACTGGATTGACAACCTCGCGATTGATCCGGCCACGCGATCCAACACCAGCGTCTGCCTGAAATTCACCGATGATCGGATCAGCGATGGTGCTGTCTTTGCCAAGGCCGTTGCCAAACGGCTGGCTGATGCAGGCGTCGCACTTGATATCGGGGCTTACCGCGACGCGCCCGCCGGTCTGCGGATCTGGTGCGGCGCGACTGTGGACACCTCGGATATCGAGGCGATGCTGCCCTGGCTTGAATGGGCATTCATGTCTGAAATCAACGCCTAGGGTGGGTTTCCGCCCCACCTACCCCCTATCATTCAAATCAAAGGACCATCGAAATGGCCCCCAAAGTGCTCGTCTCTGACAAACTTTCTGAAACCGCAGTGCAGATTTTTCGTGATCGCGGCATCGACGTAGATTTCATGCCCGACCTTGGCAAGGACAAGGAAAAATTACTGTCGATCATTGATCAATATGACGGTCTTGCGATCCGCAGTGCCACCAAGGCGACCGAGAAACTGATCAAGGCTGCGACCAACCTCAAGGTGATCGGGCGCGCCGGGATCGGCACCGATAACGTGGACAAGGATGCCGCATCCAAGGCCGGTATCATCGTCATGAACACGCCGTTCGGCAACATGATCACCACGGCGGAGCATGCCATCGCGATGATGTTCGCCGTTGCGCGCCAGATCCCCGAAGCCAGCGCTTCAACCCACGCCGGGAAGTGGGAAAAGTCCAAGTTCATGGGCGTGGAACTGACCGGCAAAACCCTTGGTGTGATCGGTGCGGGCAATATCGGCGGGATCGTCTGCGAGCGCGCGCTGGGCCTCAAGATGAAGGTGCTGGCCTATGACCCCTACCTTGGCGAAGAAAAAGCCGAACAGATGGGGGTGCATAAGGTCGAATTGGACGAATTGCTTGCCAAGGCCGATTTCATCACCCTGCATGTGCCATTCACCGACCAGACCGCAAATATCCTGTCTGCCGAAAACATCGCCAAGCTGAAAAAGGGCGTGCGGATCGTCAACTGCGCGCGGGGCGGCCTGGTCGATGAAGCGGCCCTGGCCGAGGCGCTGAAATCGGGCCATGTGGCTGGCGCGGCCTTTGATGTCTTCGCCGTTGAACCGGCCACCGACAGTCCGTTGTTCAACCTGCCCAACGTCGTGGTCACGCCTCACCTGGGTGCTGCCACGACCGAAGCGCAGGAAAACGTGGCGCTGCAAATCGCGGAACAAATGGCCGACTACCTCCTTACGGGTGCTGTGACCAACGCGCTGAACATGCCCTCGGTCACGGCCGAAGAAGCCAAAGTCATGGGGCCGTGGATCAAACTGTCCGGCCACCTTGGCAACTTTGTCGGCCAGATGACGGACGAACCGATCAAGGCGATCAATATCCTGTTTGACGGTGTAGTCAGCGAAATGAACCTCAAGGCGCTGACCGCTGCCACAATCGCGGGCATCATGAAAAAGGCAAACCCCGACACGAATATGGTCAGCGCGCCCGTGATCGCCAAGGAACGCGGCATCCAGATATCTACCACCAAGCAAGACCAGTCCGGCAGCTTTGACGGCTATATCAAGGTCACGGTTGTCACGGACAAACGCGAGCGTTCAATCGCGGGCACGGTGTTCAGCGACGGCAAGCCGCGCTTTATCCAGATCAAGGGGATCAACATCGACGCCGAAATCGGTGCGCATATGCTTTATACCACCAACGAAGACGTGCCGGGGATCATCGGCACACTGGGCATGACGATGGGTGAAAACAACGTCAACATCGCCAACTTTACCCTTGGGCGATCTGCTGCCAAGGGCGAAGCAATCGCGCTGCTTTACGTCGATGATGCCGTGCCCGCGCCGATCATCAACAAGCTCGAATCAACAGGGCTGTTCACGCAGGTCAAACCGCTGACTTTTGATGTCTGACAACTGGGTGCCCGTCACGATCGTCGGGCGCCCATTTCGCTTTTTCTTCCAGAATAACTTTCGCCGAAGGCTCCGCCAGTCGCCACAAAGTCTGACCATCCGTTTTGCAACCCCGAGGTCCACATGAAACCAATTTACGCCGTCGGCGACATCCACGGGTATCTCGATCAACTTGATCGGGCCCTGGCGCTTATTCAGGCCGATGGCGGGCCGGATGCGGACATCGTGTTTGTCGGCGACTACACAGATCGCGGGCCTGACAGCCGCGGTGTCATTCAGCGGCTGCTGGATGGCGTTACCGCGGGGCGGCCGTGGCACGTCTTGCGTGGCAACCACGACCGGATGTTCACGCGGTTTGTGCGGAACGGCACATCGACCGATCCGATGATTGCCTCTGGCAAGGGCTGGCTGCATACGGCTTTGGGTGGCCCGGAGACACTGTCGTCCTATGGGGCGTTAAACGGGTTCCATCACCCCGATGGCGGTGATGGCGACACTGTTCTGCGCAACGGTTTAGACCCTGTTCCACGCCAATCACGCGATCAGCTGGTTGCCTTGGCTCAGGCGGCTGTGCCGACGACACATCTAGACTTTCTTGAACAGCGTCCGCTGACACATGTCACCCGCGACCTATTGTTCGTTCACGCAGGGATCCGGCCCGGTGTCGCACTCGCCGCTCAAACCGAGGACGATCTGATCTGGATTCGCGATGGTTGGCTGGACGATCCGCGCGATCACGGGCGGCTGGTGGTGCATGGCCACACCGCCTTGGATCACCCGCACCACTACGTAAACCGTGTAAACCTTGATGGCGGTGCCGGATATGGCCGGCCATTGGTGCCGGCCGTCTTTGAAGGGCGCGATGTCTGGACGTTGACAGATGCGGGACGGGTGCCGCTTTTACCCGATTAGACACTGATCCGTGCGAATGACGCCCGTGAAACAGAACGCCATTGCGCAGCAAGATGTCGCGGGCCACGTCCGCGCGCACCGCGCAATCGGGCGCCTGAACGGCAGTGTCACAAGATAACTTGATGCTTTCACCCGTCGTGGCAGCGGGCTAGAACCGCCCCATGCCCAAGACATTCGACACCCTCGCAGCGCTTTTGGATCACGGCTATGACGCGGTAATCGACGTGCGCAGCCCCGCCGAATTTGCCGAGGACCACCTACCGGGCGCGATCAACCTGCCTGTTTTATCCGACACCGAACGGGCAAAGGTCGGGACGATCTACAAGCAGGTGTCCGCCTTTGATGCGCGCAAGGTCGGGGCCGCGCTGGTGTCACGCAACGCGGCCGACCACATTGCCGGGCCGCTCAGCGGGTTTGACGGAGGCTGGCGACCGCTGGTCTATTGCTGGCGCGGCGGGCAGCGGTCAGGGTCTTTCACAAGTATTTTGCAGCAGATCGGCTGGCGCGCCGACGTGATCGCGGGTGGATACCAGACCTACCGACGCCTTGTTCACGGGGCGATGTATGACGTGCCCCTGCCCCATCGTATGGTCCTTTTGGATGGCAATACTGGCACCGCCAAAACCGACATTCTGGCCCGTTTGGCCGCCTTTGATGTGCAGATCGTCGACCTTGAGGGGCTTGCTGGGCATCGCGGATCGCTGTTGGGCGAAATACCCGAGGGCCAGCCAAGCCAGAAGCAATTTGAATCCCTGCTGGCGTCCGCCTTCGCAAGGCTTGATCCGCACAAGATCACCGTGGTCGAGGCCGAAAGCAGCAAGATCGGCAAACGGGTCATTCCGCCGACAGTCTGGGCGCAAATGATCGCCGCGCCGCGTATCCAGATTGACGCATCACTTGCGGCCCGTGCCGGGTGGCTGGTCGCGGCCTATGCCGAAGTCATCAGCGACCGGCAACGCCTGCGTGGGCAACTGGATTTCCTGCGCCGTCACCGCGGGCACGAAACCGTGAATCGTTGGGTGGCGTTGTTGGAAAGTGGCGATCATATCGGGCTGGCCACCGCGCTTATGGCCGATCATTATGATCCCGCCTATGCAAAATCACGTGCCAACCATAGGCATGATGTGATCGCAACATTGCACGCGGAAACGCTTGATCGCGAGGGTCGTGCCGCCATGACAGAACAGATCAAGCAGATTCTGGATCGTTTGTGATCACATGAATACCGCGCCCTTGGCCAAGACTGCCGATTAGCGCTGCCGTGTAGCCCGCCGCGTGCAGCTTCTTTAGCATCGAAGGCGCTGAACGCGGGGAAACCGCAGCCAAAAGGCCGCCAGCGGTTTGTGGATCAAACAACAAGTCAGCATGCGGACCTGTCGCGCCAAAAATAGAGTCTATTCCAGCAAAATTGTCCTGAAACAGCGTCGATCTTGTGCCGCTCTGGGACAGTTCAAGCGCGCCATTCATGACCGGAATATGGTTCAGTTTCAACGTTGCCGCAACGTTAGACGCTTCGCAGATACCTGCCAGATGCCCGGCAAGGCCAAAACCAGTCACATCGGTCATGGCGTGGGCTTTTGACAGGATACTTGCGGCTTTGGCCTGCGATTGACACATCAGGTCAAGAGCTGTGATCACATCCTCACCACGCGCAGCGCCAGCCATGTCAGCGGCCATGATCACACCCGATCCAACAGGTTTCGTCAGGATCAACACATCTCCCGCCCTGGCCCCCGCGATGGTAATCGGAGTGGACTTGGCCAGACCGGTGATTGTGAACCCGATCGTCATTTCGTCGCCTAGTGAGGTATGGCCACCGACAATCGCCGCACCAGCCTCGCGCAGCACGCGATCCGCGCTTTGCATGATTTCCGTCAGAGTGCGTTTTTGCAAATCGGCCGACATCCGCGGCAGGATCACATTGATCGTCGCCGCTTGGGGCGCGGCACCCATCGCCCATATGTCGCCCAGCGCGTGAATCGCAGCAATACGCGTCATCACCACCGGATCATTCGAAAACGCGCGCAGGTGGTCGGTTGTCATAACCTGCGTCACCCCTCCGGTGCGTAAAATCGCAGCATCATCGCCCGCAACAGACTGCACATCATCGCGCCCGTGCTGGGGCAGGCCCGCTAGCACGCCGCGCAAAGCGCCACGCCCGACCTTGGCACCACAGCCGCCGCACATGGGCTTGTCACCCAAGGCCGACGTCACCCCCACCGCAGCGGTGCGCGGTATTTTGGGTTGGTCCATTTGTGGCAGGTCGCGGAACTGATCCATGAATTTCCGGTCAATCCTGTCTTTCCAGCGCCACAGCAACGCACCCCTGCGCGCGGTTCCGAATTTCTCGGCCAAGGCTTGTTTTGCGCCAAGCGAGACAATTTTGAGGTAGTCTCTTTGCGGGTGGTAGTCGCGCAGGTCTCCGCCAGACATCGCAGCGCGCATATTATCAAATAAAACAGGTGCCTGGCGCACCGCATACACGCCAGCCTTGGGGCGTGGTGCATGGGCCATGTGGGCACAATCGCCCACGGCAAAGATGGCAGGATCATTACTGCGCAGATCGGCCCCGACAGTGACAAAACCATCGTGCAGGTCAAGACCGGTTGCAACAATCCAGTCATGCGGTCGCGCACCAGCAGCACCGGTCACAAAGGCTGCCGCGATCGTGCGTCCGTCAGACAGCACCGCACCATCGGCCATGACGCATTCGACGCCTGTGTTTTCGATCAGCGCGACCCCCTTAGCGGTCAACGCGTCGACCATAAGGCGGCGCGCAGTTTCGCCAAAACCGTCAAGGATGCGACTGCGATCAATAAGCGTGACCTTGGGATCATGCCCGCGCGCGCGCAAGGCGTGGGCCATCCCCATTGCCAGTTCTGCGCCCGCAACACCACCTCCGATCACCGCGACCGAAGGGTCATCTGTAGTTTCACGAAAAGCATCCCAGCGCGCGGCAAACGCGCCCAAGGGTTTCGCGGGTATTCCATGTTCGGCAAACCCCGACAGTTTGGGCATTTCCGATGTGATGCCCACATCAAGCGAGGCGATATCATAGGCTATCGGCGGACGCCCCTGAACCATGATTTCCCGCGCCGCGCGGTCAATCGCGATTGCCTTACCGTTGATCACCCGCGCACCAGCGAACCGCGCAAGCTGAACAAGGTCGATATCAAGATCATCGCGACCGTAATGCCCCGCAACAAAGCCGGGCAGCATGCCGGAATAGGGCGCGGTAGGGCCGGGATTGATTACCGTGACCCGCACACCGGCAAGCGGGTTCATCCCCCATTTTCGCAGCACCAGTGCATGCGTATGGCCACCACCGATCAGCACAAGGTCTTGGACAAGGGGAAGATCGGGTCTCATAAACGCAGCCTTAGCCCAGCAAGCCGGTTTCGGCCACTGGCAGGTTTGTCACGTCTGCGTCACTCATAGCCAGTCATTTCAAGATAGCCGCGCCCAGCATGGCTGCCCGTGATCCGGACCGGCCCCTCCCAATAGGGCACGCTGACATCCATCCACGCATCGGTGTTGATCGCCCTGACTGAAACATCGACGTCGCGTTCCGGCAGCGTGACTTGCCATTCAGTCGGGATATCGCGGCCGGCGACCTCGGAACGCTTTAACGGGCGGGCGGAGAAAGCACCGTCCGCATAGGGCGTGACGGTGCCATCGGCACCGATCCATGTCGCCGAAGAATAGCTGCTGCCATCGCTTTGACGAAGCAGAAAACCCATCAGCTTGTCGCCGGTGTCGAACGACAGCGAAAACCAGTCCCAGCCCGTCTGGCTTTCCGAAAGCGGTTGTGATGACCATTCACGGTCAAGCCATGCGGTGCCGGTAACGGGAACCTCACCTTCTGGCAGACTGAGCACACCCGACAGCGCGTAATTGGGCTGCGAGTAATAATACGAGGCCTGCCCTGCCGCGGATTTCACGGAATAGCCGTCCTCGCCATGAAACACGAGCGGGCCTCGCGCCGTCAAATCGACTTCATACGCGAAATCTGGACCGGTCGCTGTCATGGTTAGCGTGTCAAAACCAGACCCTATCAATGCCCAATCGTCGATCCAGGCCGCGAATGGCCCGGCTGTCACGCCTGCCTGACCAATCCCGCCACGTGCCAGCCTTTCGGTGACAAAGTGATCTTCAGGCGTGGTCACTGCCGCGTGCCCCATCCATAGCTGCGGCGATTGCCAGTTTTCCCCATCCGTGGGTGCAAGGGCCGAACGAAACAAGGTCCACTGCAGCCCATAGTCCGTCCCGTCAGGGCCGGTCATGTTCGCTGTGACATACCACCATTCAATGCGGTAGTCGGGGTGCGCACCATGATCGCGCGGAAAGTCAAAAACCGGCGCAGGTGTTGGCACTGCAAACCCTTCGGCATCGCTGCCCAATCCCGCGAACCCCTGGGCATGGGCGGCGAACGGCAGAAGACAGAGGGCGATTACCTTAGCGTTCATTGGAAAACACCTTGAGAAGCTCGCTCGCCGGGGTGCGCGCAAGACGCAGCGCGGGCCAGAGCGCAGCAAGGGCCGCTGCCGCCAGCGCGAAAACACCAAGCCGCAGATAATCGAGCGGGAAAAGATAAAGCGGCAAACGCCAGCCAAATGCCTCGACGTTGACGACTGCCAGCAGGATCCATGCCAGCGCAAGGCCAAGAGGAAGCGCAAGTACGGTCGTGACCACGGCAAGCACCACCGCGCGCGCCAGTTCGTATCGCCCGATCTGCGCGCGCGTCAGCCCAAGCGCCCAGACGGGGGCAAGCTGCGGCAGGCGCATGCCTGCAAGGGTGAGCAGACTCATCAAAATGGCAAAGGCCGCGACCGCAAGGGTCAGGACATTGAGCGCCGTTGTGACGGTAAAGGTGCGTTCAAACACCGACAGCGAAAACGCCTTGATCCCGGCCTGATTGATCACATTGCCCCCGCTTAGTCCGAAATCATCGCGCAAAGCCGCGGCTAGAGCGGGAACTTCGTCTTGCGGCAGGCGCAGGCCAAACCGCAATGGCACGGCTTCGGGGAAGGTCTGTGCAAAAAGAGACTCGGTAATGACAGCCTGCCCGATGGGGTTGCCGTAGTCACCGTAGACACCAATGACAGGCAGTGTCAGCCCTCCTGCGACTTGTACGGGATCTCCCAAAGCCAGCCCGGCGCGGCGGTAAAGCTGTTCGTTGATAATCACGCCTTCCCCACGCCCCAGAACGCCCCATGCGTCTTCGACGGCGGTCAAGAATTGCCAGTTGTCTGAATAGGTTGCGTGCGGGCGGTAGCCATAGATTTCCGCAGGCAGCCCCGCCAGATCACGTTCGACCGACTGGATCGGCAAGACAGCGTCAACACGCGGTGCAACATAGGCCGCGAGGTCCGCTGCCTGCTGTGCATCATGCGCATAGACGTAAAGTTCGGATGCAAGGCGCTGATCAAGAAAGCCGACAAATGTGAGCCGGAAGCTCGAGACCATTGTCGACACGCCGACATTCGCGGCCATCGCCAAAAGCAGCGCCATGAGGGCCAGTGACAGGCCCGGCAGCTGTTGGCGCGTATCGGCCCAAAACCAACTGACTGTCGCGCCTTTGCCCAAGGATTGCCCAATGGCAAGGACACGATCCAGCACAAGCGGCAGTGCAAGCGCCGCGCCAATCAACAGGGCTGCAAGTGCGAAAAACCCCAGCAATAGACCCTGTCCAAAGACGATCAGGCCAGCCGCGATGATCAACAATGCCAGCGCCACAGCGCCTTGCCAACGCGCACCCTTGCCTGCCGCCATCGCCCATGCCCGCGGGCGCGCCGAGGCCAAAAGCGGCATGCGCGCCAACCGCCAAAACGATCCCGCAGCTGCCAGGCCCGTGCCACCGACGGCGATCGCCATCCCCGATAGCCACCACGACGGGCGCAATTGCAGGTTGCCCGAGACCTCGGCCCCGTAAAGACCGCGCAGGGTTGCCGCCACATCAGGCAAAAGAGCGGCCGCGATCAAATAGCCCAGGAATACCCCGAGCGCCCCGGCTAGAAGTGCAAGAAACAGCAATTCAACCGCCATCAGGGCGATCAGCATCCGCAAGGGGAACCCAAGCGCGCGCAGGGTTCGCACCACGCTGCGCCGTTGTTCAAACGCAAGGCCAATCGCGCCGTTCACGATGAATATCCCCACGGCAAACGAGAGCAGCCCAAAGGCCGAAAGGTTCAGGTGGAAACTGTCAGTCAGCCGCGCGACATCACTACCGCCCTGCGGGGGGCGCAGTGCAAGATCGGGCGCGATTTCGGCAAGCGCCGGTTGCCCCAAAGGCTGATCCGGCGCAACAATCAAACGCGAGATCTGCCCCTCGCGCCCCAGTAACTGCTGCGCCACACCGATATCTGTCATCGCAACGTTGGGGGCGATATCCGGCGCTGTGATCAGATCGGCCGCGATCTGGCCGCGCAGGGCATCCACGGTCTCTTGTGTGCCATAAACCTGCCCGCGCCCAGTCAGAAAGCCCGCGATATCTGTGCCGGGGGCCAGGGACACCGGGCCGATCGTTCCGGGTGATGTTAGCGGATCGATTCCGACAACCCGCACGCCATTGATGCGCCCTTCGACAACGGGGCTGACCAGCCAACCGGCGCGGCGCAACGCGATATAGGTGTCCTGACTGATCGCCGCGTCAGCCGCGGGCAATAGTTGCGCGAACTGCCCTTCGCCCAATGTTGCGGCGGCGGCATCATAGCTTTGGCGCGCCTCGGCGTTGACGGCCTGCACCCCTGACCAAAGCGCCGTCGCCAGCGCCAAACCAGCCAGTAAAGTAAACAATTGCAACGGGTTGCGCCACCAATGCGACGCCAACGCCTGCAAGCCCACGCGGATCATGCGATGTGACCTGCGCGCAAATGCACCTGACGGTCCATCCGTTCGGCAAGCCGTATCGAGTGGGTAACCATCAACAAGCCTGCCCCTGCCTCGGCCACCAGTTCAAGCATCAGATCAAGCACGGTCTGCGCTGTATCTTCGTCAAGGTTTCCAGTTGGTTCATCAGCCAACACGAGCGCCGGGCGCGCCGCAAGCGTGCGGGCAATCGCGACCCGCTGCTGCTGCCCGCCCGAGAGCTGTTCGGGATATTTACGGACCTGTTCGGCCAGCCCCATCCGCGTGATCAACGCGCTTTCCCATGACGCATCATGCCGGCCGCCAAGGCGCGCCTGAAAGCTGATATTGTCGGCAACGTTCAACGACGGAATCAGGTTGAACTGTTGAAAGATGACGCCGACCGTTTCGCGCCGCATCCTGGCGCGGGCGCGGTCATCCATGCCCGCGATATCTGCGCCGTTGATCAGGATTGACCCGCTGTCCGGCGCATCAAGCCCGCCGATCATGTGCAATAGCGTGCTTTTCCCGCTGCCGCTTTCGCCCGTCAATGCCAGTGATTCCCGCGCGCCAAGGTCAAGGTCAATCCCGCGCAGGACCGCCACAGGCCCATCCGCAGAGGTAAAAGTTTTCGCAACATCGCGCGCTGTCAATAACATGCCCCCTTCATCCCAGAGAGACACAGGATGGGCAAGCGAAAGCGCTAGGAAAAGACCCCGATCACTGCGACAATAGCGCCCGGCGCGACGGTCGCGATGGCGAATGTCACCGCCAAAACCCGCACAAAGCGCAAGGCGTTTTCTATCTGTCGCATGAAGTCCCCCAACTCGGTCAGTCTTGCGATCAGAGCGCCGCCGTCAAGCCCAAAGCATTTGATATGAATCCCGATTTCTTGCTGGGGTGCGATTTACCTTTTGATAGGAACTTGGCGGCAAATTCATCCGTGGGGGCGCTAAAGTGCCAAAGGGTGAGAGAATGAAAACCAAGATGATCGACGGCGTGAAATATCTGAAACTTGAAGAAACACATCCCGAAGAAAACAGCCGCGCAAGCGAAGCTTTGGGGATGCTGCATTTGTGGACATTGATCACCGGCGAAGACGCCTTGCGTGATACCACCGTCGGGAACCGTCAGTTGCGATAACGCGGATGGCGCGCCGATTTCCGGCGCGCCGCCACTTATGTCCAGTCCAGCACGACTTTGCCGCTACTCCCCGACAGCATCGCGGCAAATCCACTTGCAAATTCATCGACCGGAAAACGGTGGGTGATGACGCGACGCACGTCCAATCCGTTTTCAAGCATGGCAATCATTTTATACCAGGTCTCGAATATTTCGCGGCCATAAACACCCTTGATCGTGATCGCCTTGAAGACGATGCGCGACCAATCGACCGGGCTTTTGCCGGGTGGAATACCAAGCAAGGCAATCCGGCCACCCATCACAAGGCTTTCGACCATTTGGTCAAGGGCGCGCTGATTGCCCGACATCTCCAATCCCACATCAAAGCCCTGTTTCATCTTTAGATTAGACACTGTTTCAGCCAAATCATCCGTCCCAACGTTCACGGGCACCACATCGGCAACCTGCGCAGCCAGATCAAGCCGGTCCTGGTTGACATCCGTGATCACCACATGGCGTGCACCGACATGGCGGGCAACGGCGCCCGCCATGATCCCGATCGGACCAGCACCTGTGATTAAAACATCCTCGCCAATCAGATCGAACGACAGGGCGGTGTGCACGGCATTACCCAAAGGATCGAGGATCGCACCGATCTCGTCATCAATCGCATCGGGGAGCGGCACGACGTTGAACGCTGGCAGACGCAAAAACTGCGCAAATGCCCCCTGTTCGTTCACGCCAATCCCGCGCGTCCCCGGATCAAGATGAAACTTGCCTGCGCGGCTTTGGCGGCTGGTCTTGCCAATTAAATGCCCTTCACCGGAACAGCGCTGGCCAATCTCCAGATCTTTTACATCGCGTCCGACTTCGACAATTTCGCCGGCAAATTCGTGCCCGGTGATCATTGGCACGGGAACCGTATGCGCCGCCCAGTCGTCCCAGTTCCAGATGTGTATATCGGTGCCGCAGATGCCGGTTTTCTTGATGCGGATCAGCACGTCTTCGGGGCCGATCTCTGGCACGGGTGCGCGCTCCATCCAAAGGCCAGTTTCTGGCTTGGCTTTGACCAGCGCTTTCATCTGGTTGCTCATGATAGCACTCCTGTGGCTTTGCCCGCCTGCGTGAATGCCGCAAGCGCCTGTTCAAGGTCTGCGCGCGACAGGGCCGCATTCATTTGGGTGCGGATGCGCGCCTGCCCTTTTGGAACGACGGGAAAGAAAAAACCCGACACATAGACGCCACGGTCAAATAGCTGCGCGGCGAGGGTCTGCGCCTTATGGGCATCATAGGTCATCACCGGAATAATCGGATGCTCGCCGGGCAACAGATCAAATCCTGCGCGAGTCAGTCCAGCCCGCCAATATTTGGCATTTTCAGTCAGTTGACTGCGCAGATCATCACCGTTTTCAACCAGATCAAGCACCGCGATCCCGGCCGCGACGACCGCTGGTGGCAAGGCGTTGGAAAACAGGTAAGGCCGCGCACGCTGGCGCAACAGGTCAACAACCTGCTGCGGTCCGGCAATATAGCCGCCAATCGCGCCACCCAGCGCCTTGCCCAAAGTGCCTGTCACAACATCCGCCGTAACGCCGAAATGCGCTGGCGTTCCCGCCCCTTTGGGCCCCATGAACCCGGTCGCATGGCAATCATCGACCATCAGAACAGCATCGTATGTATCGGCGAGCGCGCGAATTTCGGGCAGTTTCGCAAGCGTGCCATCCATCGAAAACACGCCGTCCGTTGCGATCATGATCTGCTGCGCCCCATCGGCACGGGCCTTGCGCAGCTGTGCCTCAAGATCGTCCATATCCGAGGTGGCATACCGGTACCGCCTGGCCTTGCTTAACCGGATGCCATCAATGATCGACGCATGGTTCAGCGCATCTGAAATCACCGCGTCCTGATCCGTCAAAAGTGTCTCGAACACTGCGCCATTCGCGTCAAAACAGGCCGCGAACAGGATACTGTCGTCGTGCCCCAGAAACCCGGCAAGACGCTGTTCAAGCTGGCGATGCAGGTCTTGCGTTCCGCAGATAAACCGCACTGACGCCATGCCGAACCCATGCGTATCCATCGCGTCCTTTGCGGCAGCCACAAGGGTGGGATGATTGGCCAGCCCAAGATAGTTATTGGCGCACAGGTTGATCAATTCACGCCCGTTCACCGTGATATGCGTGCCTTGGGCTGTCGTAATGGGGCGTTCGGTTTTCCACAGCCCGTCATTGCGAATGTCGTCCAAGCGGGTCGCGATACTGTCCAGAAAGGTAGTCATGGCATTCTTTCCCGTCCAAGTTACGGCACGTTCTGCTAGGCATCACACCGCGCGTTTTTTAGGATGAGGTCAAGCAGGAAACCGGAAGGGGTTAGCATGTCTGAAATCGTGATCATGGGGGGCGCCCGCACGGCAATTGGCGCGTTTGGCGGTGCATTGGCCGGAACGCCGCCCATCGAACTGGGGGCAATTGCCGCCAAAGCGGCGCTGGATCGGGCAGGTATCAGCGGTAACAAGGTCGGTCATGTCGCCTTTGGACACGTTATCAACACCGAACCGCGGGATATGTATCTGTCGCGTGTCGCAGCAATGAATGCGGACGTCCCCGACAGTGTTCCCGCGATGAATGTAAACCGGCTTTGCGGCTCTGGTGTGCAGGCGATTGTGTCGGTCGTGCAGTCCCTGATGTTGGGTGACGCCGAATTTGGGCTTGCGGGCGGGGCCGAATGCATGAGCCGATCGCCATTCATCAATTCCGACCAACGCTGGGGCGCCAAGATGGGCGATATCACCATGCGCGACATGATGCTTGGCGCGTTAAATTGCCCGTTTGGGACCGGCCACATGGGGGTTACGGCAGAAAACGTCGCCACCGAACATAGCATCAGCCGCGCCGCCCAGGATGCGTTTGCGCTGGAGAGCCAGGACAGGGCGGCGCGCGCCATTGCTGCGGGTCACTTTGATAGCCAGATCGCGCCCGTCATGGTCAAGAAACGCCGCGAGGAAGTTGCCTTTGCGCGTGATGAACACCCCAAGGCGACGACACTCGAAGCGTTGGCGGGCCTGCGCCCCGCATTTCAGAAAGACGGAACCGTTACGGCGGGGAACGCCTCGGGGATCAACGACGGGGCGGGCGCGATTGTATTGGCACGGCTCGATTCCGCGAGTCGGGCCGGGTTAGAGCCTGCTTTTCGCGTGCTGGGCTATGGCCACGCCGGAGTGCGCCCCGAGGTAATGGGCATTGGGCCAGTCCCTGCGGTGCGCGATCTCTTTGCCAAAACGGGGCTCGGACCCGACGATTTCGACGTGATCGAATCCAACGAAGCGTTTGCCGCGCAGGCCCTCGCGGTCACCCGGGAACTGGGGCTGGACCCGCAGCGCGTGAACCCAAATGGCGGCGCGATTGCGCTTGGCCATCCGGTAGGTGCCACCGGTGCGATCATCACCGTCAAGGCGATGTATGAACTTGAGCGTATCAAGGGAAAGCGGGCGTTGATCACCATGTGCATCGGTGGCGGACAGGGCATCGCGCTAGCGATCGAGCGGTTCTAACGCAATTCGAACACGGCGTGCGCTACCCTGTTGGATAATCGCGTAGGAAAACCATTCTTTCGCCGTCCGACAGATCGGCGTCAAACCCGTAGCCGCCGCTGTCAAACCCGCGCAGATCGTCGACCGATGTCACCCGGTTTTCGATCACATAGCGCGCCATCGCGCCACGCGCCCGTTTGGCGAAAAAGCTGACGATGCGGGGTTTGTCGTCCTTCACTTCCATGAAGACCGGCGTGATGACACGCAACTTGAGCGCCGGTGTGTCAGCAGCACCGAAATATTCCTGCGAGGCGCAGTTGACTAATATGTCGGTGCCCGTTGCCGCGGCCTGTTTGTTCAGCGCCTTGGCGATCGTATCGCCCCAGTAATCATAAAGCGATTTGCCGCGCCGCGTTTTCAGCCGGCTACCCATTTCAAGCCGGTAGGGCTGTATCGCGTCCAAGGGGCGCAGCAACCCGTAAAGCCCCGACAGAATGCGCAGGTGGTCCTGAGCATAGCGCAGGTCTTCATCGGATAGCGTCTTCGCCTCGAGTCCCTGATATGTGTCACCGTTAAACGCCAGTGCTGCGGGCTTGGTCGCATCAGCATCAGGCGTCTGCGAAAAATCGCGAAAGCGGTCACGGTTCAGCCGCGCCAGATCGTCGGAAATGCCCATCAGATCGCGCAATCCCTTCAGCGTGAGCCCGCGCGAGGTTTTCGCGAGGCGCACCGCGTCGGCCTGAAATTCCGGCTGTGTGGCCGCAACGGTGACGGGCTCCATATCAAGCGATTTGGCGGGGGAAATGACGGTCAGCATGGGCGATCCTTTGGCGTTCACGGTTTAGATAGCAGGCGGGTCGCCAACCTCAACCCTCGGACAGAACTTCGAGAAAGGCATCGCCAAACCTTTCGGCGTGACGGTCGCCGACAAGACGGGTCAGCGCGTCAATATCGGAGGGTTTCTTTTGCGCGACCTTGGCCAGTTGCGAGGCGGAACACGACATCGGTTTGTCCGCCCCATGCGGGCCGCGCGCAAGGTCGGCCTGCGCCTGCAAAAGCCGATCGTAAATATCGCCTTCGGCCCGTCCGGCCAGCTTGCGCCGCGTAGGGTGCAAGGTTTCCGCCTCGCCGTTGATCACCTCTAGGAACCCTTTGCCATAGCTTTCCAGCTTTTTGGCACCGACACCACCAATGCCAGCCATATCGTCCAGGTTTTTTGGACGGGTTTCGGCCATTTCGATCAGCGTCCGATCGTTAAAGATGATATAGGCGGGCACGCCCTGCTGTTCGGCATAAGCGCGGCGCTTGGCCTTGAGAGCCGAGAGCAGCAGCGCGTCTTCCTCGCTCACCATCTGGCGCACCTTGGGGCCGGATTTCGCCGCCTTGATCGTGTCGCGGCGCAGTTGGATCGCCGCTTCGTCACGCAGGATCGGGCGGGCCTTTTGCGTCATGCGCAACGCACCGTGGCGTTCACCGTCGGGGCGCATCAGGTCGTGGCCCATCATCTGCCGGAAGATCGCCTGCCACTGGACGCGCGAATATTCCTTGCCCACGCCGAACGTGGGCAGTTGATCGTGGCTGCGTTGGGCGACCTTTTCGGTCATATTGCCCAGCAGAATGTCGATCAGATGGCCCGCGCCGAACCGTTCATCGGTGCGCAGCGCGGCCGACAACGCCATGCGCACCGCTGTCGTTCCGTCAAACACCTCGGCGGGTTTGTCGCATAGGTCACAATTGCCACAGGGCTGCGGATCCTCGCCAAAATAGGACAGCAGGGATTGGCGGCGACAGGCCAGCGCTTCGGCCAATCCGGTCAGCGCATTCAGGCGGCCATGATCTGCTGCGCGCCGTTCTGGGGGTGCCAGCCCTTCGTCGATTTGCTGGCGGCGGTAACGGATATCATCAGGGCCGAACAGCGTCAGGGTTTCGGCAGGGGCACCATCACGGCCCGCGCGACCGATTTCTTGATAATAGGCCTCGATTGACTTGGGCAGGTCGGCGTGGGCGACCCAGCGGATGTCGGGCTTGTCGATCCCCATGCCAAAGGCGACCGTGGCACAAACGATCAGCCCGTCTTCTTGCTGAAAGCGGCGTTCGACGATACGGCGGTCTTCGGCCTCCATCCCGCCGTGATAGTGACAGGCGGAATGGCCCGCTTCGCCCAGCGCCCGTGCGAGCGTTTCGGTCTTGGCACGTGTGCCGCAATAGACGATGCCGGATTGTCCCTTGCGTGCATTGGCAAAGTTCAGGATTTGCGCGCGCGGCCCGTCTTTGGCGGCGAAGGCAAGGTGGATGTTGGGGCGATCGAAACCTTGCAAGAACGTGTCAGGCGGCGCGCCATCGAACAGTTTTTCCACAATCTCGGCGCGGGTTTCGGCGTCAGCCGTCGCGGTAAAGGCCGCCAGCGGGACGTCCAACGCGCGGCGCAATTCGCCGATCCGCAGATAATCCGGGCGGAAATCATGGCCCCATTGGCTGACGCAATGAGCCTCGTCCACGGCAATCAGTGACACGCCCGCCTGACGCAACATCCGCTGGGTGCCGCCGGATGCAAGCCGCTCGGGCGCCATATAGAGCAGTTTCAGACTGCCCTGTTCCAGCGCGCGCCAAACCGCATCGGTTTCTTCTTCGGTATTGCCAGAGGTCAGCGCGCCGGCCTCGACACCCGCTTCGCGCAGGCCGCGCACCTGATCACGCATCAGGGCAATCAGCGGGGAAATCACAACCGTGACGCCATCGCGCACCAGGGCAGGCAATTGGAAACACAGAGATTTCCCGCCACCCGTGGGCATGATCGCAAGGGTATTGCGCCCATCGGTGACGGCTTCCACGATCTCTTGTTGGCCGGGCCGAAACCCGTCGAATCCGAAAACATCACGAAGAAGCGTGGCGGCACTCATGCCCGAATGACCTGTCAGATTGTTGTTAACTGCTCGTTAACAGCACAGTCTCACATGCCGGAATCGGGGGCAAGAGTCAGAGGAAGATGCCGGAGTTGTTAATCAGCAGGATGCGAATGATCTCTAGCCCGATCAGCGCGACCAGCGGCGCAAGGTCAAGCCCGCCCATTGGCGGCAAAATCCGGCGGATCGGCGCATAGATCGGATCAAGCAGGCGGCTCAGGCCATACCAGACCTGCGACACAAAGGGCTGACGGACATTGAGAACCTGAAAGCTGATCAGCCAACTCATGATGAAGTGCGCGATGATAAAGAACCGGACGACACCGATCAACAGCATGAGGATCTGAAAGAGAGATTGCATTTGACGGTCCTTTGTTGCGATTTGGTGGAGAGGTAAGCACAGGTGCGCCAAAGGGCAATGCCTTTCCGCTGCGTCACGGATTGACGTTAACGTAAAGCTACCTAATTGAAGACGCATGTATCCTTTTGTTCGCCTTGCCCATTCCCTGCTCAAAGCGCGCCGTATGCCCGCGATGTCACCGCTTGACCCGCATGTGTCGCAGCACCGCTGCTGGCCGCAGGACTGCGACATCTTCATGGAAATGAATAACGGGCGTATCCTGACGCTATACGAACTCGGGCGCTTTCAGGCGGCGGTGCGCATGGGGCTTTGGGCGCTGCTGAAAGAACGCAAATGGGGGCTGACAGTGGCAGGGACGTCGATTAGATATCGGCGACGTTTGCTGCCGTTTGAAAAATTCGAAACGCGCACGCGGATCGCCACCTGGGACGACCGGTTCGTCTATATCGAGCAAGGGATGTTCAAGCGGAACGGCGAATGCGCCAGCCATGTGTTGTTTCGCACGGCTGTTGTGGAAAAGAACCGTGCGGTGCCAACCGATCAATTGATTGCCGCGCTCGGGATCACCGCGCCGCGGCCCGTTCCCGCCGCCTGGGTGCAAAACTGGATCGCCGCCGAGGCCACGCGCCCCTGGCCACCGATGCAGGATACCAACGACGAACAGCCGCGCGCCCTCGCGTCCTAAGATCATGCCTTGCCAGATTGCCGCACAGCGGGTCTTATCCCTGAAAAACAGGGGGACGCCAGAATGGCAACGGCAGCACGCAAACGCATTTGGGGGTGGATGGCTTTTGATTGGGCCACACAACCGTTTTATACCCTTGGTCTGACGTTCATATTTGGCCCGTATTTCGCGACGGTCGCGGCGGAATATTTCATGACGGGCGGCATGGCCGAAGGTGCCGCCGATGCGCAGGCACAAACGGTTTGGTCATTGGGTCAGACCCTCGCCGGGCTATTTATCGCCATTACCGCGCCGATCCTCGGGGCATATGCCGATAGCACCGGACGGCGGATGCCTTGGCTCATCGGGTTTTCGATCATCTATGTCATTGCCGCATGGATGTTGTGGTATATGGTGCCGGACGGATCGGCGATCTGGTTTGCACTGATCGCGTTTTGTATCGCCTTTGTGGCCGCCGAATATGCGCTGATCTTTACCAACGCCATTCTGCCCAGCCTTGGTGACAAGGATGAAATCGGGCGGATTTCGGGGGATGGAGCTGCGCTGGGCTATTGGGGCGGTGTTGTCTCGCTCGCCATCATGCTGGTGTTTTTCTTTGAGCTCTCTGAAGGTAAGACCCTGATGGGCAACCCACCGCCATTCGGCTTGGACGGCGAATTGCGCGAAGGCACGCGCATTGTCGGACCATTCATTGCTGTCTGGTTTGCCATCTTCATGATCCCGTACTGGATGTATGTGCGCGAAGGCCGCGACCCGAACCGACAGGGTGGTATGGGCGAGGCACTGCGCGATCTGAAAACCTCGCTCAAGGGTGTGGTCAAACGCAAAAGCCTGCTGAATTTTCTAATCTCGTCGATGCTGTATCGTGACGCGCTGAATGCGCTTTATGCCTTTGGTGGCGTTTACGCTGCACTGGTGCTGGATTGGCAGCTGATGCAGATCGCCGTGTTTGGCGTTGTCGGTGCGATTACGGCCGCCATCTCGACATCCATTGCCGGACGGATGGATCGCAAATACGGCCCCCGCCCCGTGATCCATTTCTGTATCATCACCCTGATGGTCGTCTGCGTGATCATCGTCGGCATGTCGCGCGAAACGTTTTTCGGGGTGCCGCTGGCCCCGGGATCATCCCTGCCCGACATCGTGTTTTACATCTGCGGCGCAATCATTGGCGGTGCGGGTGGCGGCATTTATTCGGCCAGCCGTTCCATGATGGTGCGGCACACCCATCCCGAGCGCCCGACCGAAGCCTTTGGGCTGTTCGCACTGTCGGGCAAGGCCACTGCATTCCTTGCGCCGGGGCTGATCGGTCTGTTCACGTGGTGGCTACAAAATGCCCGTTTGGGCTTTTCGCCGGTGATCCTGCTTTTCCTGGCGGGATATTTTCTGTTACGTTACGTTAATCCAGAGGGAGATCGCGACGAATGGTCAAAATCCTCAATACCGGCGCCCTGATCCTTTCGCTTGCCGTGCTGGCAGGCTGTCAGCAAGACGCCGAGGTCACCCAGGCGGCGACCGTTTCCACCCAAAACGCAGGCGATATGCGTGTGGCTAAGGCGCTGTTCGCTGCCGTGCCCGGCCCATCGGCCCAGTCCTCCGAAGCCCTTGGCAGCTATTCCCGCGGCTGTCAGGCAGGTGCTGTGCAGTTGCCCGAAACCGGACCAACTTGGCAGGCGATGCGCCTGTCGCGCAACCGCAATTGGGCGCAACCCCGCATGCTGGATTTCGTGCAGGATCTGTCGCGTTTCGCCGCCACCTTGCCCGGCTGGGAAGGGCTTTATGTCGGGGATATATCGCAACCACGTGGCGGGCCGGTTCAGGGCCATGCCAGCCACCAAATTGGCCTTGATGCCGATATCTGGATGCTTCCGCCCAACCGTTTGAACCTGTCACCCGGCGAACGCGAACAACTGTCCTCGATTTCCATGCGCCGCGCCAATGGCGCCTATACCAATGGCAACTGGACAACCCAGCATATGGAATTGCTGCGCGCTGCTGCAAGTGACCCGCGTGTCGCGCGTATCTTCGTGTTTCCCGGGGCCAAGGTTGCCATGTGCGATTGGGAAACCGGTGATCGGTCTTGGCTGAACAAGGTCCGGCCCTGGTATGGGCATTACTCGCATTTTCACGTGCGCCTGACCTGCCCAAGTGGAGATCGAAGCTGCGAAGACCAAGCGCCAGCACCTGCCGGTGACGGCTGTGCCGATGCGCGGCGCTGGGTAAACGATATTCTGAACCCGCCACCACCTGACCCGAACGCACCCCGGCCAACACCGCGGGGCGAACTGACGATGGCCCGGTTGCCAGCGCAGTGCGTGGATGTGCTCAGCTCCCAATAAGGTGGATTGACGCCTGCCAGGGGCGGCGTTAGACGGGCGCGTCCCATCATGGGGCCAAGTCGCCGCACCCTTGTCAAAACGGAACCCAAAATGACCCGCATTCTTCCTGGCGTAATTGCTATGGCCGCCATTGTTGTGGCCTCCAATATCCTTGTTCAATTCCTGATCCTTGATGGCCTGCTGACTTGGGGGGCGTTTACCTATCCGTTTGCCTTTCTCGTCACGGATGTGATGAACCGCGTTTACGGGGTTGGTCCGGCGCGGCGCGTTGTATTTGTGGGCTTTGTCGTCGGGATCATCTGTTCGCTGATCGGGAGCCAGATCATGCTGGAGTTTGGCCCTGCCGTTGCGCTGCGTGTCGCGATCGGGTCGGCTACGGCGTTCCTGGTGGCGCAACTGCTGGACGTGGCGATTTTTGCGCGGCTGCGCGATGGGGCGTGGTGGCGTGCGCCGCTGACCTCAACTTTGATCGGATCAACCGTGGATACGGCGCTGTTTTTTACCATTGCTTTCAGTGGCTTGCTGTCGTTTGGGGCAAATGCGGATGCGCAGATCGACTGGGCGCAAAGTCCCGCGCCCTTTTTGCTGGCCGGTCCGGACGCGCCGCTTTGGGTCACGCTGGCGGTCGCGGACTGGGGCGTGAAGCTGGCGATTGCCCTTCTGGCGCTGGTCCCGTTCCGCCTAATTGTGGGGCGATTGCAACAAACCCACTAGGGGTGGGCATTTTTCTTTTGGCGATCCCCACAAGTTGTGCTTACCTATATTCAGGCGAAACAACGAAAGGAGGTGATCCAGTGTCATTAGAGAGATTGGAGAAGTGTGTCGGGACAGCTTGGGAGGTGCGTGGCTAGAGCAGCCTTTGGCCATGTGAACACCCAGGTGGATGCGTTCTAACCGACCGCCACCTCCGCGAACTCGAAAGGGCCGTCCCATCGCCGGGGCGGCCCTTTTTGTGATATGGAACGGGTATGGAAACCGTATGGAAAGCGTATGGGTAACCTATGGACGACTTGCGGATCAACGATGACATCACGATTGCGGCGTGGGAGCTGACGGAAAGCTTTGCCCGCGCCTCGGGCCCCGGCGGGCAGAACGTGAACAAAGTGTCCACGGCGGTGGAGCTGCGGTTCGAGGCGGAACGCTCGCCCGCGCTGACGGGTCCGGTGAAAACGCGGCTCCGCCGATTGGCCGGACAACGCTGGACCAAAGAGGGCGCCGTGGTGATTTTCGTGCAAGACACCCGCTCGCAAGCGCGCAACCGAGAACTGGCGCGGGAACGGCTCGCCGATCTGGTGCGCGCGGCGCTGGTCGTGCCGAAACGACGGGTGAAAACGCGGGTGTCGGTTAATCAGAAGCGGAAGCGGGTGGAAGGGAAGAAAAAGCGCGGGGAAGTGAAGGCGCTGCGCAAAGGCCCTGTAGTTGATTGATAGACCCTCACCGACTACCCTAGGCGGTGAAGCTTCAATGAATGGTTCTATCTACAATGCTCTCAGAAATGCTCTCTCGTGTTGCAACTGAATTCACCTATGCGAGGGGAAAGCCATTTAAAAATAGCGCGTTTGGTAATTTTGTAAGGAAAGAAATCGCTGAAGAAGCGAAGAAGCGACTTATTTTCTTGCCTTTTGAAATGACCGTGAAGGCGAGCGTAGGAAACGGCAATTGGGCCGCAGTCCCTTGGTTGGCATTTTTCGATCCACTCATAACGACCACAGCTACGCGGGGCTATTATATTGTCTACCTGATCAACCCCCAATCGGAGAAGATTTTCCTATCCTTGAATCAAGGTACTACGGCTGTTGACGAAGAATTCGGTGTTAAGACTGGCCGTGACGTCTTGCGCCGAAGAGCCCGTGATATCGCACTTCGGGTATCCGACTTTTCGCGGCACTTTGACGATGGCCCGATTGATCTCGGCTCTGATGCAACTCTCCCATCCGGATACGTGGCGGGCCATGCCTTTGGGAGAGAATATGATGCTAGAAATATCAATACCAAAGATTTCAATTCTGACTTGGAGAAAATGCTTTTCGCCTACGAGGCGCTGATAGATCGAGGAGGTACTTCCCCGACGGATGCCATGATTGAGGAGGCCGGAAATCAGGGTATTGAAGAGACGAGAAGGTATGTTCTTTCAAAGAGGATCGAGCGGGCCCCAAGCGTAAGGCGACAGGTGCTGGCAAAGCGTGGAACGGTCTGTGAGGGCTGTGGATTGAACCCAAAAACTGACTACGTGTTCTCTGGGAGACCTGACCAAACGCCGCTCGATGTGCACCACTCCAAGCCGCTTCAGGGTTTGGCTGAAGGGGAAACGAGACGATATGAAATTCCGCGGGATTTCCTAGTATTATGCCCCAACTGCCATCGAATGATCCACAAGCAAGATGATCCTTCCGACTTGTCTCAGCTCAAGAAAAGAATTCGTTTCAAGTATATGCGCGATATCGGTGTTGGTTCATTCTAAACCACAACCTCCATCCTATCCTGCTCTCCGACCCCGAACACCCGCTTATAACGTGCAATCTCATCCTTCGGCCCCATCGCTTTATTCGGGTTGTCCGAGAGTTTCACGGTGGGGTGGCCGTTGGCCGCGACGGCTTTGCAGACCAGCGAGAAGGGGGCGAGGGCGTCGCCGGTTGTCAGGCCTTTGAAGTCGTTGGTGAGCATGGTGCCCCAACCGAAGCTGACTTTGCAGCGGCCAAGGAATTGTTGGTGGAGCTCGACGATTTTGCCCGCGTCCAGCCCATCGGAAAAGATCACCAGTTTATCCGCTGGGTCTTCGCCGCGCGATTGCCACCAGCGGATGGCACGCTCGGCCCCTTCGGCGGGGTCACCTGAATCGACGCGGATACCCGTCCAGCCTGCCAGCCAATCGGGCGCGTTATCAAGGAAGCCCTGGGTGCCATAGGTGTCGGGCAGGATGATGCGCAGGTTGCCGTCGTGCTCTTCGTGCCAATCGCTCAGCACGTCATAGGGGGCCTGCGCGAGGGCGGCGTCATCAGGGGCCAAGGCGGAATAGACCATCGGCAATTCGTGGGCGTTTGTGCCGATTGCCTCGAGGTCGCGGTTTTTCGCAATCAGGCAGTTGGAGGTGCCGGTAAAGCCGGTTCCCAGCCCTTCGTGCATCGCGCGCACGCACCAGTCCTGCCACAGGAACGAATGACGGCGGCGGGTGCCGAAATCGGCGACACGCAGCCCTTTGAGCGGGCGCAGCAGCTCGACCTTTTCCCAGACCTTCGTCATGGCACGGGCATAAAGCACCTGTAGTTCGAATCGCCCCATCGTGCCAAGCACGGCGCGCCCGCGCAGTTCCATCAACACGGCGAGGGCGGGAATTTCCCACATCATCACCTCGGGCCACTTGCCCTCGAAGGTCAGTTCATACTGGCCGTCGCGTTTTTCGAGGTGGTAGGGGGGCAGGCGCAGATTTTCGAACCATTCGACAAAGGCAGGGGTGAACATCTGCCGTTTGCCATAAAATGTGTTGCCGCGCAGCCATGTGCTTTCGCCCCGCGTCAGGGACAGCGAGCGGATGTGATCAAGCTGTTCGCGCAATTCGCCTTCGTCCACCAGATCGGCCAGCCGCACGGATTTGGTCCGGTTGATCAGCGAGAATGTGACGGTCACATCAGGTTTGTTGCGAAACACCGACTGGCACATCAGCAGCTTGTAGAAATCCGTATCAATCAGGGAGCGGACGATCGGGTCGATCTTCCACTTGTGGTTCCAGACGCGGGTGGCGATATCGACCATTGCAGGCTCCCTTTGCTTTGACCGCTTAGATCAAAGGCGGGGGGCCAAGGGCAAGGATTAGTTGGCGATCCCGATGTAAGGCACGGGGTTCAGCTCTTGCTGCCAGTCGTCAATTGCATCAATCGGGGCGATCAGTTGAATCGTGCTGAGCGTCAGGTTATCGCGCCCGATCAGCCCTGCCGTCAGTTCAAGGCCAAGCACACCGGCAATCACCAGCGGGACGCGAAAATTATAGGCCGCAAAGAAGCCGGCCAGCATGAAGAGGTAGTCGCTGACGGCGTTCAGCACGCTATCACCAAGATATCCGGCGTTGATCGTCGTGGCACGGAAGGCATCGAGAACCCAGTTGGTATGCTCGATGATCTCCCAGAAGATGCCGGAGGTAATGGCCACAAGGAACAGCACTTCGAAACTGAGGCGCGGAAAGAACAGCCGCCCAATCAGTGCGACCAGCACGCCATGCAGAATGTGCGAGAGCGTATACCAGTCAGCGATATGCTGGGAATTGCCGCCATCAAATATGGAATTGACCCAGAGCTTCACCTCGCCACAGGTGCAGATCAGCGGTTGCCCCCAAAGATAGAGGGTACCTGCAATCAGGAAAAGGCCCGTGACGGCAAAGGTATAAAGGGACGTGCGGGCCATTTACGGCTCCTGTGTGCTACTCGTGATTGACGCGTCGTTAATAGGGGGATGTGGCAAGAATGGGGCGGGGGCGTGGATGGCCACTTTGCGGACAAAGCCGACCTTGTCGTTCGCCTGACCAACGGCCGCTTTCGAACACAGCGCACGCAGCGAGAAGCACCAAGACCGAGAAGCGGTCGTCCGCTGCAGGTGCGCACTTGACGGCTTCTACAGAAACAAGCGGATATAAAAATACGTCGGAATTGCATTTTCGACTGCACTCAGAGACTTCTGTTTTTCCTCGCACAGGACCTGCGCTCTTACATGGACTGTTGTCACTGGGCTGATCGGCCTAACTATTCCATATATAGTTTTATGAACCTCAGGAGATAAGTTGTGTCCGACACACCAAAAATCGCCATCATTATCGGCTCAACGCGTGGTGCACGCTTTGCTGACAAGCCCGCACAGTGGATGCTAAAGCAAGCGCAAGCTCGCACAGACATGACGGCCGAACTGGTTGATTTGCGCGATTTCGAACTGCCGCTGTTTAATGAAATGGCATCGAACAAATGGATGCCGTCTAGCGACCCCAAGGCGCTTGCTTGGCAGGCAAAGATTGCGGAATTTGACGGCTACATTTTTGTAACCGCAGAATACAACCATTCGATCACTGGCGCCCTGAAGAACGCGTTGGATCAAGCCTACAACGAATGGAATCGCAAACCAATGGGTGCCATCGGGTATGGTGGCGTTGGTGCTGCGCGTGCAGTCGAGCATCTGCGCAACATCGCGGTCGAACTTGCGATGGTGCCAGTGCATGGTGCAGTCCACATTGCCGGCGGTGATTTTATGGCCGTGCATCCGCTCGGTGCAAATGGTGAGATTGAGACAATCGAAGATCACTTGATGGCCGGAGCAACTGATCTTTTGGACGATATGGTTTGGTGGGCAAATGCGACCAAATCCGCAAAGAAGTAGCGTTCTCAATGGCCTAACGCAAATGGAAACTTATTATCAGTTGGAACCCCACCCTTGAACCGCAAAGTCCCGACGTAAATGCCATGGACGCAATTGAGACCGTCATAATCCCGCGTGCGCGAGACATTGGCGATTTCGAAGTGCGTCGCGCATTGCCGTCGACAAAGCGGAAAATGGTGAGGCCTTTTGTGTTCTTCGATCAAGTTGGTCCCGCAGAGTTTTTGACCAACCAAGGCATTGACGTCCGTCCGCATCCCCATATCGGGCTTGCAACGGTAACATATCTATACAAGGGCGAAATTCAACACCGCGACAGCATTGGGACCAATCAGATGATCCATCCTGGCGAGGTAAACTGGATGATCGCAGGCAATGGCGTAACCCAACAGTGGCGTAATCTTTGGCTAGGGTTCACTCGAAGTCGGAAATTGCTCCTGCAACTAGCAGTTTCCGATTGCTGACATTCGCTGCAAGATAGAAAATCGGTAAAGTTGGGCTCAAAGCGGCCACTCAAACCACCACGACCCCCGCGCCATTCATTCCCGCCACGGCCGCGTCCAGTGACCCGTCGAAATCAATCGCACGGCAGAGGTCCATGCGCACGGTGACGTCGAAGCCCAGCTTGGCGGCGTCCACGGCTGAGTAGTTGACGCAGAAATCGGTGGCTAGCCCGACCATCGTCAGCGTCGTGATTGCGCGCGTGCGCAGGTAGCCTTCCAGCCCCGTGGGGGTCGTGTGGTCGTTCTCGAAGAAGGCCGAGTAGCTGTCGATGGCGGGGTTGTAACCTTTGCGGATGATCATGGCGGCACGGGTGGTGTTGAGGTCGGCGTGGAACTGCGCGCCGGTGCTGCCTTGGATGCAGTGATCGGGCCAGAGCACCTGGGGACCGTAGGGCATGTCGATTATGCTCATCGGGGCGGCCTTGTGGGTGGACGCAAATGACGAATGGCCTGCGGGATGCCAGTCTTGTGTCAGGATCACGGCGCCGAAATCATCCATCAGCGCGTTGATGCCCGCCACGATCGCATCGCCTTCGGGCACGGCAAGTGCACCACCGGGGCAAAAATCGTTCTGGACGTCGATAACAAGAAGGGCGTGAGTCATTGGGGTCTCCGGTGGTGTGGGTTGAAACCCACCTTACCCAAATGCGTGGGCAACGTAAGGTGGGTCTTGACCCACCCGCCTGACAGGATCAAAACGCGCGCATGTTTACAGTCGCCGCGCTATACCACTTTACCCGGTTTGATAACCCCGCCGCGTTGCAAGGGCCGTTGCAGGACCTGTGCAAGGCGCAGGGCGTCAATGGCACGCTGTTGTTGGCGCGCGAGGGGATCAATGGCACGATTGCGGGCAGCCGCGCAGGGATTGACGCCGTGTTGGCGCATATCCGCGCCCTGCCCGGCTGCGGCGATCTGGTGCATAAGGAAAGCACTGCCATCGACGCGCCCTTCATCCGCATGAAAGTGCGTTTGAAAAAGGAGATCGTCACAATGGGCCAGCCAGATGTAGACCCGCGCGCAAGCGTTGGCGCCTATGTCGACCCCGCCGATTGGAACGATCTGATCAGCGCCCCGGATGTGGCTGTGATTGATACGCGCAACGACTACGAGGTCGGGATCGGCACCTTCAAGGGGGCCATTGACCCGCAGACCGATACTTTTCGCGACTTTCCCGCATGGTGGGAGGAAAACAAGCATCGGTTCCACAACAAGCGGATCGCGATGTTCTGCACTGGCGGGATTCGCTGCGAGAAATCAACGAATTACCTGATCGGCCAAGGGGTCGAGGATGTGTTTCACCTCAAAGGGGGCATCCTGAAATACCTTGAGGACGTGCCGCAAGACGAGAGCCTTTGGGAAGGCTCGTGTTTTGTATTTGACGGGCGCGTGTCGGTTGATCACGGGCTGACCGAAGGGCCGCATATCCTGTGCCATGCCTGTCGCCGCCCCCTGCTGCCCGAGGACCGTGACCGCCCCGAATTTGAACAGGGCGTGTCCTGCCATCAGTGCGCGCAAGAAACCAGTAGCGAACGCAAGGCAGCCTTCCGCGAGCGGCAAAAGCAAATGACGCTTGCCGCAGCGCGGGGCGAACGCCATATCGGGCCTGCCTAGCGGCGGTCGCGGTCGTATGGCGTCATGCCATCAAACGGTGGCAGCCATGTTTCGCGATGAATTGTCCAGCATTCGTAAGTCGGGGTAAATTGGTTTGGCGCGTCCATTGCTCCCAAATGCAGTTCAATGTCGTCCCCGCTGCGGGCAAAGACGGACGCACCACATGACGCGCAGAAAAAGCGGCCTGAATGATCCTTTGGGGTGCCGGTGATCGTGACCTTGGCCGCTTCAAAGACAGCCGCCGCATAGAACGGCGCACCGTGATGTTTGCGGCAATCAAGACAGTGACAGATCCCGACGCGCAGCGGTTGGCCACGGGCGATAAACCGCACCTTGCCGCAACGGCAGCCGCCAGTGGTTGTTGTCATGGGTGCCTCCTTGCGCAGGCGTGGTCAGCGCGCGGAAAGGCTGACCGGGATTCCGTCACAGCCGTGATTGCGGCTTCCCAATCATATGATCTGGCACTTAGAAGTCGAGGTTTTCGACAGATAGCGCGTTTTGCTGGATAAATTCGCGCCGTGGTTCCACGACATCGCCCATCAGCTTGGTGAACAGGTCATCGGCCTCGGCGACGTCGTCGATCTTGACTTGCAGCAGTGTGCGCGCGTCAGGGTCAAGCGTGGTTTCCCACAGCTGATCGGGGTTCATTTCACCCAGCCCCTTGTAGCGTTGCAGGGTCAAGCCGCGCTCGCCCTCTTCCAGAATCGCGGCCAGCAGATCAAGCGGGCCGTGGATCATCTGATGGCGGTCCTTGCGGTGCAGTTGCGCGGGTTTGTCGTAGACCTCTTGCAGGTTCTTGGTGAACTGCCCGGTCTTGCGTGCCTCACCGCCGCGCAGCACGGGGCCATCAAGGGTGCGCACTTCTTCGACGCCGCGCAGGATGCGGGCAAGGCGAATGCCCTTGTCCTGGGTGATGCGGCCCTGCCAGCCCTTCTCGTATTCCAGCGCGATGGCATCCAGACGCGCGGCGACCTTGTCGGCGACCCCCTGCAAATCGCTGTCTACCGCTCCGGGCACAAAGGCGCCGGCGATGGCGGCCTGTTCCAGAATGTGCCGTGGATAATGGGTTGGAAAGGCATCAAGCACACGTTTCAACTGCCGCGCCTCTTCGACGACGCGCACAAGGTCCTGGCCGGACATATCCGCGCCGCTGCCCAGTTTCAGGAGCGCCCCTTCGGTGCCTTGCTGGATCAGGTAATCGTCCATTTCGGCCTGATCCTTGAGGTAGACCTCGGACTTGCCGCGCGACACTTTGTAAAGCGGCGGCTGGGCAATGTAGAGGTATCCACCTTCGATCAGTTCCGGCATTTGACGGAAGAAGAACGTCAGTAGCAACGTGCGGATGTGCGCGCCGTCAACGTCGGCGTCGGTCATGATGACGATCTTGTGGTAGCGCAGTTTGCTGATATCAAATTCATCGCGGCCGATGCCGGTGCCCAGCGCCATCACGAGGTTGCCGATTTCCTGAGAGTTCAGCATCCGGTCGAACCGGGCGCGTTCAACGTTCAGGATCTTGCCCTTGAGGGGTAGAATGGCCTGCGTGCCACGGTCACGGCCCGTTTGGGCAGAGCCGCCGGCGCTGTCACCCTCGACCAAAAAGACTTCGGTCTTGGCCGGGTCTTTTTCCGAGCAATCCTTGAGCTTGCCTGCAAGAAAGTTCACATCCATCGCCGTTTTGCGCCGCGTCAGTTCGCGCGCCTTGCGGGCGGCTTCGCGGGCCTGTGCGGCTTCGACGATTTTGCCCACAACGATCTTGGCAATCGCGGGATTTTCCTCGAACCATTCGGCCAGTTTTTCACCGACAAGGTTTTCAACCGCGGGCCGCACCTCGGAGGAGACAAGTTTATCCTTGGTCTGGCTGGAAAACTTGGGGTCGGGCACTTTGACGGACAAGACACAGGTCAAACCTTCGCGCGCATCATCGCCGGTAAAGCTGACTTTTTCCTTTTTGGCGATACCGCTGGATTGGGCGTAGTTGTTGATGGTGCGGGTCAGCGCGCCGCGGAAACCCGCCATATGGGTGCCGCCATCGCGCTGTGGGATGTTGTTGGTAAAGGGCAGCACCATTTCGTTGTAGCTGTCGTTCCACCACATCGCGACTTCGATGCCGATGTCGTCACGCTCGCCGGTAATGAAAATCGGCTCGGGCAGAATGCTGGACTTGGAGCGATCCAGATATTTGACGAATTCCTTGACCCCGCCCTCGTAGAATAGTTCGGTGCGCAGGTGTTCGGCGGGGCGTTCATCGGTCAGGATGATGCGCACGCCAGAGTTCAGAAATGCCAGTTCGCGCAGGCGCTTTTCCAGCGTGTTGAAATCATAGTCGCGGTTGGAAAATGTATCCAAGCTGGCGAGGAAACGCACCTCGGTTCCTGTCTGATCACCGCAGTCACCCACGACCGTCAGGTGTTCGGTGGTAAAGCCACCCTCAAAACGCGCGACGTGTTCTTTTCCGTCACGCCAGATGCGCAGTTCAAGATAGTCCGACAGCGCGTTCACCACCGATACGCCGACGCCGTGCAGGCCGCCGGACACCTTGTAGGAATTGCTGTCGAATTTACCGCCAGCATGCAGTTGGGTCATGATGACTTCGGCCGCCGACACGCCTTCTTCCTCGTGGATGCCGACGGGAATGCCGCGCCCGTTATCGCTGACAGAAACGGAGCCGTCATCGTGGATTTTGACGTTCACGGCGTCGGCATGACCGGCCAAAGCCTCGTCAATGCCGTTGTCCACGACTTCATAAACCATGTGGTGCAAACCCGAGCCATCATCGGTGTCACCGATATACATGCCCGGACGCTTGCGCACGGCCTCTAGGCCCTTGAGAACCTTGATGGAATCTGCGCCGTATTCTTCTTTTTTCTGCTCGTTCTCGGACATGCAATCTTTCCTGCGTATTTTGTCCGTTTTTATACGAGGTTTAGGGGGGGATGTCACGCAATCGCGCTATATTTTGCGTATTTGCGGGGCCTCGCCGCTGCGTCAGAATTTGTGACCCAGAAGATCAACCGGAAGGCTGGAATCCCAAGCGGAATCGCCCAGTTGCATGACCATCAAATTGCTGGCGGCGACGGTCTGAACTGCGCCGGTGCGCGCGCCGATAAGCGCGGTAAAGGTGACCGAATTTGGCTGCGCCACAAACCCGCGCCCTGCATAAATCGGGCGGTCACCAAACAGCAGGAAGAACTGCGCGCGCATGGCGCGGGCCTCGTGGATCGCTGCCGAAAGCAGGTGGCTGGCGATCCCTCTGCCGCGCAGATCAGGGTGGGTTGCGACCTCGGCCAGACCCGCGACGGGCATCAGGGTGTCCCCGATGCGGATATCACGAAAATCAAGCGCCATGTGGCCGGTGATTTTGCCGTTTTCGCGTGTTACCAGCCGGACATGGTGGCGTTGCTGGTAATAGCTGCGGCCACCAAAATCGGTGTCAAAGGCACGCGCCATAAGGCCTGCGATCTGCGCCTCGTCCTGCGCTGTCAGGCGCGTTTCTTCGATCCGCTCAATCAGCATCATTCGTTGGCAACGTCAGGCTGCCGTCTTTGTTCAAGGGCCAAAACGGGTTCATCGCGACCTCCCAAACGTGGCCGTCCGGGTCGGCGTAGTAACCGGAATAACCGCCCCAGAATACCTTTTCCGGTGCTTTCAACGGGGTCGCACCCACGGCAAGCGCGGCGGCGTAAGCGGCGTCAACCTCGGCTTCAGTGGTGAAGTTCTGCGCAAGGGACATCGCACCGGTGCCAAGGGTCGCGTCGGGGCGTCCTTGATCATGTGCGAGCGGGCCAAGGCCAAACAGCCCAAGCACCAAGCCGTTGATTTGATAGAAAATCACACCCTCGGTGCTTTCGGTCGCCTGCCAGCCAAGCGCATCGTAGAATGATTTGGAGCGGGCCAGATCGGCAACGCCAAGGGTGATCAAAGTGACGCGTTGTGGGGTCATGGAGCGGGCCTTTCATGAACGGCAGAGCTGCCATCGGTTTCGGTGACTTCGATATATTGCGCGCAGTGGCCCAGTTCGGCAAACAGCTCGGGGCCGGTGCCCGTCATCCAGGCCTGTGCCCCCAGCGCGGTGATTTCATCGTAAAGCGCGGCGCGGCGGGTCGCATCTAGATGGGCCGCAACCTCGTCGAGCAAAAGGATTGGCGGTGCGCCAAAATCGCGCGCCAAGGCGCGGGCGTTGGCAAGGATCAGCGAGATCAGCAGCGCCTTTTGTTCACCGGTCGAACAGTCCTTGGCCGCCACGCCTTTAGCAGCGAATGTCGCGTCCAGGTCGGCGCGGTGTGGACCGGACAGGGTGCGCCCGGCGGCCAAATCACGCAACCGCCCTTCGGCAAAGGTGACGCGCAGGGCCTCGGCGTCCCCAGGCGCATCGCAGACCGGTTCGGGGTGCGTCAGCGCAAGCGTGGCGGTGGGAAAGACGGTTTGCGCCGCCTCTTGCGCGGCGGTCAGGGCCGTCAGTGCGTTCAAGCGGTTGACATGGATTTGCGCGCCCGCCTCGGCCATTTGGGTTTCCAGCGCGGCATACCAATGGGCATCGCGCACCATGTCTTTCAGCAACCGGTTACGTTCGCGCATGGCCTTTTCATAGGCAAGGACGGTTTCGGCGTGCCGCGGCTCGAAACTCAGCGTGGCGCGATCAAGGAAACGACGCCGCCCTTCGGCCCCTTCGATCCATAGGCGATCCATCGCGGGGATCAGCCACAGGATGCGGCCGATGCGGCCCAGCGCGACCTGCGCGGCGGTTTTATCGTCGATGCGAACAGTGCGGCTTGCCCCGGCCTCGGCGCTGGTTTCAATCTCGTGGGTGTGATGCAGGGTATGCAAAACGCCTCTGACTTTCCATCCCAGGGCTTCGGGGCGACGGGCGATATCATCGACGCCTGCGCGGCGCAGACCGCGCCCCGGAGACAACATGGAAATCGCCTCGAGGATATTGGTTTTACCCGCGCCATTTGCGCCGTAAATCGCCACAGGGCGACCATCAGCCGACATCTGCGCGCGCTTGTGCGAACGGAAATGCGATAGGGTAAGGTCCGACAAAAAGAGGCTCATTTCACCGTGCCCCTTTTCGTTTTGCGGGCCAAAACTCTTGATACGAGTTTTGCACAGTTTGTTGAAAAGAAACTGGCCCCTTAAACACGCATCGGCATGACCACATAGACGGCGCTGGTGTCATTGCCTTCGCGCATCAGGGTCGGATCGCCCGAGGAGTTGAACATGAACACGGCGTTTTCGCGATCTACCTGGCTGGCGATTTCCAGCAGATACTTGGCGTTGAAACCGATTTCCAGACGTTCGTCACCATAGGCCACCGCGAGCTCTTCTTCGGCGGCACCGCTGTCAGGCGCGTTGACGGACAGCACCAGCCTGTCTTCATCAAGCGACAGTTTTACAGCGCGCGAGCGTTCGGATGACACGGTTGCGACGCGGTCAACGGCCCTGGCGAATTCGGCCGCGTCCACTTCCATCTTGCGTGTGTTCCCCTGCGGGATCACGCGGGTGTAATCGGGGAACGTACCGTCGATCACCTTGGAGGTCAGGGTGATGTCGGGAGTGGCAAAGCGCACCTTGGTTTCTGACACGGACACGGCGATTTTCATATCGTCGTCGTCCAGCAGCTTGCGCAATTCGCCCACCGTTTTGCGCGGCACGATCACACCTGCCATACCATCGGCCCCTTCGGGCAGGTCGGCATCGATGCGGGCAAGGCGGTGGCCGTCTGTCGCCACGCAGCGCAGCACCTTGCCGCCGTCCGCATCCGAGACATGCATGTAAACGCCATTCAGGTAATAACGGGTCTCTTCGGTGCTGATCGCGAATTTCGACTTGTCGAACAGGCGGCGCAGCACGGGCGCGGGACAGGAAAAGTTCGTCGCGTAGTCCGACGAGGCCATCACGGGGAAGTCTTCTTTGGGCAGGGTGGCGAGGCTGAAGTTTGACCGCCCCGCTTCGATTGCCAACCGGCCCGACGCGCCATCCTCGGACAGTGTCACAAGCGCGCCATCTGGCAGCTTGCGCACGATTTCGTTCAAGGTCACGGCACTGACGGTGGTGGCGCCGGCGCGTTCAACCTTGGCCGGAGCCTTGTCGACAACTTCGATATCCAGATCGGTGGCGCGGAACTGCACGGTGTCGCCCTCGGCCTCGATCAAGACATTGGCGAGGATCGGGATGGTGTTGCGGCGTTCGACGACCGATTGGGCCTGTGCAACGGCCTTGAGAAGCGCGCCGCGCTCGATGCTAAGTTTCATATCCCTTGCTCCGCATTTCTTCCGGGCTGACAGATGCCGGAGGGGAAAACTACCTGTTTCCCCCTCCAACTCAAGCCAATTCTATTTTCTGGACTGTCCGTTACTGCGCGCGCCGCGTCAAGCGCCGCTTATGCTTCGAGGGCGCGGCGCAGCATTTCGATGTCATCGGCGATCTGGCTGTCTGTCATTTGCAGCTCTTCGATGCGTTTGACACCATGCATGACTGTTGTGTGATCCTTACCGCCGAAACGACGACCGATATCGGGCAAGGAGCGCGAGGTCATGCGCTTGCTAAGATACATCGCAATCTGGCGCGGGCGCGCAAAGGCGCGCAGGCGCTTGGAGCCAACCAGATCCGACAGGCGAATGTTGTAGTAATCCGCGACCTTGCGCTGAATTTCCTCGACGGTGATCTTGCGATCAGAGGCGCGCAGAATATCGGCCAGACAGTCCTGCGCCAGATCAAGCGTGATCTCACGCCCCACAAGTGACGCGAAAGCATAAAGACGGGTCAGCGCCCCTTCGAGGATCCGCACGTTCATGGCGATCCGATGCGCCATGAATTCAAGCACGCCGTCTGTCAGCACCACATCGGGGTATTGCAACGCAAAGGCCTGTTCCTTGTTTTGCAGAATGCCCAGGCGCAGTTCGTAATCGGTGGGGTGCAGATCAACCACCAGGCCACATTGCATGCGCGATTTGATCCGATCCTCGAGGTCCTTGATTTCACCGGGCGCGCGGTCGGCCGAAATGATGATTTGCTTGTTCTGATCAACCAAGGCATTGAAAGTGTGGAAAAATTCTTCTTGAGTAGATTCCTTGCCTGCGATGAATTGCACATCATCGACCATCAGCACGTCAACGGCGCGGAACATCTGCTTGAAGTCGATCATCTTGCGTTCGCGCAGGGCGGAAATGAACCGATACATGAACTGCTCTGCCGACAAATACAGCACGTTCAGTTCGGGCTTGGCGCGCTGCAACTCGTGGGCGATGGCGTGCATCAGGTGCGTCTTGCCAAGACCGACACCGCCGTAAAGGAACAGCGGGTTGAACGACACGGGCCCACCTTCGGCGACCTTGCGGGCGGCGGCATGGGCCAGTTCGTTTGGCTTGCCGACAACGAAGCTGTCAAAGGTAAAGCGGGCGTCGATATTGGCGCTTTTGGCATGTTTGGCCGGGGCGGCATGGGCCTTGGGCGCGGCGCGCTCGGCTGACTTGTTGACGACAAATTTCAGGCGTCCGATTGCATCGTGCCCACGCTGTATCTGATAGAGGATTTGATCACCGAAATTCTGCGAAACATAGTTTCCAAAGAAGTTGGTGGGCACATGGAAGGTTGCGATCCCACCGGACAGATCATGAAGATCCAGCGGTTCGATCCAGTTCTTGAAATTGTTAGCTCCCAATGTCCCTTGCAGCGTCTCTTTTACGTCCGACCAAATCGCGTCTTTCAT